>JANNQS010000085.1:0-126819 GCA_031400875.1 Planctomycetota bacterium | reverse complement strand
TGGCCGCGCCGGGGCGCGGCTCGCAGCAGAGCACGCCGCGCCGCCGGCGCGACGGAGGGGGTCGGAACGCAGGTCGGGCCGTGGTGCAGCTCCTGTCGCCGCGGCCCGGCTCCGTTCCCGTGACCGCGCACGGGCACACCCCTGGCGGTACACCGCGACCTGCGTTGAAGTGGCTGGGACTCGAAGGAGCTCCCCCATGTTGCGCGTCGTTGTCCTTTTGGCGCTGATCCTCGTCGCTCCGGTCGCCGGAGCGGCGCAGCAGGACGCTCGCCCGGACCCGATTCCGCGTGACGCTTCCCCGGCCCACGTCCGACCGCTGGCCTTCGACCAGCCGGGCGACGGGACGATCTGGGTGCGCGGCCGGACCTACAAGGCCCAGGTGCGCAGCGACGGCGCCGCGTACGTGCCCGGCCTGGGCGCCGAGGCTCCGCGCAACTACCCGCTGCACCTGTCGCTCGCGTCCGCGTCGGTGGGCGGCGTCGAGCTCGACGTGCAAGGGAACGTCCCGCAACGCACCGGCGACGCCGTGGCGATCGAGCGCGGCGACCTGGTCGAGCGCTGGGACTTCGCGCTCGATTCCGCCGAACACTCGTTCCGCTTCGACGCGCTGCCGCAGCGCGGAGCGATCGAGCTGCGGCTTGCCTGGAGCTCGTCGCTCGAGGCCTGCACCGCCGAGGGCGGCTTCACGTTCTCCAACGAGCTGGGCGGCGTGCGCTACGGGAGCGCGACCGCGATCGACGCCGCCGGCCGCCGCCTGGCGCTGACCTCGACCCTTGCGTCAGACCAGATCGTCATCACGGTGCCGGCCGACTTCGTCGCGGTCGCGACGCTGCCGCTCGTCGTGGATCCGATCGTCTCGGCGTTCGCGATCGCCGTCGGCCCGAGCAACGACGACCAGCTCGCGGAGTCCGCCTACGACGAGACCACGGCTCGCTGGCTCGTCGTCCACCAGGACGCGTTCAGCGCCGCGGACTTCGACGTCTACTCGGAGGTCCTGGACGCGAACGGCGTCGTCCTCGGCGGCGCCTACGTCGACATGTCGAGCGAGGTCTGGGTCCTGCCGCGCGTCGCCAACATGAACGCCGCGAACTCGTTCCTGGTCGTGGCGACGACAGGGACGGTCGGCTCGACGACGAACCGCCACATCCGCGGCCGGATCAGCGGCGCCGCGACGCTCATGTACGGACCGGTGATCGACGTCAGCAGCCCGGAATCGGACTCGAACCTGCACGCGTCCGTCGGCGGGGATCCCTACCTGCCCGGTCCGGCGTACTTCTGCGTCGCGTGGCAGCGCGACGTCGTGGGCGTCCGCCAGATCGTGTACCGCAACGTCGCCAGCGACGGCACGTTCCTGCAGCTCCTCCCGCTCCTGCTCGACGTGCATCACTCGGCGCAGGACGTGGCCGTTTCCAAGGGGAATGGCACGACCCGCTGGAACATCACGTGGGGCCGCTGCGCCGCGGTGGGCAACTGCGACATCCAGGCGGCACAGGTCCAGTGGGACGGGCTGCTCGTGACGCCCACCTTCGCGCTGACGACCACGACCGCAGCCGAATCCGCGGCCAAGCCCTCGTCGCCTTCGCAGACCACGGGCAGCTGGCTCGTCGTGTGGCAGGTCGATCGCGGCGGGCACCACGACATCGAAGCCGCCCTGTGCCTGGGCGGATCGGTGCTCGCGCGCGCGAACTTGACCGAGCTCGAAGCCGCGGACGTGCTCGAGGACCAGCTCCTCCCTTCCGTCGACGCCGACGGAGACCGGTTCGTCGTGACCTACCAGGAGAGCTGGGAGAGCTCGACGTTCGACCACGATCCGTACGTCGCGTCGTTCGTCGTGATGGACGGGAACATCGCGCTGGCCGAGGGGCACGAAGACGTGGCCTACACCTCGTTCCGCGAGGAGCACGTCTCGGTCGCAACGCGCTGGTCTTCGGGCGGACCGGTCGGGCGCGCGCTGTGCTGCTGGACCGACTCCTCGGCTCCGGGCGCAGGGCACGACGTGCGCGGCGCGTTCTTCGACGCAGCTCCCGGCGGTGCGGCGACGCCGTACTGCTTCGGCGACGGCACTGGAACCGCCTGTCCGTGCGGCAACTCCGGCGCGGCGGGCCGCGGCTGCGCGCACAGCGCGAACCCGAGCGGCGCCCGGCTCGAGACGGTCGGATCGGCGCAGGTGTCGAACGACAGCCTGGCGTTGATCGCGTCGTCGATGCCGGCGACCGCAAGCTGTCTCTTCTTCCAGGGCACCGGCATGACCGCGAGCGGCGCCGGCGCGACCTTCGGCGACGGCCTGCGCTGCGCCGCGGGCAGCACGATTCGGCTCGTCACGAAGTTCGCGAGCTTCGGGAGCGCGCAGTACCCGACCGGGGCCGAGCCGCTCATCTCCGTGCGCGGTGTCGTCCCGGCCGCGGGCGCGGTGCGCACTTACCAGGTCTGGTTCAGGAACAGCGCGCCCTTCTGCACCGCGTCGACGTTCAACTTGACGAACGGCTTGCGCGTGACGTGGCTCCCGTGAATCGAGAACGCCCCGCGTGCTGGGCACGCGGGGCGTCTGTGACAGCGAATGCGGCTCTTGGTGCGCGCCGCGCGCGGTTCCGCGCGGCGCCAACAGGATCAGAGAGGCCGTACGATCGGTTTCCTCTCGGCCTCTCACCCGCGCTTCGCGAGCGCTTCCTCGTACTCCTTGAGCGAGCCCTTCAGGCGTCCGTCGAGCGCAACTGCCTTGCGCTGGACCTCGACCGCCTTGGCGACGTCGCCCTTCTGGAACCAGGCACGGGCCAGCGTGTCGAGGATGCCGGCGTCCTTCTCCTTGGAGAGCTCGTTGGCGCGCGTGGCGATCTTGAGCGCCAGGTCGACGTCACGGCGCTCGAGCTGCGAGTCCGGATCGACCATGGTCCAGGCGATCCCGTTCAGCGCGTCGGGTTGGTCCTTGAGCAGCCCCTCGGAGGCCTGCTTGGCCCAGGCGTAGGCCCGGTCCATGTCCTTCACGTTCGTGGCCAGGAACTGGAACTTGACGGCCGCGGCGCCGCCGTACTGCACGGGGTCGAGCGCGATCAGGTCGTCGCAGGCCTTGATCGCCGCCTCCCAGTCCTGAGCGTTCGCGGCGCGATTCAGCTCCTGCTGGATCGCCATCGATTTGCCTTCCAGCTCCTTCGACTTCTTCTGCGCCTCGGCCAGCGCCTTGAGGTCGTGCTTGCCGGCGACGACCTGCTCCAGGGTCGCGTCGATCTTCATCGGGTGGCCGATGTAGGCGATCTTGCCGTTGCCGTCGACGAGGAACGCGCACGGGATCCCGTTCTGCCCGGCGGCCTTCATGTAGGCCTCGTTCGTCTTGCGCTCGGTGTCCCAGGCGACCGTGTAGGCCATTTTGTCGCCCTTGTCCTTGACCATCTCCTCGACCTTCTCGAGCGTGTTGCCGCGCGTGTCCGCGCAGGAGACGCCCATGATCGTCAGGCCCTTGTCGCCGTACTTCTTCTGCAGCTCCGAGAGGTGCGGCATCCCGGCGATGCACGGCCCACACCACGTGGCCCAGAACTCGACGATGTAGGTCTTGCCCTTCTCGAAGCCCGCGACGGGCGAGCCCTTGACCCACTTGGCGATCGACAGCGCCGGAGCGGCGTCGCCGACCGAGAGGCTGGGAGCCTTGGTTTCGGCGGCGGCCTTGACGGGCGCCTGGGGCACAGCCTGGGAGAGGTTGGGAAGCGCGGCGACGAGCGCGGCGCACAGCAGTGCGGTCTTGATCATGGTTTTCTCGAGCCGGTTCGTCGGAGGCTTCGCGGACGCGTAGGTCTTCGACCGAAGTCGCAGGCCGCGGAACAGTCGCAGAAGCGTAACGCAGGAACCGCCCGGCGACATCGGACGACCGTGTATCGGCCCGGTACGCTCTGGCCCCCATGGCCCCCCGCCGCGTCCTGGTCGTGCGCAACGACAAGCTGGGGGACTTCGTGCTGGCCCTGCCCACCTTCGCCCTGCTGGCCCGTGACTGGCCGGGGGTCGAGCTGGTCGCCCTCGTGCCGGCCTACACCGAGCCGGTCGCGCGCCTGTCACCCTGGATCCACGCGGTGGCGATCGACCCGGGACCGGCGGCCGGGGTCGCGGCGCTGGCCCGGACCGTGGCGGATCTGCGCTGCGACGCCGCGATCACGCTCTTCTCGACGACCCGCGTCGCGGCCGCGCTGTGGCGGGCGCGGGTCCCCTACCGGCTCGCTCCGGCTACCAAGTTCGCGCAGTTCCTCTACACGGATCGCCACCGTCAGCGACGTTCGCGGTCCGACAAGCCCGAGTGGCAGTACAACGTCGAGCTCGCGCGAGGAGCCCTCGCGGCGCACGGCTTCGAGGCCGGCCCCGATCCGGAGCCGCCGTTCCTCTCGTTCGATCCCGCCGACCGAGCGCGGCTCCTCGCGTCCTTCCGCGCGCAGCACGCGATCGCGGACGAGCACCGGATCGTCGTCGTGCACCCGGGACACGGCGGCTCGGCGCGCAACCTCGATGTCGAGCAGTACGTGCGCTTCGTGCTCGCCCTGCGCGGCGCGCGCGTGTTCACGGCCGTCGTCACGGCGGGTCCCGGCGAGGAAGCGCCGGCGGAGGAGCTGGCGGCGCGGTTGCGCGCCGCCGACCAACCGGCGTTCGCGTGGGTCTCGCGCGAAGGCCTCGCGCGCTTCGCGGCGCACCTCGATCTGTGCGACCTGTTCGTGGGCGGCTCGACGGGGCCGCTGCACCTGGCCGGCGCGCTGGACCGACCGACGTGCGGCTTCTACCCGCGCCGGTTGTCGTCAACCGCGCTGCGTTGGCAGACGCTGAACCGACCCGAGCGGCGCCTGGCATTCTCTCCGCCCGCGACGGCCGGCGAATCGGAGATGGGCGCGATCGACCTGAACGCAGCGGCGAGGACAGTGTGCGAGCGCTTCCTGGCGTGAGAACGGCTCGACGCGCGAGCGGCGGTGCACGACGGTGTCAGACACCTTGCACCACCGTCTGGAGATTGCCGGCTCACCCTTTCGGGTGTGACGGCGGCGCGGGCTGGCCGCGCACCCACAGGTCGGCGTACTTCACGAACGTCGAGTGCGTCGAGACGAGCGCCAGCAGGAACCCCGCGCGTCCGTCCAGGAAGCCCAGGCGCATCAGGTACATGCCGATGAAGCACGCGCCGCCGTGGATCAGGCCTTCGAGGAGTGAGCCGCGCTCGCCGCGGCGCGCGCGCTGGTCGGCCCAGGCGGCGGCGTAGTCGGCCGACTTGACCAGGTAGTGCCGCAGGTCGCGGTAGGTGAAGTGGAGGAGGTCGCCCTCGAGACGCTCGGCGCGCAGGCCCGGCTCGACGACCAGCTTCTCGTGCACGAGCGCCTCGTCGAACCGCGTGCGCTCCGCGGCGTAGAGGCGCAACACGCGGTCGGGGTACCAGCCGGAGTGACGGATGAAGCGCCCGAAGCACCAGGCCAACCGCGAGACCTCGTACACGACCGCGCGCACGTCGCGCGCGACCGCGGCCTGGATCGAGCGCGCCAGCTCGGGCGTGATGCGCTCGTCGGCGTCGAGCATCAGGATCCAGGCTCCCCGCGCCGCGGCCTGGGCGCGGCGACGCTGCACGCCGAATCCCTTCCAATCCGCGTCGACGACGAGTCGCGCGCCCAACGCGCGCGCGAGCTCGTGCGTGCGGTCGCGGCTGCCCGAGTCGTAGACGACGATCTCGTCGGCGAAGCGCGCCGACGTGAGGCAATCGGCCAGGTTCGCGGCCTCGTCCTTGGTCAGGACGACCACGGACAGGCGCGGCCTCGCGATCTCCGTCATGCCGGCCGGCGCGTTGCGCGGACGAGGAACCAGACGGCCACGGCCAGCACCGCGAGGCTCCCGATCTCGTGGACGACGAGGAACGTGGGCTTCGTCGCCACGCCGCCGGCGGCCTGGCGCGCCATCTCGCGCCCGGCGATCAGGACGCCCGCCAGACCTTCGCCAGCGACGAACCCCGACGCGCACAAGATCCCGGACTGCACGTCCAAGCGCTCGCCGCCCCGCGATTCACACCAGCGCCGCACGCAGCCGCCCAGGAACACGGCCGCCATCGTTCCGAACGGCAGGTAGACGCCCAACGCGAACGGCAGCGCCGGCAAGCCGACGAGCACGCCGACCAGCGACAGGGATCCGCCCATGACGAGCAGGTCCCAGGGCAGCTGCGCGCCCAGCACGGCCTCGACCATCGTCTGCATCAAGCGCGCTTGCGGTGCGGCCAGACCACCCTCGCCGAACCCCACCCCCTCGCACAGCATCACGACGACGATCGCCACGACCCAGCACGACACGGCCGCGGCCAGGAGCTGTCCGTACTGCTGCAGGCGCGGCGTGGCGCCCACGAGCCAGCCCGTCTTCAGGTCCTGCGAGATGTCGCCGGCCTTGCTGGCGGCGACGCACACGACGGTGCCCACGGTGAGGACGGCCGCCTGAGCCGCGACGCCCTTCCAGCCCAGCGCGAGGAACACGCCGGCCGTGCCGGCCAGGGTCAGGAGCGCCATCGCGCTGGTCGGGTTCGACGAGACGCCGATCACGCCCACGAGGCGCGACGACACGGGCACGAACAGGAAGCCGAAGACGCCGACGCCGATCGCCGCGACCGCGCGTCCGATCGGCGGCAGGTCCCCGGCGAAGATCCCCGGCACGATCGCCAGCGCGAGCACGAGCGCGGCGATGCCGCCGAGCATGACGGCGGGCGGCAGGTCGCGGTCGGTGCGCTCGCTGTCGGGTCCCTCGACGCCGCCGCGCCGGTTCGCGCGCAACCCGAGGACGACCGCCTTGAGCGAGGCGAGCATCGTCGGCGCCGTGCGCACGATCGTGACGATGCCGGCCGCGGCCACCGCGCCGGCGCCCACGTACAGGAGGAAGCGCGACTTCACGGCGGCGGCCGAGAGGAACGCGGCATTCTGGACGGACGCGTCCGTCAGGCCCTCGAAGTGCGCCTTCGTGACGAGCGGGTAGAGCACGACGGACGCGATCAGCGCGCCCGCGATCATCACGGCCGCCGCGCGGAACCCGACGATGAACCCGACGGCCAGCAGGGCCGGCGCGACCCGCAGCGCCAACCCGCCGTTGGGCAGGAACGACGGCTTCCAGGCCACGTCGTCGGGCAGGAGCTGCGCGCCGGTCAAGGCCAGCTTGATCACGAAGCCCACGCCGATGCCGATCAGGATCCAGCGTCCTGCGGCCGCGCTCTTCTGCGTCGCCTCCAGGACCTCGGCGCAAGCACGCCCCTCCGGGTAGGGCAGCTCGGCGTCGGCTTGCACGATGAGCAGGCGGCGCAGCGGCACCATCGCCAGAATCCCGAGCACGCCGCCCGCCAGCGCCAGCACGGCGACCTGCCAGACGGGCGGAGCCAGCCCCCACAGGAAGAGCGCGGGGATCGTGAAGATCGTGCCCGCGGCCAGCGAGCTCGACGCACTGCCGATCGTCTGGGCCATGTTGGCCTCGAGGATCGTCCCGCCGCCGAGGTAGCGGAACATCGCCGCCGACAACACCGCGATCGGGATCGACGTCGAGACCGTGAGACCCGCGGTCAACCCCAGGTACGCGTTCGCGCCGCCGAACAGGCACCCGAACACGAGCCCGCACAGAACGGCCTTGAGGGTCCACTCGGCCAGCCCGTTGCCCGCGCGCGGTTCGCCCACGCGCGGATCCTACGGGGTCGCGCGCTCGCGAAGCCAGCACGGAGCCTGGCTCGCAACCACCGGACGCCGAGACGGCGAGCTCGGCCCGTCAGCTCGACCAGGCGATCTGATACGCGTTCGAGAACGACCAGGTCGCCGGTGTGCAGTAGGGCGCCGCGACGCGGTACCAGATCTGGTAGTAGCGCACCGCGCCGCCGGCCGGGATCTGGCCGCGCACGGAGACGGGGATGCCGCCCGGCCCGGGATAGCGCGACCCGCCCGAAACCGCCTGCCGGACGCCGAGCCGGATGACGTTGCCGTTCACGCACAGGAGCCCGTCGCCGAACACGAGCCCGTTGCCGCCGGGCGTCGTGCCCGTGCCCTGGAAGTACGTGACGGCCGAGTTCGTCGTCGCGTCGCCGGCCAGGACGAGCGTGTCGTTGGACACGCTGGGCGTGCCGAACGCCGACAGCAGCGCGCCCTCGGTCCGCACCGGGTTCGCGCAGCCGTGCCCGGGCGCGCCGGAGTTGTTGCAAGGACAGGCCGTGCCCGTCCCGTCGCCGAAGCACAGCGGCGTGCCGGCCGGCGCCGGGCACTCGCGCAAGAAGAGCGACTGGCCTTGTGGGTCGACTCCCGGAACGAGGTTGCTGGCGTCGCAGATGAACGCGACGGAAGAGCCGTCCGCGGACATGGCGCCGATCGTGTAGCAGCTGCCGTTGCCCGTGGCGCCCGTGATCGCCTGGTCGACGCGCGTGACGAAGCCTGTCGCCAGGTCCTTGGCGTAGACGTGGCGGAAGGCCTGGTTGTCGCCCGGCGCGAGACCGAGGGCCGTGCTCGAGAACGCCACGCGCGACAGATTCGGCGTGATGCCGACCAGGAAGCTGTCCCCGGACGCCGGCTGGCCGTTCGAATCGGCGGAGAGCAGCGTCGTGACGCCGGCCGGCATGTCGCGCAGGTACACGTCGTACGAGCCGGCGCCGTTCGGCGGGCCCAGGTCGCCGGCCTCGGAGTTGAACGCGACCCAGCGGCCGTCGGCCGAGATCCACGGGTACCAGACCGCGTCGCCGTTGCCCGGGTGTCCGTCCGGCCTCGCGCTGACGAGCTCGAGCAGCCCGGTCTGCATGTCCTTGCGGAACACGTCGACGTCGATCAGCCCGCTCTCGGGGAACCAGTCCGTGCGGATGCTCAAGAAGATGACGTAACGCCCGTCGGCGGAGATTCTCGGATCGCGCGTGTACCCCGTGCCCTTGACGCCGTTCGCGGCGATGCTCGCCAGGCTCGTCGTGCCCAGCAAGCGGTCGCGCACGTAGATGTCCGCTGCCCCGTCCGTGTCGAGCGGGTGCAGGTTCGTGGCCGAGGACATGAACGCAACGAAGCGTCCGTCGGGCGACAGCGACGGCGTGTTGCATTCGCCGTTCGCCTGCGCGCCCTGGTCGTTCACGCTGGCGAGCTCACGCGCGCCCGTCTGCCGGTCGATGACCACGATGTCGGCGCGGCCGTTCGTGTCGCCCGGGACGAGGTTCGAGGCCCACGAGGACAGCGCGACCCAGCGCGCGTCGGGCGACAGGTCGAACTCGAACGCGCCGCCGTTCGGCAGCTCGCCGTTCGGGCCCACGTCGAGCTGCTGCGTCACGTCCGCCGACCGATCGCGGAGGAACACGTTGTAGTTGAAGGTGCTGTCACCCGGCACGAGGTCGTTGGCGCTGTCCGACCAGGCGACCCATCGCCCGTCGAACGAGAGCCGCGCGTCCTCGCTATAGGACGACGCCGACGGCGCACCACTCGGCGTGCGCACCGGGTAGTCAATCTCGCACGACTGGGCGTGCGCCGAGGCTGCGAGGGCGAACGGCACGACGAAGAAGGTGGGGAGTCGGAGCATGGATGTTTCTTCGAGATGCGGGGGGGATGCTGACGCAGTGTCAGGGCCAGGGCGATGTCTCAGATCGACCAGGTGATCTGGTACGCGTTCGAGAACGAGAAGGTCGCGGGCGTGCAGAAGGCGGCCGCGATGCGGTACCAGATCTGGTAGTAGCGCACCGCGCCACCCGCCGGGATCTGGCCGCGCACGGAGACGGGCACGCCGCCCGGACCCGGGTAGCGCGAGGTGCCGGACACCGCCGGTCGCGTGCCGAGCCGGATGATGGTGCCGTTCACGCACACGAGCCCGTCGCCGAACACGATCCCGTTGCCGCCGGCTACCGTGCTCGTGCCCTGGAAGTAGGTGACGATCGAGTTCGACGTCGCGTCGCCAGCGAGCTCCAGCGTGTCGTTCGACACGCTCGGCGTGCCGATCGCCGAGAGCAGCGCGCCCACGGGCTGCACCGAGCCCGCACAGCCGTGGCCGGGCGCGCCGGAGTTGCCGCACGGACAGGCCGTGCCCGTCCCGTCGCCGAAGCACAGCGGCGTTCCGGCCGGCGGCAGGCACTCGCGCACGAACAGCGACTCCGACACCGGAGCGACGCCCGGTACCAGGTTGTTGTTGCGGTCGATGAACCCGATGCAGGAGCCGTCCGCGGACATGGTGCCGATGGGATGGCAGTTGCCGTTCCCGGCCTCGCCCGCCACGTTCTGGTCGACGCGCGTGACGAAGCCGGTCGTCAGGTTTTTGGCGTAGACGTGGCGGAAGGCCAGGTTGTCGCCCGGCGCGAGGCCGTGGGCCGTGCTCGAGAACGCCACGCGCGACAGATCGTCCGCGATGCCGACCAGGAAGCTGTGCCCCTGTGCCGGTTGGCCCTGGGAATCCGAGGACAAGAGCGTCGTGACGCCGGCCTGCATGTCGCGCAGGAACACGTCCGACACGCTTGGATAGTTCGGCGGGCCCAGGTCCCCGGCCTCGGAGTTGAACGCGACCCAGCGTCCGTCCGGCGAGATCCACGGGAACCAGTTCGCGTTGCCGTGAGCCGAGGTGCCGCTCGGCGTCACGCTGACCATCTCGATGAGGCCCGTCTGCATGTCCTTCCGGAAGACGTCGGCGTCGAGGCCTCCGGTTTCCGGGAACCACTCCGAACGGGGGCTCACGAAGATGACGTAGCGGCCGTCGGCCGAGATCCGCGGGTCGCGGGTGGACACGGATCCCTTGATTCCGTTGGCATCGACGCTCGCCAGGCGCGTCGTGCCGTTCCGGCGGTCGCGCACGTAGATGTCCTCCGCCGCATCCGTGTCGAGCGGGTCCAGGTTCGTGGCCCTCGACATGAACGCGACGAAGCGCCCGTCAGGCGACAGCGAGGGCGTGTCGCTTTCACCGTTGGCCAGCACGCCCTGGTCGTTCACGCTGACGATCTCGCGCGCACCCGTCGGCCGGTCGAACACAACGATGTCGGTGACGGGGTTCGTATCGCCCGGCACGAGGTTCGTGGCCCGCGAAGCCACCGCGAAGCAGCGTGTGTCGGACGTCATGTCGAACTCCAGGACGATGCCGTTCGGCAACTCGCCGTTCGGACCCACGTCGACCTGCTGGGTCACGTCCGTGAACCGGTCTCGCAGGAACACGTGGTGGCCCGGGCCGCTGCCGCCCGGCACGAGATCACTGGCGCTGTCCTTCCAGGCGACCCATCGTCCATCGGTCGACAGCCGCGCGTCGATGGTGAAGGTCGACGTCGATGGCGCGCCGCTCGGTGTGCGCACGGGGTAGTCGATCCTGCAGGTCTGCGCGATCGCCGCAGCTCCGCACGCGATCGGGACCAGGACGAGGGCGAGGTGGCGGTGCATGTTCGCCCCCATGGTGGGGCTCACGGGATCCACGTGGTTTCGACGCCGTTCGTCAGGTTGAAGGTGGCACTCGTGCAGAAGCTCGTGTCCGCATTGCGATACCAGCACTGGTAGGTACGCGTGACGCCGCCGCCGGCGGGGATCGTTCCGCGGACCGAGATGGGCGCGTCACCGGGGTTGGGGTAGCGCGACACTCCACCCGGGCTCGCGACCGCGGCGAGCCGCACGACCGTGCCGCCCGCGCAGCGCAGACCGTCGCCGAATAGCACACCCTGACCGCCGTTGATCGCGATCGTGCCCTGGAGGTACGTCACGATCGAGTTCGTGAGCCCGGAGCCGCGCAGCGTGAACGTATCGGTCGTCACCGAGGCGAGGCCCGTGCTGCGCAGGTTCGCACCGGCAGCGTTGACCGAGCTGGCGCAACCGTTGCCCGGAGCACCGCTGTTGCCGCACGGGCACGTGAGTCCGCTGCCGTCTCCGAAGCAGAACGGCGTCGAGGACGGAGGCAGGCAGTCGCGGCGGAACTCCACGACGTCCTGGGTGTTGTTGCCGTCGCCCGGCGTCAGGTTCGACGCGTCCGTGACGAAGGCGAATGTACTCCCGTCGCCCGAGATCGTGCCGCCGATCGAGGCACTGTTCGCGGGTGTGCCGTCCACCGCGCGTGAGGCCTGCTCGAACGTGTCGTTCAGCGTGTCGCTCGCGAAGACGTCGATGTCGCCGTCCGCCTCGATGGGCGGCACGATCAGATCGGAAGCGGTCGAGCTGAACGCGATCCAGCGTCCGTCGTCCGAGATCGATACGTCGCCCGCGGCCCCGTCCGAGTAACCGAACGGGTTCGCCGCCGGGTGCGTGACGCGGATCGTCGTGGCCGCAGCGCGGTCGCGCAGGAAGACGTCAGGATCTTCGCTGATCTCGCCCTGGATCACGAGGTTCGTCGCGGTGTTCACGAACACGACGCGGTTGCCGTCGGCGGCGATGCGCACTTCCGTGGTGTTCCGGTTGGAGGGCTCGCCCCAGGACGCCAGGCTCACGAGCTGGATCTCGCGCGTGACGCGGTCCTTCACGAACGCGTCCGTCACCGACGGGTTGCCGTGCGGCGCACCCAGATTGACGGTGCTCAAGAAGGCGACGTAGCGCCCGTCGGAGGAGATGTCCGGGCGATACGAGATGCCATAGCCCCCAAGGTCCTGCGAATCCGTGCTGACGTGGTCGATCGAAAACCCGAAGAGATCCTTGACGAACACGTCGGGGGCTTGATTCGAGTCGCCGGGGACGTAGGCGTGCGTACTCCGGAAGGCCATGTAGCGTCCGTCGCTGCTCAGCGACGGCTCGATGCCCTCCCCCGGGAAGTTGCCGGGTGCGATGGTGGCGAGCCGCGTCGTGCCGAGCCCGCGGTCGCGCACGAAGATGCGCGAGAGCTGGGCCAGGTTCGGGTACGCGACGTCGAGGTTCGTCGCACGACTGTCGAACGCGACGTAGCGGCCGTCGGCCGAGATCGAGAGGACGTTCGTCACCGTGCCGGGGACGTTGGCCGGCACTTCGTTCGAGTCGACGTTGACCAGCTCGATCGTGCCGGCCAGCACGTCGCGCACGTAGACCTCGCCCAGGGCGCCCGTCGGCATCGGATCGTTGGGGACCAGGCCCTGCAGCGTCGACACGAAGGCGACGAAGCGACCGTCGGCGCTGACGGCTGGCCGCGTCGAGCCGAATCCGGCGGTCCCCTGCGTGCCTTCGCCGTTGAGCGTGACGAGCACGGTCTCGCAATGCTGGGCCGAAGCGGCCGTCGCCAGCGCGGTGAGCGCGGCGAACGGGAGCGGCATCGATCGAATCCTCGAAGACATGGTCATGGAAAGAAGGTCTCTCTTCGTAGTCGTTTCAGGGAACCCACGTGGCCTCGACGCCGTTCGTCAGGTTGAACTCCGCGCTCGTGCAGAAGGACAGGTCCGAGTTGCGATAGCGCACCTGGTACGCACGGGTAACGCCCCCGCCGGCCGGAATCGCGCCCTTCACCGAGATCGGCAGGTCGCTCGGATTCGGGTAGCGCGACGCTCCACCCGGGCTCGGGATCGATCCGAGCCGGATCGTCGTGCCGCCCGCGCAACGCAGACCGTCTCCGAACGGCGCGCCGGCGCCGCCATTCGTGCGTTCCGTGCCCTGGTAGTACGTCACGACCGAGTTCGTGAGGCCCGAGCCGCGCAGCGTGAACGTGTCCGTCGTCAGGGAGGCCAGGCCCGTGCCCACCAGGTTCGCGCCGAACGAGTTGATCGAGCTCGCGCAGCCGTTGCCCGGGAAGCCGTTGTTGCCGCACGGGCACGCGGTCCCGCTGCCGTCGCCGAAGCAGAACGGGAACGAGGATGCCGGCAGGCAATCGCGCCGGAACTCGACGACGTCCTGGTAGCCGTTGGCGTCACCCGAGAAGAGGTTCGTGGCGTTCGTCAGGTAGGCGATCGCGCGCCCGTCGCCCGAGATGTTGGCCCAGCGGGAGAAGCTGTTGGCGGGCCCGCCGCCCAACGGGCGCGAGGCCTGCTCGAACGTGTCGTCCTGTGTGTCGTTGACGAAGATGTCCTGGTCACCCGCCGGCTCGATCGGAGGCGAGAGCAGGTCGGAAGCACTCGAGTCGAACGCGACCCAGCGCCCGTTGTCGGAGATCGAGACCTGGCTCGCGCTGCCGTTCGAGTAGCCGAACGGGTTCGTCGCCGGGTGCGTGATGCGGATCGTCGTGGCTGCGGCACGGTCGCGCAGGAACACGTCGGGCGCGTTGCCCTGCTCGCCCTGGATCACGAGGTTCGTGGCGGTGGTCACGAACACGGCGCGGTTGCCGTCGTCGGAGATGCGGACCTCCGTGATGGCCGAGTTCGTCGGCTCGCCCCACGAGGCCAGGCTGACGAGCTGGATCTGGCGCGTCACCCGGTCCTTGACGAACGCGTCGATGACCTGCGGGTTGCCGAACGGCGCACCGATGTTGGCCGAGCTCAGGAAGCCGACGTAGCGGCCGTCCGACGAGATGTCCGCCGTGTTCGAATGGGCGCCGTTCGCGCCCGGCAGGTCGTTGGAGTCCGTGCTGACGCGATCGACGGCGCCCGTCAGCATGTCCTTCACGAAGACGTCCGCGGCCGCGTTCGTGTCCCCCGGCACGAGGTTCGACGCGCTGCTCGCGAAAGCCACGTAGCGGCCGTCGGCGCTGATCGAGGGCGCCGAGGAGAACCCGTTCGGCGGCGTGCCGTTCGCCGCGATGCTGATGCGCACCGTGGTGCCCAGGAGACGGTCGCGCACGAAGACGTCCGGTGTGTTGGCCGTGTCCGTGGCCGCGAGGTCCAGGTTCGTGGCCGTGCTGTCGAAGGCCACGAAACGGCCGTTGCCCGAGATCGCCACGATGTCCGTCACGGTGTCCGGGATGTTGGCCGGGGTCTCGTCCGAGTTCACGTTGGCGAGCTCGATCGTGCCGGCCAGCACGTCGCGCACGTAGACGTCGCCCAGGTTGCCGGTCGGCGTCGGGTCGTTCGGGACGAGGCCCTCGGTCGTGGACAGGAAAGCCACGTAGCGGCCGTCCGCGCTGATCGCCGGGCGCCCGGAACCGGCGGTGGCACCGCCTTGGGTGCCTTCGCTGCTGAGCGTGACGAGCACGGTGTCGCAGTGCTGCGCGCGAGCGGCGAGCGCGAAGGCCGCCACGGCGGCGAACGTGCCGGTGAGTGAGCGATTCAGACGGGCAGGGTTCATGGGAGTTGTCTCAGGGAGCCCACGCGATCGTGACCGCGTTGGAGGACGAGAACGTGGCCGGAGTGCAGAACGGCGCGGCGATTCGGCACCAGGTCTGGTAGTGGCGCACGGCTCCGCTCGCCGGCACCTGTCCGCGCACCGACACGGACGCATCGCCCGGACCCGGATAGCGCGACGTTCCGTTCGAGGTCGAACGCGTCCCCAGACGGATGACGTTGTCGTAGACGCACACGAGGCCGTCCCCGAAGACGATGCCCGCGCCGCCGTCCGGCGTGGTGCTCGCAAGACGCGTGGTGCCGAGCAGTCGATCGCGCAGGTACACGTCGAGGCCCGTGTTCAGGTCGGCCGGTTCCATCGCGACACCGGTGGTGAACACGACAAAGCGACCGTCGGCCGAGATCGCCGGCCTGTCGGCGCCGGCGCGCGGTTGTCCGGAGCTGTCGATGTTCGCGCGCTCGGCGAGGCCCTTCGTGCGGTCGAGCACGAAGACGTCCTGGCTGTTGGGCGTGTCGCCGGGCGTGACGTTCACGGCTTCCGTCATGCAGGCTTGCGCACCGGCGGAGGCCGGGAGGGACGCGATCAACGCGAGGGACAGCGCGGCCTTGCGATCGAGCATGGGGGAGCCTCCTGGCCGGGCGCGAGCCGGACATCGCGACCGGAGGGCCGGACGCTCGTCCCAGGCTAGCCGGCTGCGGGACTTCGTGCCCGCCCGCCCACCTTCACCCAGGCGGCGCGCGCGTTGCGGGGATTCGAGCTCGTTCTGCCCGAGTCCGCGGGCAGGCAAGGAGGCCGACACCGCACCAGGACAGGGGCAGCGGGTCGGCCTCGGATGGATCCGGATGGCAGATTCCTCCCGGCTCCCGAGTGCTTGCGCCGTTCCCGCGGCGCGTTGCCGTCTTCTCCGAGAATCCTCACGCGCCGAAGCCGACGCAGCCCGCGATCCGGCCGTCGGGTGCGAGCTCGAACACGTTCGTGCCGCGCATCCGCGGCGTGCCGTCCGCGCCGGCGGCTTCCCAGTCGACGAGCGCGCAACCCTGCACATGCCGCGGGTCGCGCGCGCGCGCGATCCGCACGCCGGGCATGTGCATCTTCACTGCGCCGACGTGCTCGAGCAGCTCGGGACGGCCGACGACGAGTCCGAACGCGTCGCGGAAGGAGACGCCGTCCGTTGTGGCCGAGGCCAGGAGGCGCGCGCGCTCGGCCGCGTCGTCGCTCGACCAGGCCGAAAACCACGCGTCCACGTGTGCGGCGAGACCCGCGTTCTGCTCGCTCGAGGCGACGCCCGCGAACAGCGCGAGCTGGTAGCGCCAACCGGGCCCGTGCGCGTCGCGCTGCGCGGCTTCGCGGAAATCGTGGCGCAAGGAGAGGAGCGTCCCCTGCGCGTGGTTCGCGAACGTCACGGTGACGCGCGACGCGCCCCACGCGACGGGCTGCGCGGGATCGCGGTAGCCGTAGGTGAAGACGATGCGCTCGCCCGCGACGACCTCGACCACTTCGCCGCCGGCCTCCACGCCGTTCGGATAGCGGATGAGCACCGTGCCGCCCGGCCGCGCGTCGATCGTGGAGCCCGTCCCCCACCAGGCCGCGAAGCGCGCGGAGTCCGTGAAGTAGCGGAATACGGTCGAGCGGGTCGCGCGGATCAGCACCTCGCGGTCGAGGCGGTGCGGCAGATCGATTCCGTGCGGCGATTTCGAACTCATCGACGTCTCCTGGGTGTGCGCGAGCGGCGCTGTCCGCGCTCCTCGGCTTCGGCCAACGCCTGAAGCTCGGGCAACGCACCGTCCCACACGCCGGCCAGCCAGCGCGCCAGCGGCGCGAGCGCCTCGGGCCTCGCGCGGTAGTAGCGGTGACGGCCGTCCTTGCGGACCTGCACGAGCCGAGCCCCGCGCAGCACCGCCAGGTGCTGCGAGACAGCGCCAAAGGTCACCTCGGGCATGCGCGCGCGGATGTCGCCGGCGCTGCGCTCGACGTCGAGCACGAGGCGCAGGATCGCGCGCCGCCGGGGCGCTTCCAGGGCGGTCCAGACCGAGACCATGGCATTAGTTTAGCAAGTACTAAAATATTGGCAAGCCCCCCGGCTCGTGTTGCGAGACAGGCGGCGTCACAGCTCGACCAGGACCTCGACCCCGGCCTCGGCCCGGATCGGACGCGAAACGGAAGCCTCCGTCCGCACGGTCCAGGATCCGGGCGGCACCAGGACGACCTCGTCGACCCCGGCGATGAGCGTCGTGATCCCCAGCACGCGATCGCCCGCGCCGACCAGCGTCACGTCGAGCAGGCGGGGCAAGCCGCGGTGGCTCAGCCGTACCTGGCCGGCCGTCTCGAGCACGAGCTCGAGCTCCGTGGACTCGCCCGCGCGCGCGTCCACGCTGGCCCAGGCCGCGCGGCCGTCGACGGTGTAGGCAGACACGACGAGCGGTCCGGCGCGGCGCTCGAGCAAGGTCTCCGACTCCGCGAAGCCGCGCCACAGGGCGCCCAGCGCCGAGGGCTCGTCGGCGCGGATTTGCGCCGCGCACGGCGCGCCGTCCGCGTCGAGCACGCTCACGTACACGCGCGCCGGAGCGGCGAAGCGCAGCTCGTCCGGCTCCTCGCCGGGCTTCACCTCGACGCTGGCCGACAGGCCCGGGATCGTGGGATGCTCCGCCCGCAGGTCTCCGAAGCCCTCCTTGAGCACGGGCCCGAGATCGAACCGCCCTTCCTCCACCGTGCGCGTCGACACGGACCAGGGCGTCTGAGCCACGCGGCCGGTGAACGAGACGGTGGCGCCCTCGACGGCCTTGCCCCATGCGTCGAAGACGCGCCCTTGGAGTCGACGTCCGGCGCGCGCGAGGAGCTCGATGTCGACCCGCCCACCGGACTCGAGTCGCACCGACGTGGGCAGCGCGAAGTGGCTCACGCCGCGGTCCGCGCCCAAGCCGACGACGTGCCAACCGGCACGCAGGTCGGTCCACGTCGCGGATCCGTCCGCCTCCGTCAGCTTCCGCAGCGCGCGTGCGGCACCGGAGAGCACGACGCGCTCGTCGGCCCTGCGCTCGAGCAGGACCGGTGCGCCCGCGATCGGCGCGCGCAGCAGATCGCGCACGACGACGCGCAACGTGGCGCGCGCGGGCGGCGCGGACGGCGGCCACCACGAGATGCGGCGCGTCTCGCCTGGCGCGAGCACGACATCCTCGCCGAGCTCACCGGCGGCGGCTCCGCCGCGCGTGAACGTGATCGCGAGCGGCACGCCGGGCGGCAACCCTTCGAGCGTGAACGCGAGACCCTCCTTCTGCGGGCCGGGACGGAAGTGCAAGCGCTCGTCGTCGCTGGTGACGCCGGCCCACGCCGGTCGCGACGTGGCCCACAGCGGGGCTTCGACGCGTGCTTCGAATCCAGTCCAGGGATCCGAGCGCGCCTCGTCGACCTCCATCTCGAGCTCGAGGCGCGCCGCGCGCGGCAGGTCGAAGACCAGCGCGCGCGCCGGATCCTCGTGTCCGGCCAGCAGCCCGCACGCGACCGGGCCGCGGCCCGGCGCCGTGACGACGATCCACGGGTCGAACTTCGTCTCGTACGCGAGGACGAAGCGTCCGTCGGCGGCGCTCGTCGCGCTCGGGAACGGCTCCGGCTCGACGACCTCGCGACGCGGCGTCCCGTGGCTGCGCGACCGGAAGGCCCGGCCGCGGTTCCAGCGCAGCTCGGCGCGCGCGCCCTCGATCGGGGCACCCGATTCCTGTACGACGACGCGCCCGTGGAAGACCAGCGCGGGCGCGAGTACCGACGGGGTGGCCAGCGGGATTGCCGGCGCGGTTGCCGGCGCGGTTGCCAGCGGGGTTGCCAGCGGGGTTGATTGGGCCAAGACGGCGCACACAGCGGCGAGCGGCAGCATGTCGTGGATCCGAGCCTACCCCGGCCCGTCCCGGGGGTTGCAGCGCGGCTTCATCCAACGGCTACGGGCGGGCAGTACGCTGCCGTCATGTTCGTCCCGCTGCTCGTGTGCGCGGCGTTCGCCGCCGGTCCGCTACCCCACCACGACGAGGCCACCGCCGCGCAGGCGCCCGGCTCGCGCAAGCACCCGGCCTGGCACGACCCGGCCCGGTTCCTGACGTCACGCAAGAGCCCGATCCAGCTGCCGCTGCCGAGCGAGGAGGACGCGTTCTTCTTCGTCGTGTTCGGCGACCGCACGGGCGGACCGGCGGACGGCGTGAAGGTGCTGGCCGAGGCGGTCGACGATGTGAACCTGCTCGAGCCCGATCTCGTCATGACGGTCGGCGACCTCGTGCAGGGCTACAACGAGACGCCGGAGTGGATGGTGCAGATGGTCGAGTTCAAGGGGATCATGAACCGGCTGCACTGTCCGTGGTTCCCGGTCGTCGGCAACCACGACCTGTACTGGCGCGGGAAGGGCACGCCGCCGGCGCGCGAGCACGAGGCCAGCTACGAGGAGCACTTCGGGCCGCTGTGGTACGCGTTCCGGCACAAGAACGCGTGGTTCGTGGCCTTGCACTCGGACGAGACGAACCCGACCACGGAGAAGAAGCTGTTCGACGATCCCGAGCACCAGCGCATGAGCCCCGAGCAGTTCGCGTGGCTCGACGAGGTGCTGCCGAAGACGAAGGGCGCGGACCACGTGTTCGTGTTCCTGCACCACCCGCGCTGGCTGCGCGGCGGTTACGGCGACGACTGGGACCGCGTGCACGCACGCCTCGCGCAAGCCGGCAATGTGACGGCGGTGTTCGCCGGGCACATCCACCACATGCGCTACGACGGCGTGCGCGACGGCATCGAGTACTTCACCCTCGCGACGGTCGGCGGCGTGCAGGAGGGCTGGGCACCCGAGGCCGGGTACCTGCACCAGTACAGCGTCGTCACCGTGCGCAAGCCGGGCATCGCGGTGGCCTCGTTCCCGGTCGGCGCGGCGCAGGATCCGCGCGCGATCACGGGCGCGGTCAGCGACGAGGTCCGTCAGCTGGCGCGCTCGCTCGAGCCGCGTTGGCAAGGAGAGGCGGCGTTTACGGCCGGGCTGGGCGTGGACGGTGCCTGCGAGCTGCGTGTCGACAACCCGACCAAGGTGCCGATCGAGCTGACCGTGACGCCCGAAAGCGGCGACGCGCGCTGGGCGTTCGCGCCCGACCACGTGCACGCGGTCGTGAAGCCCGGCGCGCACGAGACGATGCGGCTGCGGCTGAAGCGGCCCGACGGCGCGCTCGACGGCGCGTTCCGGCTGCCGCAGGTCGCGGTGCAGGTCGACTACCTGGGCGACGGCTTGCGCGTGCCGTTGCCGGCGCGCACGTGGATCTTTCCGCTCGACTTGGCCGGGCTGCCCCAGCCGGCGCGACCGGCGCAGGAGTGCACGCTCGTTCTCGACGGCGAGCACGACGTGCTGCTCGTCCCAGCGCGCGACATCGACGTGCCCGACGGGCCGTTCACGGTCGAGGGCTGGCTCTCCGCGCGCGAGTTCAAGAAGCGTCAGGGCTTCGTGTGCAAGACGGAGAGCTCCGACTACGGCATCTTCGTGAACGAGGGCGCGCCGGAGTTCAGCGTGCACCTCGACGGCCAGTACACGACCGCGGAGGCGCGGACGCCCGTGCTGACGGTCGGTCGCTGGCACCACCTCGCGGGCGTTTTCGATGGCGCTGAAGTGCGCGTGTACGTCGACGGCCAGAAGGTCGCCTCACGCAAGGGGTCGGGCAAGCGCACGCGCAACGAGCTGCCGCTCGTGGTGGGCGGCGACGTCGGCCAGGGCGGCGTGGCCAACTCCTTCTTCCCCGGCGCGATCGACGAAGTGCGCGTCAGCCGCGGTGCGCGTTACACGGGCGAGCGCTTCGAGCCTGCGCGCCGCTTCGAGACCGACGCCGACACGCTGCTGCTCCTGCACATGGACGGCACGGTCGGCCCGTGGATCCCCGACGCGTCAGGTCACGCCGCCTTCGCCACGCCCTGCGGCGCACCACGCGTGGAGTGACGTTACGTTGGCGAGGGTGTCGGTACGGTGCCAGGGACAACTTCGACAGTTTCACGCTTTGACCGGCACGCCGCAGCGGATGCGCGCGAATACGTCGGGTTGCGGGCGCCGTACCCCCATCGCCGACTTCAGCGGCCTTTTTCGGCGGCCTTGGCCTTCAGCTCCATCAGGAGCTGGTCGACCGCGGCGTCCATCTTCTCGCCGCGCACGCCCCTGAAGCGGATCCGGCCCTCGGCGTCGATCACGTAGATCGTCGGCCAGCCGGAGACGTTCCAGCGCGTCGAGATCGGGCCGCTCGTCGAGCCGCCATTCCAGAACGAGCGCCAGGTGATCTTCTCGTCGATCAGCGTCTGCTTGAGCGCCTCACGGTCCTTGTCGCTGTTGACGCCGATCAGCGCGAAGGGCTCGCCAGCCAGTCTTTCCACGAGCGACCGCTCGTGCGGGTACATCGCCCGGCACGGGGGTCACCAATGGCCCCAGAAATCGAGGACGACCACCTTGCCGCGGTAGTCGCTGAGCTTGAACGCGACGCCGTCGATGTCCTCGGCCTCGATGTCGGGCACGAGCATGCCGATCTGCAAGCTCCTGAGTTCGAAGAGCGCGCCCTCCGCGCGCGTGCCGATCCGTCGACCGCGCGCGTCGGGCACGTCGCCGTAATCCTTGATCACGCGTTCGAGCGTGGCGACGTACTGCTTCTCGAGGCCGGCGACACCGGTCTTGCGCAGCGTTTCCGCGCGCTCGTCGCCGAACTCCTTCTCGAACGCCTCGGTCTTGATGTCCCCGGCCTCGAGACCACGAACGCGGTCGCGCTCGCGCTTCGCATGATCGCCGAGCGTCCACAGCGCGCGCCCGCGCACCGTCCGATCGCCGGCCTTGTCGACGAGCTCTTCCAGCCTCGTGCGCTGCTCGGGGCCCTCACCCGGTCGCAGCCAGTCGGCGAGCTCGGCCAGCGCAGGGCTCGCAATGTCCTTCGTCAGCAGCTCGTCGAAAAGCGCCGCTTGCGAGGCCGACTCGACACCCGAGGTTGCCATCCACACCCGCACGCGGACCGCGAGCTCGCCGCGCGGATCGTCTTTCATCAGGGCGCGCGCTCGTGCCACCAGCTCGGCCCGATCCTTCTGGAACTTCTGCGCGTCGAACGCGGGCTTCCCCGCCTCGCGCGAGAGCGTATCGAACTGGCTGCGCAGCTCGCCGACGGGGTCCGCCGCCTTCTCCTGGGCGACCGCCTGGGGATCGAGCGCTCGCGCTACGGCGGGCGGAGCCAGCGCGAGCAGGACGAGGAGGAGAGTGGTCTGCATGCCCCCAGCCTACGGTGTCAGGGACGACCTCGACAGGTGCGCACAACAGGCTCCGCCAGCGGCGCCGTGCGCGGACGAACGTGTCGAAGTCGTTCCAGGCACCGTACCGCGAAGGTGTCGAAGTTGTCCCTGGCACCGTACCGTCAGTCTCGGCGCACGGCGGCGAGGATCGAGCGCGTCGCGTGGCTCTTGTTCAGCGTGTAGAAGTGGATCCCGGGGGCGCCGCCCTCGAGCAGCTTGCGGCACTGCTTGATCGCGTGCTCGATGCCGGTCGCCATCACGAGCGCGGGGTCGTCCTGGACGCGCCGCAGACGTTCTTGCAGCTCGACCGGGATCGTCGCGCCACACATCTGCGTGAAGCGCTCGACCTGGGCCACGTTCGTGATCGGCATGATGCCGGGCACGATCGGCACCTTGATGCCGGCGGCGCGCGCGCGCGCGACGAAGTCGAAGTAGTGGCGGTTGTCGAAGAAGAGCTGCGTGATCAGCACCTGCGCGCCCTTCTCGACCTTGAGCTTCGTCCAGCGCAGGTCGGCGTCCTTGTCGGTGCACTCGACGTGCCCTTCCGGATAGCAGGCGGCGCCGATCGAAACCGGCCAGCGCTCGTGCAGCATCTCGATCAGCTCGGTGGCGTGCGCCATCTCGCTCGGCGGACGCTGGCCGTCCTGCGGCGCGTCGCCGCGCAGCGCCAGCACGTTCTCGACGCCGGCGTCGAGCAGGCGGTCGACGATCTTCGCGATCTCGGCCCGCGTGGAGCCCAGACAGGTGAGGTGCGCCATCGTGTGCACGCCGACGTCGCGCTGCAGCCGCGTGACGACGTCGATCGTGCGGTCGCGCGTGCTGCCGCCGGCGCCGTAGGTCACGGAGACGTAGTCCGGCTTCCAGACCTCCTGCAGGTCAGCCACGGTGCTCAGGAGCTTCGCCGCGCCCTCGTCCGTCTTGGGCGGGAAGAACTCGAAGCTGAACACGGGCCAGCCGCGCCCGTGCATGTCGCGCACCCTCACGCGGCCTCCCGGATCGCTTCGAAGCGCGCGCGGAAACGCGCCGGCAGCTCGAGGCTTTTCATGGCGCGCAGGTCGGTGCACACGGTCGTCATGCGCGCGTCGACGCAGACCTCGCCGTTCAGGCGGAACACGTAGCGCAGCGCGATCGACGATCGGCCCAGCTTGGTGCACGTAACCGCGACCTCGGGCCGGTCGCCGAAACGCAGCGGCGCGCGGAAGTCGACCTCGCTGTGCACGAGCGGGAAGCCGATGCGTTCATCGAGCAGGAGCTTGTAGTAGCGCACGCCCACGTGGTGCTCCCAGAGCTCCTCGTAGACCTCGTGCACGTAGTCGAAGATCCGCGGGAAATAGGCGATCCCGGCCGGGTCGACGTGCCCGAAGCGCACCTGGATCGTCGTCGTGAAGGCCGCCATCCGCGTCAGGATACCGGTTGTGCGTGCCCGAAGAGATGGGGCCAGGCCTCGCGCGCCGAGTCGACCGCCACCGTCGCGAGCCGCTCGACGAGGTCGCGCCCCTCCGCGGGCGTCGCGGCCGCGGGGTCGCCGCAGTAGGCGTCGTCCGCGCCGGCATCCTGGAACGTGCGCACGCCGGCCTTCATCTGGGCCAGGAGCCCGATCGCGAGCGGCCTCAGGCTCGCGCGCTCGGCTTCGCGTACGGCGCTCGGATCCGCGGCCATCACGAGGCTCGTCTCGTAGCGTCCAGCGTGGCAGTCGCCGCTCTTGAACTCGTCGCCCAGGCGCTCGGCGTGGCGTCGGCGGGAAACGTCGGCCAGCACCGCGTGCGCCTTGCGCGGCCCCCGCTGGGCGTGATCGAGCAGCACGCCGCGCAGGACCTCGACGTGCGCCGGTTCGAGGTGGCCGTTCACGATCAAGACGTGCTCGATGCCCTGAAGCTCGAGCGCGACGATCACGTCCTCGACGAGCGACCACAGCGTGCCCGGCTGGATCGACACGCGGCCCGCGAAACCGCGCGTGTACTCGGTCAGCCCGTACGGGATCGGGGGCAGCGCGAAGCTCGCGACGCCCAGCTCGCCCAGGCGCTCGCCGGCGCGCCGCGCCATCGCGGTGGCGATCGTCACGTCCGTGTCGAGCGGCAGGTGCGGGCCGTGCGGCTCCGTGCTGCCGACGGGCAGGATCGCGACCGTGCGCGGGCCGAACGCCGCGCGCGCTTCGGGCCACGTCATCTTGGCCAGCTCGGTCACCCGACCACGATACCAGCCCGGCGCGCGCGATCTCTACAACAGGAACGCGACGCCGACGCCGACCGCGCCGAGGATGATCGCGATCGGCAGGACGATGCGCCGCAGTGCGGGCGAGCCCGCGCCCGAGGCGATGACGCCTTTCGTCAGCGTGTTTGCCACGATCGCCAGCACGACCGCGCGACCCGCCGCGGAGAGCAGTTCCGGAGTGCGCTCGACGAACTGGCCCATCGACAGCGTGATCGGGTCCACGTCGGTGATGCCCGTGAGGGCACCGGCCAGGTAGAGACCGCTCTCGCCCAGCCAGATCTCGGCCGCGCGCGCCAGGAATGTGACCACGCCGAAGAGCAGCCCGAACCGGATCGCCGTCGTGAGTTCGAAGGGATTCGAGCTCGCGCCCACTTCGGCGCGGCCGCTGCCGCGCTCGCGCCGCCACAACCACGCGATCGCGAGCAGGTTCACGAGGCCCATCGCGCCCAGTGTGAACGCCACCTCGTGCAGGAGCGCGACGCTCGTCACGCCCATCACGACGGCGATGCGGGCCAGCATCACGGCCCATGCGATCAGGATCCCCAGCGCGAAGGCCGGCGACTGCGCCGGCTCCTTGCGGCTGCGCTTGGTGAACGACAGCGTCGTCGCCGTGCTCGACACGAGGCCGCCCAGGAGGGCCGTCAAGCTGATCCCGTGCTCGCGCCCGGCGATCTTGACCAGGATCCAGCTGGCAAAGTCGATCGCGCTGATCAGCGCGACCATCAGCCAGATGCGGTACGGATTCAGGACGTCGAACGGCGGCGGCCCGTAGCTCTGGTCGGGCACGAGCGGCAGCACGATGACGGTCACGATCGCGAACTGAAGCGTGGCCGAGATGTCGGTCGACTCGAGCTTCTTCGCCAGCGCGTGCAGCCATTCCTTCAGCACGAGGACCAGAGCCACCGCGACCGCGATCGCGCCGGCGATGGCCAGCTCGCCGCGCTGGCACACGACGCCCAGCAGGAACGCGAGCAGCGCCGTCACTTCGGTCGTGATGCCGACCTGCCCCTTCGTGGCCGTGACGAAGTAGGACGCCAGGACGAGGAGCGCGATCGCGCCGAACGTGGCCGGCGCGATCCACGGCAGGCCGAGCGTCTGGCCGGCCCAGGCCGAGGTGGCGCCGGCCAGCGCGATCAGCGCGAACGTGCGGACGCCGGCGAATCCGAGCTGCGGGTCCTTGCTCCGCTCGCGCTCGAGCCCCAACAGGATCCCGAGCAACAGCGCCACGCCGAAGCGCAACAGTACCGGTGCATCCGGCCCGAAGGCGGCCGCCGTCGTCGGCTCATCGAGCTGCGCGAGCATCGAGTTCGGCTTTCAGCACCTTGCGTGCGACCTTGCCGCGGTCGTTCTTCGGCAGGCTGTCGCGCCACTCGAACCAGCGCGGGTACTTGTGCGGCGCGATGCGCGACTTCACGTGCGCCTTCAACGCGCTGGCGGTGGCCTCCCCCGCCGTCCAACCGGCCTGCAGGACGACGAACGCCAGCGGCTTGACGAGCCGCTGCTCGTCTTCGCTGCCGACGACGCACACCTCGGCCACGGCCGGGTGCTCCAGCAGGCAGTTCTCGATCTCGAGTGGCGACACCCAGATGCCCGAGACCTTGAGCAGGTCGTCGTCGCGGCCCTCGTACCAGAAGCGATCGTCGGCATCGCGCCGGAAGATGTCGGCGGTCGTGCAGGTGCCGCCCTGGAACGTCGCGTTCGACTTCTCGCGGTCGCCCCAGTAGCAGATCGCGGTCGAGCCGCCGCGGATGCGCAAGCGACCCGGCTCGCCCACGGGGACCGTGCGGCCCGCGGGATCGACGATGTCGGCCTCGTAGCCGCGCACGAGACGGCCCAGGCTGCCGGGCGTGACGTCGCCGAAGCGGCTCGTGATGTAGATGTGGAACATCTCCGCCGAGCCGATGCCGTCCAGGATCTCGACGCCGGTGCGCGCCTTCCACTCCTGGTACAGCGCGGGCGGCAGCGCTTCGCCGGCGGAGAGGCACACGCGCAGGGACGAGAGGTCCTCGGACTGCAGGCGCGGCGAGCGCAGCATCGCGTTGATCATCGTTGGCACGCTGGTCAGCAGCGTGGGCCGGAATCGCACCACGTGGTCGAACAGGACGTCAGCGGTCGCGCGCTCGGGGAAGAGCACGGCGCTGCCTCCGAAACGGAACGGGAACATCAGGTTCGTGCCGGTCGCGTAGCCGAAGAAGAGCTTGGGCACCGAGAGGCACACGTCCTCGGGCCCGTAGCCCACGACCTCGCGCGCGTACGTCAGCGCGTTGAAGGCGAAGTCGGCCTGCACGTGCACGCAGGCCTTGGGCGTGCCGGTCGAGCCCGACGTGAAGAGCCATCCGGCCAGGTCGTCCGGGCCCGTCGGCTCGAGCTCGGCCGCGCGCGAGCCGGGATCCTCGGCGGCCAGCGCCGCTTCGAACGGCGTGAACCCGCCGGCGTCCGATCCCACGACGAACGTCTCGCGGCACAGGCGCGACGCGCGGATCGCGGGCCCGATCTCCGGCAGGACGTCGGTGTGCGTGATCACGACGCGCGCCTTCGTGTACTCGAGGTAGCCGGCGTAGGCCTCGCCGTGCAGCAGCGGGTTGACCATCGCGAACACGCCGCCGGCCCGCAGCGTGCCGAACCAGGCGTCGGCGAACTCGAGCACGTCGGGCAGCACGATCAGCACGCGCTCCTCGGGCCGCACGCCCGCGCGCCGCAAGGCCGCGGCGACACGCCGCGCTCGTTCGGACACTTGCGCGTACGTTCGCGACGCTTCACCCTGGCGCAGCGCGACCTTCGCGCCGCGCCCCTCGCGCAGGTTGCGATCGAGGAAGTCGTCGCACAGGTTGAACCGCTCCGGGAAGGGCGGCACGGCGTCGCGCAGGCTCATGGTTTCGTTACGGGGCTCCAGCTCAGGGTACGAGGATCGTCGCGCCGACCGTGCGGCGCGCCTCGAGGTCGCGGTGCGCGCGCGCGGCCTCGCGCAGCGGGTAGCGCGCTTCGATCGGACAGCGCAGCTCGCCCGAAGCCAGCAGGCCGAACAGCTCGGCAGCTCCCGCCTCGAGCTCGGCGCGCGTAGACGTATATGCGAAGAGCGAGGGCCGCGTGAGGAAGCCCGACGTCTTCGACAGGCGCAACAAGTCGAACGGCGGCACGACGCCCGACGACTGCCCGAAGCTCACGAGCATGCCTCGCGGGGCCAGGCACGCCAGCGAGCCGTCGAACGTGTCCTTCCCGATCGAGTCGTACACGACCTCGCAGCCGCGGCTTGCCGTGAGGTCGCGCACGCGCGCGACGAAATCCTCGCGCGCGGTGACGATCGGCTCGTGGCACCCGAACGCCCGCGCGCGCTCGGCCTTGGCGTCGGACGAGACGGTGCCGAACACGTGCGCGCCGAGCAGCGCGGCCCACTGGCACGCCAGCGTGCCGACGCCGCCCGACGCTGCGTGCACCAGCACGTGGTGACCGCGCTCGACGCGGAACGTGCGCCGCACCAGGTAGTGCGCGGTCAGCCCCTTGAGCATTGCCGCAGCCCCGAGCTCGTCGGGCATGCCTTGCGGCAGCTTCACGCACAGGTCGGCGGCCAGGTTGCGGCGCTCCGCGTACGCGCCGGTCGGCGCCGTCGCATACGCGACGTGGTCGCCGACGACGAAGCGCTGCACGCCCGCGCCCAGCGCTTCCACGACGCCCGCGGCCTCGAGCCCGGGCACGAACGGCCAGCGCGGCGGCGTGTACAGGCCCGTGCGGAAGTAGACGTCGATGTAGTTGAGCCCGATCGCCGTGTGGCGGATGCGGACTTCGCCGTCGGCCGGCGGCGGCAGTTCCATCTGGCCCCACGCGAGCACTTCGGGCCCGCCCGCGCGCTCGACCACGACGGCGTTCGTGCGCTCCATGATCGGGCGGCCTGCAATACCGCGCAGTTCAGGCCTTCGCGGCCGCGAGCGCCGCGCGGAACGGTTCCGCCGATGCGTAGCGCTCGCGCCGGTCGGCCATCAGGCCTCCGCGGATCGCCTCCTCGAGCTTGGGCGGCACCTCGACCGTCGGCGCGCGCGAGTGCATCGACGGCGGGCGCTCCTGCAGCTTCTCCTGGAAGACCTCCAGGAAGCTGCGTCCCTTCCAGGGCAGGACGCCGGTGGCGAGCTCGTAGAGCACGCACGCCAGGTTGTAGACGTCCGACTGGATGTCGGGCGATTCGCCGCCGAACTGCTCGATCGGCGCGTAGAACGGCGTCCCGATCAGCGCGGTCTTGTCGCCCAGGTGCTTCGCGCTCCACAGCGCGGCCGTGATGCCGCCGTCGATCAGCTCGACGTGGTCGCCCTTCTCGGGCCGCACGCGGATCGTCTGCGGTTTCACGTCGCCGTGCACGAGCAGCGCCGCGTGCACCGCGGTGAGGCCGTCCAGGAGCTCGGACCCGATGCGCACGACCTCGGCCGCGGGCAGCGGGCCCTTCTCCTTGGCCATGTCGCGCAGCGAGCGCGCCGGCGGCACGTCGGTCACGAACAGGATCGAGCCGTCCTCCAGCCCCTGCACTTCGTGCGCCCTCAGCACGGCGCGCGACGCGACGGTCGTCCAGGCCTGCATCGCGCGCGCGAAGTCGCGGCTCTGCTCGTGACCTTCGAAGAGCGAGGCCGGGAAGATCTGCAGCTCCCGCGGCGCCTTGTCCTCCAGGTCCTCGACCAGGAACGTCGTCGACATGCCGTCGCGCCGGTGCGTCTTCGTGATCTTGTAGCGGTCCGCCAGGACCTTGCCCGGGATCAGATCGAAGAGCGACAGGGCCTTGGTGTGCATGCGGCCCACAGGGTAGCCGCCACGTCGCGGGCGGCCAACTCGCGGCGCGACGTTCCCGCCCACCGAGCCCGGCGGGCCCGGAATCCGCGCCTACAGCTCGATCAGGTTCGTCTCGCCTCCCCGCAGGCGGATCGGGACCTCGCGCACGACCTGGTTGTTGCGCAGGAGAACCAGCGTGCGCGCGGCCGAGCTGGCCGACAGCACGCCCGTGCGCCCGTCGACGAGCGGTGCAGCCGTGTACGCGTTGACGTGGCCGGGCTCGATGCGCAGGACGTCGAGCTTCTGGCCCTGCGCGTCGCGCAGCGCGATCGCGTCCACGTCGAGCTCGCCACCGGGTGCGACGTGCACCTCGAAGGCGCAGCGCAGCGACACTTCGAGGAGCACCTGCGCCGGATCGAGGCCGCGCTCCAGCGGCAGCGAGTGCGGGACCGTGCTCTCCGACGACAGGTTGAGCTCCATCCCCTCGCGCGGCACGTCGCGCAGCGTGAAGCGGCCCTTCTCGTCCGTGACCACGTTCTCGCGCCGGTCGCGCAGCGAGATGTACGTGCGCCCGCCGAAGATGCGCGACTTGACGCCGTAGGCCTCGGCGACGAGCAGCACGTCGACGCCGGCGACGGGCTTGCCTGCGTCGTCGACGACGGTGCCGATCAGCTCCGGCCAGACGACGGGCACCGGCAGCTTCAGGTCGGCCGTCGTCGAGCCCGCGTCGATCGGCGTGCTGGTGAAGCCGCATAGGCTAACCGGGTCGACGACGCGCAAACGGTAGGTGCGGTCGTCGAGCCCGCCGATCTCGAAGCGGCCCTCCGCGTCCGTCTGCGCGAAATTCCAGAAGGCGGTGGGCGGTCCGACGCGCATGAACTGGTCGTAGTAGTTGTCACCGTCCGTCTCGGGCACCTGGCTCTCGGACTCGATCGCCTGCGGCGGCACGCGCATCCCCGCAGCGATTCCCTCGGCGTTCGCCGGCATCATCCCGATCGTGCCGATCGGAGTCGGATCCGAGAGCGAGACGCGCGCCCCCGCCTTGGGCTTCCCGTCGTGCGTGCGCACGACGCCGCGGATCGTGAGCGGCGGGCCGGCGAGCACGAGCTCGACTTCGTCCGGCCAGCCCGTGTCCGTTCCGCGCGGCTCGCGCGGGCGATCCAGCGCGGCACTCCGGTGCCCGCCCTTGACCGCAACGATGCGGTCGGCCGTCACCGCACGCGCGAGCTCGAGGCCGAAGCGCCCGCGGTCGTCCGTGAGCGTCGACGCGAGGCCCAGGAACACGCGCGCCTGCGGCAGCGGGTCGCCGCGCTCGTCGAGCACGCGTCCGCGCAGCGCGCCGACCAGCGGGATCGACGGACGCGCCAGCTCGATACGCAGGCCGACGTCGTCGACCTCGGGCGCGGGCACGTCGCGCGTGCCCCAGCCCTCGAGCACCGCGCGCAGCTTCGCGCCACCGATGCGGGGCAGCCCGGGGAACGCGAAGCGGCCGTGCGCATCCGTCGTCGCGGACCAGCCGCGCCCGCGCGAGGCCTCGAGGCTCTCGTCGAAGCGCGCGCCGAAAGTCGACGGCATCACGAGTTGCACGCGCGCGTCCTGCAGCGGTTCGCCGCGCGGATCGACGACCTCGCCGCGCACGTCGAGCGAACGCCCCGCGACGACGATCGGCTCGATCGCCGCGCCGGCGTGCCACGAGCCTGCGCGCACGGTCGTCCAGCCCGGATCCAGCACCGAGAGCTCGACGCTCGCGGCGCTCGTCTCGAGCTCGAACCGCCCCGCGCCGCCCGCGCGGGCCGACAGGTCGCCTTGCCCGACGGTCAAGCCACTGAGCGGCAATCCGTCGACGTCGAGCACGCGTCCTGTGACTCGCTTCAGGACTTCGGGCTGTGCGGCCGCGACCGGCTGCGACACGGGCGCGGACGCGGCCGGCGCCACGCGCTCGGACGGTGCCCCGCCCGCCTGCGTCGCGAGCTCAGCGCGCGGCGCGTCCGCGGTTCCACCTACGGGCGCGACGGCCACGTCGGACGAGTTCCCCTCGCTGGCCCGCGTGGCCGAGATGCCCCACAAGACGGCAGCCAGCGCGACACCCGCGAGAGCGGACAGGACGATCTTGGCGTTCACGACGATTCCTCCGATGGCCAGGTGCGGCAGCACGGAACCGGGCCGCGCGGTCTCGAGCAGCGGCGCGAGCGCCGAGAGCCAGCTCGCGCGCCCGCCGCGCTCGTGCTCCAGGCGCACGCGGATCTGCGCCAGCGCGCGCGTGATCCGGCTGTTCACGGTGGCGACGGGCGCGCCCGTGCGCCGCGCGATCTCGCGCGGCGGCAAGCCTTCCCAGAAGCGCAGGATGAGCACGGTCCGGTACGGCTCGGGCAGGTCGAGCACGGCCTGCGCCAGCTCGCGGCCGAGGACGACCTGCTCGACGAGCGCGTCGGTCGGCTCGACCGCCGCCGGCCGCGCGGCAAGTTCCTCGCGCGCCTCGCGTCGCGTCGTGCCGCGCGCGCCCTGGCGCGCCAGGTTGCGCAATACGGCCGCGATCCACGGCCGGAAACGCAGCGCGTCGCGCGGCTGCCCGCGCAACGCGACCACCAGCGCGTCCTGCGCCAGGTCCTCGGCCGAATCAGGATCTGCCGCGAGCCGGCGGGCCAGGGCGCGGACCCACTCGACGTGCCCCGTGAGCAGGTCTTCGGGTCGTTGGTGCAGCTCGCCAGCCATCACCCTCCAGGATGCCGGCCGAGGCGAATCCGACGCGTGGAATCGCGCGCCGGAGGCGAACGCACGCAGCTCGTACGCGGTGGGACTCCCCCGTCGTCGCGCCTCGGCTACCGTGGCGCCATGCTCTCCGCATTCCTCCTGGCCCTGGCGGCTGCCGAAACGTCCCCGCGCTTCGTCGTGCGCATGGCACCCGAGGCGCGGGCCACGCCGGCGTCCGGTCGGTTGGTCGTGTTGCTGGTGAACGCCGAGTCGAAGATCGGCGCGCGCCGCGAGCCGGTGGACGGGCCGTTCTTCGAGGATCCGCAGCCGCTCTACGGCATCGACGCGGAGCTCGCGCCGGGCGAGAGCGCGACGATCGACGACGCGGCGACGTCGTTCCCGGTGAAGCTCAGCGAGCTGCCGGCAGGCAAGTGGCGCGCGCAGGCGCGGTTCGACCTCGTGCGCGCGGACAGCGAGTGGCGGCGCGAGGCGGGCAACCTGTACTCGAAGCCCGTGGAGTTCGACGTTCCGCGCGCCTACGGTGCTGGCCCGCTCGAGCTCGTTCTGGACCAGGTCGTCGTCGTCCCCCCGCCCAAGGTCGTCGAGGGCGTCGAGTGGTTCGAGGTGCGCTCGGAGCTGCTCTCGAAGTTCCGCGGCCACGACGTGATGTTGCGCGCCGGCATCGCGCTGCCGCTCGGGTTCGACAAGGCGCGCAAGTACGCAGCGATCTACGAGGTGCCGGGCTTCGGCGGGAACCACCAGGGCGTCGGGCCGCGCCGCGCGAGCAAGAGCGATGCGACGTCGGCGAAGGCGGTGCTGGCGCGCGAGACCTTCCAGATCGTGCTCGATCCCGAGGGTCCGAACGGGCACACGCTCTTCGCCGACTCGGACAACAACGGGCCGTGCGGCGCGGCGCTCGTGCGCGAGCTGATCCCCGCGCTGGAGAAGCGCTTTCTGCTGATCGCCCAGCCTTCCGCACGACTGTTGCGCGGGCACTCGTCGGGCGGCTGGTCGACGCTGTGGCTCGCGCTCACGTACCCGGACGTCTTCGGCGCGACGTGGTCGAGCTCGCCCGATCCGGTCGACTTCCACCGTTTCCAGCACATCGACCTCCACGGCGACGAGAACTTCTTCGTGCGCGACGGGCTGGAGATCCCGAGCTACCGCACCGGCGGCGTCGTGCGCATGTCGGTGCGACAGGAGAACGGCGGCGAGGAAGTTCTGGGGCCCGACAACACCTCGGCACAGCAGTGGGACTCGTGGTTCGCGGTCTACGGGCCGCGCAACGAGCGCGGCAACCCGGCCGCGGTCTACGACGTGTCGACCGGCCGCATCGAGCGCGCGGTGGCGGCGCTCTACCGCCGCTGCGACGTCACCGCGCTGGTGCGAGCCGAGCCCGCGCGCTACGCGCCGCTGCTCCGCGACCGCGTGCGGCTCGTCGTCGGCGATCAGGACAACTTCTACTTGAACGAGGCGGTCGAGCTGCTGGTGCGCGAGCTGCAGCAGCAGAAAATCGCGCTGGGCAGCGGCTACGTGACGATCGTCCCCGGCGTCGACCACGGGTCGATCTTCGGCAGCGCGGAGATCAAGCGCTTCCCCGAGGAGATGCTGACGCACCTGCGCGCGCACGGGCACGTGAAGTAGACAATGGTGTCAGACACTTTGCACCACGCTCGGAGTCCAGCTGGTGCTCTCAGCGCGCTCCAGCGGCGGAAGGTGGTGCAAGGTGTCTGACACCCTTGTCCACTAGTACGACGTCTTCGCGGTGACGTGGTCGCGCCAGGCGCGTTTTTCGCGCAGCTCGACCAGCGCCTCGACGAACTCGTCGAGCTCGTCCTCGAGCGTGTAGAGGTGCGGGCTGACGCGGATCCCGGCGCTGGGGCGGTGGTCGACGAGGATGCCGCGACCGTCGAGGGCCTTCACGAAGGCGGGGCCGTTCTCGTCGGCGGCGAGGCCGACCGTGATCGTTCCGCCGCGGCGCGCGGGATCCTCGGGGCTGTGGATGCGGAAGCCCTGAGCGATCAGGTTCTGGCGCAGGCGCTCGGTCAGGTGCACCGACCAGCGCCGCACGTTCTCGACGCCGCACTCGATCAGGATCTCGTAGCCGGCGGTCGCGCACCAGAACGCGGCGACGGACGGCGAGCCGTGCAGCATGCGGCGGATCCCGGCGGCGTAGCGCTGCGGCCCGCTCTCGAACGCGAACGGCGCGGCGTGCGCGGCCCAGCCCGTGATGCGCGGCTCGAGCGTCGGCAACAGGTCGGGACGCACGTACAGGTAACCCGCGCCCGGTCCGCCGCACAGCCACTTGACCGAGCCGCCGCACACGAAGTCGACGCCCAGCGCCTGCACGTCGATCGGCACGGTGCCGAGCGACTGGTACGTGTCGAGCACGACCATGGCTCCGACCTCGCGCGCGCGAGCGCAGATCGCGGCCGCGTCTTGCAGGAAATGGCTCTTGTACGTGACGTGGCTGATCGGCACGACGAGCGTCTCCTCGTCGATCGCGGCCAGCAGGCGCGCAGTGTCGACGTGGATCCCGTCGGTCGGCACGACCTCGATGCGCGCGCCCAGCTTGCGGCAGCCTTCCCACACGTACATGACGGTCGGGAAGTTCTGGTCGGTGTACACGACCTTGTTGCGCTTGCCCGAGAAGTCGAGGCAGCTCGCGATCAGCGACTCGACGACGGACACGTTCTGGTGCAGCACGACCGAGTCGGCCGGTGCGTTCATCAGCTGGCCGAGCACGTTCCCGGCCGTGACGGGCATGTCCCACCAGCCCTCGCCCCAGGCGCGCACGCCGCGCGTGGCCCACTGATCGAGGAACTCCTCCATCTTGCCGCGCGCGCGCGCCGGCATCGCGCCCAGGCTGTGGTTCACGAGGTAGTTCGTGCTCTCGAGGATCGGGAACCTGGACCGCCAACGTTCCGGATCGTGAGCCGGCGCTCGTTCAGGAGGCACGGACGCCATGCTTCGCTCCTTCGGGTGCGAGGTCGATGCCGAGCGTGTCGGGATCGGGCACGACGAGGTGGAAGCTCTCGCACCAGGGCTTCACGTCGGCCAGGAAGCGCCGCACCAGATCGCTCACGCGCGACGTGCGCAAGCCCAGCGCCGACGCGCGCTGATCGCCGGTCGTGCCCGGCCGGCCGAACGCGACGAGCGCGATCGCGATCCAGCGGTTCACGAACTGCTGCGCGGCCGGGCGGTTGCCCGGTTCGGCGCAGAAGTCGGCCAGCTGCATCTCGAGCGTGCGCGTGCCAGGACGCTGGAGCTCGTGGAGCCGCTTCGCGATCGCGGCCATCCCCGCGCTGCGGCTCTCGAGGTAGGTCGAGGCGACGAGACGCTCGGCGCGGTCGACGAGGGACAGGCACACGGCCAGCTCGAGCCGCGAGTACGGGTACGGGATGCGATCCATCGCGTCGCGCACCGAGAGCGCGAGCCCGTCGCCGTCGAGCTCGCCGTACAGACGCTCGAGGTGTCGCAACACCTCCAGCCCGGCCTCCAGATCGCGCACGAGCAGGCTCTTCTCCGCCACGTCGAGCAGGTATTTGAGCCCGTGGCCGCGGATGTTGGCGACCATGATCTGCCGGTACGCGGTGCGCTCGACGATGCGGCGCAACAGCGCCTTCGCCTCCTCGTCCAGGACGCCGGGCTGGACCGGGGCGCTCACGGCGCCTTCCCCGTCAGCGCGTCGTCGGGGATCACGAGCCGCGCGACGGGCACGCCGCCCACGATGTGCGAATCGACGATCTCCTCGACGTCGGCCGGCGTCACGTGCCCGTACCAGACCTGCTCGGGGTACACGACGACCGTGCAGCCCTGCGCGCACTGGTCCAGGCAACCGGCCTTGTTCGCGCGCACGACACGCTTCAGGCCGCGGTCGTGCAGCTTCTTCTTGAACGCGTCGAGGACGGCCGGGCTGCCTTTCGAGGTGCAATCGCCACGCGGATCACCGTGATCGCGCTCGTTGACGCAGATGAAGACGTGACGTTGGAACTTCGCCATCGGCGCTGAGACTAACCCAGGACCTCGCGCGCCAGGACGAGCTTCTGGATCTCGCTCGTGCCCTCGTAGATCCGCAGCGCGCGCACGTCGCGGTAGAGGCGCTCGACGACCGATCCGCGCTTGACGCCCAGACCGCCGTGGAGCTGCACCGCGCGGTCGCAGATCCAGCCGGCGGACTCCGTAGCGAACAGCTTGGCGCGCGCCACCGCCGCCGTCGCCGGCCCGCCGGCGTCGACCGTGCGCGCGGCCTCGTCGGTCAGCAGTTGCGCCGCGCGGAGGCGCACGTCCATCTCGGCCACGTCGAAGCGCAAGGCCTGGAACGCGGACAGCGGCTTGCCGAACTGCGTGCGCGACGCGAGGTGGGCCTTGCTCTCGTCGAGCGCGCGCCGCGCGAAACCGTTGGCGCAGGCAGCGACCGACGCGCGGAAGCGGCCGAGCGTCGCCAGCGCGAGGTCCTGACCCTGGCCGACCTCGCCCAGGCGGTTCGCATCGGGGACTTCGACGCCCGCGAAGCGTACGTCGCCGATCGGGTGCGGTCCGATGACCTCGAAGCGCTCGACGGAAAGACCGCGCGCATTCCCGGGGACGTGGAACATCGTGGTGCCACCGCGCTGGCCGGGCTCGCCCGAGGTGCGCGCCAGCACGCTGTAGTGGTCGGCGATGCCCGCGTTCGAGATGAACGTCTTGTGCCCCGTCAGCCGCCAGCCGGCGCCCGAGCGCTCGGCGCGCATCGCGACGTCGTCGAGGCTCGATCCGGCACCGGGCTCCGTCAGCGCGAAGGCCGCGATCGCCTGGCCGGATGCAACCCGCGGCAGGACCTGGCTGCGCAACGCATCCGATCCGCCGCGCGCGATCGGGTACGAGCCGAGTCCCTGCATGACGAGCATCACGTCGAGCATCCCGGAGTGCCAGGCAAGCTCGTCGCGCAACGCGCACAGCGCTCGGACCGAGACGTCGTCGGCTCCGCACAGCCCGCGCGCGTCCGCGCCGCCGTGTTTCTGCGGGACCGTCCAGGTCGTCAGCCCCGCCGCGGACAAGGCCTGCAGCGCGGCGCGCGCCGCCGCATCCTCGGGCAGACCTTCGAGACCGGGCGCGGCCTTCTCCCCCACGCCACGCGCGCGGCTCGACAGCTCGGCCAGGGCCGCCTCGGACGCGTTCGTCACGTCGCGCGGCTCGACGCCACGTGGCGCGAGAAATCGGCCGGTCGCTTCTCGAGGAACGCGTGGTGTGCCTCGTGGTAGTCGGGGTGCGCCATGCACTCGGCCTGCACCCAGCCCTCGGCCGCGAACGCGCTCTCGAGGTCCATCGACGCCTCGGCATTGAGCATGCGTTTCGTGATCGCGAGGCCCAGGCTCGGTCCGGCCGCGAGCTCGCGCGCCGTCTCGAGCGCCGCCGCCTCGAGCTGCGCGTCGGGCACGACGTGGTTGTAGAGGCCGATCTTCTCCGCGCGCCGCGCGTCGATCCAGCCGCCGGTCATGAGCAGCTCGCTGGCGTGCCCGAGTCCCACGATGCGCGGCAGGAGCCAGGCGGCGCCCATGTCCGCGCCCGAGAGGCCGACCTTCGTGAACAGGAACGCGATCTTGGCGCTCTCGGCCGCGATGCGCACGTCGCACGCCGCGGCGATCACCGCGCCGGCCCCGCACGTGATGCCGTTCAAGCCCCCGACGACGGGTTTCTCGAGTCGCCGGATGTTGGCGACGAGTTCGCACGTCATGCGCGTGAACGCGTTCAGCTCGGCCGGCGAAGCCTCCAGCAGGCGCGCGATGATGTCCTTCTGGTCGCCGCCCGAGCAGAAGGCGCGGCCGGTGCCGGTGATCAGTACGGCGCGCACCGCGTCGCGCGTGCGCAGCTTCGCGAACGTGTCGGTCAGCTCGCGGTAGCTGTCGAAGGTCAGGGCGTTCAGCCGCTCGGGCCGGTCGAGCCGGATCACGGCGACCGCGCCTTCCTCGTGGTAGTGGAAATGCTGGGCGTCCATCGCGCGCGGATGGTAGCCGATCGCGCAGCGCGCTTGCGCGCGGCGCCAGCAGGATGGAGACCGTACGATCGACTTCTGGACGGTCTTGCCCCCCTCAGCCCAGGGCGGCCGTGGCCTCGATCTCGACCAGCGCGCCGTCCTCGAGCAGCCCCGCCACCTGCACGAGCGACATCGCCGGGTAGTGCCGCCCGAAGATCGCCCGCCAGCTCTCGCCGATCGCGCGCGTCGCCGCCAGGTACTGCTGCTTGTCGATCACGTAGACCGTCATGCGCACGACGTGCTCGGGTGCGCCGCCCGCCGCGCGCACGCACGTCGCGACGTTCTTCAGCGCCTGCGCGAACTGCGCGGCCATGTCGCCGCGGCCGACGAGCTGCTGCTCCGCGTCCCAGGCGATCTGGCCGGCGACGAAGAGCAGTCGCCCCGCGCCCTCGACACGGATGACGTTTGCGTAGCCGCGGCCGGGCTTCCAGCCTTCGGGTTGGACGGCGTCGATGCGCATCAGGTCCTCCACGTCACGGCCGGGCCACGCGCCGGTCCCGAACCGCCGGGCATCTCGGCGATCGCGCCGTTGCGCTCGCCGGTCAAGAGATCGAGCACGACCTCCGCCACCTCGTCCGGCGTGACGAGCGCCCCGCCCGGATTCTGCGACGCCAGGAACGCGCGCGTGTCGGCGGCCGATCGGCCGGTCTTCTTCACGATGCGATCGATCGTCTGATCGGTCATGGGCGAGTCGACGTAGTGCGGTGCGACCAGGTTCATCGTGACGCCCTTGCCCACGAGCTCCAGCGCCGCGCAGCGCGTGTACCCCACGAGCGCGTGCTTGCTGGCCACGTACGCCGCCGCGTACGGGTAGCCCATGAGCCCGGCCGAGCTGGCCACGCCGACGATCCGGCCGTGCCCGCGCGCGAGCATCGCCGGCGCCAGCCTCTCGATCGCGCGGCGCGGGCCGTGGAAGTTCACGCGCATGTGCCGCTCGAACACGTCGCTGCCGGCCTCGCGCCCGTGGCGCAGGAACGGCGCCGTCTCGGCGATCCCGGCGTTGTTGACGAGCCACAGGACCGGACCGTGCGGCGCGATCTCCTCCGCGAGGTCGTCCAGCGCCGCGTCGAGCGTCGCCGGATCGGTCACGTCGAAGTACGCCGGCCACGCGCGCCCGCCCTCGGCGACGATCTCCGTGGCGATCTCGACGCACGCTTCCTGGCTGCGCGCGGCGACGATCACGGGCGCGCCGGCGCGCGCGACGCGACGCGCGATCGCCGCGCCGATGCCGCGGCCGGCGCCGGTCACGAGGCACAGCGGTCGGGGTTCGGTGCCAGCCATCGCGAGAACGAGTACCATGCCGCGCCGACCGGTTTCGAGCGTGCCGCGCCGCATCCCCTCCTTCTGCGCATTCCTGCTGCTCGCCCTGCCCGGCTGCGTGGCTCCGCGACCGCCCGAGCTGCCGCACGCGGTCGACTCTGCCTGGGGCACCGTCCGAGCCGCTCGCCGCGACGACGCGGTCCAGATCTCGGCCGTCGTGGAGCGCGTTGCGCCGCGCGTGGCCGCGTCCCTGCACGCGCGCGCGACGACGGCGCTCGACATCCGCCTCGTGCCGCGGATGGGCCGCGCGCACTGGGGCGGAGCGACGTTCACGACAGCCGAAAACCGCTGGATCGAGCTGCCCGAGGACGGTCGGGACGATGCCGCCCAGGCGATCCTGGCGCACGAGATCGTGCACTTCTGGCTCGGCGCGGAGTGGGAACAACTGCCGCCGGTGCTCGAGGAAGGTCTCGCGATCCACGTCGCGCACGCCGCCGTGCCCGAGGCCGCGCTGCGCGAGCGGGCCGAGCTGGCGATCGTGCTGGGCACTCTTCTCGACGGGAGCGTGACGATCACGGGCCCGCGCGTCGAACGCGGCGCGGGCGGGTCCAGCCTGAAGACCGAGAGAGGGACGTACACCGTGCGCGCGAAGATCCGGACGAGCGACCTGCCGCCGCTGCGGACGGCGTTCGACGTGGACGGACGCGAGCTGGCCCGACTCTCCGAGCCCGGCGCGCGGGCCGTGCTCGACGCGATCGCCTACGTCGTCGTCGACCGCATCGGCGTGCGCAACCTGCACGCTCTGTGCGTGCAGGCCGGCGTGCAGGGTCACTCGCGCATCCCGGCCCGTTGGCTGTGGCACGCGGCCGGCATCGATCCCGACGAGCCCGGTAGCCTCGAGCGCGCGGTGCGGGACCTGCTCGGCTCGGCCGAGATCCGCGCGATCCTGCTGCGCGATGACCTGCAGTCCGAGCTGCGCGACATGGATCGCGAGCGCGAGCCGTGAGCACGGACCCGCGCCTGGCGCGCATCCCCCCGACGCGCTGGCCGACACGCGAGAAAGCGCTGGCCAGCCGGCTCTTCGCGCCGATCCGCGTCGGTGCGATCACGGCGCGTACGCGCACGTGGGTGCCGGCGATGGTCCCCTGGCGCGCCAGCGACGACGGCTTCGTCACGGACGCTGTGCTGGACTGGTACGGTCGGTTCGCCGACGGACAGCCGGGCGTCCTGGTCGTCGAGGCGACGGGCATCCGCGACGTGCCCAGCGGACCGCTGCTGCGCATCGGGGACGACCGCTTCGTGCCCGGGTTGCAACACCTGGTCGACGTCGTGCGCGAGCGCTCGCGCGGCCGCACGCGGCTCTTCGTGCAAGTCCTCGATTTCCTGGCCGTGAAACGGCGTCCGGCGAAGGAGACATGGGTCCGGCGCTTCTTCCGCCCGCGCGCGGAGCACCGCGAGCGGCTCGCGGCATCGGCGGGTCACGAGGACCTCGCGCGCCAGGGCGACGACGCGCTGCGCGAGTCGCTGCTGCATGTGCCGCACGCGACGCTGCTTTCGATCCTCGACCCGCGCGAGCGCGAGGAGCTCGAGTACGGCTACCGCGAGCGCGTGACCGACGTCGCTCTGCCGCACGTGCGCGACCTGCCGCGCGTGCTGCCGGACCTCTTCGCGTCCGCATCGGAACGCGCCCGCGACGCCGGATTCGATGGCGTCGAGCTGCATTTCGCGCACGCCTACACGATGGCCGGCTTCCTCTCGCGCACCAACGACCGAGCCGACGGCTACGGCGGCTCGCTCGCCGGTCGCGCGCGTCTCGGCGTCGAGGTCGCGCGCGCCGTGCGCCAACGCGTCGGCCCGGACTGGACCGCGGGCTGCCGCATCCTGGGCGACGAGGTGATCGAAGGCGGCAGCCGCGCGAGCGACGCCGCCTTCTATGCGGTCGAGCTGGCGCGCGCCGGCCTCGACTTCGTGTCGGTCAGCAAGGGCGGCAAGTTCGACGACGCGAAGCAGCCCAAGGTGGGCGAGGCCGTGTACCCCTACACGGGACCGAGCGGGCACGAGTGCATGCCCACCGTGAAGATCGAAGGCGGTCCGTTCGGCCGGAACCTGCCGCTCTCGCGCACGATTCGCGCGGCCGTGCGAGCCGCGGGCTTCACGATCCCGATCGTCGGCGCCGGCGGCCTCAACTCGTTCGACTTGGCCGAGGCCGCGCTGCGCGACGGCGACTGCGACATCGCCGCCGCCGCGCGCCAGTCGCTCGCGGACCCGGACTGGTGGCGCAAGATGGAGCTCGGCCGCGGCGCGGAGATCCGCCGCTGTCTCTACACGAACTACTGCGAGGCGCTCGACCAGCGGCACCTGCAGGTGACGTGTCAGCTCTGGGATCACGACACGGCGGCGAACGACCCCGATCGACCCCGGATCGCGCGCTCGCCGGATGGCAAGCGACGGCTCGTGCCCCCGCCCTGGAGTGGGTCCCCCGCCTAGGGGCGGGCAGTCGAACCCGTACGGAGTCCGGTCCCTGCCGCCGATCGCGAGCCTACTTGGCCGGCTTCTTCTCCTCGGGCGGAGCGTCCTCGACCTCGACAGCGAAATCGATCTTGCCTTCCTGCTGCGAGTACGAGCGCGTCACCGAGCCTTCGCGCTCGCGCTCCGTGCGCGACTCGACCTTGGCCGTGCCTTCGACCTCGAGCAGGATCGGGCGCTGCGCCTTGACGTCGAACCACATCTTGCCTTCGAGCTTGACCGTCCACGTCCGCTTGTTCTCGAACGGCGGTATCAGCGCGCCGCCGCGCCCGCCGGGACCGCGGGCCTCGATCTCGCGCTCGCCCGAGGTCTCGAGCTCGAGCTCGATCACGGCGCAGCTGACGCCGTTCTTCTCCTCCGTGCCCGCGAACTTGCCCGTGCCCTTCCATTCCGACTGGGTCAGGAAGTCCGAGCCGCCGCCCATGCCGCCGCCGCCGCGCCGTCCGCCGCCACCTGCGCCGCCTTCGGGCGGAGCGGGCGGCGGGTAGAGCTTGCGCTGCACGTCCAGGCGCAGGCCGCGCAGGATCGCCTCCGAGCCGATCTCCCAGTCCTGGCCCTCTTCCATCGCGGTCTTGGGCAGGAATCCGTCGAGGAACAGCGTCAGCGAGTGTCCGTCGAGCGCACCTTCGCCGTCCGGCTCGGTGCCGGCGACGACTTCGGCCGCGACCTTGTCGGACTCGGCGGTCAGCTCGAGCGTGACGCCGCGCCACGGGCTCTCGAGCTCGGTCTCGCGCGACATCTCGCCGGCTTCGAAGGCCGATTTGCCGCCCAGATCGACGAAGTGGCGCCGGACCTTCGTCGGCTTGCCGCCCTCGGCCTCGACCACGTGGTCGACGTGGACTTCGGTGCGCTCGGTCTCCGAGGTCGCGCCCACGCCGCGCGACGACTTCTCGCCGTCGCGCTCCATCTCGGAGGCGGTCGTCTCCATCCGCACGGAGGACTCGATCGTCACCTTGCGGCCGACGCCGGCCTTGTACTCGGTGGCGAGTTCCTGGACGGGCGCGAGGCCGATCGCCAGGGACGACATCAGGAGGAGTGTGCGCATCGTGGGGATCCTACGGCGAATTCGGCCGTTTCAAGTCGTGAGCGCGGAGGGCATCAGCGGGGGCCGCGGTCGAGCACCTGGTCGATCTCGACCAGGCGACCACGGGGATCGAGCAGGAGGGTGAGCGAGTGTACGGGAGCCTTCGCTCCGCGAGCGCCGAGGTGTGCCGGCGCGAGGTGGAACTGCACGGCGACACCGGCGCCCAGCGGCGTGACGGCGTCGAGGAGCCAGACGGGCTCGCGCACGGCTGTGAATAGCGACGCGTTGACGGCGAGCACGAGACGCGCGAAGTCAGCCACGCGCTGCTCGTCGCAAGGCTCGGCCGGCTCGGCGCACGGCAGCTCGGGACCGACGATCGCGCTGAACGTGCGCCGCGTGCGACCCTCGCCGTCGGCCGCGACGCGCGCGTCGGCAGCCACGATGCGGAAGCCGCCCTCGCCGGCCAGCGGGTTCTGGCAATTCGAGGAGCACTTGCAGTTCTGGAAGCAGGGATCGCACTCCTCGTAGCAGGCCACGACCGTGCACGATCCGCTCGCGAGCCAGCCGGCGAGCAGCGGGACGCCGACCGCCGCGCCGAATCGCGCGAGCTGGTTGCGGATGTGGGTTCGAGCCATGCGACGCCCTGGGCGAGGCCGGGAGGACCGTATCCGGACCCCGCGGAAGCGGCAAGCGGCGGCCCGTTCGGCTCGCCGTCACGGGCCTTCGATCGCCCTGTCTGGAGTTCCGGCATCGCGTCGTTCGCGGGCCGCACGCAGCCCGCGTGAGAGCAACCACGCAGCCCCGTCGCAGTTGCGGGCGAAGGCCCGAATCGTGGGCAGATCGCGCCGGGTCATCACGCTTGGCGACGGGTGGATCTGGATTCCGCGCGCCGCATGCCTTGCAATGCGGGCGCATGAAGACAGTGACCCTCCGCGTCGAGCACGCACTCGGTCGCACCGAGGCCCTGTCGCGCATCCGCAAGGCGGCCGAGGGTCTCTCGGGACGCAGCGCCGCGTTCGTGAAGTCGATCGAGTGGTCGGACACGGGCGCGCGCGTAGTCGGCGAAGGCTTCCAGGGGCAGCTCACCGTCAGCGACACGGACGTCGTCGGCGAGGTCGAGCTGGGCTGGCAGCTCGCGTTCCTGCCCCTCAAGGTGCAGCGCGACGGCGAGGCCTGGATCGGCGGTCTGCTGCGTTGAGCCCGGTGTTGCGCCAGAGCCGGCGCAGGCCGTTGCGCGACACCTGAGGGCCACGCCGTGCGCAAGACGATCGAATCGATCCTGACTCCGGGCGTGATCCGCAGGCTCGGCTTCGGCCTGCGCGAAGCGTTGCGCGAGGGCTACGGCGCGCGCGATCTGCGCCGCGACATGATGGCCGGGCTGGTCGTCGGCATCGTCGCGCTGCCCCTGGCGATGGCGCTCGCGATCGCTTCGGGCGCGCCGCCGCAGCACGGCCTCTACACCTCGATCGTCGCCGGCGCCTTGATCGCGATTGCGGGCGGCTCGCGCGTCAGCGTCTCGGGGCCTACGGCCGCGTTCGTCGTGCTGCTCGCCCCGGTCACGCAGGCCTACGGCATCGGCGGCCTGATGACGGCTTCGCTGCTCGCAGGCGTGATCCTCGTCCTGTTCGGGCTGTTGCGGCTGGGAAAGCTGATCGAGTTCATCCCGCACCCGGTCACGACCGGTTTCACGGCCGGCATCGCGGTCGTGATCGCCGGGCTGCAGCTCAAGGATTTCTTCGGCCTCCAGCCGGTCTCCATGCCGGAGCACTTCCCCGAGAGGCTGGGCACTCTGCTGGGCGCGGCGGACACCTTCCGCTGGCAGGAACTCGCGGTCGGCGCGACGACTCTCGCGCTCCTCGTCGTGTGGCCTCGCATCACGCGCCGGGTCCCCGCTCCACTCGTCGCGATCAGCGCGGTCACGGTGGCCGTCTACGTCCTGACCACGTACGTCGAGGGTTTCGGCGTCGACACGGTCGGCTCGCGCTTCACGGGCGGGATCCCACGCGAGCCGCCGCAGTTCATGCTGCCCTGGAACGCGCCGGGGCCCGACGGTGAACCGCTGGGCCTGTCGCTCGGCGTCCTGCGCCAGCTCGTGGGACCGGCGTTCGCCATCGCCGCGCTGGGCGCGATCGAGTCCCTGCTGTGCGCGGTGGTCGCCGACGGCATGGCCGGCACGAAGCACGAATCCGACGTCGAGCTCGCCGCGCAGGGCCTGGGCAACATCGCGGCGCCGTTCTTCGGCGGTTTCGCCGCGACGGCGGCGCTGGCGCGGACGGCGACCGGTGTACGCGCCGGCGCGCGTTCGCCCATCTCGGCGTTGACGCACTCGCTCTTCGTCCTGGCGGCGGTCCTGGCGCTGGCACCGATGCTCTCCCACCTGCCGATGGCCGCGCTGGCGGCGCTGCTCCTGCTGGTGGCGTGGAACATGAGCGAGGTGCAGCACTTCGTTCACATCGTCCGGGTCGCCCCACGCAGCGACGTCGCCGTGCTGCTGACCTGCTTCGGCCTGACGGTCGTATTCGACATGGTCGTCGCGGTCAGCGTCGGCATCATGCTGGCCGCGCTGCTTTTCATGCGGCGCATGTCCGACCTGTTCGAGGCCAAGCTCTCGGACTCGCCAAGCCCGCACTTGAGCGATCCGCACCTCGCGGGCGTCGTCGTCTACCAGATCGCCGGACCGCTGTTCTTCGGCGCGGCCGAGAAGGCGGTCAGCGCGCTGGCGCGCATCGCCGGCACGACGCGCGCGGTGATCCTGCAAATGGACGATGTGCCAACGATGGACATCACGGGGCTGGTCGCGCTCGAGTCGGCCATCAAGCGCCTGCACGGCATGGGCGTCTTCGTGGCGATCGCGGGCGTGCAGCGCCAGCCGCGCGAGATGCTCGAGAAGGCCGGCATCCAGGACGCGCGCCTGCTGTCCATCTGCGACGAGGACGACGAGGCCGTGGCCGCCGTGCGCGCGTTCCTGGCCGTGAAGCGCTGAGCGCGTCCTCTAGCGCGGCATCTCGATCGCCAGCGCGCGGTCGCCGAACAGGATCAGGTCGAACGACCGCAGCGCGTCCCCGCCCCACGTGATCCGCACGCGCACGGGCACGGAGCCGGCCGGCACGTCGTACACGAACGGGGACACGTCCTTCGCGCCCGGCGCGATGCTCGTCGGCGCCGCAAGACCCAGCTCGCGCCGCAACGCAGAGGTCGCGGCCGGATCGGGTGACCAGCGCGCGCCGTCCGCGCTCTCGAGCAGCGGCGTGTGACCGGCGAGGTCGTAGTCGACGCGCTGCGCGTGGTTCGTCGTGCGCAGATGCACGACCACGAACCGGCCTGTGGGCCGCACGCGCTCGCCCGCCGGCCCGACCTCGGTCGATTCGGACACGCCCTCGAGCGCGAAGCCGAAGTCGTCCCACACGATCTCCTGTCCAGGCGGCGCGAGGACGTCGTGCCGTGCGAGGGAGACGAAAACGAGGCCCAGGACACAGACGAGCACCACGCCGAGCAGGAGCCAACGCCAGATCGTGCTCTTCCTCTGGGGCATCCGGGAACCTCGGGGACGATCCTACTCCGGACCGCACCCCCGACTCTCATGCGCGCGAGAGGGCGGGAAGTGGCGCTCGCAACCGCCGCAGGCCGGTCACGATCAAGTAGGCCGCAAGCAGCAGGAGCAGCAGGGCCGCGATGCCGTTGGCCAGCTTGACGTCGAAGCCCTGGCTCTCGCGCAGGTTGACCAGCGCCAGCACGCCCAGCGACCAGATCGTGATCGTGAACAGGAACGCCGCCGGCCACATCACGAACGTGGCGCTCTTGCCCTCCTGCCTGAGCCACACGGCGATCGAGACGAGCGACAGCGCCGCGAGCAGCTGGTTGCTGGCGCCGAAGAGCGACCAGAACCGCAGGTAGCTGCCCTCGCCGCCGTACGCGATGAACAACGACGCGGGCAGGATCGTCAGCACGGTTCCGGCGATCGCTCCGCCCACGCCTTTCCAGCCGGTCAGCTCCTGGATCAGGTAGCGCCCCAGGCGCGTGGCCACATCGAGCGTGTCGAACACGAACGTCGAGAACGCCATCGCGCCGAACGTGATCGCGAACGCGAGGTTCTCGGGCCCGACGAGCAGCGTCAGGAACTGGCCGATGCCGTTGCCGTAGATCGTCCCCGGCTTCAGCGGGCGTCCGCTGCCGTCGATCAGCTGCGACTGCGTGAAGATCACGACGGTGACGAGCGCGATCAATGCCACGAACGCCTCGGCCAGCATCGCGCCGAAACCGACGGCGCGCGTGTGCGATTCGCGGTCGACCTGCTTGCTCGTCGTCCCGCTGCAGACGAGACCGTGGAAACCCGAGCACGCGCCGCACGCGATCGTCACGAAGAGGAACGGGAACAACGTCCCGGCCGGCTTGCCCGTATCCCAGGTCTTGAACGCCGGCTGCTGGATCTCGTAGCCGCCGAAGAGGATCCCGATCACGCCCAGCGCGAGCGCCGAGTAGAGGATGAAGCCGCCCAGGTAGCCGCGCGGTTGCAGCAGAGCCCACACGGGCACGACCGACGCGATGCCGCAGTAGGCCAGGATCAGGAGGCCCCACTCGACCGGTCCGAGCACGAACCAGTGCGAGACGTGCGTGCCAGCCCACGCCAGCGCGAACGCGGCCGGCACGAAGGTGACGGTGACGAGCCACAGCGGCGGCTTCAGGAAGCGCTGCACGACGCCGAGCACGAGCGAGAGCGCCAGGTAGAACACGCTCGCCGCCGCGACTGCGCCGCCCGGGTCGAAGCGCACTCCGCTGCCCTCCAGTTCTTCCGTCCCGCGCGCGAAGCTGCCGGCCGTGATGTCGGTGAACGCGACGATCACGTAGATCAACGCGAGCCAGATGAACGCCATCATCGCGCGGCCGGCCGGCGATCCGAGCCGCTCGCGCGCGATCTCGGCGATCGAGCAGCCGCCGTGCCGCACGCTCGCGACCAGCGTCGTGAAGTCGTGCACCGCGCCGATGAAGACGACGCCCAGGCCGATCCACAGGAGCGAAGGCAGCCAGCCGAACGCCTGACAAGCGAGGATCGGCCCGGCGATCGGGCCGGCCGCCGCGATCGCCGAGAAATGCTGCGCGAACAGGTAGAACGGCGGCGTCGGCTCGTAGTCGCGGCCGTCGCGCTTCACGTGCGCCGGTGTGCGTCGCGCATCGTCCAGGCCGAGCTGGCGCGCGACCCAGTGTCCGTACAGCCGGTAACCGAGGACGAGCAGGACCAGGAACGCGAGCGCGATGACCGTCAAGCTCATGCGTGTCAGCGCTCGACAGGCACCACCACGACGCTGCAGGGACCGTCGACGATCGCGTCGCGTGACACGGAGCCGTTCCAGAGGCGCTCGAGCCCCTGGCGCTGGTGCGTGCCGACGACGATCAGGTCACTCTGCTCCTCGCTGGCGATCTGGCTCAGGTGCGGGGCGACCTTGCCCAGGCCGCCGACGATGCGCAGCTTCAGGTCGAGGTCGGGTGCCACGGACGCGATGTGCGCGCGCAGCTCGCGCTCCAGTGCGCGCGCCACTTCCTCGTCGCCTTCGCCGATCGCCATGCCCTTCTTGTCGAAGCGCTCGCGCACTTCGGGCGGCCAGAACACGTGACAGCCCGTGACCGCGATCGGCGCGGCGCTCGCGCAGTCGCGAACCCACTCGAGCGCCGCGTCCGAGGTCGGCGACTGGTCGACGGCGGCCAGGACGCGCAGCGGCCGCTCGCCCGAGCTCCAGGCGCGGAACGGATCTGCTTGCCGCACGACCAGCACGGGGTGCCGCGCCAGGCGCGCGACCTGGTCGGCCGTGCGACCCAGGCGGACGCGGCTTTCCCCGCGTTTTCCCAGCGCAGACACGACAATCAGCTCGGCGAAGGCCGACTCTGCGCTCTCGACCAGCGTCTCGGCCGGCCGGCCCGCGATGACGATGCACTCGATCGGTGCGAGCGCGCGCAGCGGCGCCGCCTCGGCCTCCAGTTGCGCGAGCAGGCGGCGCTCCTCGGCCTCGAAGAACGCGGTCACGCGCGCAGCCGGGCGGTGCGTCAGCACCGCGTCCGCGCCGGGGATGTCGAGCACATGCACGAATCGCACGGACGTGCGCCGCACGCGCGCGACGTGCGCCGCCGCGATGAGGGCGTGCCGCGACGCCGGCGAGAGATCGGTTCCGCACAGGATCGTCATGACTTCTCCTCTCCCGGAGCCACGCCACCTTCAGCGCCCGGCGGTCTGAAGCGAGCCCGGATCACGGATGCGATGATCGCCACGACCAGGATTCCGCCGACGACGCCCAGGGCGACCGAGATCGGGATCTTGTGCTGCTCGGGCAGCAGCATCTTGACCCCGACGAAGATCAAGATCCCGGAAAGCCCCGTTTTCAGGTAGTGCAGGTACTTCAGCAGGCCGCCGACCGCGAAGAACAGGCTGCGCAGGCCCAGGATCGCGAAGATGTTCGAGGTGTAGACCACGAACAGGTTCTGCGAGATGCCCAGGGCCGCCGGCACGGAGTCGAGTGCAAACAGGACGTCGGTCGTCTCGACCACGAGCAGCGCCAGGAACAGCGGCGTGGCGAACTTCCGCGTGCCGATGCGCACGAGGAATTTGGAGCCGTGGAACTCGTTCGTGACAGGCAGGAAGCGCCGCGCCAGCCGCAGGACGATGTTCCGCTCCGGGTCGAGCTCGTCGTCGTCCTTCTGGAAGAGGAGCTTGATGCCGGTGAGGATCAGCAGGCCGCCGAGCAGCCAGATCACCCAGTGGAAGCGCTGGATCGCCTCGATCCCGACCAGCAGGAACAGGGCGCGCATGATCATCGCGCCGAAGATGCCCCAGAAGAGCACGCGGTGCTGGCTGGCCGCCGGGATGGCGAAGTACCGGAAGATGACCAGGAAGACGAAGATGTTGTCGACCGAGAGCGCGTACTCGGTCAGGTAGCACGTCAGGTACTCGAGCGACGGCCGATGCTCCGCAGTGTTGGCCGGGTCGGCGAGGTACTTCGGATCGACCCACACGCGGATCGCCACCGCGAACGCGAGACCCAGGGCGATCCAGATCGCGGTCCAGATCAGCGCTTCCTTGACGCCGACGACGTGCTGCTTCTTGTGGAAGACGCCCAGGTCGAGCGCCAGCATGACCAGCACGACGACCCCGAAGACGATCCACAGCGTTGCGTTCTCGAAGCCCATCCGTCCTCGTCAAGCGTAGATGAGAAGGCGAATGCCTGGCGGCAGCCGCTTGCTGAGCCCGGCCAGCACGTGTCCGCGCAGCAGATGGTAGACAGCGCTGCGCTGCGTCGCGCCGATCATGATGGCCGTCACGCCCAGCGCCTCGGCCGCGCGCAGGATGCCCTCGACGGCGTTGTACGACACGGTCCACACGGGGATCAGCGTCATGCCCTCGATCTCGGCCGCTTGCGCCGCGCTGCGCAGGGCCTCGACGCCCTCCGACTTGGGCTGCCAGGCCCAGTCGCGCACGAAGAGCCCGGTGCGCTCCTCGACGTAGATGGCGTAGAGCGTCTTGCCGCCGCGGCCCTTCTCGCGCGCAATCGCCTCCGAGATGAGGCCCGGGTTCGCCGTGCGCATCGCGATCATCGTGCTGGACGGGTACAGCTGCGCGATCGACTCGGCCTGCGTCAGGCTGAGGATCTCGAGTTGCTCGACCTGCTCGACCTCCTCCTCGGCGCGCTCGACGCGCTGCGGGAAGATCTTGGCCAGCAGCGGGATCAGGTAGAGCCAGCTCGCGAACCACTTGCGGCGCGTCCCCACCGCCAGGACGAGTCCGATGCCGACGAGCAACGAGCCGTAGAACGTCGCCTGGCCCTCGATCCGCAGCGTGACGATCCAGGCCACGAGCACGAGCGCCGTCGTGAACAGGCCGAGCCAGAACCGGGCCCCGCGGTCCTCCGCCCGCCAGCGCACTACGTCCAGCCCCGCGGACGACAGCAGGAACGCGCCCAGGAGCCCGAACGCGTACAGGCCCGCGAGGGTCTGCATGTTCCCGTCCGAGAGCGCGATGATGACGACCGGGACGACGGTCGCCACGAGGATGGCGAGCTGAGGCGTGCCGAACTTCCGGTTGCGCGCCGCGATCGCGGTAGGCATGAAGCCCTTCTCCGCCAGCGACAGGAACACGTGGTAGCAACCGATGATCGCGGTGTTCGAGGCCAAGAGGAGCAGCGACGAGCCGGTCAGCACGATCGCGATCTTGAGCGGCAGCCCGCCGTAGAGACTGCCGATCTCGGAGATGAAGCGCTCCGAGTTCAGCGCCTTCAGCTCCACCGGCAGGAGCGCGATCGCGAGGAGCGTGAGGAGCGGCGACGTCAGGAGCATCGAGCCGACCACGAGCTTCATGCCCTTGCGCGCGGTGTCGCGCAGCGGCGTGCGCATCGCCGGGCTGAGCTGGCTGATGCTCTCCAATCCCGAGAAGGCCAGCCAGGCCGTCGAGAAGCCGATCAGGAACGTCTTGCCGTCCAGGTCCTTGGCCAGCGCCACGGTCGACTGGATCAGCTCGGCCTCGCCGTCGCCCATCCGCCAGATGACCACGGCCACGACGGCCAGGTTCACGCCGAAGGCGGCGATCGCCATGAAGAGCGCCAGCGTCGCGCTCTCGCGGATCCCGATCGTGTTGACGATCGCCAGGATGAGCAGCGTCGCCGACGACATGGCCACGACGTGCTCGTCGAAGAACGGCCACAGCGACGCCAGGTAGTGGATCCCCGAGACCGACGAGATCGCGGAGGTCAGGAAGTACCCGATCGAGATCAGCAGGCCGCCGATCGCTCCGGCCATCGGCGTGAACGCCTGGGTGGCGATGCTGACCACGCCCCCGCCGTCGGGCGTGCGCCAGCAGATCTAGATGTACTTGACGGCCAGCAGGATGAAGCCGGCCAGGCCGATCCACACGAAGAACGGCGCGACGTCCCCGACGCGCTCGTAGAGGATGCCCGGGACGTAGTAGACGGACGTGCCGATGTCGCAGAAGACGACGGCCCACACGAGGAGCGGCGTCAGCTGCCGCAGGCTCTGCTCGGCGCTCGGCGACGCGGGCTGCGACCCGGCGGGGAGGACGGTGCTCACGCGAGGAGGCGCCTCGCAGCCGCGACGTGGAATCGCGGCGAGCCCTGCTCTGGCGGGCAAGGGGACATGGCTGGAAGCCGGGACGATAGCATCCGGCGGCAGCCGGTCGAGGAACGCCAGAAGTTGGTGGGCCCCGCAGGACTCGAACCTGCGACCGAGCGATTATGAGTCGCCTGCTCTAACCGACTGAGCTAGGGGCCCGGGCGCGCGCTTGAACCGCGCGCCCGATCTTACCGGGCGCGCGGGCGCGCGCCGAGCGCGCGCTCTGCGCGCGCGGGGTACTGTGCCCGGCGTCGATGTGCCAGGGGGCCGGCTAGACTGCGTCGCCCGCTTCTGGCCCCGATCTTGATGCGCATGTCCCTCACCGCTTTCCGCCTCGTTCCTTTTCTATTCGCCGCGGCGTGCTCGACCCCGGCGCGAGAGGCGGAAACGCGTCCGGCGGACTTGCGACCGCCGCCGCCGCTCGTGCGTGATCGCGGTGACGCGGTCAGCGGTCAGGTGACGGAGCCGGTGGCAACGCAGAAGTCGGCGGCGCGGGTCATCGCGTTCGGGGACGAGCGGGCGGCCGAGGAGCTGCCGCGTTTCTTTCCCGAGACGACGTATGACGCGCGCGTGCCCAACCCTGACAAGCTTCTGCGTCAGCCGTTGGGGACGTTCACGGCGCATCACCATGAGATCCTGGCGGCGTTGCGGGCGATTGCGGCGGCGGCACCGGATCGGGTGCGCGTCGTGCCGTTCGGGCAGACGCACGAGGGGCGCGAGCTCGTGCAGGTGATCGTGGCGTCGCCGGAGAATCTGCGCCGTATCGATGCGATCCGTGGGGACATGGCGAAGCTCGCGGATCCGCGCGGGAGCGATGCGGCGGCACTCGACGCGCTGATCGCGCGCACGCCGGCGATCGCGTGGCTGGGGTACAGCATCCACGGCGACGAGACTTCGGGGACCGATGCGTCGCTGGCCGTCGCGCACCACCTGGCGGCGGGCACGAGCGCGGACGTGACGGCGATCCTGCGCGACGTCGTCGTCGTGATCGACCCGTGCCAGAACCCCGATGGGCGTGAGCGCATCCTGGCGCTGTTCGAGCAGGGATCGGGGTATGTGGCCGACCTGGATGCGTCGAGCATGCGCCGCGGGCGCTGGCCGTATGGGCGCGGGAACCACTACCTGTTCGACATGAACCGCGACTGGATCTGGGGCACGCAGCCGGAGACGCGCGCGCGCTGGACGACGATCCATGACTGGCACCCGCAGCTGCTCGTCGACGTGCACGAGATGGGCTCGGGCGACACGTTCCTCTTCTATCCCGCGACGGATCCGCTCACGCCGCACTTCCCGGCGTTCACGCGCACGTGGTGGCCGAAGTTCGGCGACGAGCAGGCGGCGGCGTTCGACCAGCACGGCTGGAGCTACTACACGCGCGAGTGGGCCGACTCGTGGTACCCGGGCTACACGGATTCGTGGGGCACGTTCCAGGGGGCCGTCGGGATCCTGTACGAGCAGGCGCGCTACGCCGGCGGCGCCGTGCGCCGGCCGTCGGGCGAGATTGCAACGTACCGCGAAGCCGTGAAGCGGCAGGCGACGGGCTCGATCGCGAACGTGGCCACGCTGGCCCGCAACCGCGCCGCGATCCTGCGCGACTACGTGGCCGAGAAGCAGCGCAACGTCGCGGCCGACACGGCCGGCAACGAGCGCGCCTTCGTCCTGCTGCCCGGTCGACAGCCCGACCGCGAGAAGGATCTTGTCGACGCGCTCGTCGCGCAGGGCGTCGAGGTGTTCCGTGCACAGGCCGGCTGGAAGGCGAGCGACGCGGAGACGACGGGCGGTGCGCGCGAGGAGCGCGAGATCCCCGCCGGCGCGATCGTCGTGCCGGCGCGACAGCCGCTGTCGCCGCTCGTGCTGGCCTTCCTGGCTTTCGATCCGCGCTACGACGAGGCGGCGTTGAAGCGCGAGCGCAAGGAGCTCGAGCGCAAGGGCCGTTCGAAGGCCTACGACGTCTCGGCCTGGTCGCCGGCGCACGCGTACGATCTCGACGCGCTGTGGTGCGCGGCCCCGGTCGTCGAGCTCGAGCGCGTGACGTCGCTCGCGCCCGCGTCGGTCGGCGTCGTGGCGCTGGCGGACGCGCGCGCGCCGGTGTACGGCTGGATCGTCGACGGCGACGCCGACGCGGCGGTCGCGTTCGCCGCGCACGCGCTCGAGCTGGGCCTGGTCGTGCAGCTCTCCGACGAGCCGTTCCGCGCCGCGGGCCGTCCGTTCGCGCGTGGTTCACTGCTCGTGCGGCGCATCGAGAACGGGGCCGACGTCGCGCAGAAGGTGGCTCAGGCCGCCAATGCGAGCGGCGTGCAGGCCTTCGCCAGCGGCACGGCGCGCAGCGGCGACGACGGACCCGACCTGGGTGGACAGCACTTCACGCTGCTCGAGCGGCCGCGCGTCGCGCTGCTCTCCAACTCGCCGGTCGACACGGACTCGTTCGGGCACGTGTGGCACCTGCTCGACGCGCGCATCGGCGTGCCGTGCTCGTTGATCGACGCGCAGGGCTTCGGCTACGCGGACATGCGCCGCTACAACGTGCTCGTCGTGCCCGACGGCGGCGGCGACGTCTTGCGCGAGCACGCCGACGACGTGCGCACGTGGGTGCGCGGCGGCGGGACGCTGATCACGTTCGGAGGCACGACGCAGGCGCTGTGCGATCCGGAGATGAAGCTCTCGTCCGTGCGCCAGCGCTCGGCCGTGCTGGACGAGCTGGGCGCCTACCGCCGCGCCGTGAAGCGCGAGCGCGAAGCCGGTGCAACCACGATCGACGAGGTCGCGCTGTGGGAGGGCCGCCCGCCGCCGAAGGCGTCCGAGCCCGCTCCGGAGGAATCCAAGGAGTCCAAGGAGCCCAAGGAACTGAAGGGCGACGAGGCCAAGGAGCACGACCGCTTCGCGTCGACGTTCTCGCCGCAGGGCGTGATCCTGCGCGGCGAGGTCAACCTCGACCCCTGGATCACGGTCGGGTGCCGCGCCGAGCTGCCGGTGTTCCAGGAAGGCCGCGGCGTGCTGATGTCGCTCCCGCCGGCTCGCACGGCCGTGCGTCTCGCAGCGCCCGAGCGCGTGCGCATGTCGGGCCTCCTGTGGCCCGAAGCGCGCGAGCGCCTGGCCGACTCGGCCTGGCTGACCGTCGAGCGCCAGGGTGCCGGCCAGGTGATCCTGTTCGCGTCCTCGCCCGTCTTCCGCGGCTGGTTCCGCGGCACGGAACGCCTGCTCGCGAACGCCGTGGTCTACGGCCCCGGCGCCGGCGCCGACCTGCCGCGTCCGCGCTGAGAAGACCGTACAGAGGCCGATCCTGCGGTCTCTCGGGGCCTGTTGGTGCCGCGCGGAACGCGCGCGGCGCGTGCTCAGGCTTTGCCGGCCTTGCCCTTGCCGGCTTTGCCCTTGCCGGCTTTCGGCGCCTCGCCTTGCGTCACGTGCGTAGCGTGGTCGGCGACGATCTGCGCGACAGCAGCGGTCAGGCGCTTGCCGGTCTGGATGTGCAGGAACTCGTTCGGGCCGTGCGCGTTGCTGTGCGGGCCGAGCACGCCGGTGATGCAGAACTGCGCGTTCGGGAACTTCTTCCCGAGCATCCCCATGAACGGGATCGAGCCGCCCTCGCCCATGTAGGCGGCGGGCTTGCCGAAGTGCGCCTGGCTGGCGCGCGCGAGCGATTCCTCGAGCCACGGCGCGAGCTCGGGCGCGTTCCAGCCCTCGCTCGTCTTGTCGCCTTCGAAACGCACCTTGGCGCCGTACGGCGGGTTCTTCTCGAGGATCTTCTTGAGCTTCTTCGAGGCCGTCTTCGTGTCGAGCGTCGGCGGCACGCGCAGCGAGATCTTCACGCTCGTCATGGGCCGCAGCACGTTGCCCGCGCTGTCGAGGTCGGGCAGCCCGCGCGCGCCCGTGATCGAGAGTGCCGGGCGCCACGTGCGGTTCAGCATGAGCTCGACCGGATCCTTGGCCATCGGCTTCACGCCATCGGCCCAGGGGAACTTGGAGAAGATGGCCTTCCTCAGCACCTTGGCCGTGGCCTTGGCCTGCTGCTGGCGCTGCTTCGGGATCTTGACCCACAGCTGCTTGGGCAGGATGCGGCCCGTCTTCTCGTCCTCGAGGCGCGAAAGCACGGCGCGCAGCACGCGGAACGTCGACGGGACGATGCCGCTCGCGTCACCCGAGTGCACGCCCTCCTTGAGCGTCTCGACGACCAGGTTGCCGCCGACGATCCCGCGCAGGCTCGTCGTGCTCCACAGGCGTTCGTAGTCGCCGCAGCCCGAGTCGAGGCACACGACCAGCGACACGTCGCCGATGCGCGGGGCGAGGTGGTCGATGTACGCCGGCAGGTCGTAGCTGCCGCTCTCCTCGCAGGCCTCGATCAGCACGACGCAACGCGCGTGCGGCACGTTCTGCTTCTTCAAGGCCTCGATCGCGGTCAGCGACGCGAAGGCCGCGTAGCCGTCGTCCGCGCCGCCGCGACCGTAGAGCTTTCCGTCGCGCAGCACGGGCGTCCACGGACCCAGGCCTTCGTTCCAGCCGGCGAACTCGGGCTGCTTGTCGAGGTGGCCGTAGAGCAGCACCGTGTCCGTGGTCGCCGCCGTGGCCGGGATCTCCATCAGGATGACCGGCGTGCGCTCCTTGCCGTCGTCGCCCTTCAGGCGCACGACTTCGAGCTTCATGCCCGGGATGTCGCGCGCCTTGCACCAGGCGGCGATCAGGTCGACCGCTTTCTGCATGTGGCCGTGCTCGCGCCACTGCGGGTCGAAGGACGGCGACTTGTTGGGGATCCGGATGTACTCGGTCAGGGCCGGAACGATCGAACGATCCCAGGTGTTGTCGACGAACTGACTGATGCCGCGCAGATCCATGAGCTTCTCCGGGGGTGGGCGGAGCAGGATACAGCGCCGCGCGCTTTCGCGCGGCGCCACCAGGATCCAAACCGACAGGGTCCAACTGTCAGATCCGATTCCCTGCTGTCTCTGTGACCCCCCGATCGGCTCAGGCCGTCTGGAGCGTCGGCGGCGCACTCCTGCGCCGGTACCAGCGCACGAGCAGCACCACGGTCAGCACGAGGAGCGCCACGACCAGGATCGGCGCCACGAAGGCCAGGAACGTCGTCACGGAGGCCCCTGCCAACTCGGCCGTCGCCACCACTGGGTTGGCGAGCCCGAAGGTGAGCGCACCCGACGCGGTGCGCGCCGCGACCGTGGCGGTCTGCACGATCGCCGCCGCGCCGCCGCCGGCGATCGCAGCCAGCGTCCAGCGGAACCAGGGGTCGACGTCGGTGACGAAGCTGGCTGCGACGACCGTCCCGGCCACGACGGCGGCCGGGCTCGCGAGCCCGTCGAGCAGGTGGTCGAGACCCGGCACGTAGTACGCGACGATCTCCACGACGGTCGCGACCGACAGCGCGACGAGGGCGGGCGTCGAGCCCAGCCACTGGAAGCCGTCGGCCACGTTCAGGACGCCGGCGCGGATGCCGATCGCGGCCACGAGCATGGGGACGAAGACGCGGAAACCGCAGGCGGCGGCCAGGCCGATGCCGGCCAGGACGCCCAGGACCTGCTGGAGCTCTGCTTGATTCATCGGACTGGGATCCCGCGGGAGGGCCCGGGCCCTCGCCACTGGGACACCCTACGCCGCCCACGCCCGGCCATTTCAGCTCGCGCGGGCGCGCGAGCAGAGGACAAGGGTGTCAGACACCATTGCCCGACATCACGCGAGGGAAAGGTGTCTGACACCCGTGTTTCAGCTGGCGCGGGCGCGCGAGCAGAGGGTCTCGAGCGAAGCCAGCTCGGTCGCGATCGCCTCTGCGCGCTCGCCGTGGTTGGCGACCTTCTCCAGCAGCCCGGCCTGCTTCGTGATCTCCGGGAAGCCGTAGCTGCCGGCGGCGCCCTTGAGTCGGTGGGCCAGCATCGACAGGCGCTCGATCTCGCCGGACTGGAGTGCGCCGCGCATCTCGGCCACGTCGCAACGCATCTCCTCCACGAAGAGCCTCACGAGTTGGAGCAGCGTCTCGTCGGGCTCGTCGCCGAGCGCGATCCCGGGCCTGGGCTTCAGGATGGCCGGCTCCTCCTCGACCCCGCCGGCCCGCCAGCGCCCGACCTTCTCGAGGAGCACCGCGCGCCGCATGGGTTTCGTGCAGTAGTCGTCGCAACCGGCCGCGAGGCAGTTCTCGCGGTCGGCCGCCAGGGCGTGGGCCGTCAGCGCCACGATCGGCCGCTTGTAGCCGGCCGCACGCAGGCGGCGCGTCGCCTCGAACCCGTCGACGCGCGGCATCTGCATGTCCATGAGCACGGCGTCGAACGGACAACCGTGCGCTTCAGCGGTCAGCGCCAGGTGCACGGCCTCCTCGCCGTCGACGGCCACGGACACGGTGGCGCCAGCGCCGCCCAGCAGGTGGCGCAGGAGGCGCAGGTTGTCGTCGCCGTCCTCGGCCACCAGCACGCGCATCCCGGCCAAGGAAGGCGCTGTGGTCGCCGTGACGACCCCCGGCGCGGGGACCGTCGCGCCCGGGACGAGCGGCGTGTCGAGCAGCTCGAGGTCGAGGCGGAACGCGAACGTGCTGCCCTCGCCCGGCCGGCTGGACACGCTGATCGCGCCGCCCAACTCCTCGGCCAGGTGACGGCATATGGAGAGGCCCAGCCCCGTGCCCCCGAAACGGCGCGACGTCGACGACTCGCCCTGCGTGAACGGACGGAACAGGCGCGACAGCGTGGCCTCGTCCATGCCGATCCCCGTGTCCTCCACCGTGAACGCCAGCTTGCCCGCGACGCCGGATGCGGCCGGGGGTTGGTAGCCGACGCGCAGGACGACCCGCCCGCGCTCGGTGAACTTGATCGCGTTGCCGACCAGGTTGAAGAGCACCTGCTTGACGCGCAGCGGGTCGGTGCGGACGACCTCCGGCACCGGTCCGTCCCAGGCGACGATGAACTCGATCGACTTCTCGTGGGCGCGCTGCGCCAGCTCCTCCTGCATCTCGGCCACGATCCGCCACGGCGAGCAGTCGACGCGCTCGATCGTCAGCTTGCCGGCCTCGACCTTCGACAGGTCCAGGACGTCGCTGACAAGCTGCAGGAGCAGCTCACCGTTGCGCCGGATCGTGGCGATCGCGTCCTGGCGCTCGGCCTCGGAGATCTCCTCGTCCACCAGGCGTTCCGAGAAGCCCAGGATCGACGTCATGGGTGCGCGTATCTCGTGGCTCATGTTGGCCAGGAACGAGCTCTTCGTCTGGCTGGCCGTCTCGGCCGTCTCGCGCGCAGCGCGCGCGTCGCGCTCGGCGCGGCGTGCTTCCGAGATCGCGGTCTCGAGCGCCCGATTCGTGCTCGAGAGCGTGCGCGTGCGCTCCTCGACGCGCTCCTCCAGGGTGTGGTTCACCGTGCGCAGCTCGTCGGTGCGCATTTGCAGGGTGCGCATGCTCTGCACCAGGCGCACGAGCAGGAGCCCGGTGATGAGGTACAGGCAGAGCCGGTACGTCTCGGCCACGTCCATGAGGTCCGCGAAGGACCGTTCGTAGCTGGCCAGCACCGCATCGGAACGCTGGGCGAGCGTGGCCGCGTCGATCGAGGCCAGCGCGATCTCGAGCTCGGCCGCGAGCTGAGCGAGCCTCTGCGCGCGCTCGGACTCCGCGGCAACCGCCCCATCGTCGCGTCGGTTACCGGCACCGACAGCCTGCGCTCGTTCGTCGTGCCACAGGTCGGCCAGCGCCGCGGCGCGTCCCACTTGGTCGCGCACCGCGCGCAGACCGTCCATGTACTCCATCAGCGGGCCCGACACCGCGCCGTGCCGGTCGAGGTCGATGCAACCCGGCAACGCGGCCGTGCCGTCCTCGAGCCGGACGAGCGCCGGCACCAGTGCGGTCGTGTCGACGTCGGCCTCGAACCGCAGGTGGTGCAGCACATCGTCGAGCTGCGTCTGCTGCTCGCGCAGCTCGAGGATCGCACGCACAGCGCGGGCGTGATCCTCGCCGTCGATGCCGCGTGCGCCCAGGAACACGATCGCCACGAGCGCGCTCCAGGCGATGAAGTAGGCGAAGAGGTGAGGTCGCTCCAAGCGCTGATCCCGGGCCTAGGCGCTCTCGGGCAGGCACCGCGGCGATCGGCGCACGGCGTTGCGGCCGGCGGCCTTGGCCGCGTACACCGCCTCGTCCGCGGCCTTGAGCAGTTCGTGGACCGTCGCCACGCCCTCCCCGCGCGTAGACAGGCCGAGGCTGATCGTCACGCGGCCTTCGAACGCCCGCGCCCGGATCACGTTCTCCTCGACCGAACGGCGCAAGCGCTCGGCGCACATCGACGCGCCGAACGAGTCGCTGTTCACGTTGATGACCAGGAACTCCTCGCCGCCCAGGCGGCAGACCACGTCGGCGCGGCGCGAGCGTGCGCGCAGGACTCCGGCCGTCGAGCGCAGGACCTCGTCGCCCACGTCGTGTCCGTGACGGTCATTGACGAGCTTGAAGTGGTCGACGTCGACGACCAGCACCGACAGCGGCCGGTCCATCTGCTCGGCGTACGTCCACTCCTGCTCGAGGCGCTTCATCGCGTACCGCCGGTTGGGCAGCTCGGTCAGGACGTCGGTGTGCGCAGCGGAATGCAGCTTGCGCGTCAGGAGCCCCATCTCCGCCACTTGCATGGAGCGGCGCTCGCGGTCCACGCGCACCTGCCGCTGCAGCTCGACCATGCGGTGCCCGGCCGCGACGCGCGCCAGGAGGACGCGCGGGTTGTAGGGCTTCGCGACGAAGTCGTCGGCGCCGGCGTCGAACGCGGCGACGATCTGATCGTCCTCGTCGCGCGACGTCAGGATCAGCGTGTAGACCTGCTGGCCGGCTTCCGTGCTGCGCAGCGCGCGGACCAGGTCGCCGCCGTTCATCCCCGGCATCAACCAGTCGGTCACCAGGATGTGCGGCGGGCGCTCGCCCACGATCTCGAGCGCCGATCGCCCGTCGGTCGCGGTCTTCACGTCGTAGCCGGCTGTGCTCAGGTGGTGCTCGAGGAGCCGCAGCAGACGCGGATCGTCGTCGACGACCAGCACACGCAGCTCGCTGGTGGCCAACATCACCGCGGCGTTCACCACTTCCTCGACGGCCGAGTCGGGCGCCAGCAGTCCGTCCAGCGTCACGTCGAGCCCGTCGTCCGCGATCGCACGCGACTCGATCTCGTCCTCGCCCAGCGTGGCCGTGGGCAGGCGCAGGCGCTCGCACCAAGCGCGCCAGGCCGGTGCCACGCGCGCGCACAGCGCGACGAGGCGATCGTGGTCGATCAGCCCGCCGCCCACCGGCCCGAGCAGGTCGAGCCAGCCTTCCCCGAGCGCACCCTGCGTGGCCACGCCGTCGAGCAGCCGGTGCGCGACGAGCGTCGCGGAACGCAGGACCTGCGCCAGCGGCTCGCTGGCCGGGTCCTCGAGGCCGGGGTCGCGCTTGGGCTGACCGAGCGACATCACCGCGCCCACGAACGAGTCGGGCAGGCTCCACTCCGCCAGCATCGCGGCGGACACCTCCCAGTGCTGGATGTCGAAGTGGCGCAGCTCGTCGAGGAGCAACAGCTCGGGCGCGCGCCCGCGCGCGCCGGCCAGGACGCGGTCGTAGGTCTCGGCGTGGACGGTCGCGAGCGCGAGCATCCCGATGCGCGACAACAGCCCGCACGTGAACGCTTCGCCCGGATCGACCGCGACGCCCGGATCTGCGACGCGACCCGAGTCCACCACGCGACCTTCGGTCGCGATCGCTTCGGCCGCCAGCGCGCAGGCGATCCCGTACGACCAGAACGCGTCGTGGTCGAAGTGCCCGCAGGCAGCGGAGCGACCGGCGGGGAGGAGCGTGAAACCCAACGCCGCGTTGCGCACGGTCGACGCACCCAGGCGTCGGAGCGCGACCTCGACGCTGCCGACCGGCGTGGCCCCGGCCGCGCGCGCCAGGTTCGCGAGCCGCATCAGCTTGCCGGTCAACGCCGGGTCGAAGCGCAGGACCGCGGACAAATCGTCCAGGGGCTGCTCGTCGCGCTGCGTCAGACGCAGGATCGCCAGCCCGACGCCCGAGGACGAGGGCAGGTTCCCGCAGTAACGCAGCTCTTCGAAGCGCTTCTGGATCATCGGCGCGTCGAGTCCGAGCAGAAACCGATCGTACGGACTCTGATCCTGGTGGCGCCGCTCCGCGGCATCGAGTCCGACCAGAAACCGATCGTACTGACACGGATCCTGGTGGCGCCGCTCCGCGGGGCGGTGCGGGTGTGGGTATCACACCCTCTCGCGCCGCGGAGCGGCGCAAACAGGGACTCGAGAGCTCGTAGGATCGGTTTCTTCACGAGCTCTCACGCGGATTTCGAGACCGGGCTCGCCGCGCTGGCGGCGACGACGCGGTTGCGCCCTTCCGCCTTGGCCGCGTACACGGCATGGTCGGCCGCCTTGATCAGTGTGTCGTGACTGGCCATCCCCGGCATGCGCTGAGCGACGCCCACGCTGATCGTTACGCTGCCCTGGAAGCCCATCCCGGTGATCACGTGGCGCGCGATCGCGGCGCGCAGGCGCTCGGCGGCGACGAGCGCTTGCGCTTCGGTGGTGTTCGAGCACGTCACGAAGAACTCTTCGCCTCCCAGACGCGCGGCCTCCTCGCCCTGGCGCGTGTTCGCGCGCAGCACGATGGCCACCTCGCGCAGGACGAAGTCGCCGACGTCGTGCCCGTAGGTGTCGTTGACCTTCTTGAAGTGGTCGATGTCGATCAGGATCGCCGACAGCGGCCGCGACGCGGAGTCGGCCGACTCCCACTCGGCCTCGAGGCGCCCGATTGCGTGCCGGCGGTTGGGCAGCTCGGTGAGCGCGTCGGTGTGCGCCGCGTTGCGCAGCTTGCGCGTCAGGAGGCCCATCTCCGCGACCTGCTTCAGCACGACGCGCCGGTTGGCTTCGACACGCTCCTGCAGCTCGATCACGCGCTGACCGCCCTTGAGGCGCGCGAGCAGGACCTTGGGGTTGAACGGCTTGGTGACGTAGTCGTCGACGCCCGCGTCGAAGGCCTCGACGATGCGCTCCTCCTCGCCGCGGCCCGTCAGGAGCAGGAAGAACACGCTGCGGCCCAGCTCGCTACGGCGCAGAGCCTTGCACAGGTCGATGCCGTCCATCTCGGGCATCATCCAGTCGGCGATCACCGCGTGCGGGTGCGTCTCGAGCGCGATGCGCAGGGCCTCGCTGCCGTTGACGGCCGTGATCGTCTCGTGGCCGGCCTTGCGCAGCGCGCGCTCGAGGAGCTTGAGCGAGGTCGGCTCGTCGTCGACGGCCAGGATGCGCAGACCCTTCAGCGTCGCCGTGGATCCGGCCTCGAGCGCGCGCACGACCTCGTCGTCGGCCGGGATCGCGCCCGCGCGGCGGTGGACCTCGTCCATGGTCGGCACGGGCAGCACGGCAAGCCCCAGCCGGCCCTGCCACTCGGACCATTCGCGCCCGATGCGCTCGAACAGCGTGGCGAATGCGGCGCGGTCGAGCTCCAGGATCTCGCGCATCGACTCGAGGCCGCTCGAGGCACGGGCCCAGTCGATGCCGCTGCGGCTCGGGTCGCCGCACAAGGAGTCGGCCAGCAGCGAGGCCTGCCCCAGGATGCGCGCCAGGTCGACCGACTCGTCCTCGTCCGGGTCGAAGTCGCGCTCGCGCCCGGGCGGGGTGACCGCCTGCACGAGGCGCGCGGGGAACTTCCAGCGGGTCAAGGCGGCGGGCCCGAAGCCCTGCACGAGACCGACCGTGAACGCCTCGACGGGCACGCCCACGCCGAGCTGACGGCACAGCGCGCGCGCGGCGAAGGCCTGGGCCAGCGGGCGCGACCAGCGGCGCGTCTCCAGGCTCGAACGGCACTCGCTGGCGCACAGGTCGAGCGCGATCGTCAGGGCGCGGACGGCCTGCACGCCGAGCCGCCCGATCGCTTCCTCGATCGAGGCCGCCGGCGCCGTGCCGCCGTCGCTGCCGACGAGCGCGAGGACCACTGCGCTCGTCCGCGGATCCGCGGCCAGGGCGGCCGAGAGCGCCGCCGAAGCGCCTTCGAGGCCCGGCTCGACCGCCGCCGCGAGCGCGGCGCAGCCGGCCAGTCGCTCGCCCGGCGGAGGTTGGGTGTTCGTGTGCACGTGGGGAGTGTGGGTACCGCGCGGGACGGCCCGCTCAGCCCCGGATCGAGCGGAGAGCCACTTCCACCTCGGCCCAGATCCGGGTCGACTCGGTCAGCAGCTCGGCGATGCCCTCACTTCGGCGTTGGCGGGCGCTCTCCTCCATCCGTTTGCAAAGGTCGGACAGGCCGGTGGCGCCGACGTTCGCGCTGGCGGACTTGAGGGAGTGGGCGGCGCGCTCCAGCAAGCGGATGTCCTTGGTCTCGAAACCAAGCTGCAGCTCGCGCAGCCGCGCGGGGGCGTCCTCGAGGAACATCCCGATGACCTCCACCAGGAGCCCGGGGTCCTCCGTGCCTCCCAGCTCGCGCAGACCCTCGATGACGCGCATGTCGAGGACGTTCGGGGCATCCCCGCCAGGATGATTGGAAGCGTTCAAATGCTCGTCCTCGTGTCGGCCACGCGCTGCCCCGGCGCGCGCCGACGGGACGGCGGAGCAGGGAACCTCGTGCTGGAGGTTCCATCGGAAGATCCCGTGCTGATCTTGGGGGCGAAGTGCAAAGAATGCAGCGCGGAGCGCCGTCAGGAGCGGAGCCACCAGTACTTCCTCCTTCTGGGCTCGGCGCTCCGGGGGGGGAAGGTTCTTCCGCCCGCCAGAACCGCCCGCAGAAGGAGACAGTACTGGTGGCTCCGCGCCTGACGGCGCGGCGCTGCGCGGTTCCGCGCGGCGCCGACAGGATCGAAGAGGCCCTACGATCGGCTCCTGGAGGGTCTCCTAGGTTCCCGCGCCGGTGATCTCGTCCGCCAGCTTCTCCATGCCGTAGACGGTCCGCAGGGCCTCGATCATGGCGCGCGAGTCCACCGACACCGAGCGGTTCGCGGTCTCGTCGTACATCAGGTTCCCGACCAGGCTCTGGATGTTGCCGTCGAAGATCAGGCCGACGACCTCGCCCGCGCGGTTGATCGAGGGCGATCCGGAGTTGCCGCCGATGATGTCGCAGGCGGCGACGAAGTTGAACGGCGTGTTCGGGTTCAGCTTGGCCTTGGCCGCCACCCAGCGCTCGGGCAGACGCCAGGGGTAGGCGTTCTGGCGCTCGGTCGAGAGCTTGTAGAGCCCGGCGAAGTTCGTGAAGGGCGAGACCGGCTTGCCCGTGGTGTCGGCGAAACCCTTCACGGCGCCGTACGAGAGGCGCAGCGTGAACGTCGCGTCCGGATACTGGTCCTCGCCGTCGCGCGCGAACCTGGCCGCCGCGATCTTGGCGTACGCGGCCTTCTCGCGCGTGTCGACCTCCTCCTCGTAGCGCTTGCGCAGCGTGCGGCTCTCGCCGTCGAGCGCGCGCACGAGCTGGATCAACGGATCCTGCGAGGCCGTGATCGCGTCCTTGCCGCCCTGCGCAACGCGCTTGCGCACGGCGACGTCGGCCAGGCCGGAGCCCTTGATCAGCTCGGCCGCGCGCACCGCCGGCGCCTTCCCGTCCAGGACCTTGACGACGAGCGGATCCTTCCCGCCCAGGAGCTCGACCATCAACTGGATGCTGGCGGCCAGCTTCTCGGTTTCGAACTCGGGGTAGACCGGCGCGGGCGAGTACAGCCCGAGCTCGAACGTCTGCCTGTTCGAGTCGCGGTACTCGCGCAGGCGCTCACCGTCCGGCTTGGCCTGCTCGTCGGACAACCGCACGAGGTCCTTGGCCACGCCGAACATCGTGCCGCCCAGGGCCATGCTCGGCCCGCCCAGCGCGCTCATCCGCACGAGCAGCTCGCCGTGCACCTTCTTGGCCTGCTCGACCATGCCCCAGGCGTCGCCCCACTGGCCCTTCCATTCGGGCTTGCCGTCGACGGCCGAGCGCAGCGACGTCTCGTCCGCCAGCTTGTTGGCCATCAAGCCCGGATCCTGCAGGCCGGCCAGGATGCCCGTGCGCGCCTTGCGCGAGTTCTGCACGCTGAAGAAATCGCCCTCGGCGATGCGGCGGAACTCCTCGTTGCGGCCCGAGAACGTGCCCAGCTGCACCTCGCGCCGCCACATGTTGCGCATCTGCAGCGGGTACTGCGCGTCGCGCATGAACTCGAGGTGCGCATGGGTATTGAGCCGCTCCGTGCGGCCCGGATGGCCGGCGACGAAGACCAGCTCGCCGTCGGTCGCGCCGTTGCGGCTCCACTTCAGGTAGTTCTCGGCCTGTAGCGGCTTCCCGTCCTCGTAGATGCGGAAGAAGCACATGTCGAGGTCGAAGCGCGGAAACTCGAAGTTGTCCGTGTCGCCGCCGAAGAACGCGATGTCCTTCTCGGGCGCCATGACGAGGCGTACGTCCTCGTAGCGCTTGTACTGGTAGAGGTGGTAGCGGCCGCCCTGCCACAGCGTCACGGTCTCGCTCTTCAGGCCCGTCTTCTCGAGCGACTCGCTCTCGATCGCGCTCAGCACCTTGCGGCGCGCGGCGTTCTGCTCGGCCATCGAGCCCGTGGCGGGAACGGCCTTGTTGACCCGCTCCGTGACGTCCTCGATCGACCACAGGACGTTGATCTCCATGTCGGGGCAGCGCAGCTCCTCGGCTGCGGTGCGCGCGTAGAACCCGTCCTTGAGGAAGTCGTGCTCGGCCGTGGACAGCTTCTCGATCATGTCCGAGCCGACGTGGTGATTCGTCATCACGAGCCCGTTCGGGCTGACGATCGAGCCCGATCCGCCCGTGCTGATGCGCACGCACGACTTCTGCACGTGCTCGAGCCAGGCCGGTGTCAGATCGAAGCCGTAGCGCGCCTTGATCTGCTTCGCCGGCGGCTTGTTGAAGAGCCACATGCCCTCGTCAGCGCGGGTCGCGGGGGCGAGGAAGCACAGGGCGGCGATCGCCGCGGAGAGGTTCGTGTGTCGCATCATGGGTTCTCTTGCGCGCGGCAGGGGGGCACGCGCGATCGGGCAGGATACGGCCGACCGTGAAGGCTGCGGTAGCGGCGTTCCGGCTCGTTGACGAGAGGTTGACAGCTCGTGGCACGCGCCCGCGTAACGTCGGGCCCGCAAGGTCCCCCACTGGCCATCCCGACGACCTCACGGCTTCGCCCGCACGCCGCACTGCTCCTGAACCCAGCCGCAGGCGCGCTGGTGGACCGTCCTGCCGCCGTTCGCCGACCTGGGAGCATCGGCACCGGCCGAGAAGGTACCCCGCGTTGAGTAGAGTGCGGGACCTCGGAGGCTTCCCGATGTCCCGCCTGCTCTTCCTCGTCGTGATCGTCACCGTTTCCGTCCTGGCCGCCTGCCGCTCGAAGCCGACGGGTGGCGAGGGCTTCCGCACGCTCGCCAAGGGCTACACGACGGGGCTCGGTGATTCCTCCGCGGGGCGGATCGCGCGCAATGCGGAGGAGTGGCGCCTGCTGTGGAACGAGCACACCAGCACGCAGCTGCCGCGACCGCCCGCGCCCGAGGTCGACTTCTCGCGCGAGATGGCCGTGTGCGTGCTGTCCGAGCAGCGGCCCAGCGGCGGCTACGGGATCGAGGTCGTCGGCACGCGCTGGACGGACGAGCAGCTCGTCGTCGTCATCCGCACGACCGAGCCGGCCCAGGACGCGGTCGTGCCCATGGTCATCACGCGCCCGTACCACATGGTCGCGACGCCGCGCACGACCGCGCCCGTGCGCTTCGAGAACCCCTGACGGGACCGGGCCTTCTCGTGGGAGGCACCGATGTCAGGCCGGCGCCGATGAGCAGGGTTGGCGCGCGCTCGTCTCTCACGGCCGGCGAAAGCGCCGGTAGCCGCGCGTCCCCCCGGTCGACGACGCGGGGGTCGTCTCGGACGCGGGGGCGACGACGAAGTTGATGCCGGTCACGTTGCCGTTCACGGTGACGATCTCGGGTTCGTTCAGCGTCGGGTAGAGGCCGCAGTAGATGTCGCCGTCCCCGCAGATGATCAGGTCGTTGTTGTCGTCGGAGCCGCAGGCGATGAGGTAGAAGCCCGGCGGGATCGGTAGCCCGTCGATCGTGGTGAGTTCGTCGAGCGCGTAGTCCAGGCCGATCGCCGGGTTCACGACGGCTTCGGCCACGGTCACGGGCTCTGTGCCCGACAGGTCGACCGCCAGGACGTAGAGCGCGATGTTCAGGGGCGCCGTGTCGTCCACTTCGACCGTGACGGGCACGTCGATGTCGTGCTCGTCCGTGTTGATCGAGACCACGGCGTCGTAGGTCCCCGCCACCGCCAGCGCGGGATGCGCGCGGTCGACGGTCACCGTCAGGCTGCCGACGTCGATTCCATTGCCCGCTCCGCCGTTCGCCAGCGTCAGCCAGGGGGCCGGCGGCATGGCGGCGACCGTGAACGACTGCACGTCCACCGTACCGCCGCCCAGGTTGAGGAGCGTCAGCTGCACTTGGGTCAACGCGGGTCCGAAGTTCAGGATGGTCGGGTTCACGGCGAACAGCGGGGTCGCGGATGCGCCAGTTCCTGCCTGCTGCACGGCGAGCAGCGCGTTGATCAGACCCTCGCCGTACAGGTTGTCGCGGCCCGGCGCGCCGAGGTCCGTGGCCGAATCCAGCATCTTCGTCTCGATCTCGGCCGGGCTCAGCGTCGACGTCACGACCTTCATCAGCGCAGCCAGGCCCGCCGCGTGTGGGCAGGCCATCGACGTGCCTTGGTAGAAGACGTAGGCCTCGCCGCCCGTGACCTGGTCGACCAGCGTCGAGAGGACACCATCGACGTACCCGTCGTTGTCCGTGTCGACCGATGCGTCGCCGCCCGGCGCGCACAGGTCGACGCTCGCGCCGAAATTCGAGTAGGGCGCCCGTGTGGAGTTGCGGTCGACGGCCGCGACGGAGATGACGTCGGCGTAAGCCGCGGGGAAAGAGGCGGTGCCCGAGTTTTCGTTGCCGGCGGCCGCGAACACCGTGACGCCGTTGTTGCGCGCCGCCGTCACGGCGTTCTGCATGGTCTGGTTGAAGCCCGGTCCGCCCAGGCTCATGTTGATCACCTCGACCGTGTCCGGGATGAGCGGCAAACCCGCGTTCGCAAGGCCGGCCGCGTAGCGCACGGCGCGCGCAATGTCCGCGTCGGTTCCGCCGCCCTGGCCCAGCACGCGCAAGTGCACGACCTTGACCCGGCTCACCGGGGTCACCGGGCCGACCGGCACGCTCCCGACACCGGCGACGCTCAGGCCGTTGTTCCAGACGGCCCCGATCGTCCCGGCCACGTGCGTGCCATGGAAGCTCGAGGGGCCGACGCCCTCGCTGTCGCCCTCGTCGGTCGCGTTCGTGTCGGGGCCGTTGCCGTCCTGCGAGATCGTCGTGTTCGTGATGAAGTCGAACTCGTAGGTGGTGATCGTGTTCGCATCCAGGTCGGGATGGGGCTTGCGGCCCGTGTCGATCACGGCGACGACCGCGTCGGGGCCCGGTCCGGTGATGAACGCCGCGACCTCGAACCACGCTTCGGGCAGGCGCACCAGCGGGTAGTGCCACTGCAGCGCGTAGTGCGTGTCGGTCGGGTCCAGCGTCCCGCCGCCGTACGCGTGCCGGATGCGGTTCAGCTCGGCGTACTCGACGCGCGGGCTCGCGTTCAGCGAGCGCACGAGCGCCACCGTCGTGCGCGCGCGCTCTTCGGGGCTCGCGATCGCGTCGAGGTCGGCCGCGACTTGCAGCACGTCCTCGCCGACGCTGTCCGTGCGGACCAGGCCGCGACGGCGCAGGTCGGCCGTCACGTCCGCTGTTCCGCGCGGCTTCACGAGCACGTCGCCGACCTTCACGTTCGCCGGCGCGCGGCCGTACAGAGGCTCGCCCGACGGGAGTCCCAGCGCGGCGCGCTCGCGCTCGCTCGGGACAAGGCGCGCCGCAGCGGAACGCTCGCGGGCCGTGTCCGCCGGCTCGACGGCCTCGACGTCGACGACCGCGCCGCCTTGCAGCTCGATCGCGACGCGCGCCAGCGGCGCGAGGCGGATGGTCGCCTGCGATCCTGCGGCGGCCCCGCCCAGCTCCGTCCCGGACGCGGCCGCGTCGATCACAGTGGCGCGCGCGCCCTCGGGTCCGTGCACGGACAGGCGCAGATCGGTCGACTCCGCGGCGACCAGCTCGAAGCGCCCGGATCCGGCCGGCGCGAGCTGCGCGCGGTCCCCCACCGCGAAGGCTCCGATCCAGCCCGGCTGCGCGATGGGGCCCGATGCCGGCGCGGCGCGCACGACGAGCTCGTAGTCGCCCGCGCCCTGCGCCGCGCGCACGACCAGGTCGAACGGGCCGCGCGCCAGGAACGTCGCGCGCCCGTCGGCGGCGGCCGTCGTCACGACGCTCATCGAGAGCGGGTCGAAGACGGCCAGCTGGACGCGCCGCCCGCTGGCCGGTCCCAGGCGCACTTCCACCTCGACCCGCAGCGGCTCGCGCGCGACGAACGCGAACGCGTCGAAGCCGTCGCCTTCGCCGATCGAGCCGCGGATCGTGCGCGTCCGGCCCGCGCCCAGCTCGCCCAGCGGCTGCGGCTCGTCGACGGTGTCGTTGGGCTCGCCCTCGACGATCGGGATGTCTTCGGGCACGAAGAGGATCGTGCCCGAGATCTCACCGGCCGTGGCGGGCGGCGCGTCGGAGCCGCTCCCGCTGTTGCAGGCGCAGACGACCAGGCTCAGGAGCGCGGCGGGAATGCAGGCGTGGATCGGTCGCAGGTTGGAGCGCATGGCAGACTCAGGACGCGCGAGTTTTCGGCGCGTTCCGCGGCGTTTCGTACGACCGCGGAATCCAGCCGGGGCCCGCAGTCTAGCCGCTCTGGCGCTCGAACCCGAGAATCCGGGTCGCGTTCGCCGCGATCCGATCCTCGACCTGCGCCATCGTCACGGGCTGCGGCACGTGGTCCGCGAGGCGCGTCATCACGTCCGGATCGAGGCCGCAGGGCTGGAACGCCCGGAAACCGGACAGATCCGTCGAGACGTTCAGCGCGAACCCGTGCCACGTGACCCAGCGGCGCACCGCCACGCCCACGGAGCAGACCTTGCGCGGACCGATCCACACGCCGGTGAAGCCGTCCTTGCGCTGACCCGTCACGTGGAAGTCGGCCAGCGTCGCGATCACGATCTCTTCGAGGCCGCGCAACCAGCGGTGCAGATCGCGGCGCGATTCCTCGAGGAACACGATCGGATAGCCGACGACCTGTCCCGGACCGTGGAAAGTCGCCTCGCCGCCGCGCTCGACCGCGACGATCGGCACGTCGACGGTGCCGGCCGATTCGAGCCCGGCGCCGCGACCGACGGTGACGACCGGATCGTGCTCGGTCAGGAGCAGCACGTCGCCGATCTCGCCCGCCACGCGCGCCGCGAGCAGCTCTTGCTGGAGACGGTGCGCGTCCTCGTAGCGCGTCCGGCCCAGCCGGCGCACTTCGAGCACGCGACCGCCGCCTTTGGCGCTCACAGACGAGCTCACTTGCGCTGGTAGATGTGCACGGCCACCCCGTGCACCGCTTCCGCGGCTTCCATGAAGGCCTCGGGCAGCGTCGGGTGCGCGTGGATCGTGCGCGCGATGTCCTCGGCCGTCGCGCCCATCTCGATCGCCAGCGTCGCTTCCGCGATCAGCTCGGTCACCTCGGGCCCGACCATGTGCACGCCCAGGATCTCGTCGGTCTTCGCGTCGGCGATGACCTTCACGAAGCCCTCGGTCTCCATCAGGCTCATCGCGCGGCCGGACGCGGCGAAGGGGAAGCTGCCGATCTTGTAGTCGAGCTTCTTCTCCTTGCACTGCTCCTCGGTCAGGCCAACCGAGGCCATCTCGGGCGCGGTGAAGATCACGGCTGGCACGCAGCGCGCGTCGTATTCGTCCTTGCCGCCGGCAATGACAGCCGCGGCAACCAGCCCCTCGCGGCTACCCTTGTGCGCCAGCATGGGCTGCCCGGCGATGTCGCCGATCGCGTAGATGTTCGCGACCTTCGTGCGCATGTGCTTGTCGACCGGCAGGAAGCCGCCCTTGTCGACCGCCAGGCCGACCTTGTCGAGCCCGAGTCCCGCGCTGAACGGCTTGCGGCCGACCGTCGAGAGGATCTGATCGCACACGATCGTGTCCTCGCCCTTCTTGGTCTGGATGCGCACGTAGCTCTTGCCGTCCTTGTGCTCGAAGCTCTGCGCGCGCACCTCGGTCAGTAGCTCGATGCCGAGCTTCTTGAGGCTGCGCTCGATCACCTTGACGCAGTCGCGCTCCTGGCCCGGCAGCGCACCGGGCGTCGCCTCGAGCACCGTGACCTTCGAGCCCAGCTTGCGGAACATCATCCCCAGCTCGAGCCCGATGTACCCGCCGCCGATGACGACCAGGTGCTCGGGCACCTTCTTGGGACGCAGTCCGCCCGTCGACGACCAGACCTTGTCCTCGTCGAATGCGAAGCCCGGGATCTCGATCGGCACGGAGCCCGTCGCGATCACGATGTCGTCGCACTTCAGCGTCTTGGGCCCCGCCTGCGTGTCGACGACGACGGTCGTCTTGTCCTGGATGCGGCCGGTGCCCATGACCACGTCGACCTTGTGGCTCTTGAGCAGCGAACCGACGCCGCCGGTCAGCTTGCCGACGATGGCCGATTTCCACTCGACGAGCTTTCCGATGTCGAGGCGCACGTCCTTGGCCGTGATGCCCATCGCCGACGCATCGCCGATGCGGTGCAGAAGGCTGCCGGCCGCGATCATGGCCTTCGACGGGATGCAGCCGACGTTCAGGCACGTACCGCCCAGGAACTCCTTCTCGACGACGGTCACCTGCTGGCCCAGCTGCGCCAATCGGATGGCGCAGACGTAGCCGGCGGGTCCGGCACCGAGGATCACGACCTGGCGGGGCATGGCGGGAGGCTCTGGCGGGGTCTCTCGAGGACGCTGGAAAGCCCGGGATTCTAGCGCACGGAGCTTCCACCTTCCCGCCCTGGACGTTCTGGTCCAGACTCGTGCGCCCCCTGCGTTCCGCGCCGCGCTCCTCCGGTGCGTCCCAGCAGCCGCTTCGACCAGCCTGCCTCGCCATGCGCACCCGCTCCCGCCGCGCTCCGCGCCGTCGTTCGCACATTCCATTTCCCGCGTTGACGCTCGTCCTCGCGCTCGCGACGCACAGCCACGCGCACGCGCAGGACTCGAGCGGCCACGGCAGCCCCGTCCCGCGCTGGAGCGTCGTCGGCGGCGGCCCGGCCAGCCCGGGCGGCGTGTTCTGCCCGCAGATCCTCGTCTCGCCCGCGGGCGTGCCGCACCTGGCCTACCAGGACTTCAACTCGACCTCGCATCGCCTGGGCGTGCGCCGCTTCGTCGGAAACGAGTGGATCCGGCTGACCACGTCGGGCGGGAGCAGCGAGGGCGACGCCTGGTACAACCGGATGGGTTTCCAGCGCGACGGCGCGCTGGTCGTCGCTTCCCGCGACTACGGGCTCCACGGCGCGATGGGCGTGCGCCGCTGCGCCGGCGTCGACCAGCCGTGGGAGCTCCTGGGCGGCGTGCCGGCGAGCCCCGGCGGTGCGCACCACACGGATGTGCTCGTCGTCGGCGACGGCACGATCGCGGCGGCGTTCCAGGATGCGACGACGGTTCCCGCCGCACGCACGACGGTGGTCACGTTCGACGGCAGCGCGTGGAGCGTGCTCGGACGACCCGGTTTGAGCGTCGGCTTCAGCCAGTACCAGTCGCTCGCCGTCGCACGCGACGGATCGATCCTGTGCGCGTTCACCGACAACGCGCTGGGTGGCAAGGCCACCGTCCTGCGCTGGACCGGAGAACAGCACGGCTGGGAGCCGGTCGGCCAGCCCGGGTTCACGCCCGATCAGCCCAACAACCTGCTCCTGCGCGTCGCGCCGGACGGGACGCCGTACGTCGTCTACTACGTGTGGAACTCGCGCATCGTCGTGCGGCGCTTCGACGGAGTCGGCTGGCCCACGCTCGGTCAGCCCGTCGACGGCTGGGACGTCCCGACCGTCGAGACGGAGGGCTGGCGGCAATGGCTGAGCCTCGACTTCGACCCGCAGGGCGTGCCGTGGGTCGCCTACCAGGCCGCGAACCTGGGCCGCAAGGCCGTCGTCAAGCGCTGGAATCGCTCGAGCCACGTGTGGGAGACGGTCGGTGCGGCCGGATTCACGCCCGCTGCAGCCGATTACCTGAGCATGGACCTGGGTCCCGACGGGCGACCGTACGTCGCGTTCCGTGACGGACTCACGCTGCGCGCGCTCGTCATGACCTGGCAGTGAAGCTCGCGCGGGTGCGATCCGGTAACCTTCCGGCCCGCGATGACGACCCTGGCACCCGTACGCACCCACTGCCCGACCTGCGGTGCGAAGCTGCACCGCACGGATCTCTCGCTGTGCGCGTACTGCGCCACGCCGCTCGCGATCGCGGACGCGCCGGGCAAGATCGACGACGAGACGATCCTGCGCCTGAAGCGGCTGCGGGAACACGCGTCGTTCCCGGCCGCGATGGCCTTCACGCCGCTCGACCGCGAGGCCGAGGTGCAGTGCGGGCGGCTCCTGACGATCGGCACGCTGGTCCTGCTGGTGGCGGTCGCGCCGGCGCTGGCCCTGTCGTGGACGCTCGTGCGCGGCGGGACGTGGATCGTGTGGGCGGCCGCGACCGCGATCCTGGCGATCGTCGGAATCTCCGTGCTGGCCTCGCGCGCGTCCGTGCGCGCGCGCGCGCAGGCGAAACCCATGTTGCGCCGGCCGGCGCTGGTCGTCGTGCGCCGTAGCGAGACCGGCATCGACGACGAGGGCACGCTCTACTACTTCACGCTGCGGTTCGACGACGGCTCGGAGGGCGAGTTCGTGTGGCCCGGGCAGGGCACGGCGTACGACCCGATGTCGAACGGCTACACGGGCATCGCCTACACACGCGGGCCGAAGCTGGTCGATTTCCGGCGGTTGACCTGACGGAACCTGGGGGGGCTCACCGCCTCTTGGGTGTCGGTCGAGCCGCGACGGAGCGCAGGAGCCCGGAGATCGGAATCCCCCGGTATCCTTGGAGCGGCCCGTGAGCAACACCGGCCTCCCTCCTTGTTCGACCTCCCAAGTAGTCTCGCCATGATCGCCCGCACATGCGCTCTGCCCGCGTTCCTCCTGGCCGTCGGGTCCACGGCCGCGGCTCAGCTTCAGCTCGTCCAGCAGACGCGCTCGATCTCCGGGCTGGCGCACGCCCAATCCTCGGGTGGTACGCAGCAGGGCTCGTTCGACGTCAGCGCGCCGGACTCGGCCCTGTTCCAGGCGAGCGAGTCGGCCCACGTCCAGGTGACCTACGCCGGAGCGGACGCGATCGCTTCCCAGACATCCGAGATCGCCGGCGAACGGATCACGGGCGAGGGCCAGGCGATCGCATTCGCAGCTGCCTATCCGGCGGGCGCCGCGTATGCGGGCTCCGACAGCAGACTGATCGTGACGTTCCAGGTGACCGACACCCTCGTCTACTCGCTGACGGGGTCGCTCGGTCGATCCGGGAACGCCTACAGCCCGACGGTCCAGCTCGAGCAGGGGGGCGTGCCGATCCACTCGGTGGAGCTACCGTCCGGCAGCGACCAAACGTCGTTCCAGTTCCAGGGCCTCCTCGCACCCGGAACCTATGCGCTCTCGGCCGTCGCGAGCACTAACGCGTGGGAGCTCCAGTCCGACACCATCGATCAGGGCACTGGCTCGTTCCAGCTCGAGTTCACCGTGGAACCCACGACCGGCCTCCCGTACTGCACCGGAGACGGCACGGGCACGGCCTGTCCGTGCGCCAACGACAGCGCGCCCTCGGCGCGGGTCGGCTGCCTGAACTCGCAAGGCACGGGCGGAAAACTGCGCGCCCAGGGAGCGGCGAGCCTCTCGAATGACACGCTCGTCCTCTTCGGCTCGCAGATGCCGAACAGCTCCGCGCTCTACTTCCAGGGCACGTTTCGCCAGAACGGCGGAAATGGCGCGAGCTTCGGCGACGGCAAGCGCTGCGCCGGCGGCACGCTCACGCGCCTGGGCGAGAAGAACAACTTGATGGGCGCCAGCCACTACCCGTCAGCCGGGAACGTCCCGATCTCCATCCAGGGCTCGGTCACGTCGCCGGGAACGCGCACGTACCAGGTCTGGTATCGGAACGCGGCCGACTTCTGCACGGCCGCGACTTACAACATGACGAACGGCGTCGAGGTGCTCTGGGGTACCTGACGGCGAGCCGGACGGAACGCCGGGCGCGGCTGTCGCGTGCCGTCATGGCTTCGCTCCAGTGGAATCCTCCGCCCGAGATCGCAACGCACGTTCGGGTTCCAGCTCAGCGCAATTCGCGCCACGCCATGCGCGCCGTCAGGAAGACGAGCGCGGTCGTGACCGGGATGCGGATCAAGGCCATGGGCGAGAAACCGACCCACGTCTCCAGCGCCAGCTCGACCGCGCCGCACAGGATGACGATCCACAGCCCGAATCGCTGGCGCGCGAAGGCCAGGAACGCCAGGGCGACCATGCCCACGAACGACAACGCGAGCAGCATGCCCAGGGTCCGCGGCGAGAGTCCGGGATTGTCGAGCAGCATCTGCTCCCGCTGGCTGATCGCGTGGACGAGGCGCACCGACCTGGCCACGATCAGGAGCCCGGCCACCACGCGCAACCAGATCAGCCGCGACGGGCGCGTGGCGGTGCTTTCCATGCGGCGATGCTCCCGCGCGGGGGGGGCCGCTGCAAGCCGGTAAGGCCGGGGCAAGAGGCCTGTTCGGTTCCAGGCGCGCCGGTACTCTCGTGGGCATGAAAGTCTGCCCCTCCATTGCCGTCCTCACCCTCCTGGTCGCCGCTGCGGCGTCCGCTCCGCTCCTCTTGTCGTCGGCAGCGGCTCAGGACCCTGCTCCCGCCGCCGAGCTCGAGGAACACATGCAGTCGCTGCAGGCCGGCGTGAAAGGCCTGGAAAAGGCGCTCGAGAAGAAGGAAGTCGAAAAGGCGCTGGGGCTCGTGGCCGACATGCAGAAGGCCGCGCAAGAGGCCAAGCTCGGCACGCCCTCCAAGGCGGCCGAGGTGACCGATGCCAAGGACAAGGCCAAGTTCATGACCGGCTACCGGCTGAAGCTGATCGAGCTCCAGCGCGGTTTGCTCGACGTCGAAGCCGCGCTCGTCGAGGGCAAGGCCGACGAGGCCAAGAAGGCGCTCGAGGCGAAGGTCAAGCCCGTCAAGAAGGTCGGGGCACGACACGTACAAGGACTGAGCCGCGTGCCACCCCGCGCCGGTGATCAGAGCGGGAATGCGCCGTCGCCCGGCTGCGCGTGCCCGAGTCGCTCGGCAATGGCGACGAACCGGTTGTACTGCCTGCGCAGATGGGGCGGCACGTCCGCGTAGACGTCCTCGACCAGCGTCCGGAGCGCCATCTTCGGTGCGGCTTCCTGCTTGTGGATCTCGGCGTCGATCTCGGCCGTCAGCTCGGCCTCGACGCGCGCGCGGTCGCCCTTCTGGATCACGCCGCGCTCGATCAACTGCGCCTCGAAGCGGTCCAGCGGGTCCTTCGCGGCCCAGGCCGCGACCTCGGCCTCGTCGCGGTACTTGGTCGGGTCGTCGGAGCTCGAGTGGCCCAGCATGCGGTAGGTCTTGAGCACGGTCAGCGAGGGCTGTCCCTTGCGCGCCATCTCGTGCGCCTCGCGCGACGCCGCCACGCAGGCCATCACGTCGTTGCCGTCGACTTCCTTGCCTGGCATGCCGTACGCAACGGCCTTGTCGGCGAAGCTCGCGGTCGCCGACTGCTTGGCCGAGCAGACCGAGATCGCCCAGCCGTTGTCGACGCACACGAAGTAGCAAGGCGCCTTCCACACGGCCGCGAAGTTCAGCCCGGAGTGGAATCCGTTCGCGCTCGTCGCGCCGTCGCCGAAGTAGATCGCGTGGACCTCGTCGATCCCGCGCGCCTTGGCGGCGAACGCAGCGCCGACACCGTGCGTGATCTGCGTGCCGATGACCGACGACCAGCTCGGGTAGTGCGACCCCTTGTGCTGGAAGTGGTTGCACATCTGCCGGCCTTTGGCCGTGTCGTTGCTGTTGCAGTACATCTGCGCGATGTACTCCGCGAGCGGCAGGCCGCGCATGACGGCGGCGCCGCCCTCGCGCAGGCCGGACCACAGCCAGTCCTCCTGTCGAAGCGGCCAGGCCGAGCCGATCAGCGCAGCCTCGAGCCCCTTGGCCGTGCCGACGAAGCCGACGCGCCCCGCGCGCTGCAGCTTGAGCATGCGCTCGTCGAGCACGCGCACGCGCAGCATGTGACGGAAGAGTGTGGCCGAATCTGCCGGGCCGACCTCGCCGGCCGGGCGCTGGCGCGGAGCGCTTACGGCCGGGTCCTTCTTGCTCACGTGGATCGCACCCTGTTCAGAGGGCCAGGAGCCCCGGGTTCTCGAGCAACCGCTTCATGTACACGAGGAAGCGCGCACCGTCCGCGCCGTCCGCCAGGCGGTGGTCCACCGAGCACGACAGGTTCATGTACTGCCGCACCTCGATCTTGTCGCCCTGCGGCGTCTCGACGACGCCCGGGCGCTTCACGATGCGGTGCACGCCCAGGATCGCGACGTCGGGGAAGTTGATGATCGGCGTCGCCAGGATCCCGCCGATGTTGCCGGCGTTCGTGATCGAGAACGTCGACCCCTTGAGTTCGTCGGGCTTCACCTTGCCCTGGCGCGTGCGCTCGGCCAGCTCGTTCAGCTCGGCGGCGAGTTGCAGGATCCCCTTCGACTGGACCTCCTTGACGACCGGCACGATCAGGCCGTTGTCGGTGTCCATCGCGATGCCCAGGTTCACGTAGTTGAAGCGCACGATCTCCTGGCTGGCTTCGTCGAGGTGCGCGTTCAGCGAAGGGAACTTCGCCAGCGCGAGCGCGGTCGCCTTCATGAGGAAGGGCATGTAGGTGACCTTCACGCCCTGCTCCTGCCCGATCCCCTTGGCGGTTTCGCGCAGAGCGACGAGCTCGGTCACGTCGAGCTCCTCCACGACCGTGAAGTGCGGTGCGGTGAACTTCGACCGCACCATCGCCTCGGCGATCTTGCGGCGCACGCCGCGGAACGGGATGCGCGTCTCGCGCTCGCCGGCCGGGATCGTCACGGCCGGCGCGGTCGGGCGCGCGGGCGCCGCGCCCGTGCCTTGCGTGGGGGCGGCTTGCGCCGGCGCGCCGCCGGCTTGCGCGAAGGCCTCGACGTCCGCGCGGCGCACGATGCCGCCACGGCCGCTGGCCGGCACGGAACCGAGGTCGATGCCGAGCTCGCGCGCGACGCGGCGCGCGCTGGGCACGGCCAGCACCTTGTTGTCGGCGCTCGACACGCGCGCCGGGGTGCTCGCGCCGTTCCCCGCTCCGACGAGCACGGGTTTGGGCGCAGCGGCCGTCGCCGTGGCGTGGACGGGCTGTGCGGTCTGCGCGGAACCCGCAGCCTGCAGCGAGAAGATCACCTTGCCGACCGGCACGACCTCGCCCTCCTTGGCGTGCAGCGCGGTGATCGTGCCGGCGGCGGGCGCGGGCACTTCGACCGTCGCCTTGTCCGTCATGACCTCGACGATCGCCTGGTGCTCCTTGACCGCGTCGCCGACCTTGACGAGCCACTTGACGATCTCGCCCTCGGCGATGCCTTCGCCGACGTCGGGCAGCTTGAACTCGATCGTGCGACCGCCACCGGCACTCGCTGCGGCCGCAGCGGCCGGCGTGCCAGCCGGCGCCGTCTTCTGCGGCGCGGACGCAGCCGGTGTGGCCGGCGTCGTGGGCTTGCCGCCGCTCGTCGGCGTCGAATGACCCTCGCCGCTCTTCGGCAACGGCGGCTCGGGTACGGGCGGCGTGCCCTTCTCGGACGTGGAGCTCTTCGCCGGCGAGCCGGCCGGCGCCGGCGCCCGGGCTCCGGCGGTCGCACCGGTGTCGATCGCGAAGAGCACGGCTCCGACCGGCACCGTCGCGCCCTCCTTGACCTTGAGCGCGGTGATCGTGCCGTTCGCCGACGACGGCACTTCGACCGTCGCCTTGTCCGTCATGACCTCGACGATCGGCTGGTGCTCCTTCACGACGTCACCGACCTTCACGAGCCACTTGACGATCTCGCCCTCGGCGATCCCTTCGCCGATGTCGGGCAGCTTGAACTCCAGCGTGGCCATGTGCGGTGCTCCTCGAAGCGTGACGGTTTCAGCGGCCGAGAGGCCTCTCGCGCCGCGAAGCGGCGCCACTCAGATGAGAGAGCGTAGGATTCATTTCTTTTCGCTCTCTCAGTAGCTCCAGACGTGCTCGATGGCGTCGAGCACGCGGCGGTCGTCGGGCATGTAGTGGTGCTCGAGCGTGTTCGGGAACGGCGTGTCGAAGCCGGTGACGCGCGCGATCGGCGATTCCATGTACTCGATCGCGTTCTCCGCGATCAGCGCGCTGATCTCGCCGCCGAAGCCGCAGAAGCGCGGCGCCTCGTGCACGATCACGACGCGCCCGGTCTGCTTGGCGGCCTCGAGCACGCCCTCTTCGTCGAGCGGCAGCAGCGTGCGCAAGTCGACGACCAGGCACTCGATCCCCTTCTCGGCGGCCTGATCAGCGGCCTTCTGGCACACCGGCACCATCGCGCCGTAGCAGAAGACCGTGACGTTGCGGCCTTCGCGCACGGTGCGCAGCGTCGAGAGGTCGACCTTGTACTTGCCCTCGGGCACCTCGCCCTTGAGCGTGCGGTACAAGGCCTTCGGCTCGAGGAACAGCACCGGATCCGGATCGTCGATCGACGCGATCAGGAGTCCCTTGGCGTCGTACGGCGTGCTCGGGATCACGACCTTCAGGCCGGGCGTGTGGCAGAAGTAGGCCTCGCCCGACTGCGAGTGGTACAGCCCGCCGCGGATGCCGCCGCCGTAGGGCGTGCGGATCACCATCGGCGCCGTGTACTGGCCGCCCGAGCGGTAGCGCAGCTTCGCGGCCTCGCTGACGATCTGGTCGAAGGCCGGGAAGATGAAGTCCTGGAACTGGATCTCGCAGACCGGCTTGAGGCCGTTCACGGCCATGCCGATCGCGGCGCCGACGATGCCGTCCTCGCTGAGCGGCGTGTCGAAGCAGCGCCCCTCGCCGAACTCCTTCGTCAGCCCTTCGGTCGCCAGGAAGACGCCGCCCTTGGGCCCGACGTCCTCGCCGAACACGACGACGGACGGATCGTTGCGCATGGCCGTCTTGAGGCCGTCGTTCACGGCTTGGACGAGGGTGAGGTTCGCCATGATTGGAAAGGGCTCGTGGTGTCTCGTGTGACTCGTCGTGGGATCAGAGGGGGAACGCGCCGTCGCCGCCGGCCGCGTCGCCCTTGCGGCGCGCCAGGTCGAATGCCGCCTGTCCCTGGCGGCGCAAGTGCTGCGGGACGTCGGCGTAGACGTCGCTGAAAATCGTCTCGAGGCCCGGATGCGGCGTCGCTTCGGCCTGCTTCGCGGCCGCGTTGATCTCCTCGAAGGCTTCGGCCGCGTACGTGTCGCGCACCGATTCGCTCCACAGCTTCTTCTTTTTCAGGAAGCGTTCGAAGCGCAGCACGGGGTCCTTCTTCTCCCACTCCTGGAAGAGTTCCTTGGGCACGTAGCGCGACGGGTCGTCGCTCGTCGAGTGGCCGCCCATGCGGAACGTGTAGGCCTCGATCAGCGTGGGCCCGCCGCCCTTGCGCGCGCGCGCCGCGGCCTCGCGCACGGAGCGCCGCACCGCCAGGAGGTCGTTGCCGTCGACTTTCACGCCCGGCATGCCGTAGGCCTTGGCCTTGATCGCGTAGCTCTCGGACGCCGTCTGCTGCGAGCTCGGACACGAGATCGCCCACTGGTTGTTCTGGCACAGGAACACGACCGGCGACTTCCACACGGCCGCGAAGTTGAGGCCCGAGTGAAAGCCGGTGCTGCTCGTGCCGCCGTCGCCGAAGCTCGACAGCACGACGTGCGGCTCCTTGCGCTGCTGGATCGCGTACGCGCAGCCGACGGCCTGGATGATGTGCGTGCCGATCGGCGAGCTGATCGAGAAGAACTTGATCGGCTCCGTGAACGAGAAGTGCACCGGCATCTGCCGACCTTTGGTGGTGTCGGCCGCGTTGCCGTACATGTTGTGCATCATCGCGAGCGGCGAAATGCCGTGGTACAGCGCCATCCCGAAGTCGCGGTAACTGGGGAAGATCCAATCCGTCTTCTCGAGCGCGGCCGCCGCGCCGACCTGTGTGGCCTCGACACCGCGATTCGGGATCGAGAAGCCGATGCGGCCGGCGCGCTGCAGCTTGAGCGACACGTCGTCGAACGCGCGCACGCGCAGCATCGTGCGGTAGCAGTGCAGGAGCTCCGCCTCGGACATCTGCGGGTCGTACCCGTCGATGCCGCCGTCCGGCTGGATCACGCTTTCCAGGGTCTGAGGGGTCATGTCACGCTCCGGCGCACGGTACGCAAGGCAGGGATTGTAGCGGCGGCCGAGGTGTTCCGATCCGCCCCCGATTGCCTTCCCGAGGGCCTCGCGGAAGGTGCTAACCAGCCTGGGCCTTGCGTTCGCGCACGAGTCGCGCCGCGAAGAACTCGCCGGCCTTGTAGCTCGAGCGTACGAGCGGCCCGGAAGCGACGTAGAGGAACCCGATCTCGCGACCCAGGCGCTCCAGCTCGAGAAAGCGCTCGGGCGTCACGTACTCGCGCACCGGCGCATGGCGCAGCGTCGGGCGCAGGTACTGGCCCAGCGTCAGGAACTCGACGCCCGCGCCCTTCAGGCGCTCCAGCGCGTCGACGACCTCGGCCGGGGTCTCGCCCAGCCCGAGCATGAGGGACGACTTCGTGAAGACGCGGGGATCGTGCCGCTTCGCACCCGCAAGCGTCTCGAGCGAGCGCGCGAACGAGCAGCGCGGGTCGCGGATCTTGCGCTGCAGGCGGTCGACGACCTCGACGTTGTGCGCCAGCACGTCCGGCCGCGCCGCCATGAGCGTCGCCAGGTCGGAGCCCTGGTAGTCGGGGATCAGGGTCTCGACGACGGTCCGCGGAGCCTTCGCGCGGATCGACTGGATGCAGGCCGCGTAGTGCGCCGAGCCGCCGTCGGCCAGGTCGTCGCGGTCGACGCTCGTGATCACGACGTACGACAGAGCCATGGCCGCCACGGCGGTGCCGACGTGCTCGGGCTCGTCCGCATCCGGCGGCGCGGCGCGGTCGACGGTCTTGACCGCGCAGAAGCGACAGCGGCGCGTGCACTCGTCGCCCAGCACCATCAGCGTCATCGTGGCGTGCTCGCCCTTCCAGCACTCGCCGATGTTCGGGCAGCGCGCCTCCTGGCAGACGGTGTGGAGCTTCAGCTCCTGCGTCAGCGACTTCAGGCGCGTGTAGCCCTCGCCGCCCGGCAGCGGCACCTTGAGCCAGCTCGGCTTGGGCAGCGACCCGTCCTTGCGACGGGGCGCGGCGGCGTCGTGAGAGGGTGTCACGGGATCCATGGCGGGTTCCGGAGAACAGGGCAGTCTAGCCCAAGACAGGCCCGAGGTGGCGCCAGGAGACAGACGGCGTCCGACGAGCGCGCCGGGCCGTGCGCGCGGCGGCGTTCGTGGAACACTGCGCGCGCCGCCAGCCGACGCTCCTCGACGCCCTGGCCCGAGCCACCGCGGGCTCGCGGCGCGCACGGGAAACGCTGCGTGGCGCGCCGGGTCCGAACTCCTCCGCGCGACGGTACGCACTAGGTCGGGCGCGGGCGCTCGACGCCCTGCCTAGGATCCAGGAACCGCAGCGACCCGCGCTAGCGAATCAGCGCGGGCAGCCTGCGATCCCCAACACCCTCGCGGCCCGAGGTGCCTGTTCCAGGAGAGTTCCATGAAGATCAAGGACGTGATGACGAGCGACGTGGCCACGTGCCGGCCCGAGGATTCGACGAGCCACGCGGCCCGCCTGATGTGGGAGCACGACTGCGGCATCGTCCCGGTCGTCGACGCGCAGGGCCGGCCGATCGGCATGATCACCGACCGCGACGTGTGCATGGCCGGCTACACGACGGGGCGAACCCTCCGGGACATCCAGGTCGGCGACGTCATGTCGCGCAGCATCCAGAGCTGCGGCCAGGAGGATTCCGTGCGCGCGGCCGAGCTGGCCATGGAACGACGCCACGTGCGCCGTCTGCCGGTGGTCGATCCCGCCGGGAAGCTCGTCGGGCTCCTCTCGCTGAGCGACCTGGCCCGGCAGGCCAGGCGGTCGAGCGCCAGACCGGACGACGGACTGGAGCTCGAGAAGGTGGCCGAGACGCTGGCCACCGTGTGCGAGCCGTGGTGCACGATCCAGTCCGCACCCGCGAGCCGTCCCCAGACCGAGCCGACATCGACCCCGCGCCTGGTCCCCATCGTCGCCCGCTGATACCGAGCCAAGGAGCGGTGGCGATGCTTGGCAAAGCGCACGACTTCGTCTTCGAGGATCGGCGAGCGGCCGGGAAGGCCCTGGCCGCGAAGCTGGCGGGCTACGCCGGGCGATCCGACGTGCTCGTGCTGGGGCTGCCGCGTGGCGGAGTGCCCGTGGCCGCGCAGGTCGCGGCCGCTCTGGACGCGCCGCTCGACGTCCTGCTCGTGCGTAAGCTGGGCGTGCCCGGTCACGAGGAGTTCGCGATGGGAGCGATCGCGAGCGGAGGCATCGTCGACCTCGACGAGGACGTCGTGCACCAGCTCGGGCTGACGGGGGCCCAGATCCAAGGCGTGCTGCGCCGGGAGAGCCTCGAGCTCGAGCGGCGCGAGCGCGCGTACCGGCGGGATCGGGCGCCGCCGGCGATCCACGGGAAGACCGTGATCGTGGTCGACGACGGGCTGGCCACCGGCTCGACGATGCGCGCGGCCGTGAGCGCGCTGCGCAAGCAGCAGCCGGCCCGCATCGTGGTCGCCGTACCGGTTGCCTCACCGGAAGCCTGCGTCGAGCTCGCGCGCCAGGCCGACGAGTGCGTCTGCGTCCTCCGGCCGGAGCCGTTCCACGCGGTGGGCCTGTGGTACCACGATTTCACGGCCACGACGGACGAGGAGGTCGTCGACTGGCTGGAGCGCTGCGGCGACGGGGGGCCCGCGACGGGTCGCAGGAGAGTCCATGCGAAGTGACCCGGCCACGAGCACGACGGCGGCGCTCGCCTTCACTTGTCGCTCGGTCGCACAGCGACTCGCGGGCACGGCCGCCGACTTCGATCCGGTCCTCGACCTGATCGGGCAGGCTCGGATCGTCCTGCTGGGCGAGGGCTCGCACGGGACGCACGAGTTCTACCGCGTGCGCGCCGAGATCACGAAGCGGCTGATCCGCGACGCGGGATTCCGCGCCGTGGCCGTCGAAGCCGATTGGCCCGACGCGCACCGCGTGAACCGCTACGTGCGCGGGAGAGGCGACGACCAGGACGCGACCGAGGCCTTGGCGGGCTTCCAGCGCTTCCCGCAGTGGATGTGGCGCAACGCCGACGTGCTCGACTTCGTGGGCTGGTTGCGGTCGTGGAACGACGAGCGCAAGCACGACGCGCGCGCCGGCTTCCACGGCCTCGACCTCTACAGCCTGCATCGCTCGATGCAGGAAGTCGTGGAGCACTTGCGCGTGATCGATCCGGAAGCAGCCCGGCGGGCGCAGGAGCGCTACGCCTGCTTCGACGACTACGGCGACGACCCGCAGGCCTACGGCCACGTCGCGGCGCTGGAGCTGTCCGCCCCGTGCGAGCGCGCCGTGCTTTCGCAGCTCGTCGAACTGCAACGCTCGGCCGCGGAATACGCCAGCCGCGACGGCCGGCTCGACCCGGATCACCAGTTCGTCGCCGAGCAGAACGCGCGGCTCGTCGTCGACGCGGAGCAGTACTACCGCGCCATGTTCCGCGGCCGGGCCACGTCCTGGAACCTGCGCGACCGCCACATGATGTCGGTCCTGCAGGCCCTCGACGCGCACCTCTCGCGCCCCAAGCACGCGGCGAAGATCGTGGTGTGGGCCCACAATTCGCATCTGGGCGACGCGCGCAGCACGCACATGGTCCGCGCGGGCGAGATCAACCTCGGTCAGCTCGTTCGCGAGCGCTACGAGGGCGAATCGGTCTCGATCGGATTCACGACCTTTGCGGGCACCGTGACGGCCGCGTCCGACTGGGGCGAGCCGGCCGAGAGGAAGGTGGTGCGCGATGCCTTGCCGGGCAGTTGGGAGCGCCTGCTGCACGACGTCGGCATGGGCAACATCTTCCTGGACCTGCGCCGGCTGCGCGCGCCGTGGTTCGCGAGCACGTCGCTCCTCGAGCGCGCGATCGGCGTGATCTACCGGCCCGAGACGGAGCGCGCGAGCCACTACTTCCCGGCCGACCTGGCGCACCAGTTCGACGCGATCCTCCACTACGACCGGACGCGGGCCGTCGAGCCGCTGGAGCGCACGGCCGGGTGGGAGAAGGGCGAGTTCCCCGAGACGTATCCCAGCGCGCTCTAGACCAGGACGGCACACATGGAAACGCGAGACGGAATCCAGCGCGGCGAGATCGGCATCGTTTGCCCGGGCCTGAACTTGGCCGGCACGTTGTCCGTGCCGCGATCCGCGATCGGCGTCGTCCTGTTCGCGCACGGCAGCGGCAGCAGCCGCCGGAGCGCGCGCAACATCGCCGTCGCGCGCACGCTCGAGGACGCCGGGCTGGCCACGCTGCTCCTGGACCTCCTGACGACGGCCGAGGACGAGCGCGAGCAAGCCGGCGCGATGTTGCGCTTCGACGTCCAACGGCTGGCGGAGCGGCTCGGCGCCGCGATCGAATGGCTGGCGCGCGAACCTGCGACGCGCGATCTGCCGCTGGGCATCTTCGGCGCGAGCACGGGCGCGGCCGTGGCGCTGATCGCCGCGGCCGCAAGCCCGTCGCAGGTGCTCGCCGTCGTTTCGCGCGGCGGCCGGGCGGACCTGGCCGGTCACGCGCTCGCGGGCGTGTCGTGCCCCACGCGCCTGATCGTCGGCGGCGCCGACGAAGTCGTCCTCGAGTTGAATCGCGAGGCGCTGCGGCAGCTCACGTGCGTGAAGGACCTGATCGTCGTGCCCGGCGCGACGCACCTGTTCGAGGAGCCGGGCGCGTTGAACGCCGTCGCGCACCTGGCAGCCGAGTGGTTCGCGACGCACCTGCGCCCGGCCCGCGTGCGGGGCGGGCACGGCGCGCTCGATCCGCGCAGCCAAGTCGACTCGCGCCGCCGCTCCGGGCCGCGCAGCCCGGCCGGCCCGCGCGGCGCCGGCCAGCCGGAGCCGGGCGAGATCGATCCCCCCGCGCACGAGCCTCCGGTGCCGCGGCCGACGGAAGCGCCTCCGCGGGTCGAGCCGCCGACGATCCCGGCCCCGCCCCCTCCGAGTCCGGCTCCCTCGCTGCCCGAGGTCGGGCCGTTCCGCGGGTTCGGATGAGGCCACGCGGCTGCAGGGCCGCGCGCTACGCACTCTGTCGCCCCGCTCTACGGAGCTCGTCCCCGAGGCGCCCCGCGGCCGCGGCGTAGACTCGCACCGGCGGCCGACTCCACCCATCCACCCGCGCCGCGATCGGAACGACCCGCATGAACGCGCAGCCGAGACAGTCCTTCACTCTGCCGCACGAGATCCTGGTGGCCGTCGACGACGGGGCCTTGTCCGACCACGCGGTCGAAGCCGCTCTCGACCTGGCCCAGCGACTCGACGCCCGCGTCGAGCTCGTGCACGCCTACAGCGTGCCGGCGCGGACGTGGACGCTCGTGCCCGACCCGCGCGCGCCGGAGATCCGGACCGCGGAGCTGCACCGCGCGCGCGAAGCCGTGCTCACGCACGTCAGCGCGCTCCTGGGCACGAAGCACGGCGGGCGCATGCGCGCCGACGACGTCCTGAAGGTCCTCCCCGGCCGGCCCGCGCAGGTCGTGCTCGAGCGCGCGCGCGAGATCGAAGCCGACCTGATCGTGCTGGGAGGCCTTCGGCGCCGACCGATGATCGACTTCGGCAGCACGGCGCGGGCCGTCCTGGCCAAGTCGAGCTGTCCCGTCTGGGTCCAGCCCGGACCGCCCCAGGCGATCCACCGCATCCTGGTGCCCGTCGACCTGTCCGAGGAGAGCCTGCTGGCCTTGGCGACCGCGCGCGATCTGGCGCCGCGCTTCCGTGCGCGCGTCTCGGCGCTGAACGTGTTCGACTCGGTCAGCCTGGCCGCGATCCCCTGGGACGGCTACACGACGTTCACCGACTTCGACGCGATCCGCAGCGGATCCTTGGAAGCCTTCGAGAAGGCCATGAAGGCGTTCGACTGGGACGGCGTGGACCACGACGTGTCCTTCGTCGAAGGTCGGCCGGCGGACGAGATCCTGGCGCGGGCGCGGGAGAACGACCTCGTCGTGATGGGCACGCACGGACGCACGGGGTTCGCGTCGGCCCTGCTCGGCAGCGTGGCGTACGAGGTCCTGAAGTCGACCACGCGCCCCGTGATGGTCGTCCGCAAGGCCGCGCGTCGATTCACGTCTTGACGCCGGGCTGGGCGCCGGACGGGTCGCACCGCGTGCGCTCCAGCCAGAGACTCGGTTCCGCACGCACCCTATCCTGGGCGCCCGCCACCCCATGAAGGTCCGTGTCACGCCGATCGTCGTCGTGGTGCTGTGCATCGCGGCCGCGGTCTGGGCCGCGCGCCGGTTCCTGAGGTCCGAGCCCGTCCCGGTGCGCGTGTTCGTGGTCGAGCGCGGACTCGTCGAGGCTTCCGTGGCGAACACCAAAGCGGGCACGGTGCTGGCGCGACGGCGCGCGAGCATCTCGCCCCAGATCGGCGGCAGCGTCGTCGAGCTCGGGAAGCGCGAAGGCGAGGCCGTGAAGCAGGGCGACCTGCTCCTGCGCCTCGACGACGCCGCGCAGCGCGCGGAGCTGGCGCTGACGGAGCGCGCGGTCGACGTGGCGGTCACGCGGCACGAGCGCTCGTGCATCGCGGCGCAGCGGGCTTCGCAGCAGCTCACCCGCCAGCGCGAGTTGGGCGCGGCGAAGATCGTCTCCGTCGACATCGTCGACGAGGCGCAGAGCGCGTACGACCTGGCGGTGGCGAGCTGCAAGGTCAGCGAGACGGAGATCGCGCAGGCACGTGCCACCGTGGACGTCGCTCGGGCGGCGCTCGACATGACGATCGTGCGCGCGCCGTTCGACGGCCTCGTCGCCGACGTGGACGTCGAGGTCGGCGAGTGGATCACCCCGGCGCCGCCCCTGATCCAGATGCCCACGCTCGTCGACCTGATCGACACGTCGTCGCTGTACATCAGCGCTCCGATGGACGAGGTCGATTCGGGTCACATCCGCGTGGGCCAGCGCGCCAAGGTGACCCTCGACCCGTTCCCCGGCCGGTCCTGGGAAGGGCGCGTGACGCGGATCGCGCCCTTCGTGCAGGACGTCGAGGCCCAGAACCGCACGGTGGACGTCGAGGTCGAGCTCGACGACCGCGAGTTCGCCGCGCAGCTCCTGCCGGGCACTTCCGCCGACGTCGAGATCGTGCTCGAGGAGCGCCGCGACGTGTTGCGCGTTCCGACGAACGCGATCATCGAAGGCGGGAGCGCGCTCGTGCTGCAAGACGGCACGCTGGTCGAGAAGCGCCTCACTGTCGGATTGCGCAACTGGCAGTACACCGAGGTCCAGTCGGGCCTGGAAACGGGCGAGCGGATCGTCGTCTCGCTGGACCAGGTCGAGGTCGTCGCCGGTGCCCCGGCCGTCGTCGCAGAGGCCCGGCCCGGGTCATGATCCGCCTGGAAGGGATCGGTCGCGTCTACATGGTCGGCGGTGGCGCGGTGCACGCGCTGCGCGACGTCAGCGAGCACATCGCGAAGGGCGAGCACGTCGCGATCATGGGCCCGTCCGGTTCCGGGAAATCGACGCTGCTCAACGTGATCGGCTGCCTCGATCGGCCCACGTCGGGCCGATACTTCCTCGACGACCGCGAGGTGAGCGGTTTCGGCGAGGCCGAGCTGGCGCGCGTGCGGCAGATCGAAATGGGGTTCGTCTTCCAGAGCTACCATTTGCTGCCGCGCCTGGACGCGCTCGGGAACGTCGAGCTGCCGATGCTCTTCGCGGGCGTGCCCCCGGCCGACCGGCGCGAACGCGCGCGCACGGCGCTCGAACAAGTGGGGCTGACGGAGCGGGCGCACCACAAGCCCAACCAGCTCTCGGGCGGCGAGAGCCAGCGCGTCGCGATCGCGCGCGCCATCGTGACCCGGCCGCGCGTGCTGCTGGCCGACGAGCCCACCGGGAACCTGGACTCGAACGCGGGCCGGCAGGTCCTCGAGCTCCTGGAGGGCTTGCACCGCGGCGGGATCACGTTGCTCGTTGTCACGCACGATCCCGGCGTGGCGCGCCGGGCCCAGCGCGTGCTGGTCCTCGTCGACGGATCGATCAGCCGGCGACTCCCCGGCTCCGAGATGACGACGCTGGCCGACGTGCTGGCGCAGCGCGGAGCAGCGTCGTGAAGGCTTCGGACCTGCTGCGCTTCGCGGCCGGGGCTCTCGCGGGTCAGCCCAAGCGGACGTCGCTGGCGCTCTTGGGCGTGACGATCGGCGTGCTCGCGGTCGTGGTGCTGACCGCGCTCGGGGAAGGCGCGCGACTCTTCGTCGTGAACCAGTTCGCCGACCTGGGCACGAACCTGGTGATCGTGATCCCGGGCAAGACCGAGACCTCGGGGTTCGCGCCCTTCGCGGGCGGATCCGCGCACGACCTGACGATCGCCGACGCCGAGGTGCTGACGGACGCGGTACCGGGCCTCGACCGTCTCGCACCCCTCGCGGTCGGCAACGACACGGTGTCGCACGGGAGCCGATCCCGGCAGGTGATGGTCATGGGCTCGACGCCCGACTTCCTGCACGTGCGCGACCTGGAGATCGCATCGGGGAGCTTCCTGCCGCCCGGCGCGATGGATCGTGGCTCGCGCGTGGCCGTCCTGGGCGCGACGGTCGCGCGCGAGCTGTTCGCGGGCGACAACCCCCTGGGCCAGGTCGTGCGCGTCGGCGGCTGGCGCCTGCGGGTCATCGGCGTCCTGGGTCCGCGCGGCATGCACATGGGCATGGACATGAACGAGGTGGTCATCGTGCCCGTCGCCACGTGCATGCGCATGTTCGACCAGTCGACGCTATTCCGGATCCTCCTGCGGGTCCGCTCTCCGCAGTCGGTCGAGCCGGCCGCCGAGCGCGTGCTGGCCGTGCTGGCCGACCGCCACGGCGTGGAGGACGTGACGATCTGGACGCAGGACGCGGTGATCGAGTCGCTGTCCTCGATCCTGAGGGCCCTGACCATGGCCCTCGGGGCGATCGCCGCGATCTCGCTCTTCGTCGCCGGCCTCGGGATCATGAACGTGATGCTCGTCGCCGTGACGGAACGGCGGCGCGAGATCGGGTTGATGAAGGCCTTGGGAGCGCGGAATCGGCAGGTGCGCCTGCTCTTCCTGACCGAAGCCCTCGTCATGTCGACCGGCGGCGGGATCCTGGGCGTGATCGTGGGCTGGATCGCGCTGCTCGGGATCCGATCCGTTTTCCCGGACTTCCCCGTCGTCGCGCCCGCGTGGGCCGTGATCGCGGCCATCGTGACCTCGATCACCGTCGGCGGCGTGTTCGGCTACCTGCCGGCGCGCCGCGCCACGCGGCTCACGCCCATGGAAGCGCTCTCGCGCCGGTGACGCCTTGAATGCGAGGGACTCGATCGCGTGGAGCTTCCGGGCGTTGCTCGCCCACCGGCTGCGTTCGTCGCTTTCGGTGCTGGGCATCGCCGTGGGGATCGCGGCAGTGATCCTGCTGACGTCGATCGGCGAGGGCACGCGCCTGTTCGTGATGCGGCAGTTCTCGCAGTTCGGGACGAACGTCCTGACCGTCACGCCGGGGAAGACGAAGACGACCGGACTGCCCGGTGTGCTGGGCGGCACGACGCGGAAGCTGACGATCGAGGACGCCGAGGCTCTCGCGCGCGAGCCCGGCGTCGAGCACGTGAACCCCCACACGTACGGTCCGGCGCGCGTCGAAGCCCAGGGCCGCGGCCGCGACGTCATCGTCTACGGCGCGACGTCGGAGATGCTGGCCGTGATGCCGTTCAAGATCCGGCAGGGCACCTTCCTGCCGCCCGGGGACCCGCGCAGGGGCGCGGCCGTCGCCGTGCTGGGACCGCGACTCAAGCAGGAACTGTTCGGGGCCGAGAACGCGCTCGGCTCGTTCGTGCGCATCGCGGACGCGCGGTTGCGCGTCATCGGCGTGATGGAGCCGTACGGGAAGGTCCTCGGTTTCGACCTGGACGACGCGGCGTACATCCCGCTCTCCACGCACATGCAGATCTTCAACCGCGAGGCCCTGCAGGAGATCAACCTGACGTTCCCGGAGGCCTCGGCGTCGGACGTCGTGGAGCAGCGCGTGCGACGCGTGCTGATGAGCCGTCACGACGGCGTCGAGGACTTCACGGTGACGTCGCAGGCGGCGATGATCGAGATCTTCGACAGCGTCGTCACGGCGATCACGCTGGCCGTCGCCGCGATCGCGGGCGTCTCGCTCCTCGTGGCCGCGATCGGGATCCTGACGATGATGTGGATCACGGTCGGGCAACGGACCAGCGAGATCGGGCTCCTGCTCGCCATGGGCGCGACGCCGCGGCAGATACGCGGGCTTTTCCTGCTGGAAGCCACGTCGCTGTCGCTCGTCGGCGGCGTCATCGGCCTGGTCGCGGGGTTGGGAATCGCCGCGACGATCCGCGCGATCGCGCCTGCCGTCAGCATCGAAACACCGCTGCCCTTCGTCGCCGTGGCGCTCGGCTCGAGCATGGTGATCGGGCTGGCCTCGGGCGTGCTGCCGGCCCGCCGCGCCGCAGCGCTGGATCCGATCGAAGCCCTGCGCGCCGAGTGATCCGCTACCGCAGGGTTGGAAGAGCTAAACTGCATCGAGCCCGGCCCCTCGTTCACTCGAAGCGGGCCGGAAGGAGACCTCCTCGGCCCCACCATGACATCGCAGCCCCTGAGTGCAGTCGAGCTCCGGTTCCGCGCCGTGATCGACGCCGCGCCCTCCGGCCTTCTGGTGGTCGATGCCCAAGGGCGCATCGTCCTGGCCAACCGCCAGATCGAGAGGATGTTCGGGTACGCGCGTGAGGAGCTCCTGGGTTCGCCGATCGAGATGCTCGTTCCCGAGCGATTCGCGGCGGCTCACGTGCTCCAGCGCGAGGACTTCGTGAAGGGAGCCCGCACCCGCCCGATGGGCGCCGGCAAGGAGTTGTTCGGCCTGCGCAAGGACCGGGTGGAGATACCGCTCGACATCGGCCTCACGCCGATCGAAGCGGGCGAGGGTCTCTACGTGCTGGCCGCGATCGTCGACATCAGCGCGCGCAAGCGGGCCGAGGACCGCTTTCGCGTCGCCGTCGAGTCCTCGCCGAACGGCATGCTCATGATCGCCCAGGACGGTCGCATCGTCCTCGTCAACCGCGAGATCGAGCGCATGTTCGGGTACTCGCGCGACGAGCTGCTCGGCCAGCCGGTCGAGATCCTCGTCCCCCCCGGGAGCAAACTGCTGCATCCCGCCCAGCGCGACGCCTACTTCGACGCACCCCAGGCGCGCGCCATGGGGATAGGGCGCGAGCTTTCCGGATCGCGCAAGGACGGGACGCAGATCCCGGTCGAGATCGGGCTCAACCCGATCATGACCGAGGACGGCGTGTTCGTCCTGGGCTCGGTCGTCGACATCAGCGCGCGCAAACGCGCGGAACTGGAGCACCGTCAGCTCGAGGAACAGTTGCGCCAGGCGCAGAAGATGGAGGCGATCGGCCGACTGGCGAGCGGCATCGCGCACGACTTCAACAACGTGCTGGCGGGCATCATCGCCTGCGGCGAGCTGGCCAAGCACGAGCTGCCGCCCGGGAGTCCCGCGTATTCGATGGTCCAGGACATGTGCGGCGCGGCCGAGCGCGGGGCCTCCCTCTCTCGCGACCTGCTCAACTTCAGCCGCCGCAAGCCGGTCGAGGCCGTGCCCTCGGAGCTGAACTCGATCGTGCGCGTCGCCGAGCGCATGTTGCGCAAGATGATCGGCGAAGACATCGTGCTGACCGTCGAGCTGTGCGAGTCGGGTGGGCCGATCCTGGGGAACCCGACGCACCTGGAGCACATCCTGCTCAACCTCGTCGTCAACGCGCGCGACGCGATGCCCGAAGGCGGGCGATTGCGGATCGCCACGCGCGACCTCGAACTCCACGCACCGCTGGCGACGCGCGGCCGGACGCTGCCCGCCGGGAGCTACGTGTCGCTGGAGGTCGAGGATTCCGGCATCGGGATGAACGCGACCACCAAGGAGAGGCTGTTCGAGCCGTTCTTCACCACGAAGGACATCGGGACCGGCACGGGGTTGGGGCTCTACACCGTCTACTCGATCATCGACCAACTGCACGGCGGCGTGGAGGTCCGCAGCGAGCCGGCCAAGGGCGCGCTCTTCGCCATCCACATTCCGCGCCTGCCGGCTTCCAGCGGCCAGGTCAAGACCGTGAGTGGGCGGCAATGGTCGGCGGCAGCGGCGCCCTCCGCGCGCATCCTCCTGGTGGAGGACGAGCGCCTGATCCGCACGACCCTTCAGCAGCTGCTCGTGCGCCAGGGCTACCACGTCGTCGCGGCCGAGAACGTCGCGGGCGCGATCGCCGCCACACGCGACTTGCAGGAGCCTCTTGATCTGCTCCTGACCGACATGGTGCTCCCGGACTCGAGCGGCGCGGAACTCGCCAAGGCGCTGCAGCAAGAGAGGCCCGGGCTGAAGGTCCTCTACATGTCGGCCTATCCCGCCGACCTGCTCGTGCAGCAGGGCCGGATCAAGCCCGGAACGCGCACGCTCGAGAAGCCCTTCGACGAGCAGGCGCTCGTGCTGGCGATCCAGACCACGTTGCGGAGCGACGCCGGGAATGGAACGACCGCGGTGGCGCCATGACGGATCGAGACGGCGCGCGGGACCCGGTTTGACGCCTCCGCCCGGCCGGAGGGTACACTGCACCCTTGTGTGCCACATTCAGGAGAAAACACGCGGGCTCGAAGAGCGCTTTCCGTGCTGGAAACATCGAGTGAGCTCTCTCGGGCGGAGCGGGAACGGAAGCAAGCGGGCAGCGCGTCGGCCGCGGCCGCCGTTGGTTCCGAGGATCGCGCGCTGACGGAGCCGTCATCGACCGTCGCGAGCCTGCAGGCGGCACTTGACCGCGTGCAAGGCCGGGAAGCGGCCATGCTGCGGGCGATCGAGACGATCGGGCATTCCGCCGACGTGCTCGCCCACGAGATCAAGAACCCGATCACCGCGGTCAACCTGGCGCTGCGCGCCGTCGCGGCCGAGCTGGGCACGGATCACCGCGCCGTCCTCGCCGACCTGGTGGTTCGCCTGGAGCGCATCCACGCCATGATGCGCAGCACGTTCTCCTTCGTCGCGCCGATCGAGCCGAAACGGCGCGATTTCAGCGTGACGGCCGCCTTCGACGCCGCAGTCGCAGGGCTGCAGTTGGAGATCGCCCGGACCGCCGCGACGGTCCGTGTACGGGTGTCGCCCGACGTGCGCCTCCACGCGGATCCGGCGTTGGTGCAGGAGATGATCGCGCACCTCGTCGAGAACGCGCTCGAGGCCACACCGCGCGGCGTCACGATCACGCTCTCCGCGGAGCTCGCGCCGGACGGATCCACGGTGCTCGCCGTCGAGGACGACGGCCCGGGGCTGCCGGAGCGCCTGGAGGAAGCGCTCTTCGAGCCGTTCGTGACCACGAAGGGCAAGGGCTGCGGCCTGGGCCTGGCCATCTCGCGGAAGATCGCGGAAGCCCACGGCGGCTCGCTCCACGCGCAACGCCAGCGCGAGCGTGGCGCGCGCTTCGAGGCGCGGCTGCCCGCGCGAAAAGTTACCGCCTGATGTCCTTCGCCGAATCCAAGCCGCGCATCACGGTCTTCATCGTCGACGACCAGACGATGATCCGCGCGGGCATCCGCAGCTTACTGGTCAAGGACGGTCGCTTCGACGTGACCGGTGAATGCGGCGATCCGCGCCAGGCGATCATCTCGATCCAGGAGTTGCGCCCGCAAGTCGTCCTGCTCGACATCTCGATGCCGGCCCTCTCCGGCCTCGACGCCGTGCCCCTGATCCGCAAGGTGCACCCCAAGGTGAAGATCGTGATGCTGACGCACCACGAGGGGGAGACGTTCGTGGACCAGGCGTTGCGCGCGGGCGCCGACGGCTACCTGTCGAAGGACTCCGACCCGGCCGAGCTGCTCCTGGCGATCGAATCGGTGCACGAGGGCCGCATGTACCTGTCGCCCCGGGTCGCGAGCGGCCTGCTGCAGCGCGGACGCCGTCCCAACCCGGACGCATCCCGGTCGGCCGGCCGCATCGGCACGTTGACGCCGCGCGAACGCGAAGTCTTGCAGCTCCTGGCCGTGGGCAAGAGCAACAAGGAAGTGGCCCGCGACCTGAAGATCACGCTGGGCACCACGAAGAAGCACCGCGAGAACCTGCAGCGCAAGCTCGATTGCCACTCCGCCGCGGAGATGGCGCTGCTGGCGATCAAGGAAGGTCTGCTGAGCGCCTGAGTGCGGGCGAGCCTGGTCCGACCCGGCTGGCCAGGTGGGGCCCCTCGAAAAAAACCAGGCCGGCGCTGCATGGCGCCGGCCCGGCTCCCCGACGGGGTGAGAGTCGCTTCCTCCCCGCCGGTGGTCTCGCGCCGCACGCGCCGCGCGGCTCCGCGCGGCGCCAACAGTACGGCTTGAGGCTCTCGTTCGATTCCTGCTCGGCCCCTCAGTTCAGGAACGGCTCGACGGCCTTCCGGAGCTGCGGCGTGCGCATCTTCGTGACCGCACGCACCTGGATCTGACGGATCCGCTCCAGGCTGACGCCGAGCTTGCCGGCAACCTCGGCCAGCGTGTGTTCGCGCTCGCCCAGGAGGCCGAAGCGCATCGAGACCACGTAGCGCTCGCGCTCGCTCAGGCGCGCCAGCGCGGCGTGGACGCCGTCCTCGAGCGAAGAGTCCTCGAGCTCCGGCCGGTACGGATCGTGGTCGCCGCGGCTGAGCACGTCGCGCAGTCCGCCGGCGTCCTCGTCCGAGCCCATCGGGGCGTCGATCGAGCGCGTCGAGCGCGCCGCACCGAGCGCAGCCTCGACCAGGTTCTCGCCCAGGCCCGACTCCTTGGCGATCGACTCGATGCTGGCGTTTGGATCGCGCAGCCGCTCGATGGCCAGGTTGACGTGCTTGAGTGCCTTCTGCAGGTAGACCGGGACCCGGACCGTGCTGCCGAAGTTGTAGAGGTAGCTGCGGAACGCCTGGTTCAGCCAGTGCACGGCGTACGTACGGAAGAGCAGGCCGCGCTTCCAGTCGAAGCCGTCCACCGCCCGGAACAGCGCCGCCGATCCTTCCTGGATCAGGTCGAGGCGACCAGCGCTCGTGTGCGCGTAGCGCTCGACGTTGATCAGGGCCAGGTAGAGGTTGCGCTCGACCATCTCGGTGCGCAGCGCGTGGAGCTCGGCCCAGCGGCGGCAGACGCGCGGCGGCAGACTGCATTCGAGCGGGCGGGTGCCCAGGTAGGCGGCCGGGTTGCCGGAGACGCCTCCTTCGAGGTCCTCCTGCGTCAGGCCGGCGTCGGACAGCGCACGGTTCAGGCGGACGCGGGCGAACTCGATGCGCCGGGCCAGCTTGGCCTCGGACTCGCGGTCCATGATCGTGATCGAGTCGACCTCCGTGCGGAGCTGGCTCTCGATCGAGAATCGCGCGCCCTCGCGCGGCGGCTTCGGCCCGCGGTGCCAGGTCGCCGGATCGGTGATCTCCAGGTCGATGGCCTTGACGTCGTAGACCTCGGCCAGCTTCTGGATCTCCTTCTCGAACGAATCGGGCTTAGCTACGAGGCGATCGAGTATCGCGTCGAGCTCGACGTGCTTCAGGATCTTGCTGACCATGGAAGTGCCACCCTTCTGCACTCGACTTCGCGGAGCGCGGCGTTGCGGGTTGCGTACGACGGATGACGTGGCCTCGGTACCGGCGAGCGGCTGGCCTTCCGCGCGCCAAGAACGCGTCTTGCGTTCTGGGAAGCTATTCGCACGCTCAGTACGAACGGATGCGCGCGGGGAGACGTCGCGACGACCAGATTCAGGGGACTCGGGCAAAGCCTGTGTTGCGTTGCGCCTTTTCATGGTGGACCCCTCTTGCAACGTCCGCTCCCGAGGGACACCCCCTCCCTCGATACGACGGTCGGCGCGTGGAAGGTGCTGGAACAGGGGCACTTCGAGCGCGTCACGGGCTTGTAACGGGACTGCGGCCTCCGGCTAGCTGGGCCGGCCTGCTGCCAGGCGGACACCCGCTGTCCAGATCGCCGCAGTGCCTCGTCCTCGAAACAGCGGGTTTCCCCGAGGGAACCGTCGGTTTCGGCGATCGTCCTGAAGGTCCGCTCACTTGGAGCACGCGCTGACGAGCACGTTTTCAGGCCGACTTCGACGCACCTTGGCGAGCCGCGGGCGGCGCGTCGCGACGGATCGCCGGATCTAGAGACCCGCCTTTCTACAAGCAGGTTGCTGGCGTCCGACGCCGGCGGCGCTCGTGCTCCGGCGTCAGGTGCGCACCCGCGCGCTCAACCCGAAGGCTGCGGCGTGGGCACACCTTCGCGGTAGCTGGCCTGCGTCTCGCGCGGGATGTAGGCCTGCAGGTGGTCCAGGGCCATCGCCTCGCGCACCATGCTGCGCGCGATGACGATGCGCTGGATCTGGTTCGTGCCCTCGTAGATCTGGAGGATCTTGGCGTCGCGGAAGCACTTGGCGATCGGGTAATCCTCCATGTACCCGTAGCCCCCGAAGACCTGGACGGCGTCGGTGGCCACGTCCATGGCCACGTCGGTGGCGAAGCACTTGGCCATGGCCGCCATCTTGCTGACGTCCGGTGACATCGCGTCCGACGCCGCGGCCGAGGCGTAGACCAGCCAGCGCGCGGCCTCCGTCTTCATCGCCATGTCGGCCAGCATCTTCATCACCATCTGGTGGTTGCTGATCGGCACGCCGAACTGCTGGCGGCGGTTGGCGTAGACGTTGGCCAGGTCGAGCGCGCCCTGCGCGGCCCCGACCGCCTGCGCGGCGACGCCCGGACGGGCCAGGTCGAGCGTCATCATGGCGTGCTTGAAGCCCATTCCGGGCCGTTCGCCGATCAGGTTCGACTTGGGCACGCGGACGTGGTCGAAGTGCGTCTCGACGACGGGCACGGTGCGGATGCCCATCTTGTCCTCGACCTTCTTGATCGTGAACCCGGGCGTGCCCTTCTCGACGACGATCGCGCTGATGCGGCGCGACTTGCTCGTGGCGTCGGTGACGCAGAAGACGGTGTAGATGTCGGCCACGCCGCCGTTCGTCGTCCACTTCTTCTCGCCGCAGATGACGTAGTCGTCGCCGTCCTCGACCGCCGTGACCGAAAGGCCGCCGGCGTCCGAGCCGGCGAACTTCTCGGACAGGCAGAAGGCGACGAACTTCTCCCCGCGCGCGATCGGGGGCAGCCAGCGCTGCTTCTGCGCCTCCGTACCGCCGACGAGGATCGGGAACGATCCCAGCGCGTTCACGGCGAAGGCCACGCCGAAGCCCGAGTCGGCCTTGGCCAGCTCCTCGGTCACGCGCGCCAGCGCCAGCACGCCGGCGCCGTGCCCGCCGTACTCCTTCGGCACGAACGTGCGAAACAGGCCGGCCGACGCGACCGCGCGCGCTGCCTCCCAGTTGTACTCCTGCGCCTTGTCGTGCTTGGCAGCACCCGGGCGGACGATCGTGTCGGCGATTTTGCGCGCGGTCTGGGCGAGCTCTTCGCCCAGGGGCGTGAAGACGATGTTCTGCGGCATGGGGAGTGTTCCGGGCTCCGCGGGGCGGGCAGCGAAACCGGCAGTCTAGGAAAGTTCCGAGCTTCCCGCCCGACGGAGCCGCAGGAGCTGCCGCGGCGAGGCCGGGCCGAAGGGCGAGCCGTCGAAACCGCCCCAGCGCGCCTCGACCTGGAACCCGGCGACGCGGACGCGGGCGTCGAGCTCGGCCGGCTCGTACATGCGCACCTCCTCGCGCCAGGTGCGCGCCGGGAGGCCGGCCCGCTGGAGCTCGACCTCCTTGCGGACGAACACGCCGGCCAGGCTGCGGCGCTCGACCAGGAGGCCTCCCCCGCGCTCGGTGCGCGACTCGGTGACGAGGCCGGCGCGCACGAAGGCCGGGTTCATGACGTCGAGGAACGCCAGGCCTCCGGGGACGAGCACGCGCGCGATCCCATCGAGGAGCTCCTGGTCGCCCTCGTCGCCGAAGTAGCCGAAGGAGGAGAACAGGCTGACGGCGCCGTCGAGCGCCGCGTCGCGGAAGGGCACGCGCCGCGCATCTCCGCGCACGACGCGAGCGGCGACGCGCGCGGCTTCGGGCGAGGACCGCAGGCGCGCCAGGAGCTCGGCCGACCAGTCCAGGCCGGCCACCTCGAGGCCCAGCTCGGCCAGCGCGACCAGGTGGCGCCCCCAGCCGCAGCACAGGTCGAGCACGCGGCCGTGCAGACCCTGCTGGACCAGGAACGCGGCCTCGGCGCGCGCCGAGGCCAGATCGCGGTGCGGATAGACGTCGACGTAGTCCGCGCCGAAGGCCTCGGACCACCAGGGCGTGGTACTCACCCGCTGTCCCTGCTCAGCCGTCGTCCCTGCTCACCCGCCGTTCCACTCATCCTCCGTCCGTGCCCTCGGACGGCGGCTGCACGACGACCTGCGCCCGGATCGTCATCTCGACGGCGAGGTCGACCGCCCCCGCGCGCGCCGGCACGCGCACGCGCGCGACCTCGGGCTCGTCGGTGGCGGGGTTGCCGTCCGCATCCCAGCGCGCGAGGAGCTCCATGTCGGGACCGAGCTCGGCCTGCACGCCCGGCCACGCGTCGCGCGCGTCGAGCGAGAAATACAGGCGCTGTTCGCCGCGTCCCGCCCGCCAGATCGGATCGCCCAGGTCCCAGGAACGCGTCAGGATCGGCGCGTCCTCGCCCGGCCGCACGATCGAGATCGTCACGACTCCCGGTGCGAGGACCGCCGGATCGCCGCGCACGACGAGCTCGCCCGCGAAACGCGCCCGTGCGTCGCCCGTGAGGACGCCGGGTCTCGCGCGCGCCGGCGGCTCGCTCGGCGCGCAGGCGGCGACGCTCGAAAGCACGGCGGCGATGAGGAGTCGAAGGCGGACCATCGTCAGGCGGATTCTATCGGCGTTCCGGCCGACGGACACCGAACGTGCACTCTCCGCTGCCAGAGCGGGGCCCGCGCGTCCATGATGTGAGGGACGCATGAGCAACGCCGACCTCGGATTCGGACTCGTCGACCGCCTCGCCAAGGAGGTCCGCGAAGCGCGCGACCTGGCGCCCTACGCGGAGCTGTCGGCCGCGTCGCGCGGACGCCGCTGGCCCGAGGCCCTGGACGACTTCCGCACCTGCTTCGAGCGCGACCGCGACCGCATCGTGCACAGCACCGCGTTCCGGCGGCTCATGTACAAGACGCAGGTCTTCCTGAACCGCGAGGGCGACCACAACCGGACGCGCCTGTCGCACAGCCTGGAGGTGGGCCAGGTCGCACGCAGCCTGGGCGACGCCCTGGCGCTGAACGAGGACCTCGTCGAGGCGCTGTCGCTCGCGCACGACCTCGGACATCCGCCGTTCGGGCACCGCGGCGAGGTCGCGCTGGACGAGCTGATGCACGCGCACGGCGGCTTCCGCCACAACGCGCAGGTGCTGCGTGTCGTCGACCAGCTCGAGCGCCGCAGCCCCGACCATCCGGGGCTCAATCTCACCCGCGAGGTGCGCGAGTCGCTGCTCAAGCACGAGAGCCGCGAGGACTGGCCCGAAGAGTTCGCGCCGCGGCCGCGGCATCCGTGCCTCGAGGCGCAGGTCGTCGACCTGGCCGATTCGACCGCCTACGACATGCACGATCTCGAGGACGGGATCCTGGGCGAGATGTTCACGGAGGAGGCAGTCGCCGAAGGCTCCGAGCTGTGGCGGCGCGCCGTGCGCGAGGTCGAAGCGCGCCACCCGGGCTTCCTGCGCTCGAGCGACGACCGCAACCTGTGCGTGAAGCGCGTCGCGAACCAGCTGCTCGGCACGTGCATCCGCGACCTGGTCGATGCGACGCGCGCGCGGCTGGTCGAAGCGTCGCCGCGCTCGCCCGACGACGTGCGCGCGCACCCGCGGATGCTCGTCGCGCACGGTCCCGAGGTCGGGCCGCTCGTCGCCGAGCTGCAGGCGTTCCTGTACCGGCGTTTCTACCGGCACCCGCACCTGCTCGAGCTGTCGGAGTACGCGCGGCTCGTGCTGTCGCATCTGTTCCGCGCCTACGCGGCCGATCCGAAGCTCATGTCGAACTGGTACCAGCAGTGGGCGCAGCATGTCGGGCTGGAGCGCGCCGTGTGCGACTACTTGGCCGGCATGACCGACCGCTTCGCGGAGCAGGAGTTCGCGCGGCTGGGCGGGACGAGCTGATTCACGCCCTCTTGGCTCGTCAGTGCGCCTGAAGCCACACGATCCAGGCCAGCGCGAGCAAGAAGACGGCGGCAAGCGCGATGCGCGCGCCCAGCGGCAGCGTGCTCTCGCGCCGTGCCTTCAGGCCCTCGTAGAGCGGCTCGACCGCGTTCTCGTCCGTGTCCTGGGTCGCCACGCGCACGAGAATCGTCGAGCGCGAGCCCGCTGGCAAGCTTCGCCACGCGGATCAGGCCAGCCGCTCGAACCGCCGGCGCCAGCCGCGCCACGCGACCCAACCGGTCGCGGCCGCGATCCCGAGCAGGACCAGCACCTCGGTCGCGATGCCCGCCAGGTCCTTCCCGTACCACAGGATCCCCTGGTAGCCGTCCATGGCCCACGCGTTCAGCGTGAAGTGCCCAAGCGTCCGGAACCACTCGGGCGCCACGATCAGCGGGAACCAGCTGCCGCCCAACGCGCTCATCGTCAGGATCAGAAGCGTCGAGAGCCCCTCGAGCTGCTTGCGCGTGCGGCACAGCACCGCCAGGCACAGCCCGAAGCCGGCTGCGGCCGCCGCCACCGCGAAGGAGTGCACGAATAGCGCTCCCGGCGCGCGCAGGACCGGCACGTCGAACACCAGGCCGCCGTAGGTGAACAGAAGGACGAGCTGCGCCAGCCCGACGATCATCGTGAAGACCATCTTGCCCAGCAGAACGGAGGGACCGGCGTTGGGCGTCAGGCGCACGCGCTGCAGCGTGCCCGACTGTTCCTCCTCGAGGATCGTGCCGCCGCACGCGGTCAGGCCGAAGAGCAGCATCATCACGGCGATGCCGGCGATCGCGTGCGACTTGCCCGCGGCCAGGCGACCGGAATCCTTGCCGCCGGCGACGTCCTCGACCTCGAGGCCCAGGACTTCCGCGCCCTGGCCGGCGAAATCGAAGGGGTTTTCGCTGCTGCCGTCGCCCTCGGCCGCCTGGGCGTCGGCCATGCGCTCGGCGGCTTCGCGCATCCCGGCCGGGAAGCCCATCGATTCCATCCCGCGCTTCATCATCGCGCGACCGATCGCGGGCCCGGCGACGCGGTAGAGCGTCTTCACCAGGTTGCCCATCACGATTTGCTGCTCGATCTCCTTGGCCGGGTCGCGGTAGAGCACGAGCCGCGGCTTCTTCCCGGACGCGATGTCGGCGCCGTAGCCGCTGGGCACGAGCACGGCCGCCGGCGCCTTGCCGCGCGACACGCGCGAGCGCACGTCGCCCGCGATCTCGACGTCGAGCGACTTCGAGCTCTGCAGCTCGGTCACGAGCGCCCGCGAAGCGTCGGTGCCGTCCAGGTCCTCGACCAGGACCTCGACGCGACCGACGCTGTCGTCGCCGCTCATCCCGGCCATCGCGGACGCGAAGACGGTCGCCAGCACGATCGGCAGCGCGAAGCTCATCGCCAGCGCGACGCGGTCGCGCAGGAAGAGGCGCAGGTCCTTCAGGGCCACGGTCCAGGCGGCGCGCAGCATCAGGAGCCCTCGTCGCGCAGCGCGCGTCCCGTCAGCGTCAGGAACACCTGCTCGAGGTCGGGCAGCTCCTCCTCGAGCCGCGCTTCGATGCCAGCGCTGCGCAAGGCCACCATGGCTTCCGCGCCGCGCCCGCCGACCTCGAGGCGTGCGCTGGCGCCGATGCGCCGGCCGACCGAGCGGCGCAGCTCGTCGAACGTGCCGGAAGCGATCGTGCGGCCGCGGTCGAGGATCACGATGCGGTCGCATAGTCGTTCGACCTCGCCCAGCTGGTGCGTCGTGTAGACCAGCGTCGTGCCGGCTGCGCGCAGACGCTCGACCAGCTCGAAGATGTGGTTGCGCGACTGCGGGTCGATGCCGACGGTGGGCTCGTCCAGGAACACGAGCTCGGGCCCGTGCAGCAGCGCCGCGACCACGTTGAGGCGCCGCTTCATGCCGCCCGAGAAGGTCTCGACGCGGTCGCGCGCGCGCTCGACCAGCCCAGCATCGGCGAGCGCGGTGTCGACGCGCTCGCGCAGGATCGGCTCGGGCAGGTCGTGCATGCGCGCGAAGAACTCGAGGTTCTCGCGCGCGCTGAGCCCGTCGTAGAGCGCCACTTCCTGCGGCACGACCCCGATACGACTGCGCAGCGCCTTGGCGTCGCGCAAGGGATCGAGGCCCAGCACCGTCACGCTGCCCGAGGTCGGTGCCGCCAGCGTCGAGAGGATCCGGATCGTCGTCGTCTTGCCGGCGCCGTTGGGGCCGAGCAAGCCCAGGCACTCGCCGCGCGCCACGATCAGCGAGAGGCCGTCGACCGCGCGGTTCTGGCCGTAGGTGCGCACCAGATCACGGACCACGATCGCGGCAGGGATCTCCAGGGAAGCCATGGCGTGGTCCTATACTGTGCGCGTCCCCCGCCCGATCCTCCGCGGAATCCGGCGGCCCCACACTCGATAGCAGAAGTGCCGACGCTGCCGCACGATTTCCGCGACCCCGCTCTGCTCGAGCTGGCGTTGACGCACAGCTCCTCGGGCGCCGAGCGCGACAACGAGCGGCTCGAGTTCCTGGGCGACGCGGTCCTGGACCTGGTCGTGGCCGAGGAGCTCTTCCGCGCCGACGGCGACCTGCCCGAGGGCGAGATGACCGAGCGCAAGGCGGCTGTCGTGTCGCGCAAGACGCTGGCCGAGGCGGCTGCACGACTCCAGCTCGAGCAGCTCGTGCGCCTGGGTGCCGGGCTCCAGGAACGCGTCCTGCCGCGCTCGGTCCAGGCCAACATCTACGAGGCGGTGCTGGGCGCCGTGTACCTCGACGCCGGGCTCGAGGCCGTGCGCGCGTTCGTGCGCTCGACCCTGGCCGAGCCGTTGAACGGCGTGCGCCAACCCAGCCTGGGGCACAACCCGAAGCAGGAGCTCCAGCAGCTGTGCCAGCGCGAATTGGGCGCTCTGCCGATGTACGTCCAGCTCGACGAGCGCGGCGCGGCGCACGCACGCGCGTTCCTCGTCGCGGTCGACGTGCAAGGACGGCGATTCCCCTCGGCCTGGGGCCGCACGCGCAAGGAAGCGGAGACGTGGGCGGCGCGCGAGGCGCTGCTGGTGTTCGAGACGGGCGGCGGCACATGAGCCCGACCACCGCGAGCGCTCCCGTCGCGCCTGTCAGCCGTTCGCCGGTTGTGATCGACGCGGCGACGCTGGGCTCGACGCCCGAGCTCGAGCGTGTGGCACAGGCGCTGCGGCGCGAGCGGCGCGTCCTGGCCGGCAACTTGTGGGGTTCCTCGCAAGCTCTCGTGCTGGCCTGGCTGGCCGCGCGCGAGCAGGGCCCGTGGGTCGTCGTCCTGGCGGGCGAAGCCGAAGCGCAGGGTTTCGCCGACGACTTGACCGCGCTCGGCGCGGAAGCGACGTGGCTGCCCGCGCGCGAAGGCGTCGGAACCGCGTTGCGCACGGGCGAAGCGGACCTGGGCGGGTTGCGCGCGCGCCTGCAGGTCGCGCAGAAGCTGGCCGGCCCCCCGGAGCAGCGACCGCGGTTGCTGGTGGCGTCGCTCGTGTCGCTTTTGCAGCCGATTCCGAGCCGCGACGACATCGAGCGCGAGTGGCTCGGGCTGCAGGTCGGCGGGAAGCTCGACCCCGAGGCGCTGCTCGAGAGGCTCGTGGCCAGCGGCTATCAGCGCACGCCGCTGGCCGAGCGGCCGGGCGAGGTGTCGCTGCGCGGCGAGATCCTCGACCTGTACACGTTCGCCAGCGAGCTGCCGCTGCGGATCGAGCTGTTCGGCGAGGAAATCGAGTCGCTGCGCACGTTCGATCCGGTCGACCAGCGCAGCGTCGCGACGCACAAGCAGGTGCAGATCAGCCTGGCCTCCGACGCGGGCGGCATCGAGGACGGCCAGGGCGCGCTGCCGGCCGGCCTCGTGTCGGCCGCGGCCGTGTTCGTGCGCGTCGAGCCGCTGCGGATCGAGGACCGCGCCGGTGGCCTGCGCATCCAGTCCGCGGCGCATGGCCGCGCGTTGGTTTCGTTCGGCGAGATTCTCGAGCAGCGCCGCGTGCTCGACGTGCAGAGCCTGCCGGGCGGGATCCCGTTCGACACGCGCTCGGTGCAGGCCTTGGCGGTCGGCACGCGCGAGGCGCCCAAGGCGCTGCGCGAAGCGGCGGCGGACGGCACGCGCGTCGTCGTGCTGTGCCAGACCGACGCGGAGGCGCACCGTTTCGGCACGATCCTGGCCGAAAACGGCGGCGGCGAGGGCGTCGAGTTGCGCGTCGGCTCGCTGGCGCGCGGGTTCCGCCTGCCGGCCCTGAAGCTCCTGGTCGTCAACCACCGCGAGCTGTCCGGCATCATCGGGCGGCGCGGTCCGACGAAGCAGCGCGAGCCGCACAAGGTGCGCGCGCTGCAGTCGTTCTTCGAGCTCAAGACCGGCGACCTGGTCGTGCACGCGGTGCACGGGCTGGCGCGTTTCGCCGGGTTGAAGCGCGTGGAGCGCGGCGGCGGCGAGGAGGAGCACCTGCAGCTCGTCTTCGCCGACGAGGTGACGCTGTTCGTGCCCGCGTCGCGCATCGACCTGGTGCAGCGCTACATCGGCACGGGCTCGGCGTCGCCGCCGCTCGACAAGATCGGCTCGAGCTCGTTCCGCCGCCGCAAGGAGAAGGTCGAGCGTGCGATCCGCGACCTGGCGACCGAGCTGCTCGAGATCCAGGCGCGGCGCGCGCTGCGACAGCGTCCGCCGTGGGCCGCGGACGCCGAGCTCGTGAAGGAGATGGTCGACGCGTTCCCGTGGACCGAGACCGCCGACCAGATCACGACGGACAAGGACATCGCGACGGACCTGGCGGCCGATCGGCCGATGGACCGGCTCCTGTGCGGCGACGTCGGGTTCGGCAAGACCGAGCTGGCGATCCGCGCCGCGTTCCGCGTGGCCACCGCCGGCGGACAGGTCGCGGTGCTCGTCCCCACGACCGTCCTCGCGCAGCAGCACGAAGCCACGTTTCGCGAGCGGCTGGCCGACTTCCCGGTCGAGATCGCGGCGCTGTCGCGGCACGTGACAGGCAAGGAGGAGCGTGCGTTGGTCGAGCGCGTCGGGCGCGGCGAGATCGACATCCTGATCGGCACGCACCGCATCCTCTCGGACGACGTGCGCTTCGCGCGGCTCGGCCTCGTGGTCGTGGACGAGGAGCAGCGCTTCGGCGTCACGCACAAGGAGCACTTCAAGAAGCTGCGCGCCGGGATCGACCTCCTGACGCTGTCGGCCACGCCGATCCCGCGCACGCTGCACATGTCGCTCTCGGGCCTGCGCGACATCTCGGCGCTCACGATCGCGCCCGAGGGGCGACAGGAGATCGAGACGGTGCTGGGCTTCTGCGAGGACGACGGCCTGATCCGCGAGGCGCTGCTGCGCGAGAAGAACCGCGGCGGCCAGGTGTTCGTGCTGCACAACCGCGTGCACTCGATCGATGAGTTCGCGCGGCGCATCCAGCGGCTCGTGCCCGAGTGCTCGTACGCGATCGGCCACGGTCAGATGAGCTCGAAGGAACTCAAGCGCGTCATGGACGCGTTCATCTCGGGCGAAGTCGACGTGCTGGTCTCGACGACGATCGTCGAGAGCGGCATCGACATCCCCGCGGCCGGCACGATCGTGATCGACCATGCCGACGAGTTCGGGCTGGCGGAGCTGCACCAGCTGCGCGGCCGCGTGGGCCGCGGCACGGCCAAGTCGCACTGCTACCTGCTGGTCGAGAAGTTCAAACCGCTGCGGCAGGAGGCACGCGAGCGCTTGAAGGCGCTCGAGGAGCTGACGCGCCTGGGCTCGGGCTTCGCGATCAGCATGAAGGACCTCGAGATTCGCGGCGCGGGCAACCTGCTCGGCCCCGAGCAGTCGGGCCACATCGCCGCGGTCGGCTACGACATGTACTGCCGCCTGCTGCACCAGACGACCGAGAAGCTGCGCTCGGGCGGCGAGGTCGACGTGGACGGCCTCGTCACGGCGCAGGAGGCGCAGGGGGCGGAGCTCGAGCTGGGCCTGCGCGCGTACTTGTCCGACGCCTGGATCCCCGACCCGCGCACGCGCATCGAGGTGCTGCGCGAGCTGAGCGCCGTCCACGACGACGCCGAGATGAACGCGGCGCTGGCTTCGCTGCGCGACCGGTTCGGACGCGTGCCGGACGAGGCGCGCGACCTCGTGCGGCTCTTCCGGCTCAAGGCGCGTCTCGAGGAGATCGGCGTGAGGCGCCTGCTGTACAGGAACGACGTCTACGTGCTCGAGTACGCCGACCGCGTCGCGCTCGAGCGCGGCCTCGACCTGCGCGGCGTCGAGGTGCGGCCGATCCGCACGGGGATGGCGCACCTGCCGATCCCGCCCGAGTTCGGGACCGGGCCCCGGGCCCTGGAGTGGTTCGAGCGGCTCTTGCGCACGGCGACGTCGACGCCCACGATGCCGCGCATCCGATGATGCCTTCCGTCCTCTTCTGCCTGTGTGCGCTGGCGCAAGACCCTGCGCCGGTCCCGGCCCCCGTCCCCGACGTCGTGCGGCCTCCGGCTGCGCCCGCCACAACCGCTCCCGACGCGGCTCCGGCGCGGCCCTGGCGCGAGGTCGACCGAGTCGTGATGGTCGTCAACAGCGACATCATCACCGAGTCGGAGCTCGTGCGGCGGCTGCAGATGCTCATGAAGGACTACAAGCTGACGACGGACACGCAGCGTCGCCAGGCCGAGCGCCAGATCCTGGGCGACAAGGTGCGCGAGCGGTTGCGCGTGCAGGCCGGAGCAAACCTGGGCGTCGACGAGAAGCTGCTCGACGCGCGCGTGCGCGAGAACATCGAACGGATGACCGAGCGCGAGAACGGCGTCGTGGGCCTGGCGAAGTTCCTCGAATCGCGCGACGTGTCGGGGCCCGAGCTGCGCAAGCGCCTGCGCGACGAGCTGTACGACCAGATCTACCGCGAGGGCGTGACGGGCGAGGGCCCGGGTCCCCTGGGCCGCGTCACGGCCGACCGTTACGTGCGGCCGGGCGCGCTGCTCCTCATGTACCGCCAAGCGGAGGCGAAACCGGCCGACATGGAGGCCCTGGGCGGCCGACCCGCGAGCGTGCGCTTCCACCAGGTCGTCCTCGACGTCGACACTGCCGGCGGATCGGAAGCGGCGCGCGCCGTGGCCCGCACGCTGATCGCGCGCCTCGAGGCCGGCGAGGACATGGCCGAGGTGGCGCGCAGCACGGGCAGCGCACGCGACACCGAGGATCCGCCCGAGGTCGAGGAAGCGCGCCTGCGCGAGCTCTACCCCGAGATCGCCGCGTTCATCGCTACGGCGACGCCGGGACAGATCTCCGCACCGATCGAAGGCGGCCCGGAATCGAAGCCGGTGCTGCGGATCGTGCGCTTCGAGGGCCGCACCGAAGCGCTGCAGCCCGAGTTCTCCGACCCGAAGATCCAGGAGCGACTGCGCGAGATCTCGACGGACCGGCTCGAGGAGTACCGGCTGGAGACGAGCTACAAGGACCTGCTGCGCTCGTCGTACGTGTGGCCGGCGGAGATCGTCGGCCGACCGGAGTAGCAGGGCGTCAGCAGACGCGCCGGACGAACGGCGTCAGGAACTCGAGCACGTGCGCGCGGTCGCGCGCGACCACGGCGCCCTCCGAGGACGAACGCACGTGGACGGTCGTCGAGGGCAGATCCGCCGGTCCCTCGCAGCGGATCGTGATCGTCGCGACGCCGCCCAGGAACCCGCCCGGCTTGCGGCAAGTGAGTGTGCGCGCGCCTTCGTCGCTCGTCACGACGGTCCAGCCCGGCAGGTCCGCAGCCATCTCGCGCGCGGACTCGAACACCTGGTCGGAGCGGATCGGCACCCGCAGCGGCCTCAGGCGCTCGTCGGGCGAGTCCTCGCGCGTTTCGAAGACGGCGGACATGTCTCGCGGCGCTCAGCGCGGTTCCGCGCCGCCCTACCGCGCTTCCGTCAACGGCCCGACGCGATCTTCTTCGCCAGCCGGCTCTTCAAGCGCGCGGCGGCGTTGGGGTGGATCACGCGGTTCTTCGCGGCCTTGTCGATGCGCTTCATCGCCTGGGGCAGGCTTTCGTTGGCCTTGTCCACGCTCTCGGCGCGACGCACGCTGCGGATCGCGGTCTTCATGACGCTGCGCTGCACCTTGTTCCGGGTGCGCGCCTTGATGTTCTGACGGTTGCGCTTCGCAGCTTGCTTGGTGTGAGCCATCGTTATCCCTGTCGTCAACCTTTGAGTCGTTCCATCCTCGCCGCGACGTCGCGATACCCGACGTCGACCCCGAAGATGCGTGCGTAGAAGGTGCGGGCATCGGCGGGCTTGCCCTCCGCCTCGGCGATCGCGCCGAGATGATACAGGATCTCCTTGCCGCGCTCGTCGAGGACGTCGGCGGAACCCAGCGCGCGCTCGTACTCGGCGCGCGCGAGGTCGAGAAAGCCCTTGGCCTGGAAACACTGCGCCAGCAGCACCTGTGCCTCGCGCCGCGAGCGCGCGTCGGCCGCGGCCTTCTGCAGCTCGGCCATGGCCGCGTCGATCTGTCCGGCGCGGTGCAGGCGCCGACCGAGCTGAAGGCGCGCGGTCGGATCGGCCGGCCGCAGCTCGACGCGCTTCTTCCAGTCCTCGACCTCGGCGACGAAGAGCTCGCGCTCCAGGCGGTCGGCCTCGGCCTGATCGCCGCGCTTGCCGGCCTCGGCGATCCACTTCTTGATCTGCTTCGCGCGCAGGTCGCCGACGCGCGCGACGAGGTCGAAGGAATCCCTGCGCGCTGCCAGCGCGCGCTCGGCCCACGACAGCGCCGAATCGAGGTCCTTGAGCTTCTCGTGCACCTCGGAGAGTCGCGACACGACGTCGGCGTCGGGCGCATCGGCGTAGCGCGCCTCGAGCCGCGTCAGCTCGGCGCGCAGGTCGTCGTCCGACAGGTGCATGCGCGCCGCTCGCTCGAGGTCGCGCGCCTGCTCCTTGTCGCGGATCTGCTCGCGGCTGTGCTGCACGCCCGACCCGCGACCCGACAAGGCCAGCTCGGCCGCAAGATCCTTGCGCGCTCGCAGCGCTTCCTGGTCGCGCGGGTCGGCCTGCAGCGCGCGCTCGTAGTACTCGAGCGACTTGAGCGGGTCGCCCAGGCGCCGCGTCATCGAGCCGGCGCGGCGCAGGCCTTCGGCGCTCTTGGGCGCGATCTCCGCCAGGAACTCGTAGACCGCGCGCGCGGAGTTGTTGTGGCCGGCCGACTCGAGCGAGGTGCCGAGCAGCAGGTTCGCCTCCTCGTCGAGCGGGTTCGTCGCCAGGTAGCTCTCGACCTGCCGCGCGGCCGCGTCGTGCTTGCCGGCCTTCGACAAGGTCTTCGCCATCGCCAGCGGCGCGGCGCCGCCCAGCGCGCGCAGGAACTTGCTCCCGCCGGCCTTGTGCTCGTGGCGCTTCTTCAGCGCCTGCCGCAGCCCGGCGCGCGCTTCGCCCAGATCGGGCGACAGCTCGAGCAGCTGCTGGTAGAGCTCGACCGCGAAGTCCCAGTTGCGCCGCCGCAAGGCCTCTTCGGCCTTCTGGAGCTGCTTGGAGAAATCCACGGGGTGCAAGGCTCCGCAGGGCGGAGCGAAGGGGCGAAAAGGATAGGAGAGGCGGTCGGAAGCGTCAACGCGGGCTATCCTCGGAGAAGGGCGACCGAACAAGAAACCATCGTACGGTCGCCTAAAATCGTGGCGCGCGACCGCGCGCTGGCCACCGCCCAATCATGAGCGAACCCCTGGATCTCGACTTCGTCGTCGTGCGCTACCCCGACCCGGTCCTGCGACGGGTCGCCCAGCCGGTCACGGAGTTCGGCTCGGAGCTGAAGCGCACGGCCGAGGCGATGCTGCAGCGCATGGTCGCCAGCAAGGGCGTCGGCCTGGCCGCGCCCCAGGTCGGCCTTTCGAGCCGGATCCTGGTCCTGAACCCGAACGGCGAGCGCGGCCCGGACGACCTGGTCCTGGTCAACCCGACGATCGCGGCCCGCACCGGCGAGGACACCTGGTACGAGGAGGGCTGCCTGTCGTTCCCGGGCATCTACGCCGAGGTCAAGCGCCCCGACCGCTGCACGATCCGCTGGCAGGATCTGGCAGGCAACGCGCTCGAGCGCGAGTTCGACGACTTCACGAGCCGGATCATCCAGCACGAGTTCGACCACCTGGAGGGCGTGCTGCTCGTCGACCGGATGTCGCCGGCGGACCGCCTGCGCCACCGCGCGGCCCTGCAGGACCTGGTCGAATCGTGGCAGAAGAGCGCGCCCACGGCGCGCGTGCGTTGATCACCAGCCTCGAGCGCGAAGGTCGCTTCCCCCCCGCCGAGAACGGCGCCGTCGTCAGCGTCGGGGTCTTCGACGGCGTGCACCTGGGCCACCAGGAGATCCTGCGCCGCAACGTGGCCGCGGCGCGCGCGCTGGGTGCGCGCCCGACCGTCGTCACGTTCCGGATGCACCCGAAGTCCGTGCTGCTCGGGCGCGCGCCGCGCACGTTGACGTCGCTGGAGCACCGGCTCGAGCTCTTCCGCCGCGCCGGGATCGAGCACGCGGTCGCGCTGACCTTCGACGAGTCGTTGCGCGAGGTGCCGGCGCGCGAGTTCGCGTTCGAGTTCCTGGTCGGGACGCTCGGGACGCGCCGGCTGGTCCTGGGCTTCGACAGCAAGTTCGGCCGCGGTCGCGAGGGCACGCCCGAGTTCCTGGCCGGCCTGGGCCTGGACGTCGACATCGTCAGCCAGGTGGTGGTGGGCGGGCGAGCCGTCTCGAGCACGGCGATCCGCGAGGCCGTCGAGCTGGGCGACCTGCAGGGCGCGGCCGCGCTGCTCGGGCGTCCGGTCGCGGTCTACGGCGAGGTCGTGCGCGGCGACCAGATCGGCCGCGGACAGGGGTTCCCGACCGCGAACCTGGACCTGCACCACGAGCTGCACCCGCCCTCGGGCGTCTACGCCGTGCGCGCGCGCGTCGTGCGCTACGAGCGCGAGACGACCGTGGGCCCGCCGCTGCCGGGCGTGGCCAACATCGGCTTCCGCCCCACGCTCGCGATCGCGCGCCCGGAGACGCCGCGCATCGAGGTCCACCTGCTCGATTTCGAGGGCGATCTGTACGGCCAGCACATCGAGCTGGAGTTCGTCGCCCACCTGCGCGCCGAACGGCGCTTCGACGGCCTGCCGGCGTTGCGGGACCAGATCGCGCGGGACGTCGTGGCGGCACGGGCCGCGCTGGCCGACAGCACGAAGCGCTGAGTTCGCGCCGCGCGCCTTGACGCTCCCGGAGGGTGCGGACAGAATCCCTCCCCCTCGCGTCCGGGCCGGGCCTGGTCCGCGAGGATTCGGAACACGGGCAGGTAGCTCAGTCGGTAGAGCACTTGATTGAAAATCAAGGGGTCGCCGGTTCAAGTCCGGCTCTGCCCACCAAACAATCGGAAAGGACGCACCAGGGTCCGTCCCACACCAGGATGAGGCGGACGGAAACCATGCTGGTAGTGCCGCGCTGGACGGCGCGGCACGCGGTCATGAACGAGGACAACGCCACCCCCACCGTGATCCGCCGCACCGACCCGGCGCGGGTCGACATCACGTGGAGCGACGGCGCGACGACTTCATTCAGCGCGGCCGAGCTGCGCCGCTCGTGCCCCTGCGCGCGCTGCGTGAACGAGCTGACCGGCACGCGCACGCACGATCCGGCCAGCGTGCCCGACGACCTGACCCAGGCCGACCTGCATCTGGTGGGCAACTACGCCCTGGCGATGCACTTCTCCGACGGCCACCACACGGGGATCTTCACCTTCCCCTTCCTGAGGCGGATCGCGCCGGCGCGTAGCTGACGTGGCAAACGAACCGCTCTTCGTGCGCCCGGGCGTCGTGATCCCCGCCGACGAGCTCGACATCCGCTTCGCGCGCGCCGGCGGGCCCGGCGGCCAGCACGTCAACAAGGTCGAGACGAAGGTCGACCTGCGCTTCCGGCCGGCCACGTCGCGCGTCCTGGACGAGGGTCAACGCGCGCGCGTGCTCGAGCGGCTGGGGGGCAAGCTGACCGTTGACGGCGAGCTGATCGTCGTGGCCACCGGGCACCGCGACCGCCTGAGCAACATCGAGGAGGCGCGCGAGCGTCTGGCCGGGCTCCTGCGCGAGGCCCTGAAGCCGCGCAAGAAGCGGCGCGCGACGAGCCCCACGCGCGGGTCACAGCGGCGCCGCCTGGAGACCAAGCGCAAGCGTTCCGACACGAAGCGCCAGCGGCGCGGAGACGAGTGAGCCATGGATGCGCCCCTGGCAGACGTGCTGAAGGAGGTCGAGCTCTGGGTCGGCCGCGGCAAGGCGCCCACTCGCCACCACGCGCGCGGGATCCTGGTCGGCCTGGGCCTCGAACTGCTGGAACGGCCCACGGGCGCCGAGGCCGCTGCGCTCGAGCGCGTCTCGGGCTGGATCGCCCGGGCTCCGGACGCCTGGCGCGAGGCGATCGCCAGCGAGATCTCGATGGCGGCCACCGAGCACGTGCGGTCCGTCGACCCGCGCTGGTTGCGCCACCCCCAGTACGACCTGGCCTACGCCGTCGAGGCCCGCCACCGGCTCGAGGCGCGGCTCGTGTGCGCCGAGCGCTTGGGCGTCGGGGTCCCGGACGAGCTCCTGGAGGCGGTCGGCCGGGCCGACGCCCTGCTCGCCCCCCTGCTGCGGGAGGACGCGGGCCCGGGTCGTAGGACCTGACACGGCACCCCCTCCACCGAGCGCTGCAGTCCGCACTGCCCTCAATTGAAATGTGGTGGAAACCGTTGTGTGCATGTCGTCACAAAGGAGTTCGCATCTCAGGGCCGTGACGGATGTTGCGCGCCTCCACCGCGCGCCGCGCCGACAGCATCCCCCCGGTGGGATCGAGATTGTTCGGCGCAAGCTGTTTGACATCAAACGATTGCGAATTGCGCCTTCGTATTTTGCCCGAATCCGGGACAGGAGTGATCGGAGGCCGCCGAACGAGCTTGGAGTGCCCGCGTCCTCGAACCCGGCCGGGTGGATCTTTTCCTTGGACGCGGGGGGGGGCGGGGCTGCATCTTCTCCGCGCTCAGAACACCCCCATCCCGAAGATCGATCGGACTTTCCTCTGACTCTTCAGTCTCATCTCTCTCTCTCAGGAGTGCATTCCTCATGAAGAAGTTCGTGTACGGCGCCCTGGCGCTCGCGGCCGTCGGTGCCGCGGGACAGGCGACCGACCTCGCATGGTCGGGTCTGGACCAGGAGATCAACAGTCTCTCTGCCAGCCTGGCCGCTCAGAACGCCACTGGCCCGAAGGTCAGCGGTTACATCATCGCGGCCTTGGACTTCGAGCAGGACCCGCCCGGCATCACCGGCGACCTCAACGGCGACGGTGACACCACCGACGCCGGCGAAGGCGTGGCCTTCGAGGGCGAGGACATCCTGGGATGGGATTTCCGCGCCGTCCGCGTCGAGGTCTCGGGCGACCTGGGTCACGACTACTCCTACAAGGTGTCGTTCGACCTCGCTGGCGGAACAGCGAGCCTGCGGGACGCCTACGTCGACTGGAAGATCACAGACGGCATCAAGGGACGCTGGGGCCGTTACAAGGTCCCCTTCCTCCGCTCGGGCCTGATCTCGAGGAGCAAGCTCCTCTTCCTGCAGCGTACGGCCATCGGCGACACGCTGAGTTTCCGCGACCTCGGCATCACCATCTCCGGTCAGTTCGAGATGGTGAACTTCTGGGTCAACGCCCAGAACGGCATGGACGGTGTCACGAAGGACATGTTCTACAACGCCCGCATCACCTTCGACTTGATGGGTGACGGCGTGGCCTCGCAAGAAGGTGCCTACGGCGCCGGCGACGCGATGGGCCTGCAGTTCGGTGCCGCCATCGGCGACGACTCGAGCGTCGACCAGGGCCTCGTCTGGGCGATCGAAGCGGCGTTGACCAGCGGTCCGTTCTCGGCGCACGCCGAAATGGCCGACTTCGACACCGACATCGGCGACAACACCCCGTGGGACGCGACCGTGAGCTTCATGTTCACGGAGATGTACGAACTCGCCCTGCGCTACGAGGACTTCGACGACTCGGACAACTCGACAGCGTACGGCCTGGCCGTCAACCGCTACATCGCGGGCCACGACATCAAGTGGACGCTGCAGTGGTACCACACCGACACGGACCTCCAGTCGGGCGGCATCGACTTCGACACGGACCAGTTCTCGCTGGGTCTGACCGTCCGCTTCTGATCGATCGGTTGCGTTTCCCGGCCGCGCGTCGGCCGGGAGATCGCATCGCACGGGGCCCTGCGCGCGGCGCGGGGCCCCGTCGTTTTCCGATTGGCGCTCCGCAGGGGATTGGTATCGTGCGCGTCCCGGTTCGGGCCGGCCACATCGCCGAGGAGGGCCAACACTCGCGGCAAGCGAGCTCGATCGGAACTCAACTGACCCTTCCGTCGAGTCCCTGTCTTTCTCTCTCACTCAGGAGTGCAATCCCTTGAAGAAGCTCGCGTACGTCGCATTCGCGCTCGCGGCCGTCGGTGCTGCGGGACAGGCTAGCGACCTCGGTTGGTCGGGCCTGGACCAGGAGATCAACAGTCTCTCGGCCAACCTGGCCGCTCAGAACACCACGGGCCCGAAGGTCAGCGGCTGGATCATCACGGCCCTCGACTTCGAGCAGGACCCGCCCAGCATCACCGGCGACCTCAACGGCGACGGTGACACGACCGATGCCGGCGAGGGCGTGGCCTCCGAGGGCGAGGACATCCTCGGGTGGGACTTCCGCATCGTTCGCCTGCAGGTCACGGGCGACCTGGGCCACGACTACTCCTACAAGGTGTCGTTCGAGCTGTCCGGCGGCACGGCCGACCTGCGTGACGCCTACGTCGACTGGAAGATCACGGATGGCATCAAGGGGCGTTGGGGCCGCTACAAGGTCCCCTTCGTCCGCTCGGGCCTCATCAACGAGTACCAGCTCCTGTTCCTGCAGCGCACGAACATCGGCAGCATGCTCAGCTTCCGCGACCTGGGCATCATGGTCTCGGGCCAGTTCGAGAAGGTGAACTTCTTCGTCAACGCCATGAACGGCTCGGACGGCGTCGTCAAGGACATGTTCTACAACGCGCGCGTCACGATCGACCTGATGGGTGAGGCCGTGGCGCTGCAGGAAGGTGCCTACGGCGCCGGCGACGCGATGGGCCTGCAGCTGGGTGCAGCCATCGGCGACGACTCCGGCATCGACAACGGCCTCGTCTGGGCCGTCGAAGCGGCGCTGACCAGCGGGCCGCTCGCGGTCACCGCTGAAATGGCCGACTTCGACGAGGACATCGGCGACAACACGCCGTGGGACGCGATGGTCAGCTTCATGTTCAGCGAAATGAACGAGCTCGCCGTGCGCTACGAGGACCTCGATGACTCGGACAACACGACGGCCTACGGCGTGTCCCTCAACCGCTACATCTCGGGCCACGACATCAAGTGGATCCTGCAGTGGTACCACACCGACACGGACCTGCAGTCCGGCGGCATCGACTTCGACACGGACGAGTTCTCGCTCGGCCTGGGCGTCCACTTCTGATCGATCCGATCGCTTCTCGTCCGCGCGTCGGCCGGGAATCATGAATCGCACGAGGCCCTGCGCGCGGCGCGGGGCCTCGTCGTTTTCCGGTCGGCGCTCGGAGAGGCCGAAGCAGAATCGATCTTACGGCCTCTCTGATCTGTGTGGCGCCGCTTCGCGGCGCAAGAGGCCTCGAATTCTTCTCGGCCTCTGAGGGCCCCTGGTATCGTCGCGGCCCCGGTCATGAGCTCTCCCTCGGAACGACCGCCGAACCGCCTGGCGCGCGAGACGAGCCCGTACTTGCTCCAGCACGCGCGGAACCCGGTGGACTGGTACCCCTGGGGTCCCGAGGCGCTGGCGCGCGCGAAAGCCGAGGACCGTCCGATCTTCCTGTCGGTCGGCTACTCGGCCTGCCACTGGTGCCACGTCATGGAACGCGAGAGCTTCGAGGACGACGCGATCGCGCGCTTGATGAACGAGCACTTCGTCAACGTCAAGGTCGACCGCGAGGAGCGGCCCGACGTCGACGAGATCTACATGAAGGCCGTCCAGGCCATGACCGGCGCCGGCGGCTGGCCGATGAGCGTCTTCCTGACGCCCGACCTCGAGCCGTTCTACGGCGGCACGTACTTCCCGCCGCGCGGCCTCTACGGGCGCCCCGGCTTCCCGCAGGTGCTCTCGGGCCTCGCCAAGGCCTGGAAGGAGGACCGGAAGAACCTCGTGCAGCGTGGCCGCGTCCTGGCCGGCCACATCGCCGAGGAGGGCCAGGCCAAGGCTGCGAGCGAGCTCGATCCCAACGTCCTGGACGCCTCGGCCGCGGCGCTGGTGGGCCAGCTCGACCCTGCCTGGGGGGGCTTTGGCGACGCGCCCAAGTTCCCGCACGCGGTCGACCTGCGGCTCCTCCTGCGCCACGCGCGCCGCACGGGCGATGCCGGGGCGCGGCATGCGGCGCTCTTGTCGCTCGACCGCATGGCGCAGGGCGGCATCCACGATCAGCTCGGAGGCGGTTTCCACCGCTACAGCGTCGACGAGCGCTGGCTGGTGCCGCACTTCGAGAAGATGCTGTACGACAACGCGCTGCTCGTGCCGGCGTACCTCGAGGCCGGGCTGGTCTCGAGCGAGGCACGGTACCTCGAAGTCGCGCGCGCGGCCTGCGACTGGGCGTTGCGCGAGATGCGCACGAGCGAGGGCGGCTTCGCCAGCTCGCAGGATGCCGACAGCGAAGGCGAAGAAGGACGCTTCTTCGTCTGGACGCCGCGCCAGCTCGAGGACGTGCTGGGCTCGAAGCGCGGGCGCCAGGTCGCGGCCTGGTTCGACGTGACCGACGAGGGCAACTTCGAGCACGGCGCGAGCGTGCTCTGGCGCCACGAGCCGGCCGCGGACGTCGCGCGTCGCCTGCAGACCAGCGTGCCCGAGCTGGAGGCCACGCTGCGCAAGGCGCGCGTGGAGCTCCTGGCGGCGCGCGAGAATCGCGTGAAGCCCGGCACTGACGACAAGGTGCTGGCCTCGTGGAACGGGCTGTTCATCTCGGCGTTGGCGCAGGCGCATCAGGTGCTCGACGAGCCACGCTACCTCGCGGCGGCGCAAGCGGCCGCGCGCTGGATCCTGACCGGCATGCGCCAGCTCGACGGCCGCTTGCACGCGACTTCGCGCGCCGGGCGCGCGCAGCTGAACGCGTACCTGGACGACTATGCGTTCACGATCCAGGCGCTGGTCGACCTGTACGAGACCGATTTCGACCCGCACTGGCTGCGCGAAGCGCTGGCGCTCGACACGGTCCTGCGCGATCGCTTCGAGGATCCGGAGGGCGGCTACTTCACGACCGCGTCGGACCACGAGAAGCTGATCGCGCGGCTCAAGGGGCCGCACGACGGCGCGCTGCCCTCGGGGAACGGCGTGCAGGCGCTCAACCTCTTGCGCCTGGCCGAGCTGACCGGACGTCGCGACCTGGCCGAGCGCGCGGAACGCACGATCCGTTCGCTGGGCGGCCTCGTGAATCGCTTTCCGCAAGCCTTCAGCACGTTGCTCTTGGCCGTCGACTGGCTGGCGGTGGGACCGCGCGAGATCGTGTTGTGCGGCGATCCCGCCGCTGCGTCGCAGCAGGCGATGTTGCGCACGATCCGCACCACGTTCGTGCCGCAGCGCGTCGTCGCACTGGCCGGACCGGGCGCGGATGAGGATCTCGTGCCGCTGCTGCGCGGGAAGGATGCCGGCCCGCGCGGCGCGCGCGCCTACGTCTGTCGCAACTGGTCCTGCCGCGCTCCCGTGGAGGATCCCGCGGCGCTGAAGTCGGAGCTCGAATCCCGGTGAGCAACTGGGCCTTCCGCATCAACCTGGAGAATCCATGCCTTTGCGTGTCCTGATCACCGGTGGAGGGCGCGGCATCGGCCGCGCGATCGCGTTGCGCTTCGCGCGCGAGAAGGCGCACGTCGCCGTGGCGGCGCGCTCGTCGGGCGAGCTCGACGCGGTCGTCAAGGAGATCGATGCGGCGGGTGGCAAGGGCGCCGCGCAACAGATGAACGTGGCCGACCACGGCTCGGTCGAAGCCGCCGTATGGCGCGCGGTGGAGTTCACCGGCGGCGCGCTGGACGTCCTCGTGAACTGCGCGGGCGTGTTCGACGTGAAGCCCTTCGCGCAGATGGATCTCGCGATCTGGAAGCGCAACATCGAGATCAACCTGAACGGGCCGTTCTTCGTGACGCTCGAAGCGCTCGACGCCCTGCTCGAGGGCGAGCGGCCGCACGTCGTGAACATCGCCTCGGTCGCGGCGCGCCAGGGATTCCCCGGCAACACGGCGTACTGCGCCAGCAAGTACGGCCTGCGCGGCTTCAGCGACGCGCTGCGCGCCGACTTGAAGGAGAAGGGCGTGCGCGTCTCGACGGTCTACCCGGGCCCGACGGACACGGTGATGGCCGAGAAGCTCTTGGGTTTCGACCGCGCCAAGATGCTCCGCCCCGAAGACGTGGCCGAGGTCGTGTGGCGCGCGAACCAGGCGCCGGCGGGCACGCCGATCGACGACCTCGACGTGCCTCCGCGGGCCTGAGCGGCGGAAGGGGGGCCCCGATCGGTTTCAGTCGCCCTCGAAGGCCGACCGCGGAATCTGCGATTGACGGATGATGCTCATGAGCGTCCCCGTCTTCACTTCGTTGTGGTCAGGGACAGGAACCGTGGTTGTGCCGTCGGCGACACGGCGCTGCATGACGACGTGGCTTCCCCGCTGGCGCACTCGCACGAATCCGTGAACCTCGAGGATCTTGCAGACTTCGTGCCCGGACAGCCGGCGAAGTCTAGGCAACCCGGACCTCGACGCGAGTCACGAAGACCTCGTCGTGGAGTCGCTTGCGAATCTCTTGGGGAGAAGCCGCTTCGAAGAAAGCCTCGATGGCCTCGACGAGATTGGAACGAGCTTCCTCGACCGTCGCTCCCTGGCTCGCGATGTCGAGTTCGGGGCACAACGCCACGAACGCCTCCTCCTCGCGCTCGATGATGGCAGTGAACTGTCGAGTCTTGTCCATGGAGCCGGCCTTGCGCCGAACGATTCTACGCCTCCGCACTTGGGGTCGACAGACCCGCGGGGGACTTCCGCGCGAACCGGTGCTTTCCGGAGGGTCGCGGTGCAGTTCCCGCGGATCCAGGGGCGGCGCTAGGGAGCGGGAGGAGCATGCTCGACCGGGAACGGACCCCACGGCGCGCTCGCGCCGTTAGCATGGAGGACCTCCCACGGGATCGCCACCATGCTCATCGCCTTGTGCCTCTCGCTCGTCCTGCAGCCAGGCTTCCCGCAGCTTCCCGCACCGCACGAGATCGTGTGGGCCACCGCCGAGACGAGCAGCGGGCTGAAGCCGCTCGCGCTCGAACTCCACTGGCCAGCCAGGACGCGTGCTGCGTTCCCGGTCGTCCTCGTCGTCGACCCGAGCGGCGCAGGCACGACGCGCGAGCGCGCGCATGCGGCGACGATCGAGGCGCTGCTCGCGCGTGGGGTCGCGGTCGCGACGACGACCATCCGCACGAGCGACGAGGCGGAGTTCCCGGCGCAGGTTCACGATCTCAAGGGAGCGGTGCGGTTCCTGCGCGCGAACGCGGCGCGGTTGGGACTCGATCCGGGCCGCATCGGCGTGTGGGGCGAGGGTGACGGAGCCACGCTCGCGGCCCTCCTCGGCACGAGCGGCAACGTCGCGGCGCTCGAGGGCGCGGTCGGTGGCAACGCCCGCGTGTCGAGCCGCGTTCAAGCCGTCGTCGAGGTCAGCGGCCTGCTCGACCTCGAGGACGCGCACGTCGCTCCGGAGGTCGAGGGGGTTCCGACTCCGCGGCTGGTCGGACTGTCGACCTCAGCCCGCGATCTCGGGCGCTCGCGCGCCGGAGGTCGCGCGACGATCGACGCCGTGCAGGGCGGTGCCGGCTCGATCGAGGTGGATTCGAGCGACACGGTTCCGCGAACCGCGCTCGGCACTCCGCAGCGGCGGAGCAGGGAGACGAGGGAACCGCGCCCCCTCGACGTCCTTCCGCGCATCGACACCGCGACCGACAGGCGTGCTCGCAGCTCGGATGGGCCCGAGGATCCTTCAGCTCGCACGCGTGCGCCCGAGCCCGAGACCATCGCGCCCGAGGAAGCCCTGCGTTGCGCAAGCCCGCGTCATCACGTCAGCGCCGACGACCCGCCCATGTTCCTCGCCGAGGTGGCGTCGGGGCCTGGCGCGCCCGCTTCGCAGGCTCGCACGATGCGCGGCCGCCTCCTCGAGCACGGCGTCCCCGTCGTCCTCGACGAGTGGCCGCTGGGCGACTCCGGCATCGGCACCGAGCGCCTGCCGCGCACGACGCTGGCCTCCGCCGCCGACTTCGCGCGTTCTGTCCTCGCGAACAGCAATTCGATCGCGCCGATCGGCACGGGAGCCGCGAACAGCATCGGCGCGCGCGCGTCGATCTGGAGCACCGGTCTCGCGAGCCCTTCGACCCCGTTCTGGCTACACGTCGAAGGCGCGCTGCCCAACGCGACCGGCGCGTTCGTCCTGGGCGAGGCGCTGGACCAGCGGTTCACCACAGCCGATGGGGTCCGCCTCTCTCCCCCGCTCGTGCGACTTCCGCCCATCGAGACGGACGCCCGAGGGAACGCCGTGCAGACCTTCGCGATCCCTCACGAATGGGTTGGCCTCACGCTGTTCTTCCAGTTCGAGTACCTGGATCAGGGCGCACCGACCAGCGACGGCTCGGGCATCCTTCTCTCACGCGGCGGACGCGTCTCGATCTGCCGTTAGTCCGCTGTCACCCCAGGTCACGCGCGCGGTTCACGGGCAGAACGTCACTTCGAGCGCGGCAGTCGTGTTGAACCGCCCTCCGCCCGCGGCCGAGTCGCGGTAGAGCAGCTGGAACCGGCGCACGGCGCCCGGCTGCGCGTTCGCGTACGCCGGCGAGGTCAGGTCCTGGAACTGGATCACCGTGCCGCCGTTCGCTGCGAGAGTCCCCAGGCGCTGCTGCGTGCCGCCGACGCAGCGCAGTCCGTTCCCGAACGGAACCGGCGGATCCAAGCGGCCGGTACCGTGGAAGAAGACGCACGCGCTGCTCGACGGCAGGTCGAACCCGCTCAGGACGAAGTTGTTCGTCGCAAAGCTGGGCGTGCCCGTGTACTGGATCGAGGCCGGCAACCCGGTCGAGTTGGGGTTGGCCGAGCAGTAGCTCGTGACGAAGCACTGCGGTCCGCGGTCCACGAGGTACGCCTGACGCTCCGCCACGGGCGCCCCGCCCACGAGGTTCGTCGCCCGGCTGAGGATCGTCAGGTAACGGCCGTCGGTGGAGGCACCACGCAGCTCGAGGTCCTGGTCGGGCTGCGCGCCGCCGACGCCGAGCACGATGCGGCGCGTCACGCCGGTCGAGAAGTCGTGCTCGAAGATGTCGCGTGCCCCGTTCGTGTCGCCCGCCACGAGCGTCGAGGCCGACGAGTCGAAGATGACACGCTCGCCCTCGGCCGAGATCCACGGGAACAGGCTCTGCGACGACCCGTCGCCTTGCGCGCCCGTCGAGCTGATGCTGGCGATACGAAGGTCGCCCAGGAACCGGTCGTGGACGTACAGGTCCCACTGGCCGTTCGTGTCGGCAGGGATCGCCGCCGCGAGCGTCGAGAACACGAAGAAGCGCGTGTCGGGCGTGAACGGGCCCGCGCTCGAGTCCTGGGGCAGCTGTCCGCCGGAAGAATCCAGGCTGTAGCGGTCGGTGAAGCCGAAGCCGTAGTCCTTGTAGAAGGCGTCGGGCCGGTTGTTCGTGTCCCCCGGCACGATGTCGGGATCGCCCGTCGTGAACGTCACGAGCGAGCCGTCGTGCGCGACCGTGCCCGGCAGGGCCACGGGGATATTGGGCGTGCCGGCTAGCGTCGCGGAGACGAGGTCCTCAGCACCGGTCGCGAGGTCCCGGCGCCAGATCTGGTACTCGCCGGGGATGGACGTGTTCGCGCGCATGTAGACCAGCATCCGGCCGTCACCCGTGAAAATGCCCGTCGTGCTCACGACCGGCGGCGCCGTGAACGTCGTGTCCGTGTTCGCGACCAGGTCGACCAGGTGCAGCGTCACTTCCGGCAGCCTGACGTAGGCCAGCATGCGCCCGTCGCGCGTGATGTCGGTGCCCGCACCGTTCGACCCGACGTGCCGAGTCGTTCCCGTCACTCGGTCGCGCAGGAACGCGTCGTACGTGAACGGCAGGTCGTTCGGGAAGAAGTTCGTGCCCTGCGTCGAGAAGAGCACGGAGCGCCCGTCGTCGGTGGGATGGGTCAAGATGTCGACGTCGGCGTTCGACGGCGCGCCCGAGTCGGTGACCGAGATGCGCTCGATCGTCTGCGCGCTCGCAGCGGCCGCCGTCGCCAGAAGCCCGAGTCCGATCGTGTGGGTGCGGAGGATCGTCGAGGAACGCATGGTCCCCACAGCCTACCCCCGGTCGCGATCCGCGTGGGGCCCTACCGGCCGATGCTGCGCACCAGCCCCAGGAACTCGTTGCGCGTGCGGAAATCGCTGCGGAACGTGCCCAGCAGGCAACTCGTCATGGTCGAGCTGTTCTGCTTCTGCACGCCGCGCATCATCATGCACAGGTGGCTCGCGTCGGCCACGACCCCTACGCCCTTCGGCGCCAGGACTTTCTGGATCGCCTCGGCGATCTGCACGGTCATGCGCTCCTGCACCTGCAAACGCCGCGCGAAGACGTCGACGATGCGCGGGAGCTTGGAGAGCCCGATGATCCGGCCGTCGGGGATGTAGGCCACGTGAACGCGGCCGAAGAACGGCAGCAGGTGGTGCTCGCACAGCGAGTAGAACTCGATGTCCTTCACCAGGACCATCTCGGAGACGTCCTCCTGGAAGACGCCGTTGCCCACGGCGTCCTCCACGCTCTGCCGGCTGCCCTGCGTCAGCTCCGCAAGCGACTGCGCCACGCGCTCGGGTGTGCGCGCGAGGCCTTCGCGGGTCGGATCCTCGCCCAGGTTCTCCAGCAGGCGGCGGACAAGCTCTTCCGTGGGCAGCGCGCGTGCGCGCGTCGTTTCGGCCATGGTCAACCCTGCTCCCCGCGGAACTCGACGACGTTGTCGCGGCTCTCCTGCACTCGCAGGGAGACGAGGCGCGCACCCTCGAAGCGGGCCAGACGCGGCTCGATCCGGCGCCAGAACGCGACCGCCAGGTTCTCCGCCGTCGGGATGACACCCTCGAGAAAGGGAACGTCGCGATTCAAGTGCTTGTGATCGACGGCGCTCACGATCTCCTCGCGCAGGATCACCATGAGACGGTTCAGGTCCATGACCATCCCCGAGCGCGGCACGGGTCCGCGGACCGTCACCTCGAAGGCGTAGTTGTGTCCGTGCTCCGTGTTGCACGGCCCGTACATGCGCACGTTCTCCTCGGCCGACAGGCGCGGGTCGTGCAGGCGGTGCGCCGCGCTGAACTCCTCGCGGCGCGTGATCTCCAGGATGGGCTCGGGCATGGTTCCGGTCGGGCGTGCGGCGCGTGTCCAGGAGAGTGTACGCGGAACGTCACCGCCGCCGCTGCCGCGCGCCCCCGCGCCAGCTCCCAGTCACAACACAGGGTCGGCTTCTGGTTGGGGAGGCCGCCCGGCGGCCCGCGGCCGCCGGAATCGAAAATGCCGTGCGCTTCGGCTAGGAACTGCGCTGGACAGAGTCAAGGAGGGTTGCCATGAACCGTCACAGCTACGACCCCGAACGAGCCAGCGCGCTTCTGCCGCTGCTGCGCTCGATCACGGCCGAGATCCGTGAACGCTCCGAAGCCGCCGAGGCCCTCGGTCGCGAGATCGCGGACCTCGGAACGTCCCGCAAGGCGCGCTCGCGCCGCGGTGACCTCGAGGCCGACCTCTCCGTGCAGCGCCGCGAGCTCCGCGTCGCTCGCCGCGAGTTGGAACGGCTGGGCTGCACGCTCGACCAGGATCACCCGCTGCGCGTGTTGATCCCGGGCGAGGACGGGAACCACGGCTTCGCCTGGAACCCGCGCGACGAGCGACTCGAGAGCTTCGAGCTGCTTTCCAGCTGAAAACGACCACGCGGCGCCGGCAAGGCGCGCGCGAACAGGGCGACCCCGACGGCGTGAAAAGCCCGGTCGGGGTCGCTGCTTTTCCTGCGAGCGCGATCGTGAGCGAGCCAATGCTCGTGGCGCCGCGCGGGGAGAGTGGAGGCTTCAGCGTGCTGCGCTGCGCGCGCGCAGATCCTGGAACGCCGCCCGCGTGAGGCGACCCTCAGCCGAGGCCTGCTCGAGGGCCTCGAGCGCGCTGCGCAGCTCCGCCGCGAGTGCCGTGACGCGCGGATCGTCCGCGGCGGGCGGCGTCGCGGAGTCCGCCTGCACGGAGCGGCGAGCGCGGTCCACGAGCAGGTCCTTCACGCGCTGCCAATCCGCGCGTGTCGCCCCGCGTGCGAACGCCTTGGCTTCGAGCTCCGCGAGCGCCCGATCGAAACGCGCTTCGATCGAATCCGGCACGGGATCGGCCGGTTTCCCGCTGGTCACCGCCCGGCGGGCACGCGCGGCCCAGGCCGAGCGCAGGTCGGCGAAGTCCGCGCGCGAGATCGTGCCGGCGCGCGCGCGGGCCTCGAGTGCCTCGAGCGCGCGACCGAACCGCGCGACGACCGCATCCTGGGCTGAGCCAGAAGCCGGTGGCCGCGTGTCGGCCGGACCCTCGCGCTGCGCGGCCGTGGTGCGCTCGTTCCACAGGCTGCGCACGCGCGCGAAGTCCGTGCGCGTCGCCTGGCGTGCGAGGGCCCTGGTCTCGAGCTCGGCGAT
>JANNQS010000084.1:0-31114 GCA_031400875.1 Planctomycetota bacterium | reverse complement strand
GGGTCGAGGGATCTGGAAACCAGGCAGGTCCATGGCGTTTTCTCCGTGCGGGGAGAATGCCCCCGCATCCGCACGACCGCGCTGGGGTCCGAACGGTTGCAGGTGAAACCGAAAAAAGGCGCAGCGAAGAGGGTCAGCTTCTGGATATGCAGAGAGGCGGGGGGGGATGGACCCGCCCGCCTCTCCTGGGACTCGCCCGAGTCCGGGATCAGTCTTCTGCGATCACGCCGTTCGGGAACAGGTCGCCGTTGTCCTGGGTGCACAGTTCCCAGGGCAGGTCGCACACGACGTACGTGCCGAAGCGTTCGAAGAGCACGGCGTAGATCGCCGGGTCCGAGATCGCGTCGGCGCTGGAGAAGGCGATCTGGCCGTCGATGCGGATCCAGCCCGATTCCTTCTCGGTCGCGCCGATGATCTCGTTCGGGTTGTTGTCCGTCGTGTCGAGGAAGCTCTCGAGGAAGCCGTCGTCGATGTCGGTCAGGCGCGGGTCGTCCCAGCAGCGGAACGTGTACTGCGTCGAGAAGGACACCTCGTTGTCGTTGTAGAACAGGATCAGGACCTGGGTCGTGAACTGGGAGCCACCCGACAGGCCGACCAGCACGAGACGGCTGTGGAAGCTCGCCGGGCCGATATCGTCGTTCCCGTCCTGGCCGAGGAACCGCGGGATCAGGATCTCGTCCGGAGCCTCGCTGTACTCGACGTCGTCCAGGTCGCGGATGCCGTCGCCATCATGATCGGTCGGCGTGCGCTCGGGGCCGATGCCGAGGAACGTGCGTGCGTTCAGGGCATCCTCCGCCGGATCCTCGTCGATGGCGTTGCTGCCGATGTAGAGCGCCTGGCCGATCAGGTGGTTCCAGACGATCGCCTGGCCCGACTGGGGGTCCTTGGCGAACACGTACAGGAATCCGCGCTCGACGTTCGGGTTGTCGAAGCGCGTCAGGAGCGTGATCGTGTCGCACGGCGTGAGACGGCGGGTGCGGTTCGTCTCGAGGCAGTCGAGTTCCTGGCCCTTCGGCCCGTAGCGGCCGATGTAGACGTACTCGATGTCGACCGTGCCGTTCAGCAGCGGGCCGGGGCCCGGCGTGAAGTCACAGTTCGTGTTGGTCACCGAGATCACGGTGATCGTGTTCGTGCGGTTGTCGAAACGCGGGAAGAGCAGCAGGCTGCCGGGGACTTCCTTCGTATTCGGCACGCAGTCTTCCGGCCTGCCTTCGAAGTCGTACGTGACGATCAGGCGGGCCGCGGCGCGCAGCTCGAACAGCGAGGCTTCGTTGCCCGTGTTGCCCGTGAAGAACGAGGAGCCCTGAGCGGCCGCCGGGAAGGTGAGGGTCCCGTTGCCGATGAACTGCGCCAGCGTCAGCGTGCCGCGCGGCGGGACGGTGAGGAACCCGACCTCCGCGTCGGTCAGCGTCGCCGAAGTGAACCCCGAAGGTCCGCCGAAGTCGACATTGCCGTCGAACGCCGCCAGCGCGATGTCCGGGATCTGGTTCGAGGGCGACGACGAGAGGAGCTGCGTCACCAGGTCGGGCGCGAACAGGCGGATCGTCGCCTGAAGCGTCGCCGACAGCAGTTGAGGATTCGGCGACGTGTTCTCGACGCCGATCGATCCCTCGATGTTCGTCTCGAATCGGATCGAGACCGAATTGAGCGTCCCCATCATGGGGTCGAACTGCGGGATGACCAGGGTTTCGTTCCAGTTCGTCGTCTGGAGCGTAATCGAATCTTGCACGGTCGTCTGGCCGGCGAGTGCCAGTGACCCGAGCAGTGTCGCGGCCGCACTGGTGCAGAACGTGCGGCGCCAGGGGGATTGGTTGAACATGGGCGAGTCCCGGGTGTCGTGTCGGAGGAGGGCGCCCCACTCGAATCCCGCGAGGGCTGGATCCGAGCAAGGGAGGGCTGGAACATCCTTCCAGGTGGAAGGCTTTTCCGAGTGTCGCAGCCGCGTGAAGAGCCGTCAATCCCACCCCCGTCAAAAAAGAGGATTCCTAGGCGCGGGCGGAGTAGACTGCCCTCGCAGCGCTCTTCGGACAGCGGGAGCGGGGCCCGGGGTCGACCTTATCCCCGCTGGACGCCCCGCAGCCCGGGCGGGCGGAATGCGTGCCGAGCGCATTGGCCGGCCCTCCTTCCGCGATCCATACTTCCCGACCGTTCCCCGCCCGGACCGGCCCAGGTCACCATGCGCCGCACCGCCCACCTTCTCGCCGTCCTGCTCCTGGCCTGCTCCTCCGCCTGCAACCGGCAGTCGACGGCCGCCCCGGCGACCGGCGCCTCGCGCTGGACCGCGGTCGAGGACCTGGTCCGCAAGAAGGAGTTCGCAGCTGCCGCAACGGCCCTCGAGGCGATGCGCGGACCCTCGGCCGACGACCCCGATGTGATCCTGCGCCTGGCCGAGGTGCGGCGCCTCCAGGGTGAGCAGGCCAAGGCCATCCTGATCCTGCGCGAAGCCCTCGAGAAAAACCCCGCGGCTCGGATCCTCTACGTTCCGCTGGCGTCGCTCTACCTGCAGGTCGGCGATGCCGCAGCGGCCCGGCTGACGCTCGAGAAGGGCCGCACGCTGGGTGCCGAGCCGGCCGCGGTCGCGATGACGCTGGGCACAGCCTTGGGGCGCTTGAACGAGTCCGAGGCCGCGCTGCGCGAGTTCGACGCGGCGCTCGCGGCCGGAGCGGACGCGAACGTCGTGCTCTACAACCGCGCGCTCGTGCTGGGCCAGCTGAAGCGGCACGGCGAGGCCGTCGCAGCGCTCGAGACCGTCGTGGCGGCGAAGCCCGAGTGGCCGGCCGGCCGGCGCGAGCTGGCGCGTGCGATCCTCGACGGCGTCCCGCGCGAACGCGCGCCGGTCGAGCGCGCCCTGGACCTCCTGATCAACGTGTCGCCGGAGCTGCCCGAGGACTGGCGCGTGAACGAGTCCATCGGCGACGCCTGGCTCCTTCTGGGTGACTACGACGCGGCGCTGATGGCCTACACCGACGCGTTGCGCCTGGGCAAGAACCCCAAGCAGGTCGAGCAGCGCTACGTCGTCGCCGCCCGCAAGATCAGGGAACGCGACGAGGCGGCGGCAGCCGCCTCGAAGTAGCTCGCCCGAGTCGCTCGGCCGGCACCCCGCGTTTGAGCCAGGAAGCGATTTCCTGCTAAAGATTCGCTGTCAAAAAAATGGCTGAAAAACAGCCCTTTTGCAAGCGCGAGCCCACTGCCTGAATGGCCGGACTGGATAAAACTAGGCGGATCGGCTACGAAATTGCAATCACGCTTCGGCCACCGCCCGGAGGCCGTGCTACGGTTCCTCAGATTCCCCTATCCCCGCGTCTCCGACCGAGTGCCTTCGTGTCCGGCTCCAGGCCGCACGATCGCCTCCGGTGGGGGGCCGGCGATCCCCCGCAGATTCGACCACCAGCTCCACGATGAACTCCCACCGAGACACCCAGACGCGCATCCGCGGCGATATCGCCGCGTGGGGCCTCGCGTGCCTCCTCAGCACGGCCCTCGCCGCTTGTGGCGGCGGAGGCGGCGGAGGGTCGGCGGCCGGCCTCGTCCAGGTCGCCGTGATCGAACCCCCGACCGGGGCTTTCATCGGCGGCACGCCGGTGACGATCCGCGGCGCCGGCTTCGCGCTCCAGACCCCGAACACGGTCCTCTTCGGCGCGGCGCCCGCGACCAGCGTCGTGGCGGTCGACGCCCAGACGATCACCTGCGTCACGCCCGCCGGCGCTCCCGGTGCACGCGTCGACGTCGTGGTGCGCAACGACCAAGGCGAAGGCCGCCTGTCGCTGGGCTTCCTGTACGCGATCCCGGCACCGCCCACGAGCGACGTGAACGGCGACGGACTGGGCGACCTGCTCGTCGCGTCGCCGGCCGATGCGAGCGGCGGGGTCGGCGCGGGCGCGGTCTTCGTCTTCCTCGGCCGCGCGCAGCCCTTCCAGCTCGACGGCCTCGACGCCACGCAGGCCGACATCAAGCTCGTCGGCCATCGGCCGGGCGATGCGTTCGGCACGTGCGTGTGCGCCGGCGACGTCGACGGTGACGGGCAGGCGGACCTGGTCGTCAGCGCGAACAAGGTCGACGCCGTGGGCGCGGCCGATGCCGGTGCGGTCTACGTGTTCCCGGGTCCCATCGCGGGCGGCCAGACGATTCCGGCCCAGGCCGCGACGATCCGTCTGATCGGCGCCGCCACGGCCGCGGGTGACGAGTTCGGCTCGTCGGTCGAGATCGGCGACGTCGACGGCGACGATCGGGCCGACCTCATGGCCTCCGCGCCCCGGCACGACGTCGGGGACGAGCTCGACGCCGGTTGCGTCTACGTCTTCCTGGGCGGCGAAACGCTCTCCAGCCGTTCCGCCGACCTGGCCGACCACTTCGTGGACGGCGTCAGCGGCGGCGACCGGTTGGGCTCGCGCATGGCCTGCGGCGACCTGGACGGCGACGGCCATGTGGACCTCGTGCTGGGCGCGCCGAGCTCGGACGTGCAGAGCGACGTGCTGTTGTTCGACGCCGGGCGCGTGTACGTGCTGAGCGGCGGTTCGAGCTTCATCGCGAACGCCGCGCAGGCGCGCGTCGTGATCCACGGTGTCGCCGACGGCGACCGGCTGGGCGAGGCCGTCACGGTGTCCGACGTGGACGGCGACGGTCAGCTCGACCTCGTCGTGTCGGCTCCGTACCAGGACTCGGGCGAGCTCGATTCCGGCCGCGTCTACGTGTTCCACGGCGGCCAGGGCCTCTTGAGCGGCTCGGCCGACACGGCCTCCGTGATGCTGACCGGCATCCCGAACTCGGGCCCGATCGGCCTGACGCTGCGCGCCGGCGACATCGACGGCGACTCGATCGCGGACCTCATGATCGGCGCGCCCGAAGCCAACGCGCTCGGAACGCGCGACGGCCTCGCGTACCTGTTCCGCGGCGGCCCGGGCCTGTCCAGCACGTCCGTCGCGAGCGCGGACGCAGTCGTGTACGGCGACGGCCAGCTGCTCGAGGGCTTCTCCGCCGCGATCTCGCTGGTCGACATCGACGGCGACGGCTTCGCCGACGTGGCCGGCGCGTCCCCGCGCTGGTCGGGCCTGGGCCGCGTCCACTTGTGGCGCGGCGGCGCCGGGTCGATCGCGGGTCCCAAGCACACCCTCGACGCAGACGTGGAGCTGACCGGCACGCAACTTGGCGGCCGCTTCGGCGAGTCGCTCGCCCCCGGCCAGTAGCGCGGGCGCCCGCTTGAACCGGGCGCCCAATCCTGTTGGGCGCGCTTCGCGCGCCGAGCGCCTGCTTCGCAGGCGCGGGGCGTCCGCTTCCAGTCTGGCGTCCGATCCTGTTGGGCGCTGGGCGCCCGGTTCAAGCGAGCGCACAGCCCGGAGCGCGCGGCGCCCGGTTCACGCGCTGCGACGGAACTACTTCGGGGACTTCTTCCAGATTTCCGGTCGGTTGCGGTAGCAGCGCACGCGGCCGGGGAGGGGGTCGTCCTTCGTGGCCGGGATCGCGACCACGATGTCCGTCCAGCCGTCGCCGTCGACGTCGCCGACGGCGGCGCGGCCCTTGTTGAAGCCGCCCTCGAGCCGGCCGGCGGCGTGGAAGTGGCCGTTGCCCGAGCCCAGGTGGATCACGGCGCCGCTGTCGATGCTGATCGTCATCAGGTCGAGGTGACCGTCCTTGTCGAAGTCGGCGGCGACGACGTCGCGGTAGGGCTCGTCGCGCGGCAGGCCCTCGTCGGCGTGCTTCCAGCTCTTGGCCTGCGCGTCGAAGGCCCACACGCCGACGTAGTCGCGCGCGAGGTCTCTGTCCTGGGGGTTTGCGATGATCGCGGCGGCGATCTGGAGCGAGTCGCCGGGCAGGAAGCGGCCGACCACGACCGAGTAGACCGTGTTGCCGATCGTGGGCACGGGCAGGCCGGCCGAGATGTCCTCGAACTGCATCGGATCACCCGGCCTCACGAGGTACGCGCGCAGACCCTGGTTGCAGCCGAACACCAGGTCGTCGATCCCGTCGCCGTTCAGGTCGGCCAGCTTGATGGCCTTGCCCATCGTGCGCTCGGGGAAGATCGTCGACGCCTCGGGCACGACCAGCAGCCCACCCTCGCCGTTGCCCAGGAAGAGCGCGGCACCGCCCGGGTCGGGAAAGTGCGCGATTCCGGCCACGTCCGGGAATGAGTCCCCGTTCAGGTTGCCCGTCGCGATGTCGAGCAGCAGGAAGGTGTTCTTGACCTTCCCGGGCGAGCGCGTCCAGCGCATCTTGCCGTCGTTCAGGTAGACGCGCAGTGCGTCCGAGTGCGCCGCCAGCACGAGGTCGGGGATGCCGTCGGCGTTCATGTCGGCGGCGGCAGCCGGGCCGTACTGCATGTCGCGCGGCAAACCCGGACCGTCGGCCAGATCGCCCGCTGGATCCGGGGGGCCGGCGAGGCGCGGGATCCAGCTGCCGTCCGCGCCCGACTCCCAGGCCCAGTAGCCGTCCTCCTCGCGATTGCTGGCCACCAGGTCGGCACGGCCGTCGCGCGTGAAGTCGAAGAGCATCGGGTAGCCGATCCACGTGCCCGACTGGGGCAGCCCGCGGTCGCGTGCCTCGAAGCCCAGCACAGGCTGGGTGAAGACGAGCGGCTTGCTGGCCTCGCCCTGGAAGAGCGCATGCGGGTCCGAGGGCTCGGCGGGCCGGCCCTGGAGGAGGCTGTCGAGCGTCGCCGGCTGGCCGGCCGTGGCGGGCGGGGTCGGGGTCGCCGGGTCGCGCCGGGACCCGAAGTACCAGCCGGCGCCCAGGGCCAGCACGACGAGCAGCAGAACGAGCGGAAGATGCCTCACGGAGACTCCAGGGGGTGCGGGCTGGTCCAGCCGCGCGGATGGGGTAGGTTTCCTTCGGTTCGCGGAGCGTACGGTTCAGGCCGTGGGTTCGCGGGCCCCGGCACCCGAACTCTTCACGATTTCGGATCGGGGCTCCGCGGTCCACAAGCCTTTCCCCTTGCGCCTCGGGGGCCCGCAGGGCAAAATGCGTCTTCCTGCGATGAATGCGGCATCAGGCCACGACGAGTTTCGTATCGCTTTCGGCGAGCTTCCCAACTCGGGGACTTTCCGGGGCGTGAGAGCTTGCGAGGCCCGCGGAGGGGATGGTAGTCCTTTCCTCGGACCAGCGGGCAACGGAAGCTCTCAGCCGAACCTTGGTACGAGGTCTGGTCCGCGCGCTCCTTCCCACGTCGTCTTGCCCTCTCACCTCAGAGGGCCCTGAGTGGCGCCCTCCGCCGCGTCAGGGATCTTCCGTTCTCAGCCTCCCTCCCCCGAGCCAGCATCATGAGCATCAACCAGTTCGTCCTCACGGGACTCACCGTCCTCGGTCTGGCCTCCGCGGCCATGGCTGACGGCCGGAACCCGGCCAGCCTCCTGATCTATCCCGAGTTCGACAACCGCGTCATGAACGTCACCCTCCTCACGGTGACGAACACGAACAGCGATTTCACTCAGGTCCCGGGCGCTGGCGGTCTGCTCACCGGCTCGGTGCGCGTCGAGTTCGTCTACATCGGTCGCTACGGGCCGAACAGCTCGCCGCTCGATTGCCTCGAGTTCAACCGCGAGCACCTGCTGACGCCGAACGACACGCTCACGCTGCTGACGTCGGCGCACAACCCGCAGCAGGAGCAGGGCTTCGTCTACGTGTTCGCCAAGAACCCGCAGACCGGCCAGGCGATCGTGTTCAACCACCTGATCGGAAACCTGGTGACGCTGAACGGGCTGTGGTCGCTCGACTACTCGATGAACCCGATCGCGTTCCTCGGCATCGGGGCCGGCGCGGGTACGACGACGGACGGGGACGGGGACGGCATCCGCGACCTCGACGGCGTCGAGTACGAAGGCGTCACGGACGAGGTGTACATCCCGCGCTTCCTGGGCCAGGGCAAGGCCTTCGCGAGCGAGCTGATCCTCCTGGGTCTGGCCGGCGGTCGGATGTTCAACACGATCGTGAACTTCTGGATCTACAACGACAACGAAGAGGCCTTCTCGGCGCAGTACCAGTTCCGCTGCTGGGATCGCGTTCCGCTCGGCTCGATCAACGGCGCGTTCACGACGACCTTCCTGCGCTCGACGAACCACGCGGCGAACGAGATCCTCGGCGCGTCGAACTACGAGTCGGGCTGGTTCCGCGTCTACGGCCACACGGCCTTCTCGACGGCCGAGCAGATCCAGGACCCGGCCATATACGCGGTGCTCGTCGAGATCATCGACACGCACGGCGCGGCCGACCTGCCCTTCGAGTCGCCCACGCTCAACGATCCGCGCAACGGCGCGCTGTACCCGACGGGTCCGTTCGGCGACGGCGACCCGAACCCGGTCAACGGCGACAACCAGTGACGCGCCGTCAGGCGCGGAACCAGCTAATCCTGTTTCAGATCGCCGAGGCCCCCGCGCCGGATTCCACGTCCTGCGCGCGGTACCGCGGCTAGAGTTTGGAGCCAGAGGGCCTGCCCCCTGGCTCCAACTGTTTTCCCAACCGACCGCGCTTCCTCCCGTAGTGTCCTCCGCCATGATGCGCCCGAACGAACTCGCTCGCCTTGCGCTGCTCGCCCTCGCGCTCGGAATCGTCCACGCGTCCTGTGACGAGGACGCGTCGCCGCCGGCGGCCGTGACGACCGCACCGGCCCGTCCGGTGGCGACGGATGCGCGTGCCCTCGAGCGTTCGCGCGATCGCTGGAGCAAGGTGGAGAAGGCCGACCTGATCGCGTCCTACGAGCTTCTCGCGCCGGAGATGAAGGCCCAGCAGCCGCTCCAGTCGTACATCCAGCGCATGGGCAACAGCCGCTACGAGAAGATGCGCGTGATGGAGGTCGCCGGAAAGACGGACGACCAGATCTTCCTGCGCGTCGGCGGGCTCTGGACGTCGGTGCATCCGATGGCCAAGCGCGTCAAGCTCGAGCCGGGGCAGACCCTGACCCAGGACGTCGAGTACTTCGAGATGTGGCGCTGGGTCAGCGACGACTGGTACTACGTGCGGCCGTTCCGCCCCGAAGAGTTCGCGGAACAGTTCCCGGAACTGCAGCCCAACTACCAACCGCCGGCGCCGAAGTCCGCGGCGACTCCCGCCAATCCTCCGACTGCGACGACACCCAAGGACCGCTGACCCGCGGTCGGTCGTCGGATGCGCGCACGGGCCCGCTGCGAGCGGGCCCGCGTTGTTTCGGAAGCTGACCCGGTCCGTTGTGCTTCCGCAGTTTCGCCACGACCGGTGGGAGGTGTTGCGACAACCGCCCCCCTGCCCGAAGCGTGGGCACAACGAACCGGGACAGCTTCCGTGTCTGCGTGCGGCCGCGCGCTTCGTGCAGAGCTGCCGATCACGGTCGGCCGGCCCGAATTCCAACGTGGGAGCTCTGCGGACGCCGTGGTCCGCTCCTGGCCCGGGAAACGCACTATGAGGGCCTCCTCAGAAGGAAATCGGATTCTTGCTTCCGGGGTCCGCAGTGCCTGGGCATGATGAGCCACTCAGGGCCCCGTTCCCGCCGACGGACGCCCACGTCTGCCCCAGGCCCCTCCGCCTGGGTGCGACGGCCCCTTTCGGCCGCCGGGTTCCGCCCCGGTTCGAACGGTCCGTCGCAAGGACGCGCACCTTGGACTGACAGGAAGGATGGAGATCGATGGGATCCCGGATCCGCACGGGGTTCGTTCGCGCCGCGCTCGCGCTGGCGCCGGCCGCGTTGGCTTCCGCCACGCTGGCCTTCACCGCACTGGCCCTGACTGCCGCGCCCGCGCTGGCCGGCGGCCGCAACCCGGGCAGCCTGCTCGTGTTCCCCGAGTACGACAACCTCGAGGGTCGCTTCGCCCTGATCTCGATCACGAACACGAACACGGACCTCGTCGACGGTTCCGTGCGCGTCGAGGTCATCTGGCTGAACGGCAACGCGGCCGAGCCGCTCCTGGCCTGTTCGGAGACGAACGCGACGTACCTGCTCACGCCGAACGACACGCTCACGCTGATGAGCACGTTCGCGAACCCGAACCCGCAACGCGGGTGGGCCTACGCTTTCGCGAAGGATGTGCAGGGTCGCGCGATCTCGTTCAACTTCCTGATCGGTGACACGCTGCTCGTCGATCCCGTCTTCGCGCTCGACTACGCGGTCAACCCGATCGCGTTCTCGTCGCCACGGATGCTGAACCAGCCGACGGATCTGGACGCCGACGGGTTGCGCGATCTCGACGGCGCCGAGTACGAGGCCGCTCCCGACCGCGTGCTCGTGCCGCGCTTCATGGGGCAGGGCGCGCTGGCCTCGAGCGAGCTGATCCTGATCAACCTCACGGGCGGCGGCCGCTTCACGGCGCTGGTCGACTTCCTCGTCTACAACGACAACGAAGAGGTCTTCTCGCGCAACTGGAGCTTCCGCTGCTGGACGAAGGTCCCGCTCCTCACGATCTCGGCTCAGTTCAGCCAATCGTTCCTGGCCAACGCGTCGAACCACGACGTGTCCGAGGTCATCGGCTATCCGGCGCAGGAAGCCGGCTGGTTCGAGATCGACGGCTCCATGGCCTGGTCGACGAACACGCAGATCCTCGACCCCGCGATCCTGACCGTGCTGATCGAAACGGCCGGGACGAGAAGCGGTGCCGAAACCGCGTTCGCCCTCGGCACGCAGACGAATGGTGCCCTCCTGCCCTCGGGCATCCTCGGCGATCTGGACTGACCCACCCTGATGCTCGCACCTCGCGTACCCGCCATGATCTCAGTCCTCCCGCGCACGTTCGTCGCCGCCGTGTTGCTCGCGGCCCTCGCTCCTGCGCAGCAGCGCCAGCAGCAGTGTCCGCCGACGAAGTCGATCCCGTTGACTTCGACGAACTGGAACCTCACCACCACGTTCCCGCGTTTCGATCCGAACACGGGCATCCTCGTCGGCGTCCAGTTCCAGCTCGGCGCGCAGGTCGAAGTAGCGGCGCAGTTCGAGAGCCTCGACGCCGCGCCGGCGCTCGTGTCGGTGACACTTGCGGGACAGGTCCGCGTGCTGCGTCCGGGCGGCGGCTCCGAGATCCTCTCCGCCAACCCGACGCGAAACTTCTCCGAGAGCGTCACGGCCTACGACGGCACGCTCGATTTCCGCGGCACGTCCGGGCGCACGTACCCGCCCGAGCTGCTCACGCAGAACGTGTCGCTGACGTCGACCGCGCCGGCTGACCTGATGCTTTTCACCGGTCCGGCCGGCAACCCGGGCGTGATCATTCTGCCCACCACGGGCGCGGGCGCGTCGACGGCGAGCGGTCCCGGCAACCTCGTCACGGTGTTCGCGACGCGCGCGGGCGCGATCGTGCAGGTCTGCTACCTGTACTTCCCCGACTGCAACGGCAACGGGATCCCCGACTACATCGAGATCCAGCAGAACCCGCTGCTCGACCAGTACGGTCCGGGCACGTGCGTGCCGGACGGCATTCTCGACCAGTGCCAGCTGGAAGCCGACTGCGACGGCGACGGTCTCCCGGACCGCTGCGAGCTGGCCGGCAACGACTGCGACGGGAACGGGTTCCCGGACAACTGCCAGCCGGACTGTGACGGCGATGGCATCGCCGACTCCTGCGAGCTGATCAACGGCACGGCCGTCGATCTCTACGGTCCGAACACGTGCGTGCCCGACGGCATCCCCGACAACTGCCAGGTGCAGCCTGACTGCGACGGAGACGGGATCCCCGACCGCTGCGAGATCGCGGGCGGCGCGCCCGACAACTACGGTCCGACCACGTGCGTCGGCGACGGCATCCCCGACAGTTGTCAGCCGCAGGCCGACTGCGACCTGGACGGCATCCCCGACCGTTGTGAGATCGCGGGCGGCGCGGCCGACCGGTACGGACCGACGACGTGCGTGCCGGACGGCATCCCCGACATCTGTCAGCCGCAGCCCGACTGCGACATGGACGGGATCCCCGACCGCTGCGAGATCGCGGCCGGCGCCCCCGACAACTACGGCTTCACGACCTGTGTGCCGGACGGGATCCCCGACAGCTGCCAGCCGCGCGCGGACTGCGACATGGACGGCATCCCGGACCGTTGCGAGATCCTGGCCGGTGAGCCCGACCGCTACGGCCCCGGCACGTGCATCCCCGACGGCGTGCCCGACGTCTGCCAGCCCGAATTGGACTGCGACAACGACGGCTTCCCGGACCGCTGCGAGCTGGCCGGCAACGACTGCGACGGGAACGGGTTCCCGGACAACTGCCAGCCCGACTGCGACGGCGACGGCATCGCGGACATCTGCGAGATCCTGGGCGGCGCCCCCGACAACTACGGCCCGAACACGTGCGTGCCGGACGGCATCCCCGACAGCTGCCAACAGCAGCCCGACTGCGACGGCGACGGGATCCCCGACCGCTGCGAGATCGCAGCCGGCGCGCCCGACAACTACGGCCGTACGACGTGCCTCCCGGACGGCGTGCCGGACAGCTGCCAGCCGCAGGCCGACTGCGACCTGGACGGCATCCCGGACCGTTGCGAGATCGCGGGCGGCGCGGCCGACCAGTACGGACCGAACACGTGCGTGCCGGACGGCATCCCCGACATCTGCCAGCCGCAGCCCGACTGCGACAACGACGGCATCCCGGACCGCTGCGAGATCGCAGGCGGCGCGCGGGACAGCTACGGTCCGACGACGTGCGTGCCCGACGGCATCCCCGACGTCTGCCAGCCGCAGCCCGACTGCGACAACGACGGCATCCCGGACCGCTGCGAGCTCGCGGGCGGCGCACCCGACCAGTACGGACCCAACACGTGCGTGCCGGACGGCATCCCCGACGTCTGCCAGCCGCAACCCGACTGCGACAACGACGGCATCCCCGACCGCTGCGAGATCGCCGGCGGATCGCCCGACAACTACGGCCGCACGACGTGCGTCGGCGACGGCGTCCCCGACGTCTGCCAGCCGCAGCCCGACTGCGACAGCGACGGCTTCCCCGACCGCTGCGAGATCGCGGGCGGCGCCACCGACTGTGACGGCGACCAGCTGCCGGACGTCTGCGAGCCCGACTGCAACAGCGACGGCACGATCGACGACTGCGAGGAGGACTGCAACCTCGACAACATCCCCGACGAGTGTCAGACGCTCGTGGACTGCGACGGCAACGGCACGCCCGACGTGTGCGAGCTCGCCGGCCACGACTGCAACTCGAACGGCATCCTTGACGTGTGCGAGCCGGACTGCAACGGCAACCTGATCCCGGACGATTGCGACATCGCCAACGATCCGGGCCAGGACCAGGACGGAGACGGCGAGCTGGACGTGTGCCAGTGCCGTCCGATCGACCGTCACCGCCCGGGCAGCCTGCTCTTGTTCCCGAAGTTCGACAACCGCCAGACCCAGCGCACGCTCCTCACGGTGACGAACGTGCACCCGAGCCTGACGGTCGACGTCCACTTCGTCTTCCGCAGCGAGACCACCTGTCTCGAGTTCGACTACAACGAGCGCCTGACGCCCAAGGACACGGTCACCCTGCTCACGAGCACGGTGAACCCGAATCAAGACCAGGGCTACGTGTACGCCTACGCGGTCAGCACGCTGACCGGCCAGGCGATCGTGCACAACCACCTGATCGGACAGTCCATGGCCCTGCAGGGGATCGGCACGTTCGATTACGCGCTCGACGCCGTGTCGTTCCTCGGCATCGGCGACGGGGTGATCACGGACCTCGACGGCGACGGACGCCGCGACCTGGACGCGCTCGAGTACGAGGAGGCTCCGGACGAGCTGCTCATCCCGCGCTTCCTGGGTCAGTCGGCTCTGTCGTCCAGCGAGATCGTCCTGATCGACCTGACCGGCGGTCCGGCGTTCAGCGTCCTGGTCGACTTCCTCGTGTTCAACGACAACGAGGAAGGGTTCAGCGGCGAGCACCTGTTCACCTGCTGGAAGTGCCTGCCGCTCCTGCAGCTCTCGGGCGCGACCGACAACACCTTCCTGGAAGGCCTGAACACGAACGCCCGCAACGAGATCCAGGGTCTGCCCGGCCAGGAGTCGGGCTGGATCCGCTTCGACGGCCGCATCGCCAGCTCGTCCTTCTATGAGATCGACGATCCGGCGATCTACGTGGTCCTGATCGAGAAGAACGCCAGCTACGCCGCAGCCGATCTGCCCTTCGAGTACTGCTCGCAGGACAACGGCTCGTTGCTGCCGCTGGGGCCCCTAGGCGACGACGAGTAACGGGGGGCGGCAGCAACGATCCGTTGTTCCGGCGGCCGCGGGCCGCCGGCGACCCCCCCAACCAGAAGCCGAAAGGGGTTCGCCGGCCTGACCGTGTTCACGGGCCCCGCGTCATGCCTCATGACGTCACGCGACGCGGAGCGTCGGGGCGCGGGGCACGAACGCCGACAGGCCGCCTCGCGTCCGCATGACGCGTGAACACGGTCAGGCCGGCGAACCCCTTTTGACTTCTGGTTGGGGTGGCTGCCCGGCGGCCCGCGGCCGACGGAACAACCGATCAGCTGACGGAAGTCTTCGGCCGCCGTTACGCCAGGATGCCTGGGATCGTGTGGCCGAAGACATCCGTCAGCCGGAAGTCGCGGCCCTGGTGGCGGTAGCTCAGGCGTTCGTGGTCGATGCCGAGCAGGTGCAGGAGCGTGGCGTGCAGGTCGTGCACGTCGACCGGGTTCTCGACGACGTTGTAGCTCCAGTCGTCGGTCTTGCCGTAGGTGATGCCGGGCGCGATGCCACCGCCGGCCATCCACAGGCTGAAGCAGCGCGGGTGGTGGTCGCGGCCGTAGTTGTCGCGCTTCAGGTCGCCCTGGCAGTAGACCGTGCGACCGAACTCACCGGCGCACAGGACGAGCGTGTCGTCGAGCAGCCCGCGGCGCTTCAGGTCGGTGACGAGCGCCGCTTGCGCGCGGTCGGAGGCCGTGCACTGCAGTCGCAGCTCGGCCGGCAGGTTCCCGTGGTGGTCCCAGCCCCGGAAGTACAGCTGGACGAAGCGCACGCCGCGCTCGAGCAGCCGGCGCGCGAGCAGGCAGCTGGCCGCGAACGTGCCCGGCTTGCGCGCCTCCTCGCCGTAGAGCTCGAACGTCCCGGCCGGCTCGGTGGAGAGGTCCATGAGCTCGGGCACCGACGACTGCATCCGGTAGGCCATCTCGGCCTGCGCGATGCGCGCGCGGACCTCGGGGTCGATCGACCGCGCGGCCTCGCGCTCGTTCAGCTCGGACTGCAGGTCGAGCAGCTTGCGGCGGTCGGCGCGCGTCACGCCCGGCGGGTCGGCCAGATAGAGGACGGGATCGCCGCTCGAGCGCAGCTTGCAGCCCTGGTGCTGGCTGGGCAGGAAGCCGGAGCCCCAGAAGCGCGCCGAGAGCGCCTGCATGTTGCCGAAGCCCTGCGTGATCAGGACGACGAAGGCCGGCAGGTCCTGGTTCTCCGAGCCCAGGCCGTAGCTCGACCACGCGCCGAACGACGGGCGCCCGGGCTGCTGGTTCCCGGTCTGGAAGAACGTGATCGCGGGCTCGTGGTTGATCGCCTCGGTGCGCATCGAGTGCACGAAGCACAGCTCGCCGGCGATCGCCGCGGTGTGGGGGATCAGCTCGCTGAGGAAGATGCCGTCGGCGCGGTTCGCGGCGCGCTCGAAGCGGAACATGGACGGCGCGGTGGGGAAGCGCGTCTGGCCGCTCGTCATGCCGGTCAGGCGCTGGCCGCCGCGGATCGACTCGGGCAGGTCCTGGTCGAAGCGCTCGGCGAGGCCGGGCTTGTGGTCGTAGAGGTCGAGCTGGCTCGGCGCGCCCTCCATGTGCAGGTAGACGACGCGCTTGGCCTTGGGCGTGAAGTGCGGACCGCGCGCGCCGCCCGCCGTGTCGACGAACGGCAGGCCCAGCGCAGCGGCGCTCTGGCGGCCGAGCGCGGCGCCCAGCCCGAGCGCGCCGAGTCCCGCGCCGATCGTGCGCGCGCCCACGCCGAAGAAGCGGCGGCGCGTCAGGTCGAGGGCGTGTTCGTCGAAGGGGTTCACGGGCTCAGAGGCGAAGCCATCAGGATGGGAGAGCCCGTACGATTGGGTGTCTTCACGGGCTCTCAGTCTCGCACGAGGGCCGCGTCGAGGGACAGGACCGTGCTCGCGACCAGCGTCCAGGCGGCCAGCTCGACCGGGTCCGCCTCGCTCCCGGACATGGACCGCGCCTCGCCGACCGCGAGCAGCGCGCGCGCATCGTCGGGCGCCGCCGCGAAGCGTACGCGCAGGGATTCGAGCGCGCTGCGCAGGCTGGCGAGCTCCTGCGCGTCGGGCGTGCGGCCGGTGCAGCGGCGCACGATGCGCTTCAGGCGCGCTTCATCACAAGCCTTCGTACGGCAGCCTCTCTGGAAGGTCGGCGGATCGGGCCGCGCGTTGGCGTGTGCGACGTTGTCGTCCGCCGGCCCGATCGCCGCCGGCTCTTCGCCCAGAGTGCGCGCCGCCAGCACGCGCGCCGCCTCGACGAGCTGCGGATCGTTCCACAGAGCCAGCGCCTGCAGCGGCGTGTTCGTCGCCGGCCGCAGGATCGTGCACGACTCGCGCGTCGGCGCGTCGAAGGCCTGCAGCATCGGCGGGGGACAGGCGCGCTTCCAGTACGTGTAGATGCTGCGGCGCCACAGATCCGGGCTGTTGCCGCGCACGTAGACGCGCGTGTTCGAGGCCGGCATCGCCACCTCGGGCCACAGCCCGTCCGGCTGGTACGGCTTCACCGAGCGGCCGCCGAGCTCCTCGACGAGCAGGCCCGACGCGTAGAGCGCCTGGTCGCGGATCGCTTCGGCCGTGAGCCGCACGCGCGGGAACGAGGCCAGCAGGCGGTTCTCCGGATCGCGCTCGGCCAGGTCGGTGCGGCGCGCGGAGGCCTGGCGGTAGGTGCTGCTCGTGAGCAACAGGCGCAGCACGTGCTGCTGGTCCCAGCCGGACTCGCGCAGCTCGAGCGCGAGCCAGTCGAGGAGCTCGGGGTTGCTGGGCCACTCGCCCTGCATGCCCAGGTCCTCGCTCGTGCGCACGAGCCCGGCGCCGAAGACCAGCTCGAACAGCCGGTTCACGGCGACGCGCGCGACGAGCGGGTTCTCGGGCGCGAGCATCCAGCGCGCGAGACCGAGCCGATCGCGCGGCGCGTCGGCCGGCAGCGCGCCGAACGCAGCCGGTACGCCGCGCGCGACGGGGCGCTCGGGATCGGCCTGGTCGTACTCGCCGCGGCGCAGCACGAACGTCGGGCGCGGTGCCGCGGCCTCCTTCATCACCATCGTGCGCGGCGCGCGCGCGTCGAGACCGGCGATCGCGGTTTCGATGTCGACCACGCGCTGGCGCGCGGCGCGCGCGGCCGGCGAACGCTCGAGCTGCCAGGCGCGCGCGATCCGCGTCTCGAGGTCGGGCCAGCGCGCGTCGGACGGCAGGAGGCCCGCGACCAGGTCGCCGGTCAGCTCGCCCGGGCGCGGCTCGGCGCGGAAGTAGAAGCCGCCCAGGCCGCCCGTGTTCACGTCCTTCATCACGAGGATCTGCGCGCCCCGCGCGAGCGACACCTCGGCGCGGTCCTGGTCGGGCGCCAGGGAGCGCTCGACCTGGCGCGCGGCGACCTCCTCGCCGGCGCGGAAGAGGCGGAAGCCGTCGTCGCTGCCCAGCGAGACCATGACCTGGCGCGCGCTGGGTGCGAAGACGCGCTTGCCGAGGTAGGTGGCCACGAGGCCGTCGTAGAGCGGGTTCGCGCGTCCGTCGACGAGGGACGCGTCGGCGCGCCAGGCCACGTTGCCGGCGCCGAAGTTGCGCGCCAGATCCAGCTGCACGTCGGTCTCGGGGCCGAAGGCGCGCTCGTACACGTCGGCTTGCGATTCGCCCGGGAAAGGCCCGGCGACGTGCCACGGGCCGGCCGCGATCGGCAGACGCTCGAGCAGTGCGGTCGTGGCGCGTGCGACGCGCAGGCGCACGCGGCCGAACGTGTGACGCGGGTACATCGACTGGTGCTCGAGGCGCACGCGCAGCTCGCTCCCGCCCGCGAACCCGAACGACCGGTCGGCCAGGAACAGCGCCGCGCGCGGACCTTCGCGGTTGTGCGCGTCGACGGCCCAGCCGATCGCGTCGCCCGCGGCGAGCGCGTTGACGACCTTGAAGTCGCCGTTCACCTGCTCGAAGTCGGCCCAGGCCCAAGCCAGCGGCACGTCCTCGGTCCGTCCCGGCTCGTCGAGGCGTTGCGAGGCCACGGTGACGCCGGTCAGCACGGCGTTGCCGTTGTCGGCGCGGCCCACGCGTCCGTCCGGCAGGCTCGGGTCGGGCAGCGCTTCGAGCAGCAGCAGGCGCAGCCCCTCGCCGCCGGCGCGCAACGTGATCTCGAACGTGTCCTTGTCCGGGTTCGCGCCCGAGACGAGGATCGAGCCGTCCGCTTGCGGCGTCAGCGTCGCACCACCGCTCGACGTGGCCGAGACGATCTCGGGCGTCTCCCAGCGCAGCGCCGATTCGGCCGCGACGGCTGCGTAGAACTCGTTCCGCTGCTGCGCGTCCTGCGGCGACGTTGCGTCGAGCGCGCGTTGCGCTGCGGCCAGCCAGCTGGCGAGCGCGTCCTTCTCGCGCCGTTCCTCCGGCCGCGGCACCACCAGGAACGGCTCGAACGAGCGCTCCGGGTCCGCGAGCTGCGAGTAGAGCCCGGGCTCCTCGACCGAGTTGAAGAAGGACAGCATCGAGTAGAACTCGGCCTGCGAGACCGGGTCGTACTTGTGGTCGTGACAGCGCGCGCAGCCCAGCGTCAGGCCCAGGAACACCGAGCCCGTCGTGGCGGTGCGGTCGACCGCGTACTCGACGAGGTACTCCTCCGCGATCGCGCCGCCCTCGTCGGTCATGACGTGGTTGCGCAGGAAACCGGTCGCGATCCTCTGCGCATCCGTCGCGTCCGGCAGCAGGTCGCCCGCCAATTGCTCGGTCAGGAACCGGTCGAACGGCATGTTCTCGCGGTACGCGTCGAGCACCCAGTCGCGCCACAGCCACATCTGCCGGCCCGCATCCGTGTGGATGCCGTTCGTGTCGGCGTAGCGCGCCGCGTCGAGCCAGGGCTGCGCCATGCGCTCGGCGTGTCGCGAACGGAACGGCTCCTCGGTGAAGAGCCGATCGACGAGGAGCTCGTACGCGTCCGGACGCTCCTCGTCCAGGAACGCGTCGATCTCCTCGGGCGTCGGCGGCAGGCCGGTGACGTCCAGGAAGAGCCGGCGCACGAGCGTTTCGCGGTCAGCGGGCGCGCTCGGCGCGACGCCCTGCGCTTCGAGCCGCGCGAGCACGAACTTGTCGATCGCGTTGCGCGCCCACGTGCGGTCGCGAACGACCGGCTCGGGCGGACGCACGGGCGCGACGAACGACCAGTGCGGCTCGTAGCGCGCCCCGGCCTCGATCCAGCGCCGCAGCGTGTCGCGCTCGGCCTCCGAGATCGCGCGCTTCCCGCTGTCGACGGGCGGCATGCGCTCGTCGGGATCCTCGGCGTGCACGCGTTCGAGCACGAGGCTCGCGTCGGGATCGCCGGCCACGATCGCGAAGCCGGTCTTGCGCTCCGCGGTCGCGCCCTCGAACGTGTCGAGGCGCAGCTTCGCCTGGCGCTTGCCCGGATCGGGGCCGTGACAGGCAAAGCAGCGGTCCGAGAGGATCGGCCGCACGTCGCGGTCGTAGCTCGGCGCGGCGGACTCGACGTCGGTGGCGAGACGCGCGCCGGCCGTGACGAGGCACACCGCGGCGGCCACCAGGGACGCCGCGCGCAACCGGAAGTCGGGGGCCATCGCCTTCCAGTCTACGGGCGGCCGAGGCGCGCCGCCCCGAGCAGGACGGTCAGATCGAGCCGTCGAGCACGACGAGGGCGAGCGGCCCTCCCATCCAGCTCGACCCGTCCGCCGCGCGGTGGAGCGACTGGAGGTGCCACACGTCGCCCTGCTGGCCCGCGGGCAGGTCGGGGAGCTGCAGCGTCGCCTGCAGGACGCCGCTGCCCGGCACCGAGCCCAGGATGAGCAGGCGCGACGGGACTCCGGCCGGCGCGACGAGGCGCACGCCGTGCTGCGCCGGGGAGGGCACGAACGCCGGCGCGCGCGCGATCCACAGCCCGACGAGATCGCCGGGCTCGCCGACGCAGTTCAGCGGGACCGCGGTGCCCTCGCGGGCGACGTCCGGGCCGGTCAGCGCGCGCGCGACGCCGCCGAGCGGCGTCACCTGGGCCCCTCCGCTCGCGCGCCACGGACTGCCCGGGTTTCCCTCCAGGAAGCAGATGACGCAGCACAGAAAGCCCGGGCAGGGGCATGCCGGCGGCGAGTTTCCCGGGGCTCCGCTGCCGCCGGTCAGGGTGCACTGGCGGAAATCGACGCGCGCCGCGGCCCCGAGCGCCTCGATGCCGTTGCCGCCGTTGCCGCCGTCGACGCACGTATGGTTGTTTCCGTCCCCGCCGTGCGCCTCGGAGCGCGCGACGAACACGTCGCTCTGGTCCGCGCGGAGCCCGTCGCCGCCGTCCCCGGCCGTGTAGCCGATCGCCACGCACGCGCCGCGGCCGCCGAGCAGCGTCGCGTCGTGGATCGCCAGCGATGATCGCAGCGCCAGGAGCCCGCGGCTGCCCTGGTCGAAGGGCACGCCCGCATCCGCGCCGCGCAGCACGCTGTTCGCGATCGCGACGTTCGGGCAGTCCTGGACGAGCGCGCCGTGGCGCAGATCGCACGCCGGCCCGGTCGGCGATCCGAACAGGAAGCAGTTCTGGACGCGCAGCGCGCCGGCATTGTCGGACGCCGCCAGCGCATTGCGCTCGAACGGCACGCCGCCCGTCCCGCCGGTGCCGTCGAGGCCCGCGAGAACGACCGTGCTGCTGCAGTTGCGCACGCGGATCGCGCCCGCGATGGACACGGTCGCGTTCTGCTCGGCGACGACGCACACGCTCTTCGCGACGAGGTGGAAGGCGGCGTAGCTCCCGGCGCGCACGAGCACGACGTCGCCGTCGGCGGATGCGTCGACTGCGGCCTGGATCGTCGCGTACGGCGTTCCCGACGGCGCGACGACGCGGACCTCGGCGCCGGCGGCGGGCTGGAGCGGGACCGCGAGGGCGGCCGCGAGCAGGGCGAGGAAGGGTCGGCGTGCCATGGGGATCTCCGTCGGGGCTCCGAGGCGACGTGGGTCTTGGGCGCGTCGGCCCGCGGCGTTGCGCGATTCTACCGGTACGTGCGCCAGTCCCGCGGGAACACGCCGATCGCGGCGCGACGGACCAGCCGGCCCCCTCGATGCGACCCGTGTTCATGACCGCGACGTGGTCCGACCTTCCGGTACCCTCCAGGCCACCCATGTCCCCCCGCGACGACGACGAGAACCTGACGCCGCCCCCCTCCCTCGCCGAGCGTCTGCGCCGGCGTTTCGGCCCCGAAGTCGATCCGCGCATCGACCTCGGCCAGGAGTCGTCGCCCGCTCCGGCCGCGCCCGGCTCGCAAGCGTTCGCGACGTCGTCTTCCGCGACCCTGAATCGCCTGAGCACGCGCGGCACGTCGACCGGACGCTACCGCCTGCACGGCGAGATCGCGCGCGGTGGCATGGGCGCGATCCTCGAGGTCTACGACGAGGATCTGCGGCGCAAGCTCGCGATGAAGGTGATCCTGGACGAGCCGGGCTCCGAGGGCTCGCCGGGGAGCCGGATTCCGCCGGTCAAGCTCTCGCGCTTTCTCGAGGAGGCGCAGGTCACCGGCCAGCTCGACCACCCCGGCATCGTCCCGGTGCACGAGCTGGGCATCGACGCCGACGGCCGCGTGTTCTTCACGATGAAGCTCGTGAAGGGCCAGGATCTGGCGCACATCTTCGAGCTCGTCGGGCAGCGCCAGAACGGCTGGACGCAGACGCGCGCACTGAACGTGCTGCTCAAGGTGTGCGAAGCGATGGCCTACGCGCACGCGAAGGGCGTCATCCACCGCGACCTCAAGCCGCCGAACATCATGGTCGGCCGCTACGGCGAGGTGCACGTCATGGACTGGGGCCTGGCGCGCGTCCTCGGCACCACGGACAGGAAGGACATCCGCGTGCGGTCGGCGACGGAAGCGCCGTTGAGCCTCGTGCGCACCGAACGCCGCGAGGAATCGGCCGATTCCTCGCTGATCACGATGGACGGGGACATCGTGGGCACGCCGGCCTACATGCCGCCGGAGCAGGCGCGCGGCGACCTCGCCGCCATGGGACCGGCGTCGGACGTCTATGCGGTCGGCGCGATCCTCTACCACCTGCTCGCGGGGCACATGCCCTACGCTCGGCCCGGATCGAGGCCCAACGCGCACGCGATCTGGGACATGGTCCGGATCGGACCGCCGGCCGCGCTGGCTGACGTCGCCGCGAGCGCGCCGTCCGAGCTCGTCGCCATCTGCGAGAAGGCGATGGCGCGCGATCCGGCGCAGCGCTATGCGGACATGCTCGAGCTGGCCGACGACTTGCGCGCGTTCCTCGAGGGACGTGTGGTCGGCGCGTTCGAGACGGGCGCGGTCGCCGAGGCGAAGAAGTGGGTGAGGCGCAACAAGCCGCTGGCCATGTCGTTGGCCGCGGGCGTGCTGGCTCTCGCGGGGGGCTTGGCGGCGAGCCTCGTGTTCGCGCAGCGCGCCAGCGCCAACGCGTCGCTGGCCGAGGAGCGCCGCGGTCAGTCCGAAGCGAACGCGACGTTGGCCGAAGCGCGGCGCGCGGAGTCCGACGCGAACGCGGAAGCCGCGCGGCGCCAGGCGCGCATCGCCGCGGAGGCCAACGCGTTCCTCAACGACGATCTGCTGGCGGCGGTCGCGCCAGAGCACCAGGGCAGCGACGTCACGGTGCGCGAGGTGCTCGACCAGGCCGCGCTGCGCCTCGAGGGACGCTTCGCGGACGAGCCGGCGGTCGAAGCCGCGCTGCGCACGACGATCGGCACGAGCTACGACAAGCTGGGCGAGTTCGAGGTCGCCCGCCCGCACCTGGAGCGCGCGCTCGAGCTGCGCCGCATCCACGACGGGGAACGCGCCGAGCCGACGCTCGAAGCGCTGCGCCGCGTCGCCTCGGTGTGGGCGGAGCTGGGCCGCACCGAGGACGCTCGTGCGCAGTACGGGCTGGTGCTCGCGATCGCGCGCGAGGAGTACGGCGCGGAGCACAGGAGCACGCTGACGACGATGAACGACCTTGCCATCGTGCTGCGACGCACGGGCGACAGGGACGAAGCCCGGAAGCTGCTCGAGGAGGCCGTCGCCGCCGACGTGCGCGTCCTGGGGCGCGATCACGCGGACACGCTGGTGGCGCAAAACAACCTGGCGTTGCTCCTGCGGGATCAAGGCCGCTTCGGCGAGGCCGTGGCGCTGTTCGAGCACGTCCTCGAGCGCCTGCGCGCGACGATGGGCGAGCGGCACCCGGACACGCTCAACGCGCTCAGCAACCTGGCCAACGCGCAGGCCGACGCGGGTGACTACGCCGGCGCCGAGTCGCGGACGCGCGAGGCCCTCGTTCTGCGCCAGAAGCTCTTCGCGCCGGACCATCCGATGACGGGGCGCGAGTACGGGAACCTCGGCGCCATCCTCAGGCACCGCGGTCGCATGGCCGAGGCCGAGGAGGCCCTGCGCGAGGCGCTGCGCATCACGCGCCTGCGCTACGGCGACGACAACGCGTACACGCTGCTGGCGCAGGCCAACGTGATCGTGCTGCTCGCGGACCTGGGCCGCAGCGAGGAGAGCCTGCCCTTGTGGATCGCGAGCCTCGCGTCGCGCCAGCGGATCCTGGGCCCGAAGCACGCCGAGACGCTCGAGACGATGAGCGGTCTCGCGGTCACGTACGCGAGCTTGAAGCGCTACGACGAGGCCGAGGGTCTGAACCGCGAGACGCTCGCGCTGCGACGCGAGGTGCTCGGGCCCGATCACCCCGTGACGATCATGAGCCTCGAGAACCTGGGCAACGTGCTCTATTCGCGCGGCGACGCGGCCGGCAGCGAGGCCATCCTGCACGAAGTGCTCGAGGCTCGCAGGCGCGTGCTGGGTGCCGCGCACCCGGACGTGGCCAAGACGACCTTCAACCTCGGCATGGTGACGAAGGCGCGCGGAGACACGGCCGGCGCCTTGGGGCTCCTGGAGGAGGCGCTCGCGCAGAGCCGCGCCGCGAGCGGCGACGTGAACCCGCTCGTCCCGCAGTGCCTGCGCGCGATCGGCGACATCCGCCTGACGGCGGGCGAACGCGTCGAGGCGATCGCGGCGTACCGCGAGGCGCTGCACGTGCTGCGCGAGATGCAGGCCGACGACTGGCTGGCGGCGTTCCTGATGCACCAGATCGGGGTCGCGCAGTACGGCCTGGAGGACTACGTGTCCGCGCTGGCCAGCCTGCAGGAATCGCTCGCTGGACGGGAGAAGCTCCTCGGGCTCGACGACCTCGGGACGCGGACGACGCGGCACATGGTGGCGCGGACGCTCGTGAAGCTGGAGCGTTTCGCGGAGGCCGAGCCGATCGCGCTCGATGGCCAGGAGCGTGCGCTGCGCCTCGCGGGCGCGGGTTCGGAGCCCGACACGTTCGCGCGCAAGCTGCTGGCTGACCTGTACGACGCCTGGGGTCGGCCCGACGAGGCCGCGCAGTGGCGCTGAAGCGCGGATCCGCGGGAGCGCCTCAGCGGTAAGTGCGCCAGGAGCGCGGGAACACGCCGACCGTCGTGCCCTCGCGCAGTGCGAGCGCCGCCTGACGCCGCTGCGACAGCTCGACCCACAGGATCGTGCCGTCCTCCAGCAGCGTCTCGAGCTTCACGACCGGACCGGCGGCGTGCAGGCGCGCGATCCGGGCCGGCACCGATCCCGGCGAGCGCGTATCGGACAGCTCGACCTCGATGTCCTGCGGGCGCAGGTAGACGCGCACGGGGCCCGAGCCCTGCGGCGCGCCCTTCGGGATCGGCATCGTCCAGGGGCCGAACTTGACGTGCGTCGCGTCTTGCTGGCCATCGAAGCGGTTGGCTTCACCCAGGAACGAGGCGACGAACTCGGTCGCGGGCTCGTAGTAGATCTCCTCGGCCGTCCCGACCTGCTCGATGCGGCCCTTGTTCATGACGGCGACGCGGTCGGCGACCTCGAGCGCCTCGGCCTGGTCGTGCGTGACGAAGACGCTCGTGACGTGCAGCTCGTCGTGCAACTGCACGAGCCAGCGCCGCAGCTCCGTGCGTACCTGCGCGTCGAGCGCGCCGAAGGGCTCGTCGAGCAGCAGCACCCTGGGCTCGATCGCCAGCGCGCGAGCCAGCGCCACGCGTTGGCGCTGTCCGCCCGAGAGCTGCGCCGGGAATCGTTCGGAGAGCCCACCGAGCTGCACGCGCTCGAGCAGCTCGTCGACGCGCGTGCGGATGTCGGCGCGCTTGGGGCGCGAGCGCCACGGGCGCACGCTCAGGCCGAACGCGACGTTTTCGAAGACCGTCATGTGACGGAACAGCGCGTAGTGCTGGAACACGAAACCCACGCGGCGCTGACCGACGGTGAGCGGGGCCACGTCCTCGCCGTCGAACCGGATCGCGCCGCTGCCGGGGTCGGCGAACTCGAGGCCGGCCAGGATGCGCAGCAGCGTCGTCTTGCCCGAGCCCGAGGGTCCGACGAGCGCCACGAGGCTGCCGCTCGCGACGTCCAGGGAAACGTTGTCGAGCGCCTTCGTCGCGCCGAAGCTCTTCGTGATGCCGTCGGCCTGCAGGCTCATCGGGGATCGTCCGGGATGCCGGCGCCGACGCCGCGCGCGAACAAGCGTTCCTCGTGGCGTTCCACGAGTGATTTGGCGAACAGGGTCACGACGGCCAGCAGCGCCAGCAGCGACGCGGCCGCGAAGGCGCCTACGAAGTCGTATTCGTTGTAGAGGATCTCGACCTCCAGGGGCAGCGTGTTCGTCTCGCCGCGGATGTGGCCCGACACGACCGAGACGGCGCCGAATTCGCCCATCGCGCGCGCGTTGCACAAGACGAGGCCGTAGAGCAGGGCCCACTTGGCGCTGGGCAGCGTCACGCGCCAGAACGTGCTCCAGCCCGATGCGCCCAAGGAGAGCGCGGCCTGCTCGGCGTCCGTGCCCTGCTCGTCCAGGTGCGCGACGAGCTCGCGCGCGACGAACGGGAACGTCACGAAGACGGTGGCGATCACGAGGCCGGGCGTGGCGAAGATCACCTTGATCTCGTGCTCGGACAGCCACGGCCCGAACCAGCCGCGCGCGCCGAACACGAGCACGAAGACGAGCCCCGAGATGACGGGGGACACGCTCAGCGGCAGGTCGATCAGCGTGATCAGCAGGCGCTTGCCGGGAAACTGGAACTTGCCGATGGACCAGGCCGCGACCAGCCCGAACGCCGCGTTCAACGGCACGGCGATCGCGGTCACGAGCAGCGTCAAGCGCACGGCGGAGAGCGTCTCGGGCCGCGTGACGGCGGTCCAGAACGCGCCGACGCCCTTGCGGAACGCCTCGAAGAACACGGCCGCGAGCGGCGCGAACAGGAAGAGCCCCAGGAACGCCAGCGTGATCGCGATCAGGAGCCAGCGCACCGCGGCCGGCTCCTCGAGCGGGCCGGGCGCGCGCAGGATCTTGGGGACCTTGCTCATGGTCAGTGTGCCGCCATGCCGCGCCGCGCGCTCCACGACTGGGTCAAGTGGATCGCCAGGAGTCCGACGAACGACAGCACCAGCATCGCCAGCGCGATCGCCGAAGCACCCGCGTAGTCGTACTGCTCGAGCTTCGTGACGACGAGCAGCGACGCGATTTCCGTCTTCATCGGCATGTTGCCCGAGATGAACACGACCGAGCCGTACTCGCCCAGCGCTCGCGCGAAGGCCAGCGCGAAGCCGGTCGTCAGCGCCGGCAGCAACGCGGGCGCGACGACGCGCCGCACGGTCGTCCAGCGCGACGCGCCCAGGCTGGCCGCGGCCTCCTCGTACTCCTTCTCGAGGTCCTGCATCGCCGGCTGCAGCGTGCGCACGACGAACGGCAGGCCGATGAACGTCAGCGCGATCACGACGCCGAGGGGCGTGTACGCCGCCTCGATGCCGAGCGGAACGAGGAAGCGTCCGATCCAGCCGTCGGGCGCGTAGATCGCGGTCAGCGCGATCCCCGACACGGCCGTCGGCAGCGCGAACGGCAGGTCGACCAGCGCGTCGACGACGCGCCGGAACGGAAAGTCGTAGCGCACGAGCGTCCAGGCCACGAGCGAGCCGAACACGCAGTTGACCAGCGCCGCGATGGCCGACGCGCCGACCGTCAGCTTCAGCGCCGCGACGACGCGCGGGTCGGTCAGCGTCTCGACGAACCCCGACCAGGTCATCGTGGCCGTGCGCGCGAACAGCGCCGAAAGCGGAATCAGCACGACCAGCGACATGTACGTGAGCGTCAGCCCGAGCGTCAGGCCGAACCCCGGCAGGACGCGCTTGCGCGCGCGCCCCGGGCTGCTCCGCACGGCCTTAAGCTGAGTCATCGCGCGCGGGTCACCGGGGCGGGATGTTGCCATGCGCCGTTCCGCGAGGGAACGCCGTCGGCGCGAGCGCTCGACGACGACCGGGTCGGCCGCACGGGGAGTGCGTCAGTGTCCCGGCCTGTAGATCCCGTCGAACTCGCCGCCGTCGTCGAAGTGCCGCTTCTGGGCCGCGCGCCAGCCGCCCGCGACCTGCTCGATCGTGAAGAGCTCGATCTTCGCGAAGCGCGCCGCGTCCTCCCGCGCGACCTGCGACAGGTCGTGCGCTCGGAAGAAGTGCCTGGCCGCCAGCCGCTGGCCCTCGGGCTCGTAGAGGAACTTCAGGTACGCCTCGGCCACGGCGCGCGTCTTGCGCTTGTCGACGACCTTGTCGACGACCGTCACCGGCGGCTCGGCCAGGATCGACACCTTCGGCAGGACGACCTCGAAGCCCTTGTCGAGGAACTCCTTCTGGATCAGGAAGGCCTCGTTCTCCCACGAGATCAGCACGTCGCCCAGTCCGCGCTGCGCGAACGTGGTCGTCGAGCCGCGCGCGCCCGAGTCGAGCACAGGCACGTTCTTGAAGAGTGCCGCGAGGAACGCGCGCGCCTTGTCCTCGGCCGCCGCGACGTCCTGCGCGCGCGCCTTGTCGGAGAGCGGCGCCAGGGAGCCCAGCTCCTTCTGCAGCGCGTGACCCCAGGCCGCCAGGTAGTTCCAGCGCGCTCCACCCGACGTCTTCGGGTTCGGCGTGATCACCCTGACGCCGTCGCGCACGAGGTCGTCCCAGCCCTGGATCCCCTTCGGGTTGCCCTTGCGCACGACGAAGACGATCGTCGACGTGTACGGTGCGCTGGCGTGCGGCAGCCGCGTCTGCCAGTCGGCCGGCACGAGGCCGCCGTTGTCGTGCAGCGCGTCGATGTCGTACGCCAGCGCGAGCGTCACGACGTCGGCCTCGAGCCCGTCGATGACCGAGCGCGCCTGCTTGCCCGAGCCGCCGTGCGACTGGCGCACCTCGACGTCCTGGCCCGTCTCCTTCTTCCACTTCTCGGCGAACGCCCGGTTGAACTCGCTGTAGAGCTCGCGCGTCGGGTCGTACGAGACGTTCAGGAGCGTGATCTTGTCCTGCGACGCGACCGGCGCGGCCGCCAGCGAGAAGGGATAGGCGACGGCGGCGGCGGCGGCGAGCAGCGCCGCGGGGAGGAAGAGTCGGGTGAGCATGGGGTGTTCCGTCCTGCCGTCGATGCACCCGGGGCGAGCCGTCGTTCCTCGGCCCGCCCCCGGCGGCATCCACATGTCCGGGGCCGGATCAGGACCGCGCGCCGGACACGTTTCCTGAGCAACGGTCGTGCCGCCGTCGGCATCCCTCGGCACCGCGGTCCGCGGTGGCTTGCGGCGGAACTCGTCACGGAAAACTAGGGCAAAAGACGGTTCTGCCGCGACATGTCACGGTTTTCCGTGATAGGGTTCCACCATGCAGGACCTCCCCGACCTCGCCCTCGCCGCCTGGCGCGCCGCCAGCCAGGCGCGCGGCATCGAGGAGGCGCTCGAGCGCGTGGCCCCGCGCCTGATCGACACGTTCGGAGCCCGGGCCGGCTTCGTCCAACTGCTCGATCTCGAGCGGCAGCGCGTCGTGACCGTCGCCTCGTTCGGCGCGCGCGAAGCCACCGCGGCGACCCGCGCGCGCGCCGAGCTCTCCGCAGAAGCCAGCGAGCGCATCCTCGTCTGGTGCCGGCGTCGCGACGCCGTCTCCGAGCGCGCCGGCATCCCGGCCGAGATCCTGCCCGCGTCGCTGGAGGGCGCGCCGCACCCGGGCGCGCTGCTCGCGGGCCCCCTGTGTTCCGGCGACGATCCTCTGGGCGCCTTCGTCGTGCAAGCCGGCCGCAGTCACAGCGCCGATCTGGCTGCCGCCGTGCGCACCCTGCTCGAGCCCCTGGCCGCCGCCGTCGAGCACGACCGCCGCGTGCAGGAGCTGTCGCGCCTGCGCGAAGCCGCGGAGGCCGAGAACCGCGCGCTGCGCACGCGCCTGCAGCGCCACGACCTCAGCGAGACCGTGATCGGCGCCGAACGCGGCCTGCGCGACGTGCTCGAGCGCGTCACGAAGGTCGCCGTGACCGACGCGCCCGTGCTGATCTTCGGCGAGACCGGTTCCGGCAAGGAGGTGATCGCGCGCGCGATCCACGAGCGCTCGACGCGCGCCGCCGGCCCGATCGTGCGCGTGAACTGCGGCGCGATCGCGTCGGAGCTGGTCGATTCCGAGCTGTTCGGCCACGAAAAGGGCAGCTTCACCGGCGCGACCGGCACGCACCGCGGCTGGTTCGAGCGCGCGGACGGGGGCACGCTGTTCCTGGACGAGATCGGCGAGCTGCCGCTCAGCGTGCAGGTGCGCCTGCTGCGCGTCTTGCAGGACGGCACGTTTCAACGCGTCGGCGGGCAACGATCGCTGTCGTGCGACGTGCGCCTCGTCGCCGCGACGCACCGCGACCTCGAGCGCATGGTGGGCGAGGGGACGTTCCGCCAGGACCTGTGGTACCGCATCGGCGTGTTCCCGATCCGCTTGCCGAGCTTGCGCGAGCGGCCGCAGGACATCCCGGATCTCGCGGCACACTTCGCGGTTGCCGCGGGTCGACGACTGGGTACGGGGCCTCTCGCCGTGGCCCGCGAGGACGTCGAGCTGCTGCTGGACTACGCATGGCCAGGCAACGTGCGCGAGCTTGCGGCGGTGGTCGAGCGGGCGGCGATCCTGGGTGACGGACGTCGGCTGGACCTGCGCGCCGCGCTGGGCGGCGCGTCGTCGAAGCCCATGCCGCGTGCCGTGGAGGAGCCGATGGTCAAGAGCGCGCCGGTTTCGCGTTTCGAGACCTTGGAGGGGACGCAGCGCGCCCACGTCGAGCGCGCGCTCGATGCGACACGCGGCCGCATCGAGGGCCCGCACGGCGCGGCCGCGCTGCTGGGCGTGAACCCGCACACGCTGCGCTCACGGATGCGCAAGCTCGGGATCGACTGGCGCAACTACCGCGCGCCGCGCGTTTGATTCGGCGGACGTTCGCCGATCAGAGATGGTGGACCTGACCCTCGCGCCGCGACGCGGCGAGGATCGTGCGGCGCACGTAGACCGGCACCATCTCGCGGCGCCAGACGTCGTCGCCGGGCACGTTTGGCATCGGGTGGCACTGCGCGTGGGCGGCGTCGGCGGCGGCGCGCGCACCCTCCTCGAACTCGAGCGTGCCGGGCGTGCGGCCGACCAAGTGCTCCTGGAATCGCTTCAAGCGCACGGGACGCGCGGCCAGCGCCGTCACGACCGCGTCGGCGCTCGCGACGGCGCCGCGCGCGTCGAGCTCGAGCCGCACCGCGACGCCGAACAGCGGGAAGTCGATCGAGCCGCGCTCGCGCAGCTTGCCGTACGCGCCGCGGTGACCGGCGTCCGTCGGCGGGATCTGCACCTCGACCAGCACTTCGCCCGGCTCGAGCTTCTTGTTGTAGATGCCGTCGGCGACCCACAGCTCGTCGATCGGCACCGTGCGGCGTCCGCTCGGGCCTTCGAGCACGAGGTTCGCGCGCAGCGTCATCAGCGGCGGCGCCGTGTCGTTGCTCGCAGCTGCGACGCACTTCGATCCGCCGGCCACGACGTGGCACGCGGTCCCGTCCTTCTTGAGGCAGAAGCCGAGCGCCTGTCGCCAGAAGTACGTCTGGTTGTACCACTGGCAGCGCGTGTCGAGCAGCACGTTGCCGCCCAGCGTGCCCATCGAGCGCAGCTGCGGTCCGGCGACGAGCCCAGCGGCTTGCGCGAGCGCCGGCGCCTGCGCGACGACCGTCGGCTGCGACGCGACGTCGGCCAGCGTCGTCATCGCGCCGAGCG
>JANNQS010000083.1:0-42603 GCA_031400875.1 Planctomycetota bacterium | reverse complement strand
CAACTCCGACACGCTCCCCACGCCAGCTACGCAATCTCAGTAGCGCGATGAGCCTCTTGCCGAACCCAAGGTCGGCTTCTGGTTGGGGTGGCTGCCCGGCGGCCTTCAGCCGCCGGAACACCGGCTCGAACACTTACGCTGTGGGTCGGGGACGAGCGCCGGCCAAGAGGTAGAACGATCTTGGATCTGGCGGGCGCCACCGATGCTCATGCACCTACGCTCGCTCCTGACTGGTTTCGTCGTCTCCTTTGTCCTTGGCGCGCCTCTGGCGGCGCACGGGGGCTCCTACCGCGGTCCGGGCTCGGGTGTGGGACCCGGCGCCGCGGGGCCCCAGCCCGGTCCCGCCACGGGTGGCGGCGCGGGAGCCGGTCCGTCGACGGCGAGCGGCGGCGACGCGGGCGGCGACCTGACCGGCTGGCAGCTCTGGTGGGGCTTCAACCGCGAGCCCTACCTGGGCCTGCGCAGCGTGCTGGCGCAGGGCGGCGGCGTGCACGTGGGCACGCTCAGCCAGCCCGGTTCGGCGCCGTCGCCGCGCCCCACCCAGGACCAGGTGCGCCGGCGCATGGCGCCGGGCGTGCTGGCCGCGTTGCGCGGCGAGCGCAACCCCGACATCGCCACGGCGGCGCTGCTGGCCCTGGCGAAGTTCGGACCGCGGCTCTCGCCCGAGCAGACCGACGAGGCTTCGCGCGCGATGCGCGAGCGGCTCGCGGACGCGAACCAGGAAGTGGCCGAGTCGGCTGCGCTGGCCCTGGGGATCCTGGGGCACGTCGGCGATCTCGCGCTCATCGGGGACCTGCTGGCGGACACCGAGGCCGGCCGCAAGGCCTGCGGCAAGCTCGAGGTCACGTACCGCACGCGCGCGTTCGCGGCCTACGCGCTGGGGCTGATCGGATCGCGCACGACGAACGTCGACCGGCGCCGTTGGATCGTGCACCAGCTCGTGCGCGCGCTCGAGGCGCCCGACGCCGCGACACGCGACGTGCCCGTCGCGGCGCTGATCGCGCTGGGGCTCGTGCCGCTCGCACCCGGGGCCATGCAGCCCTCCGACGACGGCGGGTTGCCGCCCTCGGCCTCGCTCGAGGGCCAGTTCGATTTCGTCGCGGCCTGGTTCGCCGACCCGCGCCGCGAGGCGCAGTCGCGGGCGTACGCTCCCGTCACGCTGGCGCGCCTCGCGCTGCACGCCGGCAACGATCGGCGCGCGACCTGCGTGCAAATCCTGTCGCGCGCGCTCGAAATGGCGACGACCGAACCGGCGGTGGTGCGCCAGAGTTGCGCGCTGGGCCTCGGCATCGTGGCCGACGGCGACGACGACGCGCACGACGTGCACGCGCGGGCGATGCTCAAGCTGGCGTCGAGCACCGGCGACCGACTCTCGCGCCGCTTCGCCTGGATCTCGCTGGCCGAGGTGGGCGCGCGCCCGGGTCGCGACGGCAAGAACGCCCTGTCGGAGACGCGCCCGTACCTGGTTGGCCTGCTCATGCGCGGCTCGACGCCCGAGCGGCCGTGGCTCTCGCTCGCGCTGGCCGCCGGCGAGCGCGCGGCGATCGACAACGGGCTCACGACGTCGCGCGGCGTGCACGAGGCGCTCGAGGTGGCCGTCAACCAGCACACGAGCCCGGCCGAGGCCGGCGCGCACATGCTGGCGCTGGCGCTCTCGGGCGCGCCGAATGCGACGCCGATCCTCATGGCGCGCCTCGGGGAGCTGCGCGACGACGACGCGCGCGCGCACGGCTGCGTCGCGCTGGGGCTGGCGCGCGCGGGCGTGGCGATCGAGCCGCTGCGCAGGATCGTGCTGGGAGCACGCTACCAGCCGCAGCTCCTGCGCGAGGCCGCGATCGGGCTCGGCCTGCTGGGCGACCGCAGCCTGACGCCCGCCTTGGTCGACATGCTGCGCGACGCGCGCGGGCTCTCGGCGCTCTCCTCGGTCGCGACCGCCCTGGGCTGGATCGGCGACGAGCGCGCCGTGGATCCCCTGCTCGCGATCGCGACCGACACGGGGCGCGACGCCGCCGCGCGCGCGTTCGCGATCGTCGCGCTGGGCCTGATGGGCGACCCCGCGCCGCTGCCCTGGAACACACCGATCTCGGTCGACGTGAACTGGTGGCTGCCGCCCGCGACGCTCTACGACCCGACCACGAGCACGGGCGTTCTCGACATCCTCTAGCTGCGCCGTGCCGCGCCCGAGGGTGCTGAACCGTCAACTCGGGTTGCGTCATTCCCGACGCGACAGCCACGCGCCGCCCGCCAACGCGGCCAGGCCGAAGGCCAGCGCCACCCAGCGCGCGTGCCTCACGCTGCGGTCACGCGCTTCCAACGTGACAGCCAGCGCGTCGGCCTCAGCGCGGTAGTGCGCGACGGCCTGCGCCAGGTCGGGGCCCGTTCCACGCAGCCGCTCGAGCGCCGCGCGCAGCCGGCTGAGATCGCGCAGGCTCAACGCCACGAAGGCTTCGCGCTCGTCGAGCCACGGACTGTCCGCGCCGGCTGCGCGCGCGTCGGCGATCTCGCGCAGCGCTCCGTCGAGGTCACCGGCGTGGTGGCGGACGTAGAGCCGCGCCTGCGCACGCTTCACGGCGTCGCTCTCGGCGTCGGCCGCGACCAACGCCTCCGCGAAGCGCCCCTGGCGCGCCAGCGCGATCGCCGTGTCGAGGTCCGGGGCGGCGGACACCAGCACCGACGCCAGCAGGAGCGGGATCATGTGCGTGCTCCCGCAAGCAGACGCACGGTCATGTGCGTGCTCCGGCGAGCAGACGCACGGTCATGTGCGTGCTCCCGCAAGCAGATCACGGTCACGGCGCGTGCTCCCGCGCGAGCTCGATCGAGCGCCGCTGCAGCGCTTCGATCGGGTTCTTGTCGTCGGTCAGGGCCGGCGCGGCAGGCCGCTCGAACCAGCGCCACATGCCCGGCAGCGCCAACGCGCCCGCGTGGCGTGACACCGGTGCTCCGGCGGGGACCCAACCGTCGGCGCCGGGCTCGAGGGGCTCCGCGTCGACGCGCGCCACCAGCACGATGTTGCGCGCGAACGGCACGCGGAGCGCGAGCACGCGGCGATCGAACCCCGCGGCCATCGTCCCGGCCACCGCGACCAGCACGGGATCGTCGAATCCGAACGCGCCCACGTTGACCGTCATCCAGCCGTCGCGCGCCAGGAGCTGCGCGCAGTCCGCGAAGAACTCCACGCTGGCGAGCTGCGGCGGGATCTCCATCTGGTTCTGATACGCGTCGAGCACGATCTGGTCGAAGCGGCGCGGCAGGAGGCGCAGCGCCGCACGCGCGTCGACGTCCGCGACGACGACGCGCGACGCGTCGCCGTCCGGGAGTTCCATCCAGCGTCGCCCCAGCTCGACCACGCCGGGATCGATCTCGACGCCCACCGTCTCGAGCGCGACCTCGGGCGGCAGCGCGCCTTCGAGCACGCGCCACGCCGTGCCCGCGCCGAGACCCAGCACGAGGAGGCGCCACGCTCCCGGTCGCGCCTGCCACCAGGGCGGCAGTGCGAAGGTGTTGTAGTAGTGGCCCTCGGGCAGGAGACCGGTGCGCACCTGCCACACGGATTGGAACGAGCCGAAACCCTCGTTGACTTGCAGGAAGCGCAAGCGCTCGTCGCCGACGCCGGTTTCGACCACGCGCGCCGACTGGTAGCGCGTCTCGCGCGCCTCCAAGAGGCGCATGTCGGCGGCCAGCGGCGGTGGCCCGACGCGCGCGAGCCCGAGCGCTCCGGCCAGGGCGAGCGCGCTCGCGACCGCGCCCGCGCGCGCGCGCGCGGCCAACAGGAATGGGAGCCCGCACGCGACGAGCGCGGCGCCCGCACCCAGGAACGTGGCCGAGAGGCCCGCGCGCGGCACGAGCACGTACGTCGTCGCGAACGTGCCGGCCAGACTGCCCAGGGTCGACGCGCACAGCACGCGGCCGCCGGCCGCTCCGGCGCTGCCGCCGCGCACGCGCTGCAGGCACTCGGTCGCGAGCGGCGCGACGGCGCCCAGCGCCAGCGCGGACGGGCTGAACAGGCACAGCGCGGAAGCGAGGCTCCCCCACAAGAGGCTCGCGCCGGCTTCCTCGAGCGTCAGCCCCTCGGGCAGGAACGCGCGCGCGGCGGGCCGCGCCAGCGCTGGGAGCCAGGCGGTTGCGACGCCCGCGAGGACCAGCGCGAGGCCCAGCGCGCGGCGCGGATCCGCGCGCGCGGAGAGCCGCGCGCCGAGCAGGTAGCCGAGCGCCAGCGACACGAGCACGACGCCGATCACGTTCGTCCAGACCGCGCTGCTCGTGCCGTACCAGGGCGCCAGCACGCGCACCGCCGCCAGCTCGACGGACATCGTCGCGGCGCCGGCCACGAACGCGACCAGCACGAGCGGCGCTGCCGCCGGCGCCACAGGCGCGCCGGGCGTGGACGAGCTGGCCGGCGTCGGCGGCGCACCCACGCTGCGCGTCACGTCGCCTACTGCTTCGCCGGCTTGGGCTTGGGCGGCAAGTCGAACTCCACGCTGGCGACGTAGAACTTGCCCGGGTCCGAGCGCGAGTTGAGGATCAGATCGAGCGTGCGCCCCAGGCTGCGCGGGACCGTGCGTTCGTTGGCCGTGCCGTTCGCGATGACCTTCACCGGCTTGTCGAGGTCGAGGAGCAGGTCGTTGAAGTAGACCGTGAACTTGGGAACGCCCTCGCCCTCGACGGTGATCGTGTTCGTGGCGCGGTCGATCTTGGCCTTGACGTTGGGCGTGCCCTGGCCGTCGCTCGGCTTCACCTCGAGCCAGTACGCGCGGTTCGGCACCGGCGTGCCGACGACGAGCACGACCTGGGTCGGGTTCGAGACGCGCGGGTGGCTCTGCATCCAGGCCCAGATCTCGGGCTCCTTGCCCTCGGCCTGGATCGTCGCGTTGTCGGTGCCCAGCGCCTTGAGCTTGTCGGCCAGCTCCGTCGCCTTCGCGCCCGCCCCGGCGAAGTAGCTCGGCAGGTTGGACAGGTTCTCGGCCACGACCGTGCCGGCGTCACCCGAGCGCCCGACTACGCCCGCGAAACGGTCGGGGAAGCTCGCGCCGTACGCCAGCGCCAGCTCGACGCCGCGCCCGGTCCCGGCCAGGTAGACGCGGTCGAAGTCGATGGCGTAGGTGCGGATCACGCGGCTGTAGATGAACGCCACGTTGCCGATGCCCGTCTCCTTCGTGTTCGTGATCCCCTCGAGCCAGACCTCGGGCTTCGCCGGAGCCGGGATCGCGATCAAGATCGCTGCGTCGCGGATCTGTGGGTCGATCCAGCGCTCGACCAGGTGGTCCGTCGGCTTCTCACCCGCGTCCGGGAGGCAGAGGATCAGCGGGTAGGCCTTCTTGGGGTCGTACTTCGACGGCACCCAGATCGCGTACTCGAGCTTCGCCTTGCCCTCCTCCCAGTAGGCCTTCTCCTCGACGGTGTCGACCTTGCCGCGCGACACCTTGCTCTTCTTGGCGTACTCGGACGAGGCCCAGAGTGACTTGCCCATCTCGCCCGGCAAGGAGAGCGGATCGCGCTTGATGCGCTTCGCGATCTTCTCGAGCTCCTTGGCGACCTCCTCCTGCGCCTTGTCGAGGCCCTGGGTCTTCGAGACCGCCTCGATGTAAGACGTGATCTTCTTGCCGACGGCTTCGTACTCCGCCGGTTTGAAGAGCTCCTCCCCCGCCGCCGCGATGGCGGGAGCGGCCAGGAGGGCAGCCACGAGGAGCGTGCGGTTGCGTGCGGTCATGGAGGAGGTGTAGCGGATCGGGGCGGGGAGGTTTCAGCGTACCGGGGAGCCGGGCGAGGGTGGAGGGAACCCCGGCGGAAGCAGCGCGAGAGACCACACGGCGCCGGGATAATCCCTTTCCGCGCGCCGGTCCACCCACGGTCGCGCCACGGCGCGCGCGGTGTCCGGCTCGCCGCGTGCCAGGGCCAGTCGGCCGAGCAGGACCGCTGCATCCGGCGATCCCAGGACGAGCGCGGCACCGGCAGCGGCGCGCGCACCCAGCTCGTCCCCCGTCGCCAGGCCCACGCGCGCCAGCGTCAAGCTGTAGTGCGCTTCCTCGATCTCGTCCCGCGCCGTGGCGAGACGTCGGGCCAGGTCCTGCACGGTCTGCTCGGAGCGCCCCGCCTGCACCTCGCACCACGCGAGCCGTCGCGCCGACACCGGATCGGACGCGAGCGCGTCGAGCTGGCGCGCGAGCGCCGCGGCGAGGTCGACCTGGCCTGCTGCGAGCTCCTCTTCGGTCTGGGCCGCGGCCAGGGCCAGGCGCGCGGAGAAGTCGCCCGCGGCCGTTTCGCGCAGGGCCAGGAGCATGGCTTCCGTGCGCGCGGAACCGGCGGCGAGCGCGCGCGCCGACAGCCAGGGTTCGCGCGAGAGCCACACGACCGGCTCGGACGGCGCGTCGATCGGCCGCAGCCGCTCGCCGCGGATCCGGTCGAGGTGCCACTTCAGGAGAGCCGCGCGGAACATCTCCTGGTCGTCGTCCTGCGGCATGTTCGCGCGGCGATCGACACGGGCCTGCGTCAGCGCGCTGACCTGCCGGTCCCAACCCTCGCCACGCGTGCGCGGCTCCGTGCTGTCGACCTTCTCGAGCTTCGCCCACGTGGTCTCCCAGAAGGCGACCTTCTCGGGCGTGAGCACGGAGGGCGCACGCGCCTGCGTCAGCGGTACGGCCAGCGGGAGAGCCACCGGGAAAGCCAGCGGGAAAGCCAGCGGCAAAGCCAGCGGCAAAGCCAGCGGCAAAGACCGCGCCAGCACGAAAGCGGCGATCGCGATCAGCGCACCCAGCGCACGACTCCTTCGCCGCCCAGCGCCGGTTCCGTGCGGCCGATGCGCACGGCCGTCTCGCCGCGCGCGGCCAGCGACGCTTCGACCGCGCTCAGGTCGTTGGGCTCCACGAACGCGACCATGCCGATGCCCATGTTGAACACCTGGTAGGCCTCGTCGGGACCGACTTCACCACCCTCGCACAGCAGGCGGAAGAGCGGCGGCACCTCCCAGGCCTTGCGGTCGATCAGGGCGTCGTGCCGGCCGAGCACGCGCGGCACGTTGTCGACCAGCCCGCCGCCCGTGATGTGCGCCAGCGCCTGGATCTTGCGCTCTTCCAGCAGCGGCCAGAGGAACGGCAGGTAGTTCCTGTGCACGGCCAGGAGCGCTTCGGCGACGCTGACGCCGCCGAGCGACGCGGGACGATCGCTCAACGTGAGCCCCATCTGCTCGAACAGGATGCGCCGCGCGAGCGAGAAGCCGTTCGTGTGCAGGCCCGACGAGCGCAGACCGAGCAGGATCTGGCCGGGGCGCACGCGGCTGCCGTCGAGCAGGTTCTCGCGCTTCACCGCGCCGACGATCGTGCCGGCCAGGTCGAAATCACCCGGCGCGTAGAGGCCGGGCATCTCGGCCGTCTCGCCGCCCAGGAGCGCGAGGCCCCCGTCGCGGCAGGCTTCCGCGCAGCCGCGTATGAGCGCCGAGACCATGTCGGGGTCCATCTTCCCGACCGCGATGTAGTCCAGGAAGAAGAGCGGCCACGCGCCTTGCACCAGGATGTCGCCGATGCAGTGGTGCACGATGTCGCGGCCGACCGTGTCGTACACGCCGGCCATCTTCGCGACCGCGAGCTTCGTGCCGACGCCGTCCGTGCTGGCCACGAGCAGCGCGTCGCGAAAACCCATGCGCGCCGGATCGAAGAGCCCGCCGAAGAGGCCTACGTCGCCCACGACTCCGGGCGTGAACGTACTGCGTATCTGGGCGGTCGCGCGCTCGACCGCGTCGTACTTCTTCTGGATGTCCACGCCGGCCTGGGCGTAGCGCGAGATCGTCGGGGTGCCGCTCATGTCGCGACGCAGGTTACCGGCGCGCGCGCAGGCGCTCCAGGAACAGCGGCCCGTTCCGGAAGGCGAGGTCCGCCGGCAGCGCGTCGAGGTCGAACCAGGCCACATCCAGGCAGTCGGCGCCCGGGCGCAGCTCGCCGCCGGTCGCGCGGCACAGGAAGACGGCCAGGTTCACGGCGCGCCGGCCGCCGGGTACGAAAACCAGGTCGAACAGCTCCCCCACCTCGATCTCGATGCCCGATTCCTCGCGCACCTCGCGCGCCACGGCCTCGACTGGCGTCTCGTCGGCCTCCTGGAAGCCGGCCGGCAGGGCCCACGCCCCGCTGCAGGGTTCCAGCGCGCGCCGGACGAGCAGGACCGCGCCGCTCGCGTCGCGCACGATGCCGGCCGCGACCGGGGCCGGGTTCTCGTACCAGACGAAGGTGCACGACCCGCAGTGCGGGCGTTCGCGGCCCTCGACCTCGCCGCGCACCAGGCGCGCGCCGCAGGCCGGGCAGTGTTGGAGAGACCAAGGCAGCAATCGACGCGGCGCTTCTCCCGGGGGCCGCGCGGCCTAGACTAGTCGTCCGCACCGCGCTGGGCCATCCAGATCGGCGCCGTCGGATCCCACCTGGCCTGCATGCGCTCCTTGCTCCTCCTCGGCAGCACCGGCTCGATCGGCACGCAGACCCTCGAGCTCGTGCGGATGGAGCAGCCGGCCTTCCGCGTCGAGGGCCTGGCCGCGCGCGGGTCGTGGCGCGAGCTCCTCGAGCAGGTGCGCGAGTTCACGCCGCGGTTCGTGGCGCTGACCGACGCGGGCGAAGCCGATCAGCTGCGCGCGGGGCTCACGGCGAAGACGCACCTCTTCACCGGCCCCGATGCGCTCGAGGAACTGTGCCGCGCCGCCGACTACGACGTCGCCGTGCACGGCGTCGTCGGCGCGGCGGGCGTGCGCGCGTCGGTCGCGGTCCTCGAGCGCGGGTGTTGTCTGGCTCTGGCGAACAAGGAATCCCTGGTCGTGGCCGGCGAGCGCTTGATGCAGCTCGCACGCGAGCGCGGAGCGGCGATCGTGCCGGTCGACAGCGAGCACTCGGCCGTCTTCCAGTGCCTGCGCGGCGAGGACATCGGGCGCGTGCGCCGGATCCTCTTGACCGCCAGCGGCGGGCCGTTCCGCACGACGCCGCTGGCTCAGCTGGCGCAGGCGACGCCGGCGCAGGCGCTGCGCCATCCGAACTGGAACATGGGGCCGCGCATCACGATCGGCTCGGCCACGCTGATGAACAAGGCGCTCGAGGTGATCGAGCTGCACCACCTGTTCGGCCTCGAGCGCGAGCGCATCCAGGTCGTGATGCACCCGCAGTCGATCGTGCATTCGGCGGTCGAGTTCGTGGACGGCTCCGTGATCGCGCAGATGGGCCTGCCCGACATGCGCGGTCCGATCCACTACGCGCTGCATCACCCCGACCGCGCGCCGGTCGACTTGCGCGGCTTCGACTTCACGGCCTTCAAGACGCTGACGTTCGAGGAGCCCGACCTGGAGCGCTTCCCGGCGCTCGAGCTGGGATTCCGCTGCATCGACGAGGGCTCCGACTGCGGCGCCGTGCTCAACGCGGCCGACGAGATCGCCGTCGAGGCCTTCCTGCGCGAGGAGATCGCGCTGCCCGACATCGCGCGCGTGAACGCACGTGTGATGGACCGCCGGCCGGGGCTCGATCGCACGGTCGACGACCTGCTGCGCGCCGATCTGCTGGCCCGGGACATGGCGCGCGAGGAGATCGGCGCGCTGCACGCCAAGGGCCCCGCGAGCGCCTGATTCGAAGAACGCCTGATCCGAAGTACGACGGCCCGGAGAACGATGGACGACCTGCTGCTGAACACCTACCGCTGGGCGCTCGTCGCGTTCGGCATCGGGCTCGTGATCTTCGTGCACGAGCTGGGCCACTTCCTGGCCGCGCGCTGGTGCGGCGTGCGCGTCGAGACGTTCAGCCTGGGCTTCGGCCCGCGGCTCCTGTTCTGGCGGCGCGGCGGGACGACGTACCAGATCGCGGCCGTGCCGCTGGGCGGCTTCGTCAAGATGGCCGGCGAGGAAGGCGCCGTGGACGGACGCCCGCCGGCGCCCGACGAGCTGCCGGCCAAGAGCGTCGGACAGCGCTTCCTCATCTACTCCGGTGGCGTGCTGATGAACGTGGCGTTCGCGCTGGTCGTCTTCCCGATCATCCTGGCGATCGGCGTGCCCTTCGCCGAGCCGATGATCGGCGCGACGACGCCCGGCTCGCCGGCCTGGCACGCCGGCCTGCAAGCGGGCACGCGCGTCGAGTCGGTCAACGGCAACGGCGTGTACTCGTTCATGAACATCCCGAACGAGGTCGCGCTCGGCTCGCCCGAGGAGACGGTCCTCGTCGTGCGCGACACGGACGAGAGCCCGGCGCGCACGGTGCGCATCGTCCCGCAGTGGAGCGAGAGCCTGGGCGCCTACACGATCGGGGCGAACCCGGCCGTCGATCCAGCCGGCGAGATCGAGGTCGACAAGGACTCGGTCGCCGAGCGCGCCGGCTTGCGCAGCGGCGACCGGCTCGTCGAGGTCGTGGGCGGCAGCGCGGGCCTCACGCTCGACGAGCAGCTGGCGCAGGTGGCGCGCGAGGGCGGACCCGTGCAGGGCCGCTTCGAGCGCGACGGGACCGCGTTCGAGGCGACCGTCGTGCCCGAGCCGAGCCGCACGAACGAAGTGCGGCTCCTGGGCGTCGGCCCGCTCGTGCGCCGCGTCGTGGCCGTGCGCAACACGTCGCTGGGCCGCGCCACCGGCCTGGCCAAGGACGACCGCATCCTGGAGGTCGACGGCCGCCGCCTGGCGCGCTCGTTCGACTTCCTCTCAACGCTCGAAGCCGCGCGCGGGCCGGTGAAGATGCGCGTCGAGCGCGGCGGATCCGTGCTGGCGCTCGAGATCCCCGCGCTCGCTCCGGGCGACGCCGTGCCGATGGCGCAGGACGTCGCGCTCGGGCAGGACGTGGAGTCGAACGCGGTCGCGATCACGCCCGGGTCGGCCGCCGAGGAGGCCGGGATGGCCGACGGCGACCGCATCGTGCGCATCGACAGCAAGGAGGTCGGGGGCTTCTCCGACGTACAGTCGGCGGCGAAGGACGCCGGCCAGGACCAGGAGCTCGCGCTGGAGGTCGATCGCGGCGGCGAGATCCTGACGTTCCGCCTCGCGCCGCGCGCCTGGCGTCCGCCCAGCTACGGGTTCGGGATCAAGGACGCGCAGTACGTCTACCGCGCCGACGGACCGGCCGACGCCGTGCGCGACGGCTTCGCGCTGTCGTGGAAGTTCCTGCAGGAGTCGTGGCTGACGCTGAAGCGGATCCTGTTCCGCCAGGTCAGCGGCCAGAACATCGGCGGCATCATCACGATCGGCGTCGTGTCGCACTCGTTCGCGTCGACCGGGTTGACGAAGCTCTTCTACTTCCTGTGCATGCTCAGCATGAACCTGGCGTTCCTGAACGTGCTGCCGATCCCGGTGCTCGACGGCGGGCACCTCCTGTTCCTGCTGATCGAGAAGCTGAAGGGCTCGCCGGTGTCCGAGCGCGTGCACGGCTACAGCCAGCTGGTCGGCGTCGTCCTGATCGTGTCGTTGATGGTCTACGTGACGTTCAACGACGTCGTGCGCTGGATCGTGCGCTGAGCGTCGCGAGCGCGTGAAGAGCTGGCTGCGACTCCTGCGGATCGCCCTCGCTCCCAGCGCGGCCGCCGATCCCGTCGCGGGCCTCGTCTTCGCCTGCGGCGGGTTCCCGCCGGATGCGCGTGCGTGGTGGCTCGTGCCCGCGTCGCTGGGCGTCTACCACGGCGGCCTCGTTCTCAACGACTGGGCCGACCGCGCGCACGACGCGCGCACGCGGCCGGGTCGTCCGATCCCGAGCGGCTTGGTTCCGCCTGCGGCTGCCCTCGCGCTGGCGACCGTCCTGATGGCGGCCGGCGTCGCGTGCGCGTGGCTCGCCGCGCCGGTGATGGCGGCATGGATGGGAGCGGTGGCCGCGCTCGCGGTCATCTACGACGTCGTTGGCCGCGGACCGTGGACCGGGCCGTTCTTGCTGGGCGCGTGCCGTGCGGGGAACCTGGGCGCGGGCGTGTTCTGGGCGGCGCACACGGGGCACGCGACGCTGACCGATGAAGCCCTCGTCGCTCCCCCGCTGCTCTACGGCGCGTACGTCTTCGTCGTGTCGCGCCTCGGTCGCCTCGAGGACGGCGAGGACCCGCGGCCGATCGGCGGTCGGCCGCGCGTGCTGCTCACGCTCGCGGCCGTGATCCTGATCCTCGTGACGTTCCAGCCCGATGGCGCCTTCGAGGCGTCGCGGCGCATGCCGGCGATCGCCGTCGCCTTCGCGGGAGCGTGGGGCCTCTTCTTCGAGGCGCGCGCGCGGGTGAACTGGACGCGCGAGGACGTGCAGCGCGCGATGGGTCTCGCGCTGCGGCGCCTCCTCGTGTTCACGGCCGCGGCCGCGCTGCTCGCCTTCCGCCCCGGCGAGTGGGACGCCGTGATCGCGGCGGCCGCGATCCTGGCCGGCTTCCCGCTCTCGCACGCGCTGCGCCACGCGTTCCCGCCGTCCTAGTCGGTGGACGCGGGTGTCAGACACCTTGCACCCACTTCCGCGGTGCAAGGTGTCTGACACTGTTGTCTACCGCAGGCGCGAGAGCCAGGCGAGCGCGTCCTCGCGCGTGCGCAGGCGGCCGTCGAGCTGCTCGATCTCGAGCGCGCGCAGGATCTCGCCCAGGCGCGGGCCGGGGTGGATCCCGATCTCGGCCAGGTCGGCCGGGTCGAGCAGCCGCTCTGGTTCCAGGTCGAGCGGGCCGTAGCCCGTGCGTTCCTCGGCCAGCGCGCGCCAGCGCGCGTCCGACTCGCCGCGCGCGACGGCCCAGGCTTCGGTCCAGGCCAGCGCGACGGGGAACGACGCGCGCCGCATCCAGCGCACGCGCGCCGAGCGCGCGGGGTTCTGCTGCGCGCGCATCTCGGCCGCCAGACGCCAGGCGTCCTCGACCAGGTTGCGCAGGTGCCGCGAGGTGCGCAGGCCCTCGACGAGCGCGCTGCTCCTGTCGATCCAGGTCGCTTCCAGCGCCTCGGGCGGCGGGCCCAGCAGGACGGCCAGGCCGCGCTCGATCCCGGGCGCGGCCGGCAGCGCTTCGAGCGCGAGGAGGCGCGTGTCGAGCGCGCCCAGGTGCTCGTAGCCGGGCAGCGCGGGCTCGAGCAGGGCGCAGCGCTCCATCCAACGGACGCCGCGGTCCGAGCCGGCGCGGGAGAACAGGGCCTCGAGCTCGCGTAGGACGCGCTCGCGGCTGACGCGCGCGAGCCCGCCGGCTTCGGCTCGTGCCGCAGCCTCGGTCCGGGCCGTGGGCTCGAGCTGCAGGATGCCGGCGAAACGGGCCATGCGCAAGGGCCGCAGCGCGTCCTCGCGGAAGCGCTCGCCGGCGTCGCCGACGCAGTCCAGCCGCCGGTGCTCGAGGTCGTCCAGCCCGCCGACCGGATCGCGCACCTCGCCCGTCTGCGGGTCGAGGTAGATCGCGTTGCAGGTGAAGTCGCGCCGCGTGGCGTCCTCCTCGACCGTGGCGCCGAACCGCACCTCGTCCGGTCGCCGTCCGTCCGAGTACCCGGCCTCCGTGCGAAACGTCGTGTGCTCCACGTTGGCGCCGCCGATGTGGATGATCACCGTGCCGAAGGCACGGCCGAGCGGAGTCGTGCGCGGGAAGGTCGACTGCACGACGTCGGGCTCGGCGGCCGACGCCACGTCGATCTCATGCGGCCCGAGGCCGAGCGCCAGGTCGCGCGTCGCGCCGCCGACGATCCAGACGCGGTGCCCGGCTTCGCGCAACCGCGCCGCGATCGCGCGTCCCGCGACGGCGAGATCGGGCGAAAGATCTTGCATCGCGGGCCGCCGGGACATGGAGTGCCAAGGTAGCACGCGCGGGCAGTGGGCCCGCGGCGGACATCCGGGGGGAACATGTCCACGCAAGCCGACTCGACCGCCGTTCTCAGCGACACAGCCGCCCTTCCGCGCGCTCGAGCACGCGGGCTCTCGTGGATCGATCGACTGACGCTGGGCGCGATCGGCGTCGTCGTCGTCGTCGTGACGCTGCCGGTGCTGCGCGGTTTCGGGCTGCGCGAGAACGAGCGCGATGCGATGCGCATGCTGCGCGTGCTGGCGGCCGAGCCGATGTCCGCCGCGAGTGCGTCGCACACGGGCGGCGACGTCGTGCACGCGGGCGGCGCGCAGGCGACGCTCTCGCACCTGGCTACGCAGGACCGCGGGATCCAGCGCCGCCTCGAGGACCTCGAGACACTGCCGGACGGCCGCTTGCGGCGTCACGGTTATCTGTTCGACGTCGTCGCGGCAGGTCCGGGCCAGCCCATGTTGCGCGCCTGGCCGTGGGAGCACGGCCAGACGGGCCGCGGCGCGTTCGTGTGGACGCCGCGCCAGGGGCTGCTCGGTTTCCGCAACACGGACGGCCGCTTCAGCGGCCCGGGTGCGGCCCCGACGGCGGCCGAGGTCCTGGCCGGCGGCTGGGTGCGCATGCCGCGGCGCTAGCTAGCGACTCACGCCCGACGGCTGCGGAGCGGGCGCTGCCCGCGAGCGCGCGCACTCGCGGTACCAGGCGGACAGCTCAGCGTGCCCCAGACGCTGGAGCACGTCGGCCACGGAGCCCAGCGCGCGCTCGGGCTTGCGCGCCCAGCGTCCGCCGCCGAGGAGGGATTCCGTGCCACGCGCGTTCGGCTCGAGGCGCGCGACGGCGCGCGTGTCGGCGCGCAGTGACTCGGCCTCGAGCGGGCCGCAGCGCACGAGCGCCAGCGATCCGCCGCGATCGACCAGGAGCACGAGCGGCAGCGGCACGTGCTCGAACGGTCCCAGCACCTCGAGCAGGAGCACTTCGAGCAGCTGCAGCGTGCGCGCGTCCGCGATCCCGCCCGCGCCGGCGAAGCCGTGCTCCTTCAAGAGCGCTCGCGCCACGTCCTCGCGGCCGGAGTCGGCGATCGCCAGGGCCCAGGCGTTGATGTGCGCGGCTTCGAGCTCGGTCCGCGCGCCGGCGAGCAGGCCGAACACGGAGGCCGTCTCGGGGTCCGACGCGCGGCCGAGCGCGACGAGCAGCGTGCGACCGGCGAACGACTCGACGCGGCGCGGCCTGCCCGCTCCGGGCAGCTCGAGCTTCGACAGCGGCAGCCTGTCGTCGAGCACGATGCGGCCGACGCCCGGGATCGCGGCCGGTATCCAGGGTGAATCGACGCAGGCCGGCCGCGCGCGCGGCGCGTCGACGCGCACCGCGCGGCCCTGGCCCTCGACCAGGCGCCAGCGCGCGCCGGGCTCGACGCCCGTGAACGACTCGAGCTCCCCGCCGGGCCAGCGCACGCGCACGGCGTCGACGCGTTCGGCCGCGCCGAGCCCGATCAGCACGCGCTTCGACGAGGTGGTCAGGTATCCGTCGCCGACGCGCACGGAACCGCGCAGCTTCTTGCCGCCGGCTTCCACGTGAACCGTCGCGCCGATCGCTTGCGCGTGCTGGCGCGTGCCGACCAGGTCGAAGGCGACGGTGCGGCCCGCGCGCGGGTGGGCCCCCAGGAGGAGACGCACGCGCGGAGCTGTGCGGCTGCCGGCCCACAGGTCGTCGAGGCCGTCGCCGTCCCAGTCGCAGCGCGCGGCGGAGCGGCCGTCGCACTCGAAGTCGAGGCCGGCCGCTCGGCTGAAGTCGACGAAGCGCCCGCCGCCGACGTTCAGGAACGCGTCGTCGCGCTCGCGGCCGTTCCACGACCAGCCTTCGACGTGCGCCATGTGGCCCACGAACTGCCAGGCCTGCAGGTAGGCCTCGGTCGGCGGCGGGATCGCCGGCGTGCTGGCGATCACCACGCGCCAGAAGAAGCTCTCCAGGTCGTCCGTGCGCGACATGGTGAGGAACCCGTTGGGCACGAAGATGTCGAGCAGTCCGTCCTCGTTCCAGTCGGTGAATGTCGCGCCCCAGGCCCAGCCGCCGCGCCGCGCGCCGCTCGCTTCGAGCTCGTCCGTGAAGCGCAGCGGGCCGTCGCCGCGCAGCAGCGTGCACCCGCGCGCGTTGCGTACGTAGAATGCGCGATCCGGCCCGCGGTCGGGCAGGAAACGGTCCGCGCGCGCGATGCGCGAGCCGGCCGCGCTCTCCATGTTCGTGTCGTAGATGTCGAGGTCGCCGTCCAGGTCGACGTCGCCGATCGCCGAGCCCATGCTGGCCGCGACGTCCTCGGCGCCGGCCGCGGCCGCGACGTCGGTGAACCGCCCGGCGTCGTTGCGGTAGAGGCTGTTGCGCCCGAAGTCGTTGGTCACGTGCAGGTCGACGTCGCCGTCGTCGTCCATGTCCTCGAACACGGCCGCGAGCGAGAATCGTTCGTAGTTCGCGTCGAGCCCGACCTCGGCCGCGCACTCCCGAAAGCGCCGGCCGCCCTCGTTGCGCCAGAAGAGGTTCTTCGCGCCGTTGCGCGCGTCGTGGTAAGGCGTCGGAGCGCCGTTGATCAGCCCGCCCTCGACGTAGCGGCAGGCGAACAGGTCGAGGTCGCCGTCGAGGTCGACGTCCGCCGCAGCCAGGCTGTAGATCTCGGGCGCGTCGGGTGCGGTCAGGAGGCCGCCTTCCGGGAACGCGCCACGGCCGTCGTTCCAGCACAGGAGCAGCACGTTCCCCGTGGCGACGATCAAGTCCTCGTCGCGGTCGCCGTCCATGTCGGCGGCGAGCGCCGTGGAGGAGCTGTCGAGGAACGCGACGCCAGCCGGCTGCGCCACGTCGCGCGCCGTGCCATCGCGCTCATGGTGCAGCAGTCGGTTGGGGATCCCCGAGCCCTGGCACACGTACAGGTCCTCGAGCCCGTCGGCGTCGAAGTCGCCGACCGCGAGACCGTGCATGCCCAGGAACGGATCGAGCCCCAGACGGTCGCGTCGTCCGTGCCGCGCGTCCGTGCCGAGCAGCACGTCGCTCTTGAACCACGGCTCCCGGCCCAGCGCGCCGGCGGTCGCGTCCTGCACGATCGGTTGCGCGAGCTCGACGACCGTGCAGGCCTGCGGCTCGAGGCGCGCAAGCCGCGGCACGCCCGCCTCGAGCAGCCACATGGACCGGAAGGCGTGCGTCGTCTGCACGCGTGCGCCGCCGGTGCCGAGCACGCGCACGGCCAGGTCGGCGCTCACGCCTTCCGGGCCTTCGGTCCAGGTCTCGACGGCGACCTCGGCGCGCACGCTGCGTGCGCCGGCGGGCTTCGCGCTCCCGAGCGCTTCGCGCCAGCCGGCCAGCGCCGCGGCCAGATCGGGCACGGCGCCGAACGCGCGCGCCTCGCTGGCGAGCACGACGCCGTCGTCGAGCAGCACAGTGCGCTCGCGCGGCACGAGCTCGCGCTCGAGGCCGAACGTCGCCGTGCCCAGCGCGCGCAACGCCGCGCCGTCCGCGCCAGGCCCCAGCGCGGCGTCGAGCGCGCGCTCGAGCTCCGCCGTCACGCGCGTCGCGTGCGCCTCGCTCGGCCAGCCGTCGCGCCGCGGATCGAGACGCGCGCGCAATGCGTCGGACCAGGCCGGCAGCTTGAGCGTGCGACCAGCCAGCCAGGTGCGCGGCGGCCGGGCCATGCACGGATCGGATCGACCCGCGGCGAGCGTCGTCGCCGGACTGGACGCAGCCGGTGGGACCTGTGGCGCCTGGGGTGAGCACGCGACCACGCAGCCCAGAAGGGCGGCCGTCGCGGATCCGCTGAGGCCCCGTCGAACTCTGCCTGCGGAAAGCGGCATGGGCGGAGGGTGCGGGAGTGCGACCCTCGAATCATCGTAAGGCGCGTGTTCGCGCTGCGCAATGCGCGCGTCAACGCGCCCGGGCGTTCCGACGTCGAGCTACCGGTCAGCCGCGCTCGGCTCCCCAGAAGCGCCACATCAGGCAATGCAGCGCTCGCTGCGCTTCGGGCAGCTCGATCATCCCGGACGCGCGCTGCAGGACGGGGAGCGCCGCGCGCCCAGGCACCAGACGTGCCAGAAGCTCGGCCGCGAAGACGCGCTCCCAGGGCTCGGTGCGCGTCGATGTCAGCACGTGCTCCAGGAACGCTCGGACCGCGGTCTCCGACTCCTGGCAGCCCGAGCCGATCAGGTCCATGCGGCGCAGTACGTCGCCCTCCCCCTCCCACTGCGACCGCAGCCAGGCGCGGCCCTCCGGCCCCGTGTTCGAGGCCTGCAGCGCGTACCAGCGGTGTGCGGGCAACTCCTGGATCGGCTCGGTCGCGACGCGGCCGCGCTCGATCAGGATGCGTGCCGCCTGCGCCAGCGGAACCTGCCCGATCGCCTTCTCGATCGCGTGGCGCGGGGCCTTCGAGCCGCCGGCCAGGAGCTCCTCGAGCCGCGCGAGCACGCGCGCGGCCAGCTCGGGATCGCGCGCCAGCCGGCTGCGCAGCGCGCCCAGCGCGAGGCGCACCTCGTCGGTCGTGCCGGCCAAGAGCTCGATCGCCCTGTCGATCGCGCCCGAGTCGCCACGCGCGACCAGCGCGGACAGCGCCGTGCGGCGCACGGTCTCGTCGACGTCCGACAAGGCTGACGCGATCTCGGAGCGCAGCGCGGGCGAGTCGGGCAGCGACGCGGCGGCCTCGACCGCCATCGTGCGCATCGCAGGATCCTTCTCGAGCCCGAGCCGCGGGACGACCTCGGACGCGAGGCCGTTCTCCAGGGCGGCCTGGATCGTGATCTGCCGGCGGTTCTCGTTCTCGTCGCGCAGCGAGGCGCGCAGTTCCTCGAGCGCGGCCATGTCGCCGGCGGCAGCGCTGGCGGCCAGGAAGCGCAGGCGCGTCGCGGGATGGATGGCTTCCGCGGCCAGAACGCGCGCGCGCAATTCCGCCGTGCTGATCGGCGCGAGCTTGGGCGCTAGGAGCTCCGCGACGCGCTGCCGGCGCGGATCCCCGAGCCACGCGAGGTATTCGCCCTGGAGCCGCGCGGGATCGCTGGCCAGCATCGCCTGGGAGACCTCGCTGTCGAGCTCGAGGCCGGCGTGCTGCATTTGCAGCGCGAGGCGGTCGTAGTCGGCCGGATCGGCAAACGTCGCCAGCGCGCGCGCGGCCGACGTGCGCACGGATTCGGACGGGTGCTCCAGGCCCTCGAGCGCCATCGCGCGTGCTTCCGGGCTGCGCGTCGTGGACGCCAGCTCGAGCGGCGCCAGGAGGCGCGGCGCGTGACCCGGCTCGGAGAACCAGCGCTGGAATGCGCGGCGCAGCTCGGGGACCGCCGCCTCGCCCTCCGCGATCAGGTCCGCGCGCGCGCGCGACGCGACGATCGCCTCCGCGGTCACGATCTTCTGCACCTGCACCGCGATCAGGTCGTTCGCATCGCCGGTGAACGGATCCGCGCGCTGACAGCCGCCCATCAGGTGCGCCACGCGGTCGTCGCGCGAGAAGTCGAGGTGACCGTCGACCATGGTCGCCGTTCGCTGGACGGGCGCCGGTTCGGGTGCGCGATCGCACGCAGCGAAGAGCACGGCCGCACTGAGAAGGAGGAGGAATGCGATCAGTAGGCGCATCAGGTATCCGGGCAGGATTGAAAACCCAAGCCGTGCTGGTGGCGCCGCGCGGAACCGCGCGGCGCGTGGCCTCTCAGGATCCGAGGTCGTCGCCTAGCACACCCTGTGCCGCTTCCAACCGCACGAGCGAGCGGGCGAAGGCCACGCGCGAGCGGCGCTCGTTCGACATGGCCGTGGCCAGGTCCGTCTGGAACTGCAGGAGCTGGAAGTTCGTGGACTGGTCGACCACGTAGCGCGCCTGCTCGGCCTCGAGCTGGCGGCGCGCGAACTCCAGGCTCTTGCGCGAGGCGCGCACCGCCTCGACGGCGTAGAGCACGTCGCGCACCGCGGCGCGCACGTCGGCCACGACGGTGGTCTCGAGCTCGTCGTAGGTCAGGCGCGCGCGGCGGATCTCGGCCCAGGCGGCCTTCTCGGCAAACTTCGCCGTGCGGTTGCCGATCGGAACGCCGAAGATGAGCGCCGCGCGGTACGTCGGGAAGTCGTACTTGATCGCCGTGTCGAACGCGTCGCCGGGATCCTCGGAGAAGCCCTGGCTGGATGCGGCCAGGTCCAGGTCGAGCTGCGGCTTCTTCTCGTTCTTCGTCTGCTCGTGCACGAGCTCGGCCGAGTCGATGCGCGAGCGCTGCTCGCGCAGCTCGGGCCGGCGCTGGATCGCGACCTCCATCGCGACGGGCCAGGCCGGAACGCCCTCCGCGCGCGGGTCCACAGGGAGAGGCGTCGAGGGCACGAGCGCGGTGTCCCACAAGGCCTCGTCCGTGCCGGGGAAGAGCAGCTTGCGCAGGCCGTCGGCCGCGGCCTTGACCTCGAACTCGCGTAGGAGCTTCTGCTCCTCGCGCGTGGCCACGTCGGCCTGGGCCTGCAGGACCTCGACGTCGGTGCCCAGCCCCGCGTCGAGCCGGCGCGTGTCCTGGTCGACCTGCGCCATCGAGAGCTGCAGGCTCTTGTCGGCCACGTCGTACTGCTCGCGCGCCGCGACGAGGTCCCAGTACGCGTTCGCCACGTCGAGCAGCAGCCTGTGCCGCGCCGTGCGGATCGCCTGGTCCGCGCGCAGCGCCTCGATCTCGGCCAGCCGCTGCGTCGACGTGGCGTAGTCGCTCCAGCCCCCGCGCAGCAGAGGCTGGACGTAGCTGAGCGACACGACGTCGGCGGTGGACTCCGGCCGCACGTTGAACGCCGAGGTCGTCTCGCTGGTCACGTGGTCGAAGCCGAAGTTGAACGTGCCGCCCGTCACGAGCGGCTTGTTCAGGTCGAGCGAGAACTCCTCGTTGGTCTCGCTGCCGCCGCCGAAGATGTTCTGCGGCTGGAACTCGGCGTCGCGGTAGCCCAGGCGCGCGCCGAGCACCCAGTCGAACGCGCCCCACGAGCCGCGCGCGTTGTACAGCGCGACTTGCGCGTCGGTCTGCGCGATCTGCAGCTGGACGTTGCGCCGCAGCGCGATCTCGTACGCACCCTCCAGGGTCAGCTCGAGCGCGCGGCCGGGGCCCAGCAGGCGGCTGGGATCCTGCGCGGCCTCGTGGGGCTGCACCGTCACGAGCGGCTGGTCCGGCAGGCCCGGCCGCACCGTCAGCGGCTGCGCCGGATCCTGCGGCTTGGGATCCTGCGGCGCGGCGGTGCCCGCCGGCGGCGTGCCGGTCTGCGCAGCGGGGTCCTGTGGCAGAACGGACAACACGGTTCCGAGGAGGAGGCCGGCGGCGCAGAGCATGGGGCGGGAGAGGATAGGAAACTCGGGTTCCGCCGGCCAAGCACGGCCCGTTCGAAGAACGCTAGACCGACTCGTCGAGGCCTTCGATCGCGGGGAGGGCGGCCAGGATACGGCCGAGCCTTCCGTCCCTTTCCGCCTCGCCGCGCACGCCGATCCGGATCGAGCGGGATTCGGGCCCGGCGTGGGCCAGCGCGACCTCGAAGCGCGGGCTGGGCAGCGCGTCGGCCACGCGCGCGGCCCATTCGACGGCGCAGACACCGTCCTGATCGAGCCACTCCGCGCCGCCGTCGGCCAGGAACGCGCGCTCGCGGCCCTCCATCCAGGCGTCGAAGTGGTAGAGCGTCAGGCGCCCTTCGTGCTGCGCCATGAGCGCGTACGTCGGGCTCGCGACGTTGGTGCGCACGCCGAGCCCGCGCGCCAGGCCGCGCACGAAGCAGGTCTTGCCCGCGCCCAGGTCGCCGTCGAGCGCGACGACGGTGCCGGGCACCACGCGCGCGCCGAGCTCCTCGGCCAGGCGTTCGGTGGCCTCGGGGGAGCGCGAGAGGAAGCGGCGCTCAACCACCGTGCTTCCAGCCTCCCATCGCCGGCACCCAGTCGATCGTGCGGTCGGCGAACACGAGCGAGACACCCATGCCGCGCACGACGCGTCCGATCGCCGCGCTGTCCCCGTGACCGACGTGGCGCCGCGCTTCGCGCCGAACGCGCGGCAGCGCGGACGCGGGCAACGTCGCCACGAGCTCGTGGTCTTCGCCGTCGTGCAGCGCGTGCTCCCAGGCCTGCGCCCGCGTGCGGCGCGCGAGGCGCCTGGCATCGGCGTGGATCGGCAGGCTCTGCATGTCGATCTCGATGCGCACGCCCGACGCGCGCGCCAGACGGTGGAGGTCCCACGCGAGCCCGTCGCTGACGTCCATCATCGCCGTCGCGCCGCGGCGGTGGAGCCAGCGGCCGGCTGCGACGCGCGGCTCGATCGCCAGATGCTGTCCCAGGATGCTGCCTCCACACCGCCCCGTCAGGAACACGACCTGTCCGACGCGCGCACGATCGCGTCCGGGCGGGCGCAGCTTGGAATCGAAATCCCCCAGCGCCGTGACGGTCAGCACCGTTGGCCCGGTCGTCGAGCCGAGGTCACCTCCTACGAGGTCCGCGCCGTGCTCGCGCGCCAGCGCGCGCACGCCGGCGATCACGCGCAGGATCCACGCGTCCGTGCGCGCGCGCGGAGCCGAGATCGCGAGCACGACGGCCTTGGGCGCCGCCGCGGTCGCGGCCAGGTCGGAGAGAGCGCGCGCGCAGGCCTTGCGCCCGACGAGCTCGGGCTCGGTGTTCAGCTCGAAGTGGATGCCCTCGACGCAGGCGTCGACGCACACGGCCGGCTTCCCCGCGAGCGCGTGCATCACGGCCGCATCGTGACCACGGCTGCCCGCGAGGCCGCGCGGCTTCGGAGCGCGCCCGAGCGCGCGGTGGATGTCGTCCTCGTTCCAGCTCATGTGAACCTCCCCACCGCGGCCGCGGGATCCGCCGCTTCGAGGACGGCGCCGCGCACGGCGATGCCGCGGCAGCCCGTGCTCGTGAGTGACGCGGCGTTGTCGGGCGTGATTCCGCCCAGGGCCCACACGGGCGTGCTCGTCGACTGCACGGCGCGCGTCACGCCCTCGACACCGACCGGGTCGAGGTGTCCGCGCTTGCTGGCGGTCTCGAACACAGGGCCGAACACGAGGTAGTCCGCCTCCGACCATGCGGCCGGATCGTCGCCCGCGTGGGCTGAGAAACCGATCGCGATCGAGGAATCCAGTATCGCGCGCGCAGTTTGAATCGGCAGAGATTTCCAGCCGAGATGCACGGCGTCCGCTCCGGCCGCGGTGGCCAGGTGCACGCGGTCGTGCAGGCCGAGCCAGCCAGCAGGTCCCAGCAGCGCTCGCAGCTCGCGCGCCAGGGTCAGTGTCGCAGCGTCCGAGAGCTCCGGCTCGCGCAGCAGGATCGCATCCAGGCCGGCTGCGATCGCGCGCGACGCCTGCGACAGGAGTCGGGCGCGAGCGAGCAGCGCGCCCGCGCCTTCCGCGTCGAGCGTGCCAGGCGTCAGCGCGAGGAGCCGCCCGGGCAGGCGCTGCGCGCGATCGATCACGCCGTGGCCCTCACGCGACACCTTCGTCCAGCTCGACCAGGTAGCCGAGCTCGCGCAGGAGCGATTGCGTGCGCCGCAGCGTCGACACCGCTCTCAATCGGGTGCGGCGGTCGTCGAGCGTCTCGCGCACGAGCGGTTTCACGCCCGGGTCGCCGCGGAAGCGCGTCACGAGGTCCTGGTCGTCGGCGCTGACCACGTAGTCCGGCCCGAGGTGCATGCAGCCGGCTTGAGCGGCCCAATCGCGTACCGAGAACAGCACGTTCTGCGGCACGGGCGTGCGCGAGTGGCGCTCGAGAGTCGCCAGGATGCGCTTCAGGTACATGCCCTCGTGCAGCGCGCGCTGAACGGAGCGCTCGCTGATCCGGAAGCTCATCACGCCGCCCTGCTTGTCGCGCGAGCAGAAGCGGTCGAGGTCGTGGATCAGCTCGCCGTCGTCGCCGGTCGGGAACAGCACGACCTCGAAGTCGGGCGTCACGATCAGGCTGCCGACGCTGGGCCCCGTCTCGGGCGTGCCGTCGACGACGCCGAGGAGACGCGCGCCGATGCGCGTGAGGCGCACGGCGACGGGGCGGCCGGACTTGTCGTAGCCCAGGTCGACGATGCCCAGCAGGTAGAGCCGCGTGCGCACCCACGTGACCAGGTGCCACGCGAGCCGCTGGATGTCGTCCATCGGCGTGTACGCGCCGCCCTGGAAACGCGCGGCGAAGTACTCGTCCACCGCTAGGTCGTCCAGGCTGCACAGGTACGTGTTGCGCGACAGGAACGGCACGTACATCAAGTCGTACCAGACGCCCGGCTCGACGCGCTTCAGGAGGCGCATCAGGATCCGCCGCATGCGCGCCTGGTGGTGGTGCTCGCCCGGCAGGTCGCGCTCCTCGATCGCGTGCTCGAGTAGCATGCGCAGCTTGGCCTCGAGGTCGTGCGCCTCCCAGTCGCGGCCGGCTGAGGTCAGCGCGAACGTGCGCTCGCCGGTCGACTCGATCAGGCGCGCGCCGCGCGTGAAGCCGTACACGAACGACAGGACGTCGGAGCGCGACAGCTCGCGGCCCGGGTTGGGCAAGAGCTCCTCCTGGATGCGCCGCTCGGTCGTCTTGAAGATCTCGCCGCGCACGGTGAAGCGCACGTCGTGCTCGACGACGTAGGCGATGAAGCGCGAGAGGTTCGAGGCCAGGTCGACGCCCAGGCACGACTCGTCGAACGGCCGGTCGGGGTCGCCCGGCACGGCCACGCGGCGCAGCCAGGCCAGCGCGACCTCGTTGAAGACGATCAAGGTCTCGTCGTTGTGCTGGATGCCGTAGCGGCCCAGCTCGAGGCGCTCGACCGTGCCGACCAGCGACTCCTCGAGCGCGTGACCCCAGCGCCGGCCGTCCCACGGCAGCGGCGATTCCATGCGGTCGAACAGGCTCTTGGGCAGGATCCCGCCGAACTCGACGATTGTCTTCTCGACGAGCTGGCGCAATCCGTCCGGCAAGCGCTCGACGCGTCCGACGGCGGCCGACTCGTTGGCGTACAGCTTGTAGAGCTCGCGAATGCGCGACGGCGGCGTGCGCTGGCTGCGCGCCGGGTCGTCGTACAGGCGGTCGATGTGCCCGCGCAGCGTGAACGCGTCGAAGATCCCGCGGCGGCGCACGCGCCGCTGGCGCAGGATCGCGTCGCCCACGTCCTGCGGCACGGTCCACGAGCGCGCGCCGAAGCTCTCGACACCCGGGCTCTTCGTCTCGACGACCAACGCGTGGCGGCCGAGCACGGCCAGCGACGCTTGCAGGTCGTAGCTCGACATGTAGGCCAGGTGGCGCGCGTTGAGCAGTTCACCGGCGGTGCACTGGTAGCGCGGCGACTCCAGGTGCAGATCGAGGATCGACAGCAATCGCCGCGGCAGCACGGCCACGCGCGACTCGACCACGGGCGCCTGCGACATCCACTCGACGACCTGGCGGCGCGCGTCGGCCGGATCCTCGGGGATGCGCGCGGCGCGTTGGCCGGACCAGAAGCGGTAGAGCTCGGCGACGTCGTGATCGCGGACCGCGTGCACCGCTTCGGCCGCGCGCGGACGCGCTCCCCGCGCCGCGCCGTTCTTGTCGGCGTGCGCGTCGTGGCCCTGCGGGCCAGTGGGGTGGTCGTAGTCCTGGACGCTCATCGCGTGGCGGCCTCTCGCGGCGCTTCCAGCGCGCTCGCGTCGACGATTTCGTACGTGTAACCCTGCTCGGTCAGGAAGAGCTGGCGGCGTTGCGCGAACTCCTGGTCCCGCGACCCGAGCGTGACGATCGAGTAGAAGACCGCGCCCGAGCCGTCGGACTTCGGCCGCAGCACGCGGCCCAGCCGCTGCGCCTCTTCCTGGCGCGAGCCGAAGGTGCCCGAGATCTGGATCGCGACGTTCGCGTCGGGCAGGTCGATGGCGAAGTTGCCGACCTTCGACACGATCAGGACCGGCACCTCGCCGCTCTTGAAGGCCGAGTACAGCCGCTCGCGCTCGACCGTCGGCGTCTTGCCCGTGATCAGCGGCGCCTTCAAGTGGCGCGCCAGCGCCTCGAGCTGGTCGATGTACTGCCCGATGACCAGGACGTGCGCACCGACGTGGCGCGCCAGGAGGCGCTGCACGACGGCGGTCTTGGCCGGGTTCTCGGAGGCGACGCGAAACTTGCCGCGCGCGTCGGCGAACGCGTACTGCGACTTCCAGTTGGGGTCGAGCGGCACGCGCACCTCGACGCAGCGCGCTTCCGCGATGAACCCCTTCTGCTCGAGCACCTTCCAGGGCACGTCGTAGCGTTTGGGTCCGATGAGGCAGAAGACCTCGTCCTCCTTGCCGTCCTCGCGCACGAGGGTCGCGGTCAGGCCCAGACGCCGCCGCGCCTGCAGCTCGGCCGTGACGCGGAAGATCGGCGCCGGCAGCAGGTGGACCTCGTCGTACACGACCAAGCCCCAGTTCTCCTTGGAGAACAGCGTGAAGTGCTCGAAGTCGCCGGTCTTCGTGCGGCGCCAGGTCAGCATCTGGTAGGTCGAGATCGTGATCGGTGCGACGTGCTTGCCGTCGCCGGTGTACTCCCCCACCGCTTCCGGCGGCAGACCGGTCTTGTCCAGCAGCTCTTCGCGCCACTGCCGCACCGCGATCGTGTTCGTGGTCAGGATCAAGGTCTTCGTGCCGACCAGGTTCATCACCGCCAGGCCGACGACGGTCTTGCCCGCGCCGCACGGCATCACGACGACGCCGTTGCCGCCCAGCACGGAACCGCTGGCGTGGAAGGCCTTGGCGGCTTCGAGCTGGTAGGGCCGCAAGTGGAACGGTCGGCCGGAGAGGCAGACGGAGCGCAGCGGCACCGGGAACGGGTCGCCCTCGAGGTAGCCGCCGCGGTCGTCGACCGGGTAGCCGATCTTGATCAGCGCCTGCTTGATCGAGCCGCGCGAGAGGTCGTTCAGGAACGCGCGCCCGTCCTCGATCTGCAGCATCGCGCGGATCGAGCGGTGGCCGAGGACTTCGGCCAGCGCGCGGGCGTCGTCGGAGACGAGCTCGAAGATGGCGGGCGAATCGGGGGCGGGATCGGAGGCTTGGGATGTGGAATCCGCGGACAGCGGGCTTTGGGCTGTGGCGTGTTCGTCCACGGTCTGCACGGAGCGCACAGAGCGCTCAATCCGCAGGAGGCCGTAGCGCGCGATCCAGCCGCGCACCTCCTCGGTCACGTTGCGCGGCACCGGCACGCAGGCCAGGTCCTCGAGCGTCTCCTGGATCTGCGCCGCCGTGAGACCCAGCGCGGCGGCGTTCCAGATCGACACCGGCGTGATGCGGTACGTGTGCAGGTAGTCCGGGCTCTTCTCGAGCTCCGCGAACTGCGCCAGACGGTCGCGCGCCTCGGCGAATCGCGGGTGTTCCTGCGTCAGCGGCCGGCCCTGCTCGTCCTTGGCCGCGCGGCCTTGCGCGTCGAGGACCGCGCACACCGTGTGCAGCATGAGCGAACGGTCGCCCTGCACGATCAGCGGGTTGTCGGGGTGGATCATCCGACCGCCTTCCTCGAGCGGCGCGTGCGCGGAACTCTGGGCGCCGCTCCGGACAGCGTCGGGCCCGCCCGTCCGCGCAGCTCCTCGAGCCACGGCCCCGTGACCGACGCCGGGTCGACCGCCACCTCGGCCGGCGTGCCCAGCGCGATCACGCGGCCGCCGCCCTCGCCGCCAACGGGACCCAGCTCGACGAGCCGGTCGCAGGCGGACAGGAGGCCCGTGTGGTGCTCGATCACGACGAGCGCATTGCCGCGCGAGGCCAGGCGGTCGAGCACGGTCGCCAGGTGCGCCACGTCCGACATCGACAGGCCGGTCGTCGGCTCGTCGAGCACGATCACGCTGCGCCCGCCCGTCTCGGCGCGGAACAGCTCGGAGGCCAGCTTCACACGCTGCGCCTCGCCGCCCGACAGCGTCGTCGAGCTCTGCCCGAGCTGCAGGTAGCCGAGGCCCACGTCGCGCAGCGTGCGGAGGATCTCGACCAGCCGCGGCTGGTGCACGAAGAACTCGAGCGCCTCGTCGACCGACATCGCGAGCACGTCGGCGATGTTCTTGCCGCGCAAGCGCACTTCGAGCACCTCGGGCGCGTAGCGCTTGCCGTCGCAGGACTCGCACGTGAGCCACAGGTCGGCCAGGAACTGCATCTCGACCTTGACCGAGCCCTTGCCCTCGCAGGCCGGGCAGCGGCCCTTGGGCGAATTGAACGAGAAGCGCGCCGGATCGAAGCCCCGCACGGCAGCGTCGGGCGTGCGCGCGTAGAGCTCGCGCAGAGGGTCCATCAGGCCCACGTACGTCGCCGGCACGCTGGCCGGCGTGCGGCCGATCGGGCTGGCGTCGACGACGACGGTGCGCGTGCCGGGCGCGACCTGCAGGCGCTTCCAGCGGCCCTGCGGCACCTCGCTGGCGAGAGCCGGCACGAGCACGTCGAGGATCAACGTGCTCTTGCCCGAGCCCGACGGCCCGCACACGCCGGTCATCTCGCCGAACGCGAACTCGAAATCGACGCCCTTCAGGTTGTGCAGGCGCGCGCCGGTGATGCGCACGACCTCGCGCGGACCCTCGCGCGGTTCGGCCTTGCGCGCCAGCGAGATCTCGCCGCGCAACGCGGCCGCCGTGCGCGACGTGGGATGCGCCGTGACCTCGTCGGGCGTGCCCGATGCGACCACTTCGCCGCCCAATCGGCCGGCACCCGGACCCATGTCCACGATCCAGTCGGCGCGGCGCATGATCCCCGTGTCGTGCTCCACCGCGATCACGGTGTTGCCGCGCGAGCGCAGCTCGAGCAGCGCGTCCGTCAAGCGCTCCACGTCCTGCGGGTGCAGGCCGATCGTCGGCTCGTCGAGCACGTAGCAGACGCCGACGAGCTGAGATCCCAAGCTGGCCGACAGGCGCACGCGGCGCGCTTCGCCGCCCGACAGCGTCGACGTGTGGCGGTCGAGCGTGAGGTAACCCAGGCCGACGCGCTCGAGCAGGCCCAGGCGCGAGGCGATCTCGTTCAGCACCGGCTCGATCTCGGCCGCGAGCTTGCCCTTCGTGCGCAGGTCGCTCATCCAGCGTCCCGCGTCGCTCACGCTGGCCTTCAAGAGCTCGGGCAGGCGCGTCTTGCCGATCGTGGCGGCGCGCGATTCGGGCCGCAGGCGCTCTCCACCGCAGACGTCGCAGGTGCGCTTGCGCATCACGGTCTCGAGGATCGCGGCCCATTCCGGGTCTTCGGTCTTGCGCCGCCACGCGTCGACGTGGCCGCACAGGCCCGGCCACGAGGCGGTGAACGACTCCTGGATCTCGGCGTTCTGCGTCGTGCGGTCGATCTCGACCTTGTACGACGGCTTGGCGCCCACGCCCTGCGCCAAGAGCTGCTTCTCGCCCTCCGTGTAGCGCTCCCAGGGCGTGTCGAGATCGATCTTGTGCTGGCGCGCGACCGTGCGCAGCAGCATCTCGTAGTAGCCCTTGCCCTTGACCAGGTAGCGGCCGAGCTTGCCCTTCAAGGCGCCGTCCTCGAACGACTTGTCCGGGTGCGACACGAGCAGCTCGGGCACGCACTGCACGCTCTCGCCCAGGCCGTCGCAGGCCGGACAGGCGCCGACGTGCGTGTTGAACGAGAAGTGGCGCGGCTCGAGCTCGCCTTCGAAGTGGAAGCCGCAGACGGGACACGCGCCGGTTGTCGAGTACGTGCGGCGCTCGGGTGTTCCCGTGGCGCCCTTGGAGACGCCGGCCAGACTTGCTCCCCGCAGAACGATGGCAACGCGCCCGTCGCCGGCCGCTTCGGCCTCCTCCACGGCTTCGGCGATGCGCGCGCGCGTGTCGGCCGCGAAGCGCAGGCGGTCGATCACGAGGTCGAGGCTTGCGCGGGGCTGTACAGATGGCAGCGCGCCGTCGATGCGCGCCTCGACGCCGTCGATCAGCACGCGCAGGAATCCGGCCGCCTTCCAGGCCGGTGCGCGTGCTTTCAGGAGCTCCGTCGAATCGTCCTCGCCTCCGCCGGCCAGGATCGGCGCCACGAGCCAGCCGGTCTTGCCGTCGCAGTCGGCGACGATGCGCCGCGCGATCTTGCTGGCGTCGGCGCGCTCCAGCTTCTCGCCGTGCGTCGGGCAGCGCAGCGTCGCGCCGCGCGCCCACAGGACGCGCAAGTGGTCGTGGATCTCGGTCGTGGTCGCGACCGTCGAGCGCGGCTGGCCGTGTCCCGAGCGCGCCTCGACGGCGACCGCCGGGCCGAGGCCCTCGATGCGCTCGACCGGCGGGCGGTCCTTCGTGCCCAGGAACTGCCGCGCGTACGTCGACAGCGACTCGACGAAACGCCGGCGGCCTTCCGTGTAGATCGTGTCGAGCGCCAGCGAGCTCTTGCCCGAGCCGCTCGGCCCGGTGACGACGACCAGCTTCTCGCGCGGGATGTCGACCGACACGTTCTTGAGGTTGTGCGTACGCGCGCCGATCACGCGCAGGCGGTCGGTGCGCTCCGTGCTGACCCGCGCCAGCGTCCGCGTCTCGACCGTGTGCTTCCCGGCCCGGAACGCGCGCAGCGCCGCGCCCGTGTGCGAGCCGCTGATCCCCTCGATCCGCTCGGGGGTGCCTTCGGCCAGCAAGTAGCCGCCCTCGGCCCCGCCCTCGGGGCCGAGGTCGATCAGGTGGTCGGCCGCCAGCGCCAGGTCGAGGTTGTGCTCGATGACGACGACCGTGTTGCCGCGGTCGACGAGCTTCTGCAGCGCCGCGACGAGGCGCGCGACGTCGGACAGGTGCAGCCCGGTCGTCGGCTCGTCGAGGATGTAGAGCACGTGCCCGGCCGGCTTCTTCTGCAGCTCCGTCACGAGCTTCAAGCGCTGCGCCTCGCCGCCCGAGAGCGTCGTCGACGGCTGGCCCAGCGTCAGGTAGCCGAGGCCGATCTCGACCATGATCCGCAGCGGCCGCGCGATCTTGGGGTGGTCCTTGAACAGCTCGAGCGCGTCCTCGGCCGTCATCGCCAGCACGTCGGCGATCGAGCGGCCCTGGACGTGCACGTCGAGCGTCGAGGCCTGGAAGCGGTGGCCGCCGCACTCCTCGCAGGGCACGGTCACCGGCGCCAGGAACTGCAGCTCGACGTACTTCGCGCCTGCGCCGCCGCAGGCTTCGCAGCGTCCTCCGGCGACGTTGAACGAGAAGCGCGACTTCGTGTAGCCGCGCAGCTTGGCCTCGGGCATCCCCGCGAACAGGTCGCGGATCCAGTTGAAGACGCCGGTGTACGTGGCCGGGTTCGAGCGCGGCGTGCGCCCGATCGGCGCGGCGTCGATCGTCACGAGCGCCTCGATCTTGTCGAGGCCCAACACCTTGTCGTGCGCTTCGGGCGGCGGGCTCTCGAGGCCCAGGTGCCGGCGCACCGCGCGCTCGAGGATGCGGTTCACGAGCGTCGACTTGCCCGAGCCGCTGACGCCGGTGACGACGGTCAGCGTCCCGAGCGGGAAGCTCACGTCGATGTCCTTCAGGTTGAAGGCGCGCGCGCCCTTGACGGTCAGCGCCTTGCCGTTGCCCGTGCGCCTCTGCTCGGGCGCCTCCAGCGCGATCTCGCCGCGCAGGAGCCGCGCGGTCGGCGTGTCGCCGCGGGCCACCTCGGCCGGAGTCCCCTGCGCGACGATGTGGCCGCCGTGCCGGCCGGCGCCGGGGCCGATGTCGACCAGCCAGTCGGCGGCGCGCAGCGTGGCTTCGTCGTGCTCGACGACGACGACCGTGTTGCCGGCGTCGCGCAAGCTGCGCAGCGCGCCCAGCAGACGCCCCTGGTCGCGCGCGTGCAGTCCGATCGACGGCTCGTCAAGCACGTAGAGCACGCCCTGCAGACCCGCGCCCAGCTGCGCCGCCAGTCGGATGCGCTGCGCCTCGCCGCCCGAGAGCGTCTCGGCCGAGCGGTCGAGCGACAGGTAGCCCAGGCCGACCTGCAACAGGAAGTCGACGCGCCGCCGGATCTCGCGCAGGAGGTCCTCGGCGATGCGCGCTTCGCGCGCGGTCAGCTCGAGGCCCGCGAGCGTCGCCGGCAGCGTCGCGATCGGCAGACGCGTGATCTCCCCGAACGGCCTCGTCGCCAGGAGCACGGCGTTCGCAGCGGGGTTGAGGCGGCTGCCGCTGCACGCGCTGCAGACCTCGCGCGCCAGGAATTTCTCGGCCGTGCGCTTGTGCGCGCCGGCCTTCGCGGCCTTCTCGACGGCCGGCAGGACGCCGCCGAACAGCCGCATCCAGCGCACGGAACCCGAGTACTTCTGGCCGGACCACTTGGCCTCGGACGCGAAGCGCTCCTCGCCGCTGCCGATGAGGATCACTTTCTGCGCGTTGCGCGTCAGCTGCTTCCAGGGCGTGTCGAGGTCGAAGTCGAACGACTGGGCGACCGCCGCCAGGAACTTGAAGTCGACGTGCGGGAAGAGCAGCGCTCCGCCCGACGCGCGCGTCACCGCCAGCGCGCCCTCGCGGATCGTCAGCGCGGGGTCCTTGATCACCGCGCGCTCGGACGCGCTCAAGCGCTCGCCCAGACCCTCGCACTGCGGGCACGCGCCGTGCGGCGAGTTGAACGAGAACAGGCGCGGCTCGAGCGGCGGCACGTCGCCGCCGCAGCCCGGGCACGTGCGGCTGGTCGAGTACGCGCGGTCGGGTCCGTCGCCGGCGACGATCACGTCGCCGCCCGACAGCTCGAGCGCCTGCTCGAGCGTCTCGCGCAGGCGCTGGATCTTGTCCTGCGACGGCTGCAGCCGGTCGACGACGGCCTCGAGCGTGTGGCGCTTGTAGCGCTCGAGCTCGGGGACGTCCTCGATGCGGTGCACGACGCCGTCGACGCGCGCGCGGACGAAGCCCTTCTTGCGCAGGCTGTCGAGCACCTCTCTGTGCTGGCCCTTGCGATCGCGCACGAGCGGCGCCAGCAGCATCACGTTCTTGCCGCCCGAGTCGCGCAGCACCTGCTGCACGACGTCCTCGGGCGTCTGCGAGCGGATCGGCAGCTTGCAGTGCGGGCAGTGCGGCCGCCCGGCGCGCGCGTAGAGCACGCGCAGGTGGTCGACGATCTCGGTCAGCGTGCCGACCGTCGAGCGCGGCCCGCGCTGGATCGACTTCTGGTCGACCGCGATCGCCGGCGAGAGCCCCTCGATCGATTCGACGTCGGGCTTCTCCATGTCCCCCAGGAACTGCCGCGCGTAGGCCGACAGCGTCTCGAGGAAGCGCCGCTGCCCTTCGCGGAACAGCGTGTCGAAGGCCAGCGAGGACTTGCCCGATCCCGAGACCCCGGTCACCGCGATCAAGCGGTTGCGGGGCAGGTCCACGTCGATGCCCGCCAGGTTGTTCTGGCGCGCCTTGCGGATCCGGATCAGACCTTCGGTCATGAGGGCGAGGAGCCTTCGTCCGCCCCGGCGGGCTGCGTTCGGGGAGCGCTGGGGAGGGGTTCCCCCTGAACTGAGACGGACTGCGGCAAGCTGGAAAGGATAGCCGGGCTGTTCGGGGGCAGGAAGGCGGGGCGGACCGTTCCCCGGCCGGCCGAGCGGGAACGGCGGCCGGTGCTCGGAAGGCGGACGGGCCGGCGCGCGGTCGGGATCGCACCGTCCGCCATCGGCGGACCGGCGTAGGATGGGCCCTGCTCCACGAGACGGTCCGCTCCGCGAACCGAAACCTGCGCCGGAGGAGGACGCCATGATCGCGATTCGCGCCCGTGCCGCCCTGGCGGCAACGCTGCTCGGCGCGAGCTCCTGAGCCGCCGACGGCGCGGCCTGGACGAACGTGACGTCGGTGACGATCACGCCCTGAAGCGCGGCGCGACAGCGCGTCCTCAGTGTCGGAGCGCTGCGCGAGGACGAGCCTTGCCGGCCGGTCGTGTCCGGCCGGGCGGGCTCCCGGCAGAGTTTGATTCGGCACAGATTCACGGGCGCTCGAGGTGTGCCTGGACGGATTCCAAGGTCGCGCGTCCCGTGCCGAGGATCGAGCGCGCAGGGCTCGCGCGCGGAGTCGAGGTGGAACACGGATGCACTGCTGCCAGTACGTTCGAACCGGGCTGCCTTACGACCGCGACTCGACGAGCAGGGATCCCCTCCGAGTTCGATTCGACACGGATTCACGGGCGCCCGAGGTCGTGCCTGGACGGATTCCAACGTTGCGCATCCGCGCTGACGCTCGAGCGCGCAGGGTTCGAGCGCGGTGCCGAGGTGGAACACGGATGCGCCGCGGCTGGGGCGTTCAGATCGGACGCGTTGCGTCCGCGACTCGACGCGCAGGGATCACCTGCAGAGTTTGATTCGGCACAAATTCGCGAGACCTCGGGGCACGCCTAGGACGAAGTACGAGACGAGACCCGCCCCACGGAGCGCCGGAGCTCGAGCGCGCTAGGAATCCGAAGGAGCCACGACCCCGACTGCGGTGCTGCAAGCACGACCCGACTTCTTGCGTGGCGACTTCGGGCCTGCAGGTGCTTCGTCGACGCCGATCCGGCCATGCTGGCGCCATCCGATCCGGAGAAGCCACGTGCCTGGAGACACCACGGGGAGCATCCGCTCCTCCTCGGCCGTGAGCGGCCGGCCGATGCGGTTCTTCCAGCCGTCGAACCAGCGGCCGGACGAGAAGGGGTCGATCCCCGTGAGGAGCACGCCGTGCTTGCGCGCGTTCTGCAGCGTGTACACGAGCGCGCGACGCACCTCGATGGGCGAGCTCAGGATGCGCTCGTGGTATCGATCCGCGAACACCGAGCCGGACAGACCCCACGCGCGGTTCAATCGGCGAGCGAGGCGGACCTTCAGGCCCTGCATCCCGCGCGCGAGCGCCTCGGCATCCTGGGCCTCGACGATGAGGTGCAGGTGGTTCGTCTGGATCGAAAACTCGATCAGCCGGAACCCGAAGCGGTCGGACCCACCGCGGAACGCGCGGTGCATCACGGGCAGAGTCTCTGCGCAGCGCAGGTTCGGGTGTTCGGGCAGCAGGCGCAGCGTGACGAGCACGGGATGGTGAGCCGACAGCGGGGAACGAGCCTCGTGCGCGACCTTCGCCAGCGGACCCTTCGGCTTGCGCCCTGCACCGGGCCTCGCGCCGCCGCGACGGAACAGCGAGAGCTGCTGGACCGAGCCTGCGATCATCTTCGCCATCGAGTGCGTCCCCCTGCTCTTTCAACGATCAGCGCGTGCGAGAGTTGCAGGAAAACGCGGGAAATACTGCGGTTTCTGGGCAGCATCGAAAGTACGCATCGAATCGTCGCGAGCTGCGACCATACGGCTCTGACGGTGGTCCTCAGGCCTTGACGCGCGCCCTCAAAGTCTCGAAGATCGCCGCGCCCGCAGCGACCACGCTCCCGCCGCGCAACCAGTCCTCTCCGCCATGCGCATCGCGCACGATCCCGCCCGCCTCGCGCACGAGCAACGCCCCCGCCGCGACATCGTGCGGCGCGAGGTGCAGCTCCCAGTACCCGTCGAAGCGCCCCGCCGCCACGTAGGCCATGTCCATCGCCGCCGAGCCCATCCGCCGGATGCCGCGGATCTCGAGGATCAGCCGGTCGAAGTTGGCCACATTGTTGTGCTCGATCTCGTTGCGACGGTACGGGAAGCCCGTCGCGAGCACCGCGTCTCCGAGCTCCGTGCAGTCCGACACCTGCCCGCTGCGCCCGTCGACGCGACACCCGCCGCCGCGCCGCGCCGTGAACGTCTCCCCCATCTTCGGCAGGTGCACGACGCCGACGAGCGGCTCCCGTCCCGCGTACAGTCCCATCGACACGCTGAACGCGGGAATGCCGTGCACGAAGTTCACCGTGCCGTCGAGCGGGTCGAGGAACCAGCGCGGCCGCGCGTCGTCGGGCGCGTCGCGCACCTCCTCCTCGGCTTCGATCGCGTGCCCCGGGAACGTGCGGCGCAGGTGCGCGACGAGCACGCGCTCGGCTTCCACGTCGGCCTTCGTCACGAGGTCGCGTGCGGCGCTCTTCGACGCGACCTCGGCGCGGTCGATGCGGCCGAAGTGACGCAGCAGCGCGTCGCCGGCAGCGCGCGCCGCCCCCTCGGCCTCGCGCAGGATCGCGTCGAGCCCCGCGGGCGTGAAGTCGGCCGACGTGGCGGCCGTGTCAGCCACGCACGCCCGCCAGAGCCCGGCAGATCTTGTCCTGCATCGGCTTCCAGACCTTCGTGTTGAGGCCATCCACGACCGGGTACTCGACCAGGATCGAGAACACGAGCCGTCGTCCGGCCTCGGCCTCCAGCACGCCCGACAGCGCGCTCGTGCCGCCGATGAAGCCCGTCTTCGCGCGCACGCGGCCCTCGAGGCCCTCGAGCCGCTCGTCGAGCGTCCCGTCCGCGCGCGGCGCGGCCATCGACTCGAGCAGCGCGTCCGCCGCGCGGCCGCCGCGCATCGACACGCCGGCCAGCAGCGCCGTGATCTGCTGCGCGCTGACCTGGTTGTCGCGTGAGAGCCCCGACCCGTCGACCTGCGCGAAGCCGTCGTCGGGCACGCCCAGCTGCTCGAGCGCGAACAAGCTCGCCGCGCGCCCGCCGGCGCGGGTCCCGGCCCCGAACTGCTCGTTGCCCAGCGCGAAGAACAGCTGGTCGGCGCAGGCGTTGTTCGAATGCGCGTTGATCGGCGTCAGGACGTCGAGCAGCGACGTCGAGATCGCCGCCAGAGGTCGCGCGGTCGATTGCACTGCCGCGCGCTCGCGCCGCACACGGCCCGCGACCTCGATGCCCTCGGCCTGCAGCGCGTGGTGCAGCGCCCCGCCGAACAGCTCGACCGGATCGGGCGCGGCGAACCGGCACGACCACTCGGGCACGTTGGCCGGGACGCTGCCTTCGACGACCACGGTGCCGCCGACGGCCGAGACGCGCACGTCAAGCTTCGACTTCGCGGCGCCGGTGCGCACGTCGATCTTCTGCGGCAGGCCGTGGCCACGCGGGCGGATCTCGACGTGCGCCGCGCCGCCCACGGCGCCCGGCCGCACGGTCGCGGTGATGCAGCCGGCGTTCGCGCTGAACGCGCCCGACAGCGCGCAGAACTCGCTCCAGCGCTGCCCGTCGGCCGGCCACGCCGGTCCCGGACCGGGGTCGGCGAACCGGCCCTCGTCGAGCACCAGGTCGCCCGCGACACGGCGCAGCCCGGCTGCTTTCAGCTGCTCGATCGCGGGTGCGAGGAGCACCTCGACGCCGCCGGCCGTGCTCGGGTCGTAGAGCGGATCGCCGGCGCCGTGCACGACGAGGTCGCCGCGCAGCACGCCCTCGACGATCGCCGCGGTGCTCGTGAAGGGCGTCGTGAAGTGCCAGTCGGGTCCCAGCAGCACGAGCGCCGAGGCGGTCGTCACGAGCTTCAGGTTCGAGGCCGGCCGCTGCGCGCGGCCGGCGTGGAGCGCGACGATCTCGGCGCCGTCGGCCGCGTCGCGCACGTGGACGGCGACCGAGACGGCGCCGGCCTGCACGCGGCCCTTCGACTCGCTCGCGGCGCGCGCAACGGCTTCGTGGACGAGCGCGCGTACCTTCTCCTCGAGCGCGCTGTCGCGCCGCGCCGCTGCGAACGCGCGCTGCGCCGGGACTCTCGTCGCGGGCGCGATGCTGTCGGGCGCCGCCGCGGGCGCGGGCTCGGCTACGGTCCCGCGCGCTGCGGCCAGGAGCCGCGGGCCAGCGACCTGCCACACGAGCGCGATCAGCGCGGCATTCAGCACGAGCAGGACGGTGATGCGCGCCGCGCGCGAGCCCGACGAACGCTTCGCGGCCGCCGGCTTCTTGCCCGCTGACTTCCTGGCCGGCTTGCCGGCCTTCGGCTTCGGGCCCGACTTCATGCGCACCTCTCCACGGCGCGACTGTGTCGCAACCCGTGTGCCGGTTCAAGACGGTCGCGAGCGAGCCCTCCCCCGCGCGCGGTTCCGCGCGGCGCCATCAGGATCGAGAGGCCGTACGATCGGTTTCTCTCGGCCTCTCAGCCTCGCGCGGCGAACCCGGTCGGGTGCGCGCGGTGGAAACGCCACGCGTCCCCCACGATGTCCGCCAGCGCCGGCCGCCGTGGCGTCCAGCCCAGCACGTCGCGCGCGCGCGTGCCGCCGCTCACCAGGACCGGCGGGTCGCCCTCGCGCCGGCCGACGACCACCGCCGGGATCGGATGCCCGGTGACGCGGCGTGCCGTGTCGATCACTTCGCGCACCGAGTAGCCCTGGCCCGTGCCCAGGTTGACCGCCAGCGGCGACCGGCCCTGCTGCAGCACCGCCAGCCCGCGCATGTGCGCGTCGGCCAGGTCCTCGACGTGGATGTAGTCGCGCACGCAGGTCCCGTCGGGCGTGTCGTAGTCGTCGCCGAAGATCTTGATGTCGGGCCGCTGGCCCAGCGCGACCTGCAGCACGAGCGGGATCAAGTGCGTCTCGGGCACGTGGTGCTCTCCCAAGTCGCCCTTCTGCGACGCGCCGGCCGCGTTGAAGTAGCGCAGCGCCGCGATCCTGAAGCCGTAGGCGCGCGCGTAGTCCTGCATCATGTGCTCCATGTGCAGCTTGGTGCGGCCGTAGGGCGAGATCGGCTCCTGCGGGTGGTCCTCGTCGAGCGGCAGGCGGCGCGGGTTGCCGTAGGTCGCGCACGTCGACGAGAACACGATCTCGCGGCAGCCCGCGGCGCGCATCGCCTCGAGCAGGTTCCAGGTGTGGATCACATTCTCGCGGTAGTAGAGCGCCGGGTGCTCGACCGACTCCCCCACGTAGGTGCGTGCCGCGAAGTGGATCACGGCGCGCGGGCGGTGCTCGGCGAACGCCGCGTCGAGGCGCAGGCGGTCGCCCAGGTCGAGCTCGACGAGCGGCGCGCTCACGGCCGGACGCCAGCCGCTCGAGAGGTTGTCGGCGACGACGACCGGGACGCCCCGCTCCGCGAGGAGCCGCACAGTGTGGCTGCCGATGTAGCCCGCGCCGCCCGTGACGAGCACGGGGCCGGCGGGGGCGGGCGCGAGGGCACGGGCGTCGACCATCGGTGCAGTCTACGGCGCCGAGTTCAGCGAAGCGCCCACGTCACGGCTCGACGCGCTCGATCGAAGCGCCGGCGCGCGCCAGGGCGCGCCAGAATCCGGGCCACGACTTCGCGACGCACTGCGGGTCGTGCACCAGGACGCCGTCGCAGGACAGCCCGAGCAGGGCGAACGCGAACGCCATGCGGTGGTCGCCGCGCGGATCCAGGGGGCCGGCCGGCGCGCGGCGCGAGCCGGGTCCGATCGCGAGCGCGTCGGCCGACGCTTCGGCCGCGAGCCCGACCGCGCGCAGGCCCTCGGCCAGCACGTCGATGCGCGAGCTCTCCTTGCCGGGCAGCGTGCCCAGCCCGGTCAGGCGCGAGCTCGCGCCGGCCTCGAACGCGGCGCGCGCGGCGATGGCGGCCAGCACGGGCGCCAGGTCGGGCTCGCCCGTGAGGTCCACCTCCGCGCCGCGATCCGGCACGCCGCGCGCGAGCAGGCCTTCGTCGCGCTCTTCCGTGACGCAGCCGAACGCCTCGAGGTGGTCGACGATGCGCACGTCGCCCTGGAGCGAGGCGCGCGACAGCCCGCGGACCGTGACCGCGCCGCCCGACAGGCACCCGGCCGCCAGCGCGACCGCCGCGGCCGATGCATCGGGCTCGACGACGATCGGATCCTCGGGCGCACGCAGCGGTCCGCGGATCGCGAAACGCTCGTCGGGATGTGACCCGCGCAGGTCGACGCGCACGCCGAAGTGCTCCAGGACCCCGAGGGTCAGCGCGAGGTAGGGCCGACTCGGGATCGCGCCGCGCAGCGTGAGCTCGTAGGCGTCGGGCCACGACGAGAGCGCCACGAGCAGCGCGGTGACTTCCTGGCTCGACACCGGATCGACGAGCACGACGTCGCTGGGCGGTCCGATCGGCGTGATTCGCACGGGCCAGCGCACGGCGTCGGCGGGATCCGTGCGCACTCCCGCCGCGCGCAACGCGGCGAACAGGGCCGGGCTGCTGCGGCGAGCCAAGGTGCCCGAGACGCGGACCTCGCCCGCGCTGCTGCCCTGGCCGCAGAACGCGAACGCCGCCGTGGACAAGCGTGCCAGGGTGCCCGACTCGCCCGCATCGAGCGCTGGATCCGCACGCCAGCCGCGGTGCGGCCCGGGCGGTCGCCCTTCGATCGCGCAGGCCGCGGGCGCCAGGCTCTCGACGCGCGCACCGGCGGCGGCGACCAAGGTCAGCGCGCTCTGCACGTCGCTGCCGTCGGGCAGGCCGGCGAGGCGCGTGCGACCGGCGCACAGCGCGGCCAGCACGATCGCGCGCTGCGCGATCGACTTGGAGCCCGGCACCGCGATCGCGCCGCGGATCGGGCCGCCCGGCCGCAAGCCCAGGGCGGCGGGAAGAACGTCCGCCATCGGGTGGAGTCTAAGAGCCCGTGGAGCAATCCAGCATACGGGCTCTGGGATCCCGTGCGCCGCTTCGCGGCGAGCGCCGCCGCGGCTTAGACTCACGCCGCATGTCCACGGATGTCCGGTCGGCAGACGTCTTCCTCGGTCGCGACGAGGGCCCGCGCGGGTTCCAGCGCCTGCACTCGGGCAAGGTGCGCGACATCTACGCCCTCGACGCCGAGCACCTGCTCTTCGTGGCGACCGACCGCGTGTCGGCCTTCGACGTCGTGATGCGCGAAGGCGTCCCGCACAAGGGGCGTGTGCTGTCGGCGCTGTCGGCCTTCTGGTTCGAGCGCACGCGCGACGTCGTGCCGAACCACCTGGTCTCGACGCGCGTCGCGGACGTCCCCGGGCTCGACGCGGAGTGGCGCGAGCGTCTGCGCGGCCGCGTGCAGGTCGTGCGGCGCGCTCAACCGACGCCGGTCGAGTGGGTCGTGCGCGGCTACCTGGCCGGCTCGGGCTGGAAGGACTACCAGAAGTCGTGCTCGATCTGCGGCGTGACGCTGCCGGCCGGCCTCGAGCAGGCCTCGAAGCTGCCCGCGCCGATCCTGACGCCGACCACGAAGGAGGCGGCGCACGACCTGCCGCTGACGCACGACGAGGCGCGCGCACGCGTCGGACCGGACGTCTTCGCGCGCGCCGAGCGCGCGGCGCTCGACCTGTTCCGCCGCGGCACGCAGGTGCTCGAGCCGCTCGGCATCCTGCTGGCGGACACGAAGTTCGAGTTCGGCCTGCGCGGTGGCGAGCTCGTGCTGATCGACGAGGTGCTGACGCCGGACAGCTCGCGCTTCTGGCCGCGCGACTCCTGGCGCACGGGGCAGTCGCCGCCCAGTTACGACAAGCAGATCCTGCGCGATTGGCTCGAGAGCACGGGCTGGAACAAGGAGCCGCCGCCGCCCGCGCTCGACCCGGACGTGATCGCGCGCGTCGCGCGCCGCTACCTCGAGGTCTGCCAGAAGATCACCGGCCGCCTGCCCGAGGGCGTCGAAGGGATCGCATGAAGCCTCACGTCGAGACGCTGCGCTGGGTCGGCGACCGACCTGGCTATGTGGAGATGATCGACCAGACGCGCCTGCCCGAGGAGCGCGTTCTGATCGCCGTGAGGACGGTCGACGAGATGCGCGACGCGATCCGCCGCCTGGCCGTGCGCGGTGCGCCCGCGATCGGCGTCGCCGCCGGTTACGGCGTCCTGCTGGGCGTGCAGGAGCTGGACGAGCTCGACGCCGCGAACGTGGTCGGCGTCACGCAGGAGGTCGCGGCCACGCTGGCCAAGGCGCGGCCGACCGCGGTGAACCTGTTCTGGGCGCTCGACCGCATGGTCAAGCGCGCTCAGCGCGAGATGCGCTCGGGTGCCGCGGGCGAGCGCATCGTCAGCGCGCTGTTCGAGGAGGCGCGCGCGATCCACGCCGAAGACCGCGCGACGTGCCGCGCGATCGGCGAGCACGGCGTCGCGCTCTTGAAGCCGGGCATGCGCGTGTTGACGCACTGCAACGCCGGCGCGCTCGCGACCGGCGGCATGGGCACGGCGCTGGCGCCGATCTACGTGGCGCGCGAGCGTGGGATCGAGGTCTCGGTGCTCGTCGACGAGACGCGGCCGCTGTTGCAGGGCGCGCGGCTGACGGCCTGGGAGCTCGTGCAGGCCGGTGTCGACGTGACGTTGATCTGCGACAACATGGCCGCGTCGGCCATGGCGGCGGGGAAGGTCGACATCGTGCTGATCGGGTCCGACCGCATCGCCAGGAACGGCGACGTGTGCAACAAGATCGGGAGCTACGGCGTGGCGCTGCTGGCGCACGCGCACGGGATCCCCTTCTACGCGCTCGCGCCGCTGTCGACGTTCGACGCCAAGACGGCCAGCGGGCGCGACATCCCGATCGAGGAGCGCGCGCCGGAAGAGGTCACGCAGTCGTTCGGCCGGCGCACGGCGCCGCCGCAGGTGAAGGTCTGGAACCCGGCCTTCGACGTGACGCCCGCGCGGCTCGTGACCGGGATCGTGACCGAGGTCGGAATCCTCTCGCATCCCACCACCGCCATCGTGGAAGCCGCCCTGGAGCGCGGCGGCGTGGCCCGCGACCGCGCCCGAACTTGAGGGCCTTTTCGCGCCGCTGAGGGCCGCGCGATGCCGCGCGAGGTGCACCGCGCTTCAAGAAACGCCCCTCCGCCGGTCGATCCAGACCCCGGTGCGGTGGAGTCGGTCCACCGTGCGCACCCCTCACCCTGACCGGCAGCGAGAGACCCGATGGGCGTGACGCGCAAGAAGAAGACACAGGTCCACGACGAAGAGGAATCGAAACGGACCGGCACGATGCGGCCCGACGAGATGCCTCATGACGTGATCGAGTTCATCACCGCGATCGACGACTACAAGCGGCTGAACCAGAGGCCGTTTCCGACCTGGTCCGAGGTGCTCGACATCCTCAAGCGCCTGGGCTACCAGCGCGAGAGTTGATCGGAAGCTGTCCCTGACGGTTGTTCCTTTTCGACGCAAGTAGCGCGGGCCGGGCAAGTCCCACCCGCGCTGCTGGTCATCTCAGGCTGCTCTTGGAATCGCCGCCTTCCACTGGAGCAGCTCGCGCGCCGTGAGCCGCCGGCGCGCAACGCCAGCGGCTGAAGCGGAGGACTCCGTCTTGTCGTAGTTCGTGATCTCGCGCACGTAGTTGCGGTAGAGGATCCAGACCCACAGGTGCAGCC
>JANNQS010000082.1:0-62325 GCA_031400875.1 Planctomycetota bacterium | reverse complement strand
CGCGCGGCACGGCAGGGGCCGCGGTCGTGCGGCCCGCGCCCGGCCCCGGTCGCGCGCGCGCCTCGTCGACCGTGCGCGCGCGGCGCAGCCCGAGCACGCGCACGACCTCCGCGTCGAGGTCGGCCGACGGGCGTTCGCCCGAACGCGTGAGAAGCGTGCGGAAGTGGACGGTGAACTCGTCGCGCGACCAAATGCCGTCCCGGTCGAAGTCCTCGCCCGTGAACTCGCGCTCGGTGATCGCCAGCTGGTTCGCCCGCAGCTCCTCCAGGGTGAGGCGCCCGTTCGCGTCGCGGTCGGCAGCCGTGAAGACCGCGCGCGATCGCGCGAGCCCGTTCGTCGGGTTGGGCGCCTGGGCCGCGGCCGACCGGGCAAGAGCGGCGCAGGCCAGAAGCCCCGACAGCAGCACGGGGGCGAGCGGGGTCATCGCGGGCATCATCGCTCGGGTTCGTTCACGAACCGCGTGCCAAGGTCGGAGGCCGGGAAGAAAACGATCCCAGGTGCGCTCTGACCCCAGCGGCGCCTCGTGGAGCCCGCACCAGCACGGGGCGCGAGCGGCGCGGATGGCAGCCCCGTCCACGGCGGAGGACACCACTGGGGTGGACGGCAGCCTTCCGGGTCTAGAATCGTCTCCCGAGCATGATCCCGAAACCGCGCGCGACGAGCACCACCACCCGCTTCTCCTTCGCCGCCGGTTTCGCGATGGCCGCGGCCGGCGCCGTCCTGGTCTGGCCACGCGCCGATCCGGACATGGAGCGCTACCGCGAGGTCCGCGACTGGACGCGCGGCGTCTACGTGCGGCCCGTCGGACAGGACGAGCTGCTCGATGACGCCTTACGCGGCCTCGCGGGCGGGCTCGACACGTGGTCGACGTGGTACGACCGCACCGAGCTGGCGCAGCTCGACCGCGAGACGGAAGGACGCTTCCAGGGGCTCGGCGTCTCGATGAAGTCGCCGGCCGGCGACGGGCAGATCCTCTTCCCGCTGGCGGGCGGACCGGCGGAAGCGGCCGGCATCCGGCCCGGCGATCGCATCCTGAGCGTCGACGGTCGCTCGTGGGCCGACCTGGGTCACTCCGGGTTCCGCGCGCTCGTCTCGACGGCCGAACCGCGCGACGTCGACCTCGTCGTGCTCGGCCTCGACGGCGCGCAGCGCACGCACGCCGTGCGCACGGGCAGCATCGTCGAGCCCACCGTGCGGCACGAGCGCCTGCTCGACGCGGACCAGCGCATCGGCTACGTGTCGCTGCGCGCGTTCAGCCAGGAGACGCCGGCCGAGCTCGACGCCGCGATCGAGCGGCTGGCGGCGCAGGGTCTGGCAGGACTCGTGCTCGACGTGCGCGGCAACCCGGGTGGCGTGCTGAACGCGGCGGTGCAGATCGCGTCGCGCTTCGTGCGCGCCGGAGAGATCGTCCGCACGCTCGGTCGTCGCGAGCTGGCCGTACATCCGGCCATGCCGGAGCGCGCGCGCTGGGCCGGGCTGCCGCTCGTGTGCCTGGTCGACGACAGCTCCGCCAGCGCCGCAGAGGTGCTGGCCGGCGCGCTGCAGGATCACCGCGCCGCCGTGCTGGTCGGCGCGCCGACGTACGGCAAGGGCGCCGTGCAGACGATCCACCGGCTCGAGGACGGCAGCGGAGCGATCAAGGTCACGACCTCCCTGTACGAGACGCCCGGCGGTCAGCAGCTCGACCGCGCCGCCGGTCGCGCGGCGCACGGGCTCGTGCCCGACGTGCAGGTCGACGTCGACGTACGCGTGCAGCGCGGGACGCTCGACTTCCTGCAGCGCGCCAGCCCGCCGGAGCGCTGGCGCGCAGCGCTGACAGAGTGGGAGCAGACTGCCGGCGTCGAGCTCATGCCCACGCACCCGGCCGATCCGCAGCTGGAGGTCGCGTTGGCGCTCTTCGCGGGCGAGCGGCCCGGCCCGCAGCCGATCCGCGAGGTGCAGTGACCGCGACCGATGAGGTCGCGCCGGGGGAGCGCACGGCCGCGACCGGCGAGCGCACGCCTGCGCCCGGCCGCGAGCTGGTTCTGGGCATCGAATCGTCCTGCGACGAGACCGCCGCGGCGCTCGTGCGCGGCGGCCGCGAGATCCTGTCGTCGGTCGTGCACAGCCAGGCGGCCGAGCACGCGCGCTGGGGCGGCGTCGTGCCCGAGGTCGCGGGGCGCTCGCACCTGGCGCAGATCCTTCCGGTGGTCGACGCGGCGCTCGAGAAGGCCGGCGTGACGCTGCAGGACGTCGACGCGATCGCCGTCACCGCGCGTCCCGGCCTGATCGGATCGCTGCTCGTCGGCCTCTCGGCCGCGAAGTCGCTGGCCTGGGTACGCGGCCTGCCGTTCGTGACGGTCCACCACATCGAGGCGCACGTCTACGCCGCGACGATGGAGCACACCGAATCGCCCTGGCCGTGCGTCGCGCTGGTCGTGTCGGGCGGACACACCGCGCTGTACCGCGCGCTCTCGCCGCTGCAACTCGAGCCGCTCGGCGCGACGCGCGACGACGCGGCCGGCGAGGCGTTCGACAAGGTCTCGCACGTGCTCGGCCTGGGCTACCCCGGCGGGCCGGCGGTCAGCGCGCTGGCGCAGCAGGGCAACCCGCGCGCGATCGCGTTCCCCCGCTTCCGCTCCAAGGACGGCACGACCGGCTTCTCGTTCAGCGGCCTGAAGACCGCCGTGCTCTACCACGTGCGCGGTCAGGACGCGTCGCGCGCCACGCCCGGACCGGCCGAGATCCCCGACCGCGCCGACGTCGCGGCCTCGTTCGAGCAGGCCGTCGTCGACGTCCTGGTCGACGAGACGCTGCGCGCCGCGCGGCGCGAGGGCGTGAAGACCGTGCTCGTGGCCGGCGGGGTCGCCTGCAACCGCCGTCTGCGGCTCGAGATGACCGCGCGCGCCCAGGCCCAGGGCGTCGTGGCGCGGTTCCCCTCGCCCGCGTACTGCACGGACAACGCCGCGATGATCGCCGGATTGGGCTGGGAGCTCCTGCGGGCCGGGCGGACGGCGGAACTCACGGCCGACGCCCAGCCCAGTTGAAGCTGGCCAGCTGAAGCCAGCTAGCGGAAGCCGTCAGCTGAAGCCGCGGCGCCAACCGGCTATCCTCTTCGCGCCTTGCTCCAGGACCTCCGTACGCTGCTCGAATCCGTCCAGCGGGGAGACGTTCCCGCCGCCGCGGCGTTCGAGCGCATCCAGGGCCTGTCCGTGCGCGACCTGGGCCACACGCGGCTCGACGTCGAGCGCGAGGAACGCTGCGGCGTGCCCGAGGTGATCTTCGCGCAGGGCAAGACGGCCGGACAGGTCCTCGACATCGCGCGCGCGGCGCTCGAGCATCACGGCCGGTTCCTGGCGACGCGCGTACCGGTCGAGACGGCCCGGTTGCTGTGCGCAGAGATCCCCGCGGTCGAGCACCACGAGCGCGCGCGCTGCGCCGTCCTCGATGCCTCGAACGGCCGCATCACGCGCGGACGCGTCCTGATCGTCAGCGCCGGCACCGCGGACGAGCCCGTCGCGGAGGAGGCGCTGGTCACGGCGCGCTTCGTCGGCGCGTGCGCGGACGTGCTGCGCGACGTCGGCGTCGCCGGGATCCACCGACTGATGGCGCACGAGGCCGCGCTGCGCGCGGCCGACGCGCTGGTCGTCGTGGCCGGCATGGAGGGCGCGCTGCCGAGCGTCGTCGCCGGGCTCGTCGACGTGCCGGTGATCGCCGCGCCGACGTCCGTCGGCTACGGCGCGTCGTTCGGCGGGCTCGCGGCGCTGCTCGCGATGCTGAACTCGTGCGCGGCCGGCGTCACGGTCGTCAACATCGACAACGGATTCGGGGCTGGTTTCGCCGCGGCGCGCATCGCCGCGCGCACGAGGGGGACGAGCGCATGAGCGGTGGCAAGGCCTGGATCGCACTGGAGTCGGGGCTGGTCGTCGAAGGCCGCTCGGCCGGCGCGCGCGGCGAGAAGGGCGGCGACCTCGTGTTCAACACGGCGATGACGGGCTACCACGAGATCCTCACGGATCCGAGCTACGCCGGTCAGGTCGTGATCATGACCTACCCGCTGATGGGCAACTACGGCGTCGCCGAGGAGGACGCCGAAAGCGCCAACGCCTGGGCCGAGGCCTTCGTGATGCGCGAGATGTCGGCCGTGCCGAGCAGCTGGCGCGCGACGCGTTCCCTGCCCGAATGGCTCGCCGGTCTGGGCGTCGTCGCCATCGAGGGCGTCGACACGCGGATGCTGACGCGCATCGTGCGCGAGCACGGCTCGCTGCGCTGCGTCGTCTCGACGATCGACGGCGATCCCAAGTCGCTGGTGGAGAAGGCGCGCCGCGCGCCGGCGACCGACGGCCGCGATCTGACGCTCGCGGTGACGTGCAAGGAGCCCTACAACTGGACGGACGGCTACAGCGAGTCGTACCCGGGCCTCGAGGTACCCAGCGAGGGTCGGCGCTACCGCGTCGTCGCCTACGACTTCGGCGCGAAGCGCAACATCCTGCGCAGCCTGGTGCACACCGGCTTCGACGTCACCGTCGTGCCGGCCGCGACGAGCGCCGACGACGTGCTCGGGATGGACCCCGACGCGATCTTCCTCTCGAACGGGCCGGGCGATCCGGCCGCCGCGAAGCCCGCGATCGACGCCGTCAGCAACCTCGTGGGCAAGAAGCCGATCTTCGGCATCTGCCTGGGGCACCAGATCCTGTCGATCGTGCTCGGCGCGAAGACGCACAAGATGCCGTTCGGCCACCACGGCGCGAACCAGCCGGTGCGCGACATCCAGACCGGCAAGGTCGAGATCACCTCGCAGAACCACTCGTACGCGGTGGACCCGGCTTCGATGGGCACGGGCCTCGAACTGACGCACGTGAACCTGAACGACGGCACCGTCGAGGGCATGCGCTCGACGAAAGCACCCGTTTTCAGCGTGCAATACCACCCCGAGGCTGCGCCCGGTCCGCTGGACAGCGCGCACCTCTTCGCGCGCTTCCGCCAGCTCGTCGAGAGCAAGCGCCGCGATCAGTTCGCCGCGCGCTGAGCATCGGTGCCTGGCACCGACGATCGATCACCAGGGGACGATCGTGGTCTCGCCCGGTTTCAGCGTGACCGGGCGCCGGCCGACTTCGGTTTCGCCCTTCAGGAGCACCAGCGTGCGCCCCCGGTCGGAACCGGACACGACCGGCGATCGACCTTCGACGATCCGTGCGTCCATCCCCTCGCGGCGGTTGTTGCCTTCGAACACGGACAGCTCGATCGCATCGCCCTTCGTGTCGAGCAGGCGGAACCTGTCGCCCAGCGCCGGATCGGTCAACTGGATCTGCAGGTGCGCGCGCCGGTCGACGCGGATGTCGAGCGACTCGATCTCGTCGCGCGGCAGCTCCTTGACGGCCGCGTTCGCGAAGCGCGGATCGCCTTCGGCATAGCGCCCGTACTCCAGCGGCAGGATCTCGGCGCCGTCCAGCCGCAAATACACGAGCGAACGCGGCACGGACTGCAGCACGAAGCGGCCTTCCGAGTCCGTGACGACGCCGTCGACGGCATCGTGGCTCGTGCTGATGACGTCGCCGCGGAAGCGCGCACGGTAGCTGTCGCACATCGGGTGAATGCTCACGCCCGCGACCGGCGTCCCGTCGTGTCCGCGCACGGTGCCGGCGACGCGCAGGAACAGGCCATCGGCCGGCATGCGCATCTCGACATCGTCGCGGCCGGCGTCGACGCCACTCTCCTCGATCATCAGCAGGTTCTCGGGGTCCTGCGCGCGCAGCACGTAGGCGCGCGGCAGCAGTCCGCGGATCTCGAACCGACCGTCCTCGTCGGTCTCGACGTAGCTCCATGAGCGACCTTCGATGCCGGCCAGCACGTTCTCCAGGACCAACGGGCCCTCGCGACCCGCGCCGAACACTTCGCTGTCCGCGGCCCACACACGCAGACCCGCGCGCGGCTCGCCGTCTCGAGCCTTCACGCGCCCCGAGATCGAGAGCGATTCCGTGCCCAGACGCAGCGTCACGCTGGCTGGCCAACGCGGTTGCCCATCCACCATCGGAGCGTCCATCTGCGCCGGCAGGAAGCCGGCCTTGATCGCGCGCAAGAGCGTCGCCGACACCTTCCAACGCGCGTTGAACCCGCGCGGGTCCGCCAGCGAGAAGACGAAGCGGCCGTCCGCGTCGGTGCGCACCGTCTCGATGCCGAAGGCCACGTGAGCCTTCTCGACGGCCGTGCCCTGCGCGTCGACGACGATGCCCTGCAGCACTTCGGAGTGTTCGCCGGGCCGCGTCAGCACGACCGTGAACGGGTCCGCGATCTCCTCGATCGACAGCTGCCAGGCGTCGAACCCGTTGGCCGATACCGTCAGCTTCGCGCCGCGCACGCGCGGCAGTTGACTGAACTCGAAGCGGCCGTCCGCGTCGCTGCGCGTCTCGGGCCGGATGTTGACGGAGCGGTCGATGTCCATCGTGAAACGCGGCCGCAGGTCCTCGGGCATCTCGAAGGCGAGCCGCGCGTCCTCGACGGGAGCCCCGGCCGCGTCGACGACGAAACCCGACAGGTGGAGACGCGAGGCCACCACGAGCACGGCGTCGTGCGCTCCAGGCGCGGACGAGGGCAGCGCCGACAGGACGGTGGACCATTCCGTGCCCGAGGCGACCAGTGGCCCAGGTTCCGCCGGGAAATCCAGGTCGAAACGCCCGTCCGCGCCGCTCGTCCCCAGTGGCGACGGCGGCACCTTGCCGTCCTTTTCGCGCCCGATTCCGAACGGCACGCCGCTCAGCGCGCGGCCCTCGCTGTCCAGGACCACGCCGCGCAAGCGCGGCGCCGGCGCGGCCACGGTCGCGGCCGGCGAGCTCGCATCCGCGCTGGGCGGTCGCGCCGCCGTGGTGCGCGCGTCCGCGGCCTCCACGCTGCCGAGCTCCGGCGCGGGCGCGCTCGCGGGGCGCGCGACAGGCACCTCGCTCGCGGTCATCGCGCTGGCCGGCGTCGGCGAGGCCGGCTCGGACGAGCGCAGGAACACGAAAGCGACGACGGCCAGTACGGCAGCCGCGGTCAAGGCCGCAAGCTTGGCGTTCAAAAGGATTCCTCCGGTGAGCGGGATCGTGAGCGACGCCGCCTCGGGAGGCGGCAGGACCAGAGCGAGCCACGCCATCCGTTTCCCGCCGTGCTGCTGGTCGAGCCGCGTGCGTAGACGCGCGACCGCGCGTGCGAGGCGCGTGCGCACCGTGTCCACGGGGATCTGCAGACGCCGCGCGATCGTGCGCGGCGGCAGACCCTCGTAGAAACGAAGCAGCACGATCTCGCGGTACGGCTCGTCGAGCGCCAGCACCGCCTCGACCAGCTCGCGCTGCACGAGCGCACGCTCGACCAGCTCGGCCGTCGAAGGCAGCGCCTCGGGACGCGCCGCGACGCGCTCGCGCGCCTCGCGTCGTGATCCGGAGCGCCGCAGCGCGCGCGCAGCATTGGCGACGACGATCGCGAGCCACGCCCGACGCGGTTGTCCGCGATCGGGCGGGTTCTCGAGCGCGCTCACCAGCGTCTCCTGGACGAGGTCGTCCGCTTCCGCCGCGTCGCGGGCGAGCCGCCGAGCGAGAGAACGGATCCAGACGGCTTCATCCAGCAGGGCCTGCACGGGCAGGGGTTGGGAGGAGTGGTTCACCGTGCTGGTCATGCCGCCCGATCCGTTTTCGATTCGAAGAATAGGAGAATCGGCGATACGGCCCGGATTCAGGCCCAGCTACGCCGGAGCGGCGGAGCTCTTTCCGGCCGCGCCGCCGATCAGCGATTTGCGCGGGGCGCTTCGCGATCCAGCGCGTCGAGCACGCGCATGCGGTTCGAGCTGGGGCTTTCGCCGCGCATCGCCGTGCGGATGACTTGGATCGCCTCGGGACCCAGCTCGTTGTTGTTCATCAGCGCGAGGAGCCCATCGGCATTCTCGTCGAAGAAACCGCCGGCCAGCAGCGCCTCGGCCAGGTGAAGCTGCTCGTGGTGCGAGAGCCCCGACCGGCGCGCCAGCTTCCCGAGCTCCTCCATGCGCGAGCTGCGCGCACGGATCGCAGTCGCGTCGTCGATCTCCGTGCAGAACCGAGTGTGCTGCTCGCCTGCCGGTTCCGACGCAAGTGCCGCCCCGGGCTTGGAACTCGGCGTCGCGAAGACGCCGCCCTGCGCCAGCACGTCGCGGTAGCGCGCCGAGAATTCCTTCAGCGTGACGTTGCCGGTGTTGTCGTGGTCGAGCGCGCTGAAACTCTCGCGGTCGAGCCCCATGCTCCTCTCGCTCTCGGAGAAGTCGATCCCACCGCTGCCGTCCCAGTCCGCGATCTTGAAGAACGCTTGGGCGTCGCGCTCGGGCTCGTCGACGGAGTAGCGCGGATCGCCCGCCGGCTCATTCTTGGACATGAGACCCCCGTACAGGACGAGGACGAGCGCGATGCCGAGGGGAGCAGCGACGAACGCCAGGCAACCTGCGCCGAGGAACCAAGGCCAGACGGGCCGCGAGGCCGCGCGAGCCCGGCGCGCGAGGCCCACGACGAGCAGGACCGCGGAGCACACGCCAATCAAGAACCAGGGTCCGATGATGATCGCCAGGCGACCGAGGGTGGTTTCGCCCTTCTCCAAGCGTTCCCACCACGCGACGGTGAGGCCAATCACGAAGACCAGACTCACGGCCGCCAGGATGGCCAGGCCGATCAACGTCTGGGACTTGGGCGCAGGCGCGCCCACGTGCCGGACGATTTTCTCCGTGGAGGCCGGGGCCGGTGTCGCCAACCCGTCGATCGACGTGCGCACCTCGCTGGCGTGCTGGTAGCGCAGCGGCAGATCGCGCTCGAGTGCCTTGAGCACGACCTCGTCGATGCGCACGTCGACCTCGACGCGCTTCGACGGCGGCACGAAGCGACCGAGCGGCAGCTCTCCGGTCAGCAGCTCGTACAGCACGACGCCCAGCGAGTAGATGTCCGCGCGGTGGTCGACGTCCTGCGGATGCGAGATCTGCTCGGGCGCCATGTAGTGCGGCGTGCCCATCGCCTGATGCGTGCCCGTCAGCGCGAAAGCGTCGTCCGCACGGCCGACGATCTTCGCCAAGCCGAAATCGGCGATCTTCACGCGCCCGCGACGGTCGACCAGGATGTTCTCGGGCTTGATGTCGCGGTGCACGACGCCCTGGTCGTGCGCGTACTGCAGTGCGTCGCAGATCTGCACGACGATCGCGAGTCCCTCGCGCGGCGCGATGCGGCCCGCGCGCAGCATGTGCCGCAGGTCGATGCCCTCGACGTACTCCATCAGCAGGTAGAAATGCTCACCGGCACGGCCCGAGTCGTGCACGTGCACGATGTTCGGGTGGTCGAGCGTCGCCAGCGCGCGCGCCTCGCGTGCAAACCGCTCGGCGAACGAAGGATCGGTCGCCGTGTCGACGGTCAGGATCTTGAGCGCGACGAGGCGGTCGAGGCTCTTCTGCCGCGCCTTGTAGACCGCGCCCATTCCGCCCTGCCCGAGCAGCTCCAGGATCTCGAGCTGCGGGAACTCGCGAGCGATGTCCTCGACGCCGGGCGGCGGCCGCTTCGAACGCGGTGCACCGCCGAAATCGGTGTCCAGGCCGATGCGCAGCAGGCAACGCGGGCAGGCAGCGGGCGGCGTGGCGGCTGGCAGCGGGCTTCCGCAGCGCGGGCAGGTCGGGTTCTGGGTCATGGCAGCGGTCGTCTCCGCGCTCCTCAGAAGGACCCGCCGCGCGAGCTTACAGGCTTTTCCGGCCTCACCGGCCGAGCGCCTCGAAGAGGGCCGCGAGCTCGTCCTGGATCTCGGCCGGATCCGTGAGCGTGCCCGCGACCTCGGAACGGAGCCGTTCGCGGAAGCGCTGCCGCAGCCGGTGGGCCGCGACGTCGACCGCACCAGGGGTCATGCCGAGGCGCTCGGCTGCAGCGCGGCGCGGCTCCGCGCCGGGATCGCCGTCGCTGCCCGCCAACGTCGGCTCGAGCGCGTCGAACAGGTCCGCCTGTGCGCGCGCACCGTACTCGTCGCGCAGACCCTGGCGCGCGCGCGCGAGCAGTTCGAGCGCCCAACCGCGCGCGAACGCCCGCTCGGGCGACACGTCTTCCGCGGCTTCGAGCGCGAAACGCGAATCGGCCTGCGCCGCGTCGATCGAAATCGGCGCGCGCCCGCCGCCGCGTTTCTCGGCGCGCGCGCGTTCGGCCTCGTTCGCCAGGAAGTGCTTGGCCGATGCGAGCAGCCAGGCGCGGAACCGGCCGAGCTTGGGATCGAGCGCGCCCAGCTCGTCGCGCTCGAGCAGCCGCGCGAAGAACTCCTGCGTCAGGTCGCGCGCGTCCTCGCCGGAATGACCTCGTCGCCGGACGAAGGCGTAGAGCGGATACCAGTAGCCCTCGCACAGATGTGCGAGCGCGACACGGGCGGCCTGCGGATCGCCGGCGCCCGCACCAGCGGCGCGCACGACGCTCCAACGGGTCGTCAGGAACTCGCGCTGCTCGTGCGCTTGGTCTCCGCCGGGCGTCGGCTCCACGACGACATGCTACGCGGGCGAGAGGCCACGATCGCGGGCGCGCATCGGGCCGAGATCAGCGGGTTCCGGATTCGGACTCGCCCGCGAGGCAGCGCGCCAGTCGTCGCTCGAGCAGGCGCCGCTCGGGATCCGTCATCGGCCGCGCGAGCGCTGCCCGGAACGCCTCCGCGGCGGCCTCGTGCCGGCCAAGACGCCACAGGCACAGCGCGCGCGTCGCGAAGAGAAGCGGGTAGTCGGCCAGCTCGCCCGCGCCCTCGAGAGGATCGAGGTCGGACAGTGCCGCCTCCTCGCCGTGGACGTGTGCGACCGCGACGGCGCGGTTCAGGCGCACGACCGGTGACGGGTTGAGCGCCACGAGCACGTCGTAGTGCGCCAGGATCGCGCGCCAATCAGTGGCCGCGTACGCCGGCGCCAGGGCGTGGAGGCTGGCGATCGCGGCCTCGACGTGCCAGGGCGTCAGCTCATCGCCCGCGATCGAGCGCTCGAAGTGCGCCATGCCGCGCGCGATGCGCTGGCGATCCCAAAGGCGGCGGTCCTGCTGCGCAAGCGTGGCGACGTCGCCGGCTTCGTCCGTGCGCGCGGGCAGCCGCGAGGCCTGCAGGTACATCAACGCCAGCAGCGCGTGCACGCGCGGCGCGCTGGTGGCCGGATCGGCGGCCAAGAGCTCGCCCAGGCGGATCGCCTCGAGCGCGAGCTCCGTGCGCACGAGCTGTGTGCCGCGGTGAGCCGAGAAGCCCTCGTTGAACAGCAGGTAGACGACCTCGAGCACCGCGTCGAGCCGCAGCGCGAGCTCGGGACCCACCGGCACCTCGAACGCGACGTCCTCCTCCTGCAGGCGGCGCTTGGCGCGCACGACGCGCTGCGCAATCGCGGTCTCGTTCGCCAGCAGCGCGCGCGCGATCTCGGGCACGCCGAAGCCCAGGACGGTCTTCAGCGTCAGCGCCACGCGCGCTTCGATCGCGAGCACGGGATGGCAGCACGTGAAGACGAGCCGCAGGCGGTCGTCCTCGGGCGTCTCGCGCGGACCGCCCGCGTCGGGTGCGACCTCGGTCGCCGTTGCGGCCCAGCGCGCCACGTCCTCCGCCTTGCGCTCGGCGACCGCCCCGCTGCGCAGGCGGTCGAGCGCCAGGTTGCGCGCCACGCGCAGGAGCCAGGCGCTCGGATCGGCCGGGACGCCGTCGAACGGCCACGTGCGCAGCGCGCGCGCGAGAGCCTCCTGCACGACGTCCTCGGCCAGGTCGAAGTGGCGCGTGCCGAGCACACGCACGAGCCCGGCCACGAGCCGACCGTAGCGCTCGCGGAAGAGGCCTTCGACAAGCGCCGGGACTTGCGTGGGATGCGGCGTCCCGGTCACTCCGTCTCGGGCTCGCCCATGAAGTCGACTTCGCGGATCTCGACGAAGCCGTCGTTCACGAACTGCGGGTGGTCCTCGCACAGCTTCACGGCGTGCGCGTAGTCGTCGGCCTTGATCAGGTAGAAGCCGCCGACGATCTCCTTGGCCTCGGCGAAGGGGCCGTCCTTGACGACGAGACGGCCGCCTTTCGGCTTGCGCATCACCTTGCCGTTCGATTCCTGCAGCTTCTTGCCGCTCAACAGGCGGCCCTCGGCGGCCAGCTTGCCCGCCCAGCCGTTGTACTTCTCGATCAGGGACTGGAACTGCTGCGGGCTGAAGTCGGCGTAGGTCTTCGGATCGTCGCGCAGGAGGAGCACGTATTGGGGCATGACAGGGTCCGTCAGGGGGTTTGCGCCGCACGCCAACCGGGCTTGCGGCGGATCGAGGACGAGCGCGGTCGGTGAGGATCGACCGCGACTCCGGAAAATCGCGGGCAGGGGGGTCGGGGACGTCGCTGAAAACCGGATCGGGCCGTTCGCGGTCTCAGAATCCCGGGAACGCGGCCTGCAGGAACTGGTCGAGCCGCGCCGCGATCGCGCCGCCGTGGCCGTCGTCGCCCAGCCACGACCACGAGTGCGCGCGCGCATCGGTCGTCCCGCGCAGGAGCGTGAGCGTGGAGAGCGGCGTGTCGGAGGTCAAGTCGGGCTGGTCGCAGCTCGTGCCCGCACCGAGCTGCGCCAGGTCGCCGAGCAGCGCCTGCACATCCGCGACGGGGACTTGTCCGACCTGGGACTTGCCGCCCGCCGGCGCGCCTTCTGCGCCCGCGGCACGGTTCGCGCGCACCCAGCCGTCGGAAAAGACGGTCAACTGCACGTCGATCTGGCAGCAGAGCGTGTTGCCGGTCACCTCGTAGACGACGACGGGCTCGTGCGCGAACACGTTGACGCACGGCGGCGGGGTCGGGACGAGCGCCGCGCACACGAGGGCCGCGGGCAGGACGAGCAAGGCGGAAAGCGTCACGGGACGCATGGTCGGTACCTCGACTTCGGGTTGGGAGCACGGCCGGCGCCGGCCGCGGGCTGCTCAGGTCCTGCGGAGGAGTAGGGCAGTCTCCTCGAACGGTAACTGCACGTGCGGTTCGCTTCCTGCAACACCGCTCGAGCGACTCACTGCGTCCAGGTCACCTGCACGCCGTTGCTCAGGTTGAACGTCTCGGCGTTGCAGAACGCGGCCGCGTTGCGGTACCAGACCTGGTACGTGCGCGTGCTGGGCGCCCCGACCATACCGCGCAGGGAGACGCTCGGGTCACCGGGCTCGGGGTACTGCGACGCACCGGTGACGTTGACGACCGTCTTCAGCCGCACGATGGAGCCCGCGGCGCAGCGCAGCCCGTCGCCGAACACGGCGCCGCTGCCGCCGCCCGCCTGCGACGTGCCCTGGAAGTAGAGCGCCGAGCTGTTCGTCATGCCCGTGCCCGACAGCACGAGCGTGTCGAACGCCAGGCTGCTCGAACCGCTTGCCAACAGGTTCGCCCCGTCCGGGTTCACCGAACTCGGACAACCATTGCCCAGCGCGCCGACGTTCCCGCAGGGACACGGCGTGCCCGTGCCGTCGCCGAAGCAGAAGCCCTGCGCCGGCGTGCCGTTCAGGTCGAGCAGGACCGCCGCGTCGACGCCGCCCAGGAGCTTGCACTCGAACAGCAGGTAGCGCCCGTTCGGGCTGATCACGAAGTTGTCCTGCACGGTCGCGATCGACTCGATCACCTGACCGCCGACCGTCGTCACGCCCTCCTGCACGAGGAGCTGGTCGTTGCGGAACAGGCCGACGTCGCGCGTCGTGTCCGGATCGTTCCAGTCGCCCAGCCAGAAGACGTTGCCGGTCGCATCGATGCGCAACGAGCCGGTCCCGAAGCCGGTCAGGACGAACGGGCTGATCGACGTCGGCCCGAACCCTTCGCGCGCGATCACGACCAGGCTATCGCGCAGGATCAGCTCGTCGTCGGTCGTCGAGCCGTCGAGGTTCACGCGCATGACGTACTGGCTCGCGTCGTTGATGTCGACCGGTCGGCTGGAGAGCGTGTCGTAGTTCCGCCCGTTGATCGGTGACGGCGACCCCTCACGCGCCAGGATCGACACGGGTGCGGCATCGGCCATCACGATCGATCCGTCGCTCACGGTCGGGCCGGTCAGATCAGCGAAGAAGATCGAACGGCCGTTCGTGTTGAAGGCCCACGTGTACGGCGCCGTGCCGAAATCGTCGACGGTCTCGACCGCCTCGCCGGGAATCAGGTCGCCTTGCTTGGCGATCACGTTCTCCGCCACGAGCGCGCCGCCGAACGCGACCTGGGCCAGGACCAGCGCCCGGTTCGTGGTGCCCGGTATGAGCGGATCGTCGACGCTGGCCACGACGAACACGAGGTTCGCGTCGTTGATCCGGGCGTCGAAGAATCCGGTGTAGACCGTGTTCGCGCCGAACTGGGGCGCGGTCGAGATGCTGCCTTCCTGGATGACCAGGGTCGCGTCGTAGAACACGCCCGAGTCGGTCGTCGTGGTCAGCCCGTCGAGGAAAAGATTCCAGCCCACGGCACCGCCGGCGTCGAGCGAGAGCCCGTCGAAGGCGCCGATCGTCGCGCCGGCCGGCAGCGCCAGCGCGTCGCCCTCGCGCAGGAACAGGACTCCGTTCCTCAGTACGACATGGTCCGCCAGCTGGAACGGACTGTCGGTGTCGGCTTCCACGACCCACGTGCCGGAGTCGTTGATCGTCACGTTCTCGATGCTCGTGACCGCACCCACGCCCGTGACGACGTCGCCGTCCCGCACGAGCGTCGTCAGCGTCTGGGCCGTCGCTTGCTGGGCCGGAGCCAGCAGAGCCAACAGGGCCGGCAGTAAAACTGCGCGCAAGATCGTCGCGTTCATCGGGAGTCTCCCGTAAAGGCGCCCGGAATGGTCGCCACAAGCTCCGATGCTCCACCGTCTCGGCCTCCCGTCAAGTCGGAGCCCTCCGGTTGTGAAGACCTCGGCGTCGCCTGCGAGCAGAACGCGCGCGCAAGGCGTCGCCGGGCGCGAGCGCGCGCAGTACGATGCACGGACGTTGCGGGCAGGCGCAGAATCAGGCATCGAGCCCCCGTCGCGCCCCCGGCGTGTGCGTCGATTGGTCGCTTTCGCGCTGGGTACGGCCCTGGCGACGATCGTCGCGCTCTTCGCCTGGGAGAGGCTGACGCGCGACGACGTCGCGGCGTTCGACCGCAGCCCGGCGCAAGAGCTGTTGCGTCAGCGCAGCGCGGCCGCGACGCGAGTCGAACCGCCGACTCGCAAGCCGGCGCGCGCGGTCCGTCCCGAGGATCGGCGCTTCTACCTGCCGATCGAGGACGAGCAGAAGCTCTTCAAAGTCTCCATGCGCGGCCACCGTTACGACCCCTGGACCTGGTACTCGCACAAACCCGACCTCGTCCACGAGACCGCGTGGGCCGAGCACCCGCGCGGCCGCTGGACGTACCGCACGAACTCGATCGGCTTGCGCTCGGACCGCGAGGTCGTCGCCGGCCGGCCGGACCTGCGCGTGCTCGTGACCGGCGACTCGCACACCGAGGGCTACTGCGACAACGCCGACTCCTTCCCCTACCGCGTCGAGGCGGCGTTGGCCGCGCGGTTCCCGGCGCGGACGGTCGAGGTCCTGAACGCCGCGGACGGCGGCTATTCCTTCCACAACCATCTGGGCGTGCTGGAGAAGTTCCGCGATCTGCGGCCGCACGTCTTCGTCGTGGCCGTGCACGGCGGCAACGACTTCCGCGAGATCCTGCTGCCATACCGCTACTTCGCGCGCCTGCCGCCAGTGCTCGACCCCTCGCTCGCCGAACGCGCAGGCGAGGCGGGCGCGATCTTCATCGGCGCCGTGTTCCAGAGCCTCGCTTCGGTCGGCTGGTTCCAAAGCCATCCCGCGGACATCGAGCTCGCATTGGGCGCCGCGCAGGACGTGATGACGGAAATCCAGCAGATCTGCGCCGAGGACGGCATCCGTCTCCTGTGCCTCTATCTGCCCTCGCCAGTCGAGATGGAGCTCGAGCGCAACGCCGACCGTCTCCTGACGGTGATGCAGTCCTGTCAGATCGGCCGGGAGGATCTCGACCGGCACGCCCTGATCGGACAGCGCTTCCTGCGCCAGATGCAGGAGCTGGGCGTCGATGTCCTCGACACGACGCCTTCGCTGCGCGCCGTGGACGGCCCCTGTTTCTGGCGCGAGGACCTGCACCTGAACCTCGCCGGCCACGCCGCGATCGCGACCGTGCTCGAGCCGCTCGTCGTGCAACTCGTGGGCTGGTGAGGTTCCGCGTGCAAGAACTCGAGAGCTTCGAACGTGTCGGCGTCGATCCTGGCACGTTACCCCGCGCGCCCGCGCGCCCAACAGGATGAGGGCGCGCGGTTCAAGCGCGCGCCCTACATGAGCGAGGCGGGATCGACGTCGACGACCAGCTTGGGTCGCGGGTTCGCGTCGGACCAGGCCAACAGGCGGTCGCGCAGGCGCGCGAGCGCGGGCGACCCGGCCGGCGCCTTGACGAGCAGGTGACGGCGGAATCGGCCACGCAACCGCGCGATCGGCGCCTCGGCCGGCCCGAGGAGCACTGCTCCGTCCGTCACGTGCGGGCGCAGCGCGTCGGCGCAGGCGCGCGAGCCCGCTTCGGCGCGGTCCTCTTCCTCGTCCTCGAAGACGGCGCGCAGGAGTCGTCCGTAGGGCGGGTAGCCCAGCTCCTGTCGCAAGCGCATTTCCGAGGCCGCGAAGCCCTCGAAATCGTGGCGCGCCGCACAGGCGATCGCCGGGTGCGCGGGCGTCGCGGTCTGCACGACGATGCGGCCGAGCATGTCGCCGCGCCCGGCGCGTCCGGCGACCTGGGCCAGGAGCTGGAACGTGCGCTCGGCGGCGCGCGGGTCGGGCTGGTGCAGCGCCGAGTCGGCCGAGACGATCCCGACCAGCGTCACGCGCGGGAAATCGAGGCCTTTGGCGATCATCTGCGTGCCGACGAGCACGTCGATCTCGCCGCGGCCGAAGCGCTCGAGCACGTCCTCGTAGTCCTCGCGCCGCACCATCGTGTCCGAGTCCATGCGCGCGACGCGCGCGCTCGGGAGCAGGCGCGACAGCGCGCTCTCGATGCGCTCGCTGCCCGAGCCCAGGAAGCGCAGCTTCGGCGCGGTGCACGACGGGCACTGCTTGGGCGGCGCGATCTCCTCGCAGCACGAATGGCACACGGCCCGGTCCACGCGCCGGTGGAAGGTCAGCGCGACGTCGCAGTGCGCGCAGCGCACCGTCTCGCCGCACGACGGGCACCACAGGACCGGCGCGTAGCCGCGGCGGTTCTGGAACAGGATCGACTGCTCGTTCCGCTCGCTCCCGGCGCGCAGGAGCTCGACCAGGCGGCGCGAGAACAGCGGCGTCTCTCCGGCTTCGCGCGGCTCCGCGCGCAGGTCGACGATCTCGACCTTGGGCATGGGCCGCGCGCCGATACGCGACGCGAGGCGCAGGTGGCGGTAGCGGCCGCTGCGCGCGTTGTGCCAGCTCTCCAGCGAAGGCGTCGCCGAGCCCAGGATGCACACGGCGCCGGCGTCGCGCGCGCGGACCACCGCGACGTCGCGCGCGTGGTAGCGCGGCGTCGACTCCTGCTTGAACGACGGCTCGTGCTCCTCGTCGACGACGACGACGCCCAGGTCGGGGACGGGCGCGAAGATCGCCGAGCGCGCTCCGACGACCACACGCACCTCGCGGCGGCGCACGGCCAGCCACTCGTCACGGCGGCGCGCGTCGCCCATGCGGCTGTGCAGCACCGCGACGCGCCCGAAGCGCGAGCGGAACCAGCCGACCGTCTGCGGCGTGAGCGAGATCTCGGGCACGATCACGATCGCGCCGCGGCCCAGCGCCAGCGCGCGCTCGATCGTGCGCAGGTAGACCTCGGTCTTGCCGCTGCCCGTGACGCCCTGCAGCAGGAACGTCGCGTACGTCCCCGACTCGAGGGGCGCCATGATCTCCGCCACCGCGCGTTCCTGATCGTCCGACAGGCGCTCGGGCCGCGCGCGTTCCGGCACCGGGCCGGCCAGCGGATCGATCGCGACGCCCTGCATCTCCACCCGCGCGAGGCCCTTCTTCACGAGCCACTGCGCGTACGCCACCGACAGGTTGACGCGCCGGCAGACGTCGCGTTGCTCGATCGGCGCGCCCAGGTCGACCAGCGTGCGCAGGAGCCGGTGGTGGCGCGGGTGCGACGTCTCGATCGCAGCCAGCTGATCGATGCCGACGCCCTCCGCCGCCGCGATCCAGGCCACGCGGCGCGCGCCGCCCTCGCGCTTCAGCGCCGACGGCAGGATCGCCGCCAGCGCCTCGCCCCACGAGCAGCCGTAGTAGGCCGAGATCCAGCGCGCCAGCTCGATCAGCTTCGCGTCGACGAGCGGCTCCTCGTCCAGGACCGCCGCGATCGCGCGCGCCTTGCCGCGCGCCGGCCCTTGCGCGCGCAGCGCGACCACGACGCCGACCTCGCGCCGGGGCCCGAACGGGACGGCCACGCGCACGCCCGGCGCGACGGACGCCTCGAGCTCCGCGGGAATCGCGTAGGTGAACTCCGTGCGGACCGGCCGGTTCAGCGCGACGTCGGCATAGACGCGCGCGACCGGGGCCGGATCCGCGGCGACCTCGACCTCGTCCAGATCCGCGAACGGCAGTCGCGCCGTCCTCTGGTTCCCCGACGAGCTCTGCTTCTCCCCCGCCACGCGGCGCAGTCTACGCGCAACTGCAGGGCGTCGCGTGGCAGCGCGGACAGCCTTCGCCGTACTTGCGCCGCGCCGCGGCCTCCAGGTCGACGCCCGACATCGACGCCAGCGTCGAGAGCCAAGCCAGGACGTCGGCGAACTCGCCCTCGAGCTCCTCGCGCCGGTCGCGTCGCAGGGCGCGCGTCAGCTCGCCGACCTCCTCGCAGAACCACATGTGCGTGCCGGCGAGGCCCCGGGCGCGGTCGCGGGCGCCGTAGATGGCCTCGATCCGAGCCTGGAACTGGGCGATCTCCATCTTATGCCTTGCGCGCGATCGAAACGATCGAGATGTCGTTCGGGAAGGGCGTGACGCCAGCGTGCGCGCGCAGCTCGGCCTCGAGCCGCGCGAACATCTCGGCGGTCGGCAGGGCGGCGTGCTTCAGCACCATGCGGTAGAACGGCTTTTCCCCGATCTCCGCGCCGGCCGCGTCGACGACACGTACGGGCCCCGTGTTCGCGAGGACGAGCCGATCGCCCGGCTCGAGCGCGACCTGCACGACCTGCAGCGTGCGGTCGAAGACCGGTCCTTTGTCGACGCCGAGTGCGATCCCTTCCGGTTGCACGAGGCGAATGCTGCGCTCGGTCGCGGCGTAGCGCACGAGCGGCAGCTTGTGACCCGCGCACGCGACCATGGCGCGGCCCTCGCGCGGATCGACGAGCGCGTAGAGCGCCGTCACGTACATCCCGCGGCGCACGTCGCGCGCGAGCTCGCGGTTCACGCGCTTCAACGCCTCGGCCACGTCCGTCGTGCGCGCCAGCTCCATGCGCAGATAGGACCGCGCGATCGCGCCGATCATGGCGCCCGGGATGCCGCGGCCCGACACCTCGCACAGGAGGAGCCCGACGCGACCGCCGTCGAGCTGCAGGAACTCGTAGAAGTCGCCGCCCGGCAGCGCGGAGTCGATGTGCAGCGCGCCCAGGTCGTAACCGGCCACTACCGGCGGAGCCTCGGGCACGAGCGCCTCGCGCACTTCGCCGGCCAGCGCGATCTCGCGCTCGCGCTGGTTGAGCTCGAGCTGCGCGTCCTGCGCCGCCTCGAGGTTCCCGGCCATGCGGTCGATCGACTTGGCGAGCAGCATGATCTCGCCGCCGGCACGCACGCGCGTCCGGTGCCGCAGGTCGCCTCGGCTGATCTGCGCGATGTCGTCGACGATGACCTCGAGCGGCCGCGCGACGGCGTTGCCGACGAGGTACGCGACGAGCGCGCCAGCCAGGATGACCGCGATCGTCACGCCCAGGATCAGCGCGAAGAGCCCCTCTCCGGCCTGTTCCTTCGTGCTGGCCGGCACGACCAGCGGCGGGAGCACGTCCTTGTACTGGTAGAGGTAGCCGTCCTGGTCGAACTGCGGCCCGTAGCGCACCTCGCGCCGCCTGACCTCGCCCTCGAGGAACTCGCGGATCTCGGTGTTGGGCTGCGGGTGCGCGGCCTCGAGCCGCGGCTTCGACGAGTCCGGCGCGAGTCCCATCAGCTCGCGCCGGTGGTCCTCCTCGAGCTGCACGAGCAGCGGACCCTGGTTGCGCACGGCCTCGACGAACGCGGCCTCCTGGATCGAGCCGGCCGCCTCGGTCACCTTCCCGTAGAGGAACACGCCCGCGGCGATCATCACCACGCCCAGGGCCACGGTCATCGTGATCGCGAACCGCGACGCGAGCCGCGGTCCGGAGAGCTTCAGGTCGGACGAGCCTTTGCCACGGGCCATCGGATGTTCCTCAAACGGTCCAGGGCAAGTCGGGGAAGAGCAGGCGCGCCGGAACCATCACCGCGATGAGGCCCCAGAAACCCGCGGCGACGTCGTCGAGCAGGATCCCGTGCCCGCCGCCGACGTGCTCGAGCTGCCGCGCCGGGGGCGGCTTCACGATGTCGAAGAAGCGGAAGACGAAGAAGGCGACCGTCATGGCGAAGAGGCTCGGCCCACCGGCCCAGGCGACGGTGATCAAGTAGCCGATCACCTCGTCGACCACGAAGATTCCGGGATCCTTCTTGCCGGCGTAGCTCTCGGCCCACGCGCCCAGCGGCAGCGTGACAGCGTAGAGCGCCAGGCACACGAGCCCCGCCCAGACGGGGAAGTACGGCAGCGGCGCGAGCAGCCAGGCCACGAGCACGCCGCCCAGCGTCCCGACCGTCCCCGGCGCGAAGGGCGAGCAGCCCAGGAACCCGAACGACACGATCGCCAGCTTGAGGCGGTTCAACCGGCGGTCTCCAGCAGGTAGCGCCGCGTGCGCGTGAGGTAGGCCAAGGCCGAGCCGATCGACGTGATCAGCGTGAGCCACACGAACACGTGGCCGGCCTTGCCAGCCACCGCACGAAAGCCGTCCGAGAACTCGAACGCGTGCAATCCGAGCACGATCCCCAGCGCGGTGCACTGCGTGAACATCTTGACCTTGCCGAACCAGTCGGCCGGCAGCGTTCCGCCGTGGCTCTCGACGTAGCCACGCACGGCCGTGACGAGGAACTCGCGCGCCAGGATCACGACCACGATCCAGGCCGGGAACCACGGCTGCGACCAGGGCATCACGGCCAGGAACACCATGGTCCCCATGACCAGGACCTTGTCGACGAACGGGTCGGCGATGCGGCCGAACGCCGTCACGTGGTTGCCTCGGCGCGCCAGCCAGCCATCCAGCACGTCGGTCACGGCCACGATCAGGAAGGCCCAGAACGCCGCGTGGATCCAGCCGCGATCCAGGGCCTGTTCGCTGCGTTGGCGGTTGCCCTCCGCGGCCAGGATCGCGAACAGGCCCAGCGCACCCAGGAAGCGCAAGGCCGTGATGCGGTTCGGCCAGTGCTGGAAGACACCCATGAGCACCCAGGATGCCGGTCGCCGACCCGTCGTACCACCACCTTGCACCGGCCTCCGCGGGTCCCGGCCTCGGGTCGAGGTGTCTGCGCTGGAAGCTGGGATTTCCCCCGGGGTCCAGCCGGGCTCTATCGACGAGCTCCCGAGTACAGTTCATGATCGAAGCGGCACGAGCCCGCAGGTTCAGGTCCGAGCGGAAAGACCTGGGCGAGCTGGATCGAATTGCCGCCGGAATACTCCGAGAGCCGAGTCATCCCCCCAACTCCGGCCCGCGAGGGCTCGCAGCGATGCTCCACACCTGGGTTTCCCACCTTCTGGCACTGTGTCTGTGCGCTTCGACCGCGCTCGGGCAGAGCGGCGGCTCGACGTTCGTGCTGAGCCGGCTCGGCCAGCACGTGCCGGGCAACTCGTTCTCCCGCAACGACGGCGTCTACCTCTCCGGAGGTCGCGCGCCGTCCTGCCAGTCGGCGGGCCTCGTCGACGGCGACTACTACTTCGAGATCACGGATCCGGCCGGGACCGTGCTCCTCACGCTCGACTCGGTCGAGGAACGCCGGGTGCGCGTCGCGGGCGGTGTCTTCGTGCAGTACCTCGGATCGACGCGCGTCTCGGCGCCCGTCGGCCCGTGCGGAGCCCTGAACGTCCGGCTCGCGCCCTTCACGACGAGCCCCTACCCGAGCCGCGAGTACAAGGTCTGGCTGACGCGCGTCGAGGACTACGATCCGCAGGGTTCGCACGTGTTCGGCTTCGATCCGGCGCGCAGCAAGAGCGACAACTTCCGCGTCGGCGCCGCCGGCCCGCAGTCCATCGTGCGCGGACACAAGTTCTACGACCACGACGGCGACGGGGTCTGGAACCCGAACGTCGATCCGCTCGAAGTCCCGGTCGGCGGCTGGCGCGTCGAGATCCGGCGCAAGGGCGTGCTCGACGGCGTGACGTACACCGACCAGGACGGCTGGTACGTCTTCGTCCGCGACCGCGACCAGCGCGCGTGGGAGCTGGGCGAGATCTCGCCCAACGGCTTCGTGAACGACGGCACCGCGGGAGCAACCTGGCTCGCCACGACGCCTCGCACCGGAAGCGTCGCGGCGACGACGGAGTACGTGGCGGGACCCGAGTTCGGCAACGTGCGCTACGCCACCTCCGTCGGCGCCGGACGCACCGTGGAGTACTGGAGCGAGGACGACCACGGGCCCGGCACTCCCGGCGGCCGCCCGCTGCTGGAGGACTGTGATCCGACGTGGCGCCAGGCGTTGAACACCCACGCCGGGATTCCGGTCAACCTGCGCACTCCGGTCTCGAACGACAACCCCAGCGCGTCGATCTTCACGCTGAACATGCCGCCCCAGTCCTTCAACGGGGCCTTCGCGAACTGGAGGAGCTACGCGAACAGGACCTCCCACGATCACGCCGGCTTCATGCTCTCGCGTGAAGTGGCGGCCACGCTCCTGAGCACCTCGTGCGGCTTCATGCCGGGCGACATCCTGATCGACCGCCAGCAGGACGGGGTCCTGGTGCCCCTCGAGGACATGTTCACGGGCGTGATCGGGCTGCTCTCGCAGGTCGGCGCCGGGCTCACCGGGCCCGACGACCCCTACCAGGACCTGCGCGACATGATGCTCATGTGCCTGAACGAGTTTCGCTCGATCAACAACACGGGCGACCCGTCCGCGCCGCAAGTCGTCTTCACGCTGGAATCCCTGCCGGGGTCCACCGGAGCGCCGTACTGACGGGCCGGCGGCGCGCTCAGGGCCGGCAGGGCGCTCAAGGCCGTCGCGCCACGAGGCGCACGCCCTGGCTGCTCGCGAAGCGGTCGTAGCTGGCCTCGCCACGGCTCGCGCAGCGGAAGATCGCCTCGACGGACGAGTTCCACCCGCCACCGCGCTTCTTGTAGCGCGGCGGCTCGATCCCTTCGCTCCGGTCGCGCAGCCATTCCTCGCGCGAGCCCGCCATGTCGAGCAGGCCGAAGGGTGACTCGTCGCGCGGCTCGAATCCGCCGGGTGCGTCGAGCAGGTAGTCCGGCTTGCGCACGAGGCACACGACGAGCGAAGGGTCGAACCGGTTGCCCCACGGGAACGCGCGCGCGTCGACGCCACGCGCGGCCTTCTCCCACTCGTCCTCCGAGGGCAGGTCGTAGCGCCAGCCTTCGCCACGCTCCGCGGCCCGCGCGTTGCGCCACGCGAGGTAGTCGTGCACATCGGTCCAGCTGAGGCCCAGGACGGGCGAGTCGGCCGAGGTCGCGCGGTACACGTCCCAGACGTAGCCGTCACCCGACGCGCCGCGCTTGGCCATCACGCGGTCGTCCTGCGGCAGGTACAGGTGCTCGCCCGGCTTGGCCTCGGCGATCTTCTCCAGCGTCTCGGGCGCGTTGACGAACTCGTACCACTCGCGGTTCGTGAGCTCCTTGCGGGCCAGGAAGAAGCCGGGCAGGTCCGCACGGCGCGTCTCGCGCGGCCGGAATGCGGAGGGATCGCCGCCCGCGACAAAGGGTCCCGGCGGCACGTGCACGAAGCCGTCGGGCACCTCGCCGGCCGGCAGGAGCTCGATGCGCGCGTCGGCGCTTCCGAGCCGGTCGATCACCAGGTTGAAGCGTTGCTCCTCGAAGCCCGGGCTGCGCACCAGGAGCAGGTACGACCCCGGGTCCATCGTGCGCGGGCCGTCCGGCGCGATGCGGTTCGCGGGCGATGTCACGAGCGGATACGCCGTGGTCTCGCAGCGCAGCCCCGCGCGAGCGCCGGCGGGCAGATCGATCCCGACGGGCTCGCCGTCGTGCAGGCATGTGAGACGCACGTTGACGGGCACACCGCCGTGGACGAGGTCGAGCGTGCTGGCCACGACGATCTCGCGCGGGTCGCAGTCCAAGGGTTCGGCGCGGCCCGCGATGCCCACGCCAGGTGGAACACCCTCCTTGGCCGGCCCTCGGGTCACCCAGTCGAACAGAGACTCGATCCGCGCTCCGTTCACGTGGGAGATGCGCGCGAGCACGTCGACGCCGGACCGCGCGAGGCAGCTCTGCGGCGGAACCTCGCGCACGAGCACGGATCCGGCCGCGGGCATGCCGGCGAACCGCAGTACGAGATCACCCGGCACGAGACCGGCGCGCTCGGCGATCGAGCCGGGCTCGACCGCGCGCACGACGAGGCTCGGGTCCCCTGGCAGGAAATCCTGGGCATGCTCGCCTGCGCGCGCGCGGCCCACGCCCGCAGTCGGCACGGGCACGAGGCGCGGGATCGCGTCGGGGCGCAGCGCTTCGCAGCTTTCCCAGCGGAACAAGAAGACCTCGGCCTGGGGCGGCACGACGCTCAGCACGAGCGTGCCGCGGCCCAGCAACTCCACCTGGCGCTCGCCGCGCGGATCGTGCCGCTCGGTCGCCGCGCGCATCGCTTCGGCCCGGACCGTGTCGCCGTTCTGCAGCGCTTCGCGCCAGCGCTCCAGGTAGAAATCCGCCTGCGCGCCCTGCGTGGCCGCGCTGGCCCCGCCCCACGGAGTCTCGAGCCGCGTGGCGCGCTCGAGCGCCTCGGAGCGCGAGAGCAGCATGCGCTCGGCCTCGATCTTCAGCGTCTGCAGCTCGCGCTCGCGACGCGCAAAGTCGCTGCGCACCGGGTCGTCCACGTAGCGCCCGAAGACGCCGGACTGCTCCGCCAGGAGCTGGCCGCCGAGCTCGTCGATCCGGCGGCGCGCGGCCTCGTATTCTTCGCGCAGCTGTGTGGCCTCGTCGCGCGCGAGCGCAGCTTCGGCCAGCGCCGATTGGCGCGCGGCTTCGCGCTCCGCGTCCGACTGGCCGCGCTCGACGCGGGCCACGAGCTCGAGCACGACGCCCGATTCCGGATCGAGCTCCTGCGCCTTGTCGACGGCGATCCGCGCCCGGAACCAGTCGGCTGCGGCGACCGCTTCCTCGGCGATTCGCAGGTGGTGTCGCAGATCGTTTCCGCGCTGGATGGCACGCACCACGACGAAACCCACGCCCGCCAGGACGAACAGCACGGCGGCCGCCGCGCTGGCTGCGCGTCCCGGGCTGCGGCGCGACCATTTCAGCAGCCGGATGATCGGGCCGACGGCCTTGGCCTGGATCGGCTCGAAGGAGCGCACGCGGCGCAGGTCCTCGGCCATGGCCTCGGCCGTCGCGTAGCGCCGCGCGGGATCGCGGTCCATCGCCACCTCGACCACGGTCGACAGGTCCTGCGGGATGCGCGGGTTGAGCTTGCGCGGACTGCGCGACGCGCCGTTCAGGATCTCGTTGAAGAGCTGATCCCACGTCGTGCTCTCGAACGGACGGCGCAGCGTCAGGCACTCGAACAGCGTCACGCCCAGCGCGTACACGTCCGTCCGCCGGTCGACTGTGCCGCGCGATGCCACGATCTGCTCCGGCGCGAGGTACGCCGGTGTGCCCAGGATCTGGCCCGACTGCGTCAGCACCTGGCCGTCACCCTCGAGGTCGCGCGCCAGGCCGAAGTCGAGCAGAACCGGGTGCCCCTCGGGCGTGACCATGATGTTCGCGGGCTTGACGTCGCGGTGGACGAGGCCGGCCTCGTGCGCGACGTGCAGCGCGCGCGCGGCGCGCTCGACGAGGCGCAGGACGTCTTCCAGCCCGCCCTTGCTGCCGCCGCCGACGATCGAGACCGTGTCGCTGCCCTTCGCGCTCGCATTCGCGCCGTCGCCCGAGCCCAGGCGCGCCTTCTCCACGAGCGCCGCCAGCGACGTGCCGCGCACGTACTGCATGGCGATGTACGGCAGGCCGTCGACCTCGCCGAAGTCGTGCACGCCGCAGATGCCGGGGTGCTCGAACTTCGAGGTCAGCTCGGCCTCGCGGCGGAAGCGGTCGCGCACGACCTGCGATTGCGCCCCCGCGCCGGTGAGCATCTTGAGCGCGAGCTTGCGCTGCAGGTTGGGATGCTCGGCCAGGAAGACGACGCCCTGCGCCCCGCGTCCGAGCTCCTTCAGCAGGACGTAGCTGCCGAAGCGTCGCGGCTCGTCCAGGGGCGCAGGACCAGGGGGGTCCGCGCCCGGAGGATCGTTCGGCGTGCCGGTCGACATCGCGTGAGGATAGCCCTCAGCGGGCGAGCTCGACCTCGACGGTCTGTGATCTCAGCGTGACCGACTTTTCCGCGAGTACGTTGCCACGCTCGTCGAGAAGGGCGGTCTGGTACGGCCCCGGCGGGAGCTTGAGCGGCCGTGATCCGGGGCCGTAGAAGCGGTCGGCGACGAGGGTCCGCCCGTCCTGGTCATCGACGCGAAACCGCAGCCCGTCGGGCGACTCACCCAGGACGCGCAGCACGAGCAGTGAAGCGGGCTGGAGCCGGATCACGAGGCCCGAGATCGGCCCCGCGCGCACGTCGACGAGAACATGGCCCGACACCCACGTGGTCTCGTCACGCTTCGGGTCGAGGACCGCGTCGTGGTTCGCCGTGCGCAGGACGTACTGCTTGCGCCCCAGGCCCGACAGAGTGAATTCACCGCTGGCCGTGCTGGTCTCGTGCGAATTCCTGTCCATCTGGAGCTTGCCGCTCGCGGGATCGAGCACGCCGAGCTGGTACGAGACCTTGACCCCCTCCCCCTTCTCGTCGACGAAGCGTCCGTGGACCTCGACCTCCCTGTCCAGGACGACGTCGCCCAGGTCGGTGAGCACACCGGGCTCCGCGTCGATGACTCCGAAGACGTTCCCGTATCCCGCGGCCCCGATGCTCAGGTCGATACGTCCGGGGGCGAGACCCTCGAGGGTCACGAGCCCGCTCGCGTCGGTCGCCGCGCCCTTGTCCGTGCCGGATCCGCTCGAGGAGACCATCACGATCGCGCCGGCGACCGGCTTCCTGCCGACGGAGTCGATGGTTCTCACGCGGACGCTGGCCACGTTGGCGTTCAGGGCCTCCTGCGACAGGACGAAGACGACCTCGTCGGTGCCGGGTTCGACGCGCTGGGTCGCGAGCACCACGTGGTAGTTCACGAGGCTGACGTACGCGGGCAGCTCGCAACGCAGGACGACGACCCCCATGTACCCCGCGGGGAGCGCCTCGACGAGCGGGCCGAAGTTCCAGAAGTTGCCGACTCCGTAGGGGTTGTTGAGGCTGCCCCTCACCTCGAAGAATCGGCTGCCGGGATGATCGCGGGTCGCGATCGGGAGCACGGCGCGCGCCGGCCCACGCTTGGCCTTCAGGCCCACGCGCAGCTCGCCACCATCGGGCGTGACCAGTTTGACCTTGATCACGACCGCTTTCGCGAGCTTGAAGTCCTGGCGGACCTGAGGCTGTTCGGCTCGGAGCTCGACCTTCTCGTCGACCCTCCGAAACCCGTCGGCGCTCGCGCTGAGCCAGTACGTGCCCAACGGCAGAGTACGGAAAGCGTAGGTGCCGTCCCCGGACACCTCCGTCCTGCGCCGCCGTCCCGTGTCGTCGCTCAGCTCGACATCCGGCGAGAGCTTGCGCGCAATCGGCGCTCCCGCTTCGTCGAGCACCGAACCGTGGATGAGCGTCTCGCGTGGAACGTCCTCCGACATCGGCGCCGGCACAGTCTCGGCAAACTCGTCGGTCGAGGCGGTCGTGCGCTCCGACTGCGGCGGCGCTGAATCCACGTCCAGCGCGTGGTTCGGAGCCGAAGACGCGGCCGGGACGGGCGCGTCGAGCGGTCCGGTGGCGCGCGACGGAGCTGGGCCAGACCGCGTCAGGAACCACACGATCGCCAGCGCGAGAATCGCCAGAGCGGCGACCGCGAGCCAGCCCTTCGAAGCGCGTCGAGACATGTAGTGCCATTCTCAGCCTGGGCCAGCGGCCCGCACAACCTCGAGGCAACCTTGCGTGCATGCCGCGTACCGGTCCGGCGCGTTCCCAGCGCAGGCTCACATCGATTGGAGTAGGTTGGAGGCGTTCTGGGGGCGGGCCGGATCGGCCAATTCGTCGGAGGCGAGCGTCATGACCACGAGCCGTCGGGTGTTCCTGGGTGGAATCGGCGCGACGCTGGGGTACGCCGCGGTGGGCTTCGCGTTCGCGGATCGCATGGGGTTCGCGCACGCGCTGTCCGCGAGAACGCGCGAGCGACTCAGGTTCGGCGCTCTCGACCCGCTGGTCGACCTGATGCAGGAGACGCCGGCCGACGCGCTGCTGCCGCTGCTCGTCCAGAAGCTGCGTGCGGGCACGCCGCTGTCGGATCTCGTTGCCGCCGGCGCGCTCGCGAACGCGCGTGCTCTGGGAGGCACGAACTACGACGGCTACCACGCGCTCATGGCGCTGATGCCGAGCTACGAGATGGCCTCGCAGATGCCGGCGCCGTACGGACCGCTGCCCGTGCTCAAGGTGTTGCACCGGAACGCGCGCTTCATCCAGGCAGCCGGGGCGTCGAAGTCCGACGCGCTCGAGCCGCTCGAAGGCGTTGCGAACGAGGCCGGCCTCGTCGCGAACCTGCGCGCGCGGGATCTCCCGCACGCCGAGACCAGCCTCGCCGCGTCGCAAAGCCGTTCTCGCGCCCGTGCGTACGAGGAGCTGCAGACCGTCGTGCGCGACGACATGAACGTGCACCGCGTGGTCCTCTCGTGGCGCGCGCACGATCTCCTGAGGCTCACGGGTCAGGAGCAGGATCTGACGATGCTGCGCCAATCTGTGCGCTTCTGCATCGACGAGGACGGCCGCCCGAGCCGCGACCCGGGATCGATCGAGTTCCGTGCGCTTCTGCCCGAGCTGATGGAGAAGCACGGCCTGAACGCGCGCGAGAAAGGGCAGCGCGCGGCGGACGAGGCCTGGATCGAGCGTCTCGGCGACACGTTCTTCGCCAACGACCGCCCTGCGGCAGCCCGCGCCGCGGCCTCTGCGCTCGCCGAGGGGTTCGACCCCGAGGACGTCGGCGCCGCGTTGTCTCTGGCCTCGACCCGGCTCCTGCTGCACGACGGCGGCCAGACGACCGCGTCGAAGGGCAAGCCCGTGGGCAGCGTGCACGGCGCCTCGGTCGGCGTGCACGCGTCGGACGCGGCGAACGCCTGGAAGCACATTGCACGGGTCGGCAGTTCGCAGAACGCCTTCGCGAGCCTCATCGCGGGCTCCTACCACACGGCCGGCCAGTCCAACGGCATGAGCGCGCTCCCGCACGACCACGACGGCGAGCCCTGCACCAAGTCCGATCCCGCCGCGCTGCGCAGCGAGATCGACGCGTGCATCCGCGCTCGCGATCAAAAGAGTGCCAGCATCGCCACGCGCCGCTACTGCGAGCTCAAGCACCCGCCTGCCGATCTGTTCGCGCTGCTGCTGGGCTTCGCGGTGAGCGAGGACGGGGCGTTGCACGCCGAGAAGTACTTCCGCACGGCGCAGGAAGAGCACGCCTCGGCCCGGCCGCGACACAAGGCGCTCTACCTCGTCGCGCTCACCCGCGTGATGGCGAGCCACCAGGGCTTCCCTGCGCCGGGCTGCGAGGAAGCGCGCAAACTCCTCACCGCCTGAGTCGAGCCTGCGATCGAGGGGCGCGGGTCTGCGCCGCGCAACCGGACGATCGGTTCCGCCGCGTAGATCCGATCCGCGCCGCAGACGCAGCGGATGGATCCGCCCGCGACCGTCACCAGGGACCTGGGGAGGGCTCTGGCGCCATCGTCAGCGTGGCACGATGCGCGTCCTTAGCACGCGGTCGATCGGCCCGCGCGAAGGTTGCAGCAGCGAGAAACCCATCCCGACGAGGAATGCGAGGGAGACCAGGCCGAACAGGCTCCAGGCCGGCACCCGCAGCCCCTTCTCGTACATGTTCCCGGCCGCGAAGTAGCCGGCGAAGAGCGGGAGCCCGATGGCCGCGCTGCGGACGAAACCCAGCCACCGCCGGACCCGGTGGCCGCGGCGTGATCGGAGCGAGAGACCGAGGAGCCGGAACGAGAGGCCGCCCGGCCAGATCCAGGCCGTCACCAGCGCGAACACGCACCACATGAACACGACGACTGCGCAGAAGACGATCACGAGGAAGCCTGGCTGCTGGAACACGTCCCTGGAGCCCAGAGGATTCTCGCCGCGCTCGGCTCGGATCCGCTGCAACGCGCCGGTGTAGTCGGCCTCGCTCACGTCGGGGAAGGTCCGCTGCGCCTCTGCGCACACAGGCCGATCCTCCGGCCGCAGCGAAGCGTCGATGCTCGGTCCGCGGGCGTGCGACAGCTCGTACGACAGCAGCATCTGGCGCGCACGCTGGCCGTCCTCGTCGAGCGGCCGAGGCGCCTGGCCCGGGTGCTCGCCGGCCACCTGATCCCGGCGCAACTCCCGCAGCACCGTGTTCACCTCCATGAGGCTCGGGAGCATGCCGCTGATCACCAGGGTGCCGAGGATCATCGCCCCCAGGAGCAGCAAGCTGGGTCCCGTGCTGGCTGCCAGCTGGGCCAGGCGCGTGCGTCGCTCCACCGTTGCCGGCGTGGAGCGGCTCGCTGCCAGCGCGGACCGCAGCGCGTCCAGGCTCGCGAACGGCGGAGCGCTCCCGGTCAGGGAGCGCACGAGCGGCTCGGCGTTCAGGGGCAGCTCGGCAGGCAGCTCGAAGCCGGGCTGACCGCCGGTGAGGAGGACGCGCGCGGTGGCGCCCAGCAATCCCACGGCATCCAGCTCGGAGCCGTCCACCGCGATGAGGGACCGGTCGATCAGGCGCATGTTGCCGTTGCGATCGAGCCACACCTGGCCTGGCGAGAAGGACTGCGGACCGCCGGCTTCCGGTTCGCAATGAGCGAGCTCTTCGGCCAGCGAGGAGAGCGCGCGTTCCACCCGAGGCCACTCGAACCGCACGCCGCGCGCCGAGCTGTCGAGCAAGCTGCATCCGCCCGCGGATTCGAACACGTCTCCGCGCAAGTCGCCGGTCCGCAGCTCTTCCAGCCAGCGCAGCCTGGTCGGCCGGATCAAGGTGCGACGCAGCTCACCGGCGGGCGGTGCGCCGTCGCGGAGATGGATCCACACGCTGCGATCGAGGCGTTCGTCACGCGCGTGCAGGACCGACCCGTCCTGCGCGGCACCCACCAACCCCAGGACGCGGTACGCGCCGATTCGCTCCGGGACCCCGGCCGCGGGTTGTGCATGAGTCTCCGGAGCTGGAGCCGTCTGACGTGCTCGTCGGATTGCTTCCGGCAACTGGACGACGCGAGTCCGGCTGAGGAGCTCGTGCGGGCCACGCCAACCGTTGCGCCTGCGCATCGTCGAAACATTGAAAGCCCAGATGGCGATCATCGCCGCGAGGGCCGCCCAGCCGCGGACCGACACGTCCTGCACCAGAACCGTGAGCGGGTAGAGCGACAGGAGGGAGGGCAGCTGGAACACGACTGCCCGCAAGCTGGCCCGCGCGAGCAGGCCCGGGCCCGGTCCCACGGGCACCACGCGCAGCCGGAAGAGCCACTTCCCCAGGCTGCTGCCGCGCCAACCCTCCAGGGCCGCGAAGTAGCCGATGGGCACGAGCCCGACGGCGGCCTGCGTCCACACGGGGATCGCGAGCCAGTTCTCGACGGCGGCGCCGTAGAAGGCGCTCATGGTCAGGTTCGACGCGATGGCCACGAGGCAGACGTCCACGACGTACGCGCCCAGCCGCCGCGGCAGAGTGCCGGTGACATCGACTTCGCCCGCGAAGGGCAGCAGGGCCGCGCGCAGCGACTCGGCATCGGGATGGCGCTTCGCGCGGTCGCGCTGCAACGAGCGCAGCACGACCTGCTCGAGTGCGCCCGGGATCTCGGGCCGGAATTGTCTCGGCGGAGCCGGATCCTCCGTCAAGATGCGCGAGATCACTCGACCCAGGTCGCTGCCGGGGAACGGAGGCTTGCCCGTGAGGAGCGCGTAGAGCGTCGCCCCGCAGGAGTAGATGTCGCTGCGCCCGTCCACAGCGTCGCCGCGAATCTGCTCGGCCGGCGCGTACAGCGGCGAGCCCAGGAACTGACCGGTCTGGGTCAACCGCACGTCGGCTTCGAGCGAGCGCGAGAGACCGAAATCGCCGACCTTGACGCGCCCCTCGGCCGTCAAGAAGCAGTTCGAGGGCTTGATGTCGCGGTGCACCACGCCGAGCTGGTGCGCGGCCTCGAGCCCTTCGAGGACGTCGAGCATCCAGCGCACCGCGGTCGCGATCGGGACGGGCTCTCCCGTGCGCATGCGGTCCTCGAGCGTGCCGCCTTCCATCCACTCCATGGCGATGACGGGAGCGCCGTCGATCTCGTGCGCGCCGTACACGAACACGCAGTTCGGATGGGAGATCGACGCGGTCAGACGTGCTTCGCGGTGGAATCGTTGCAGCGCGTCAGGCGTGCAGGCGAAGCCGGGCGAGATCGACTTCAGCGCGACGATCCGGCCCGAAGCGATCTCCTCGGCGCGGTAGACGACGCCCATCCCGCCCCGACCGACTTCCTCGTGGATACGGAACCCTCCCGCAGTGCGCGGCGATCCGTCGGGAACGGAGGGAGCCAGCGCGCCGCCGGCGGCAGACTGCGAGTCGTGGTCGGCCATCTCTGCGCACGTCAGGCGAAGCGTGCGCGGCCGGAGTGGCTCCGGCCGCCTACCTCACCTGACTGCCGAGGAGGATAGCCGCTCCCCAGGCAGGACAGGCTACGAGCCCCAGACGACCTCCAACCCGTTCGTGAGGTTGAACGTGCTCACCGTGCAGAAGCTCGCGGCGTTGCGGTACCACACCTGGTAGAAGCGCGTGCCGCCGACGATCGGGACGAGACCGCGGATCGAGATGGGCAGATCGCCCGGCAGTTGCGGATAGAACGACGCGCCGCTGGCGTCGTTGAACTTGGTCCCCAGCCGGATCACGCCGCTGCCCACGCAGCGCACACCATCACCGAACGTCGCGCTGGCGATCGCCGTCCCCTGGAAGTACAGCGCCGAGCTGCTCGGCATGCTCGACCCGGTGAGGACCACGCTGTCGGACGAGACGCTGGGCAAGCCGCTGCCGATCAGCCGGCCGCCGGATGCGAAGACGGAGTTGGCGCAACCGTGGCCGGACGCGCCGGCGTTCCCGCACGGACAGATCACGCCGGTCCCGTCGCCGAAGCAGTACGGCGTCATCGTGGGGCACCCGTTCGGGTTGAGGAACGTGGCGTGGACGCCGTCCGTCGCGGTGCCGCCCACCGGCGAGAAACCCTGCGTCCAGGAGACGAGGTACTTGCCCGCGCCGAAGGTGGCGCGCCCGCCGGACTGGTTTTCGGCCTGCACATCGATCGCGATGCGACTGCCCACGAGGCTGCCCGACGGCGCGACGAACTGGCCGAACACGTCCCAGCACGAGCCCTCGCCCGCGTCGCAGCGCTGGTCGAGGTTCTGGTCGTTGGCCACGTCCGTCCAGGTCACCAGCGTGTTCGCGCCGTCGAACGCGGCGAACGGGAATAGCTGGCCGCCGGGATGGCTCGCGACGGGGATCACGCTGCCGACGAGCGTGCCCGCCGGGCTCACGCTCTGCGCGAGCACGTCCCAGCTGACCGTCCCCGCTCCCGCGGCCTCGTCGGCCCACACGACCAGGTGGTTCGCACCGTCGAACACGACGGGCACGCTGCCGCTGTTCAAGGGCGTCGTGCCCTGGCTGATGGGGAACTCGGTGCTCAGGCTGCCGTTCGTGCTGACGAAGCGCGCGCGCACGGCCGTGTTGTTCGGCCGCTGGATCCAGGCCACGAGGTATCGCGTGCCGTCGAACGCCACGCCGTTCATGTTCCCGCCGCCGAGGCTGATGCTGATCTGGAACTCCGCGCTGAGCGTGCCGGTCGATGAGACGAACCGCCCCATGACGACCGTGTGGTCGAGCACGGGCGCGACCTCGCGCTGGTAGACGACGAGGAACCGCGTCCCGTCGAAGGCGATGCCCTCGATCGTCTCTGCTGAGGGGTTCAGGCTGATCGGCAGCACGGCTCCGGGCGTTCCCGAGGGGCTGAAGAACTGCGCCCGGATGTTCGCGCCCGCGTCCGTGCCGGCGAGCAGGTACTGGCCGCCGCCGTACGCGACCACCGGGCCCGTCTCGATCGGGTTCCCGCCTCCGGAGAATCCGGCGGTGAGCACGGGTCCGACCGGCAGTCCGGCCGGCGAGACGAGCTGGCCGCCTTGGAAGCTCCCGCCCGGTCCGGCCGCGATCGCGACAAACCAGTTCGCGCCGTCGAACGCGGAGGAGAACGACGCTTCCTGTCCGGACGGATCGCCGACCAGGAACGTGCTGCACGTGGTCTGCCCCCGCACCGCGGCGCTCGCGAGGCCGGTGACGAGCGCGAGGTGGACCAGCCGACGCAATCCATGGGTCGTCATCACGCGCCTCCTACAGCGGGCGCGAACACACTCGGTCCGCTGCTCGACGCATCGTACAGCAGCGCCGAAAGGCGGGGCGACAGCGCCAATCGCCCGGTCGACCAAGCCTGGGGCTACGCCTCGCGCCGCACCGGTCGGACGGCCCGGCACACGAGGTTCGACTCGCCGTCGATCGCCTCGACCTTCGCGCGCACGACGTCGCCGACGCCGGCCTTCGAGCCACGCACGACGGCCACGAGGTCGACCTCGGGCGCGTCGCTGGCGGGGCGGCCGACCAGGACCTTGCCGTGTTCGTGCACCTCGTCGATCAGCACGTCGACCTCGGTGCCGACGCGCGCCTTCTGCGTCTTGCGCAGCACGCGGTCGCGCGCTGCCTGCACGGCCAGCTCGCGCTCGCGTGCGACGTTCGCGGGCACCTCGCCGGCGAGGCCCCAGGCCGACGTCCCCTGCTCGGGCGAATACGTGAACGTGCCCACGCGCCCGAGCTCGTACTCCTCGACGAAGCGCGCCAGCTCGGCCGCGTCCGCGTCGGTCTCGCCCGGGAATCCCAGCAGCACGGTCGTCCGCAGCGTGATGCCCGGCACTTCCTCGCGCAGCCGGTCGAGGATCTTGCGCACCTGGTCGCCCGAGCCGTGCCGCTTCATCGCACGCAGCACCGGCGACGCGATGTGCTGGATCGGGATGTCGAGGTAGGGCACGGCGGCGGGGTGCGCGCGCATGACCTCGGTCAGGCGCCAGGGGAACTTGTTCGGGTACGCGTACATGACGCGCACGCGCACGACGCCCGGCACCTGCGCGATCGCCTCGACCACGTCCGGCAGCTCGCGCCCGTTCTCGCGGCCCCAGGCCGTCGAATCCTCGGCCACGATCACGAGCTCGCGCACGCCGCCGCCGACGAGCTCCTGCGCCTCGCTGACGACGTCCTCCAGCGATTTCGAGCGGTGTTTCCCGCGGATCGACGGGATCGCGCAGAACGAGCACACGTGGTCGCAGCCGTGGCTGATGCGCAAGTAGGCGTACGAGCCGGGCGTCGCCAGGAGGCGCGCGCCCTCGCGCTCGGCCGGCTTCGTCTCGGGACCTTCCAGGTAGCGCGGCCCCGTCGTCGCGCCCTCGGTCAGGGCGCGCACGCCCTTCGCCAGCGCGCGGTAGTCGGAGATCTCGGAGAACAAGTCGACGGCCGGGAACTTCGCGGCCAGATCGTGGCGGAAGCGCTGCACGAGACAGCCGGCGACGACGACGCGCTCGATCTCGCCGCGGCTCTTGCGCGCCAGCAGGTCGCGGATCGCGCCCTCGGACTCCTCGCGCGCCGGCCCGATGAATGAGCACGTGTTCAGGACGACCGTGTGCGCCGAGTCCGGATCGTCCGTGACGACGAGCCCCTCCTCCGCCATGCGCCCGAGGAGCACCTCGGAATCGATCAGATTCCGGGCGCAGCCCAGGTGGACGAGGGAGACGTAGGGAGCTTTCGTGGGCACGGTCCGGTCCGGATGAGGGGCAGAGACGATACCGCCTCGGCCGCCGCGGTGCCGGAAGTCGGCGTTTCGCGGCCCAGGATCGCGGTTTCGGGCCGGGCTGTTCGCACGGGGCGCGGGTTCTTCAGGCGTGAGCCGACTCTCGGCGCCAGGATTCCCGGGATGAGTGATGGTCGGCCGGGATTCCTTGCGTGGAGGGGGAAAGGAACCCGCCATGCACCCCCACGATCCTGCCTGCCGACTCCGGGCGAGCCTTCCGGCCGCCGCCGTGTTGTTCTTCTTCCTCAGCGCATGCTCCAAGGAGTACTCGACGGTCCAAGCCCCCGGACCGGGCGGCGGCGGGGCGCCGGGCACGGACGACGGCACCGATTCCGACGCTGACGGGTTGACCGACTTCGTCGAGACGAACGGCTGGGAGATCGCCGTCGACGCCGACGGTTTCGGCACGGATCACCTGTCGACGCGGTCGGTCGCGAGCAATCGCCTCGTGCCCGACACGGACGGCGACGGGCTCGACGACTACGAGGAGTACGTCCTCCGCTCGGACCCGCAGCGCGCGGATTCCGATGGCGACGACCTGGACGATCTCGAGGAGTGGACGCGCTGGTACACGAACCCGGTCTCGGTCGACAGCGACGGCGACGCGCGCGGTCCGGGCGGCAGTGCGACGCCGAATCCGGCGCTGTTCGACGGGCTCGAGCTGTCGATCCTGAAGACGTCGCCGTCCCTGGCCGACACCGACGGGGACGGGCGCACCGACTTCGAGGAACGCGACGATCCCGTGCGCAGCCCGCTCGTGGCGGAGATCCCCGACTTCCGCGTCACGTTCGAGGGCGAGACGACGGTGCGCCTGAACGTCGAGTACGAGGAGAGCATCGGCCAGACGACCGAGTACGGGACGACGCTGACGCAGTCGACCACGCACACGGAGGAGTCTTCGCACACCGCCATCGTGATGGGACACGTCAACGTCACGATCGGCGGCGAGTACAAGTTCGGGGGGACGGACGCTGGTGCCACGATCAAGGGCGAGGTCGAAGGCGGTATCGAATGGGGCAACGAGGACACGACCTCCTTCACCGATCAGAGCGAATCCGGAGCGGAGTACTCGCGGATGCAGTCGGATTCGCTGACGCGCACGGAGTCGGCCTCCAGCGGCTTCATCTCGCAGGGCCTGCGCATCGAGAACACGGGCAGCACGACGTTCGAGCTCGAGACGCTGGCGCTCACCGTGCTGCAGTGGGTGCCCAGCCTGAGCACGGGCACCGAAGGCAACTTCCGTGCGGTTTCGACCCTGCTGCCCGCGGTCAGCGGGTTGACGCTCGCGCCCGGGGAGAGGACGGACGTGATCCAGGTGGACGCGACCGACGTCAACGCGAGCCTGCTCAAGGAGTTCCTGGCCCAGCCCACGACCTTGCACTACTCGACCGGCACCGTGGAGCTGGTCGATTCGCACGGGATCAACTTCGACTTCCTGACCCAGAACACGTTCTCGCGCACAGCCGACGTCTTCATCGACTTCGGCGGCGAACAGGTCGAGCGGCACCGCGTCGCCACGAACGTGCAGCGCGGACCGGGCGGTGTCTACGAGGGGATCTCGATGCGCGAAGTGATGCAGGACGTGCTGCGGATCCCCTATACGACCACGGAATCGAGCGCGACGCCGGGCGAGATGGTGCTCGCGAGCGTGCGCGAAGCGGACGCCGCCCCTGGCAACGGTTTCGGGTTCCTGCCGCGCGCGGCCTGGACGATCCTGACGGCGACCGACGAGCAGGCCGCGGCGGGTCGCAGCTTCGACGACATCGTGCTCCGCGGCGGCGAGTTCATCCTCCTCGTGTACACGCGCGACGAGGACCAGGACGGCCTGTTCCGCGACGAAGAGAGCCTGTTCGGCACGTCGGACACGACGCTCCACTCCGACGCGGATGCCGACCACCCCGAGGGCGACGGGCTGGACGACTACTTCGAGATCCACACGGGGTGGACCGTCGGTCCGATCGTCGATCCCGACCTGCTGCCGACGCAGACCACGTACGAAGTGCGCTCCGACCCGAACCTCCTCGACGCAGACGGCGACGGACTTTCGGACGACGTGGAGCTGGCGCACGCGACGGACCCGCGGAAAGCGGACACGGACGGGGACGGTCTCTCCGACGCGGTCGAGATCGAGAACGGCCTGCCACCGCTCACGCGCGCACCCCGGCTCTACGTCGATCAGTCCCAGGGCAGCCCGGCTGGACCGGGCACGAGCTGGCCCGGCTCCTACTCGGAGCTGCGCGACGCGCTGGCCGATGCGTCGCTTCGACGGACCTCGCCGGATCCCGGCGACGACGTCAGCGAGATCTGGGTCGCGGCCGGCACGTACCTGCCCGTCGGCAACGGGGACATCGAGTCCTCCTTCCGCCTGCTGCCCCTGCTGAGCGTCTACGGCGGGTTCGTCGGCGACGAGACGAAGCGCGACCAGCGCGACAGCAACCCCGTGTTCAACGACTGCGTGCTGAGCGGCGCGGTCGGCGGCAACCACTCGTGGCACGTCGTCGTGGCCGACTCCGCCGCGATCGACTCGAGCGCCGTCCTGGACGGCTTCCAGATCACGGAAGGAACGGCGAACTCGGAGGCCTCTGGCGATGGTCACAGGGGCGGCGGCTTGTTCGTTTCGAACGGCGCGTCGCCGGTGTTCCGCAACCTGTTCTTCCGCCTGAACTACGCGGTGGCGGGCGGCGGAGCGGCGTGGATCTCTGGAGGTCGCACGAGCTTCGAAGACTGCATCTTCGACCAGAATCGCTCGGGCTCGATCAGCGCGCGCGGAGGCGCGCTTCACGTCGAGAACGGCGACTGCACGCTGACCGGCTGCCGCTTCACGGACAACTCCACGGGCGGAAGAGGCGGCGCGCTCAGCTCGCGGCAGCTGGGCAGCGGGCTCGTCGTCGCGCGGGGTTGTCTCTTCCTGCGCAACACCGCCAACGATCCGCCGCTGTCCGGAACCCTCGTACCTGGGGGCTGCGGCGCCTACCTGGTGGGCGGCACCCATCGCTTCGAGAACTGCCGTTTCCTCCAGAACGGCGTCTCGGATGGCCCCTACTACGGCGGCGGGATCTTCAACTCGCAGTCCGACGTGTCCGTGGTTCAGTGCGTGTTCTGGAAGAACCTCGCGAGTGCCGGCGGCGCCATCGGGGCGTTCCGCGTCGCGAGCGAAGGGCTGCCGTCGTTCCGATCCACGGAGACGCGCATCGTCAACAGCACGTTCCACGCGAACGACACCGGCGCCCTGCACTTCACGGGCGGGGTGAACCATGTCTCGATCCAGAACTCGATCCTGTGGGACAACAGTCCGGGCGATACGGAACAGGGCGAGATCTACGCCCAGAACGCCAACGTCGACGTCCTGACGAGCTGCATCCAGTATCTGTCGACGTACGCGGGCTTCGGGAACATCGCCAGCAACCCGCTGTTCATCTCCCCGGACGGCGGAAACCTGCGCCTGCAGTCGGGTTCCTTGTGCATCGACGCAGGGAACGATCTGGTCGACTTCGACCCGCAGACCCCTGGGTTCCAGGCGCCGCCGCAGGACGACCTCGACGGGAATGCGAGATCGGTCGATGGTAATGACGACGCCGAGGCCGTGATCGACATGGGCGCCTACGAAGTTCAGTCGTGAACGCGGCGCGTCTCCTCCGCGCAGGCCTCGTCCTCGCGTCGCTCCTCCTCGGTCTGGGAGTGCTGTTCGCTGCAGCTGGCAAGCTCGCTGGCGACGCACACGAGCCGGCTGGGATCTCGCCGGCCATCCTCGACGCGGCCCCGCACCGCGTGCGGGGGCGCATGGTCGCCGAGGACGCGACCCGAGCTGCACCAGGGATTCCATGTAGCGAGCGCAGCCACTCCGCGAACGCCGACGTCCAGCCGGCCCGTGCGCCTGAGCCGGGGCGCGCCGAGGACGCAGCGTCGTGCGCGCTCGCGGGTCGAATCACGCGCCACGGCGCCGGCGTGGTCGCGCGCGTGCGCGTGGAGCTCGAGCGCGATCGTTGGATCGAGCTCGCGACGGATGCGGACGGTACGTTCGCGTGCTCCGGGGTGAGTGCGGGCCGCCACCTCGTCACGGTCGAGGTCGCGGGGCTCCCGAGCTGCGCGCGCACGGTTGCGTTGCGTCCCCACCGCGTCGCCCAACTGGACCTCGACTTCGATCGGGGCGAGCTCGTCACGGGAATCGTGCGCGGTCGCAACGAAGACCCGGTCGCCGACGCAAGAGTGTCCGTCGACGGCGGTCTCGGCACGACGGATTCCCAAGGCCGCTTCGCTCTCACGAGTCCGGCCACCGGCGTCGCCGAGATCGTCGTCCAGGCGCCGGGATGGGCGTGGTTCACCTGCACGTCGCGACGCGACGCGCGCACACCGCTCGAGATCGAGCTGGAGCCGGCCTGCTCGGTCGAGGTCCGGCTGCCCGAGCTGTTGCGCAAGCAAGAGGTGGTCGTCCATGTCGCGCCCGGAGAGGGCGAACGCTCGTCGATGCCCTGGCACCTCCTGAGCCCTCTGCGCTGCACCGGGCAGGACGTCGTGACGCTCGAAGGCCTGCCTGCGGGAGAGATCGAAGTGTGGGTGCTCGGCGCGGGCCCGGTCGCTCGTGCCGAGCACGTCCAACTCAGCGAGCATCGGCGAGAACGTGTCGAGCCGCGCGAGATCGAGCTGGCCTCGCCGCGCTCGGAGCCGTGGCTGGCGTCGGTGTACAGGACCCAGCCTGCTGCCGCGCGCCCCCGATCCGCGTCCCGGTAGAACGCCGACGCGCGACGACGGAGTACTCTCGCCGTCCTCGCGCCCATGAAGAGCTTCGGCCGCGGACTCGATCTCCTCGTCGTCATCGTTGCGACGAGTCTGATTCCGTACCTGTCCGTCGTGGTCGCGAGATTGCTGAAGCCGGTCGAGGACGCGATCGATCCTGCGCACGTGTTCGCCTACGCGTCCGTGCACCATGTCTGCCAGCTGATCTTGACGCTGGCGCTCATGAAGGCGTTCGTCGGAACAAAGCTCTCGGAGTGGGGCTTCAACCTCGACGAGTGGCGTCGGAGCCTGCGGATCACGGGCTGGTTTTGCCTGATCTATCTCGGCCCCGTGTTCCTCGTGAACGTCCTCCCGCACCTCCTGTCGGGCCAGGCACCCGGGTTCGAGTATCCCTTGACCGCCAGGAACGTCGGCGGCCATCTCGGCTTCCAGTTCTTCCTGTCAGGGCTCTGCGAGGAGCCGCTGTTCCGCGGCTTCGTGATCACGTTCCTGTCGCAATCCTGGACCGGCCGTTTCCGCGTGGGGCGCGGCTCGATCTCGAGCGCCGCGCTGTGGGCGACGCTCATCTTCATGCTCGCGCACGCGCAGATCGGCCTCCGACCCTTCTCGTTCCACGTGTCGCTACCACAACAGGTCTGGTCGCTCGGATTGGGGCTGTACTACGCCGTCGTCTTCGAGAAGACGAAGAGCCTGCTCGGGCCGATCCTCAGCCATGGCTATTCGAACGGAGTGATCTTCGTCGTGCTGTACACGTGGGCGTTGCTCGCGCACTGATCGTCGCCATCCACCGGTGAGACGGCAGCGGCGGAGGCCGAACGCGCGCTCCGCCTCCGCCGCCGTGATGTCCGGATCGAACCGGACCTCTCGTCCCTAGTAGAACGCCGACGCGAGGTCGGTCAGGTACCCGTAGGCCACGACCGAGTAGTCCGTCACGAGCTCGATCGTGATCGTGTTGCCCGGGATCATCGCCCAGCCGTCGGTGCGCCCGAACGCCGAGCCCGTCCCGTTCGTGATCGGGCTCCCGGACACCGAGTAGATCACGGTGCCGGCCGCGTTCTTGATGCGCAGGAAGTCATAGCCCGACTCCGTCGCGATGCGGTTGAAGTGCACGCCGACCTGCGTCGCGCCCGGGTAGGTGTAGGTGTACGCGTAGGTCTGGTTGTTGGCGTAGTTGTGCGGCGTCTGCCGCACCCACGAGACGTTGTGCCACGTCGCGCCGCCGCCGACCGTCCAGGCCGCGCGGATCGTGCCGCTCGCACCGGTGTAGCCGTGGACGAGCACGTTCCACGTCGCGGCCGCCGGCGCGGGGAACGACACGCTCTCGGCGCTGCCGCCGATGTAGAGCGACTTGAACTCGGCCTCGTTGTGCGCGCCCTGCTCGGCCGGCCAGTTGATCGCGGCGCGCTTGACGTACAGGTCGGCGTCGCCCGTGCCCGTGATCGTGACCGAGAAGTTCGTTGCGTTGGCCGGGATCACGACCTGGTAGTTCAGCACCGCGCCGGTCGCGACGCTGTAGTTGTAGGTCGTGCCGTTGGCGAGCTGCGTCGGGCCGGGGGGCGGGCCGCCGCCCATCGCGGCCGTCAGGTTGATGCGGCGCTTGCTCGTGTCGCCCAGGACGGTCGCGCCGGTCGACTGGTAGAGGCTGATCAGGCCGGCCTTGTTCGTGGCGTACGTAGGCTGCGCCTGGAGGAACTGCGCGGTCAATCCCGCCGCCGCCGGCGTGGCCGACGAGGTGCCGCCCAGCGCGAACGTTCCGCCGCCGCACTGCGCACAGATGACCTGCTCGGACGGGCAGTAAATGCTCAGGAACGATGCCGTGTCGCTGTAGCACGTGCGCTCGTCGACGGAGCGGCTGGTGTCGCTGCAGTTCGCCGGCGGGAACGGCGAGTACGGGGCGTTGTTCGCGTCCCACGTCGCTCCGACCGAGATGCAGTTCGTCGACGCGGCCGGCGAGCCCATCGAATCGGCCCAGCCGTCGTTGCCCGAGGCGGCAAACACCAGGATGCCGTTGCTGACCGCGTTGCCGCAGGCGGTGTGCATCGTGCCCGAAGTGACGGGCGAGTAGTACCGCCCGCCGCCCAGCGACATGCTGATCACCTTGATCGGCGAGCCGCCGCCGACGCCGTTCCGGTTCGTCACGCACCAGTTGATCGCGTTCGCGATCGTGCTGTCGTACGCGTTCGGGAAGACGACGAGCGTGTAGAGGTGCGAGCCCGGCGCGTACCGGCGCACGATCGAGGCCGTGCCCGTCCCGTGGTAGCAGTCGTTGAAGTTCTGCGAGTGGATCGCGGCGCCAGGCGTGCTGTAGTTGTAGCCGCCCTTGACGACGCTGTTCGGCAACATCGTCGACCCGCCCAGCTCCGTGTGCAGCAAGTCGAAGTTCGTGTCGATGACCGCCACGCCCACCCCGCTGCCCGTGTAGCCGGCGGCGGCCTGCGTCGACGAGCCCGTCACGTTGCGACCCTCGACGGTCAGGAGCTTGTTGAGGTTGTCCTTCCAGACGAACTTGACGTCCGGCAGGGCGGCCAGCGCGCGCAGCGCCGCGAGGCTGTCGACCTCCGCAGCGATCATGTACTGCAGGTCGAGCGGGAACAGCACGTCGACTTCCGCCCTCTCGGCCGGGAAGAGCTGCGTGTCGAGGGCGTCGAGGAATGCCGCCTGCCGGACGAGGACGGATTCCTGCACGTCGCTCACCGGATCGCGCGCCGTGCTCGTCTCGAACGTCGCGTCGCCGGGCTGGCGGACGATCTCGATCACGACGCGGAAGTCGGTACGTGCACGCTCGGCCTCGCGGATGAACCCGAACGCGGCGAGCTGCTCGGCATCGTCGAGCAGCGGCGCATCGATGCGCGCGTCGGATGGATGCTGGGCGAAGGTGCGCTGCGGCGCGGGGTCCTGCTGCGCCAAGAGCGGCGCGCTGCACAGCAGCGAGATTCCGAACCCAAGCCAGGCCGCGACGAAGCGGCTCTGCGATCGCACTGTCATGACGACTCCTTCTCGTGAAGCCCTGGACGCGGGGGAAACGCGCTCGGATCACGAGGGAGTGATTCGGCGCGCTCGGCCATCATCCGGTGCGCGCGTTCCCGCACAACCGGCAAGGCGCGCGGGCGCGCTGCCCGTCGCGCATGCGGGAAACCGCGCGTCCGTTGACGACGGCAGTACTCGCCCGGTTGCCCGGGTGGCGCGCGCGACAGGAGTGCGTTGTCGGCTGATGCCGAACAGCGCCTGCGCGGTCCCATGTGGACCGCGCATTCGCCTCAGCCCACGCCCACCTTCTCGAGCCACTGCTCCCGTGACAGCAGGATGTCGCGGTTCTTGCCGCCCAGGTACGGGCCGATCAAGCCCATCTCCTGCAGGTCGTCGAGCACGCGGCAGGCCTGCTCGAAGTCCATGTCGTACTGGCGCTGGAGCATCGAGACGGCCACCCGGCCGCGCTCGACGAACATGCAGCCGACCTCGACCAGGAGCTTCTTCTCGGGGTCGATCCCGCGGCCGGGCGACTTCTCGGCGCGGGCCGCAGGCACGGCCGCCTGCGGTTGGAGGACGACCTCGCGTTGCACGGGCTCCTCCTCGGCGCTCTCCTCGAGCCTGTCGAAGAGGCTCTGCGCGACCGCGCGCGACCGCGCGGAGCGGCCTTCCGAGTCCGTCGCGTGGGGGCCCGCGTGCGCCGGCTCGGGCCGGCGCGGCTCGGCCACCTTGATCTCGACCTCGTCCACGTCGTCGTCGTCGAGGTCCGCTGCCTCCTCTTCGTCCACGTCGTCGTCACCCGAGGCGACGATCTCCAGCTCGCCGTCGGTGTCGGCGAACTCGTCCTCGTCCACGATCGCGACGGACTCTTCGCGGGTGTCGCGCAGGTTCCGCGCCGCCGTGTTGCGCGCGCGCAGGTCTTCGAGGAGCTCGTCCGGCTGGGACAGGTACGGCTGGAGCTCGACCGGCGCGGTGGCCGCGTCCGGGCCGTCGACCGACAGCGCGGCCTCGAGCGCAGCCTCTTCGTCCTCGGCCTCTTCGGCCTCGGTGTCCACGGTCCTGGGCAGCGTCGCGTCCACGGCGCTGCTGGCCAGCTCCTCGAGCTCGTCCATCTCCGCGTCGAGCGTGCTCGCGAGCTCCTCCTCGAGCGGGATCGTCCGGCCGTTGACGGTCGGCTCGGCCTCGATCTCGACCTCGATGACGTCCTCCTCGTACGCCGATGCGACGAGCTCGGCCGGCTCCTCGTCCACCTCGGACGCGTCCAGCTCGCGCGGGATCGCCGTGCGGCGCGCCGGCGCGAGCTCGGGCTCGGGCACGTCGCGGTCGCGGCGCGCCCTCTCGACGAGCGAGACCGGCGTGCCGTAGGCGTCGACGGGCTCGTCGTCCTCGTTCAGGCCGGTCGTCTCCCAGCTCGGCCGCGGCGGCAGCGCGCGGACCTCGGGCTCGTCGACCTCCTCCTCGACTGTCGTGAACGCCTGCCGGGCGACGTGCGCTTCGACTTCGGGCTCCGCCGGCGACTCGATCGCTTGCGTGTCCATGCGCGCCGACTCGACGGCCAGCGGCGCCGCCGCGCGCGCAACCGGCGCAGCCGCGACCGCAGCGGGCGCCGTCCAGCGGTAGACGGAAGGCTGAGGCTCGGCCGGCGGCACCACCGCGCGCGCGTCCGTCAGCGGCCTCGCGCCGGAGGGGACCTGGCCCTTGAGGCGCACGTCCTCGGGGTAGAGCGGACGCGCCGGAGCGGCGACCGCGATCGGTTGCGGCTGCGAGAGCTCGTCGTCGTCGGGGAACAGCATGGCCGACTCGGCGATCGTCACGCCGTCGTCGCTCTTGGGCGGCGCGGGCGTCGGACGGCGCGCCGGCGCGAGCCGGGCTGCGGCCGCGGTGTCCTCGCGCATCCACACCAGGTAGGCCGCGCCGAACGCGACGATCGCGCCCAGCAGGACGCCGACGGCGGCGTGCGCAATCTGCGCCACGCGACCGCCGGTCCACGCGCCCAGCGCGCCACCCGCGTCGGGCCAGAGCGAGCCCATGACGACCGACAGACCGACGGCGATGCCGAGCACGCCCACGATCTCGGGTGCGATCCGCCCGCGCGAGCCAGTGAGGAATGCGCGCGCTCCGAGGAACGCGACTCCAGCTCCCGCCAGCAACGCCGGCAACGCACCGATGGACGCGGCGATGCCCGCGGCGAGAGCACCGGTGCCCTGCGCATCGTCGACGCCGCGCCCGAGGGCGAGCCCCATGAGCACCGCGACGAGCGCTCCCAGGAGGAACGTGCCGACCGCGACCCAATCGCCACCCGTCAGGGTCTTGCGCTCACTCATCGGTCCAAGCTCCCGCTCCGGTTGGAGCTGCGCCGCCGGACCCCGACGAGGGCCCGTGCAATTCCTCCCACTGCTCCAGCGTGACCAGGATGTCGCGCACCTTGCTGCCCTTGTGGGGCCCGAGGATGCCGCGTTCCGACATCAGGTCGATCAGGCGCGAGGCGCGGGTGTAACCGACGCCCAGCGCGCGCTGGAGCAACGAGGCCGATCCGCGCTTGCTCTTCAGCACGACGCGCACGGCCTCGTCGAACATCGAATCCTCTTCCGCTTCGCCGTCGACGAGACCGCCGCCCGCGGGACGCTCGCCGGTCGCGACCTGCACCAGCTCCTGGCTGAAGTTGGGCGCGGAGGTCTGGCCGACGAACTCGACCAGCTTCGCGATCTCGACGTCCTCGACCATCGCGCCCTGCACGCGCTTCAGCTTCCCGCCGCCGGGCGGCATGAAGAGCATGTCGCCGTGGCCGAGCAGCTTGTCCGCGCCGGTCTCGTCCAGGATCACGCGGCTGTCGACGCGGCTCGCGACCTGGAACGCGATGCGCGTCGGCAGGTTGCCCTTGATGACGCCCGTGATCACGTCAGTCGACGGGCGCTGCGTGGCCACGATCACGTGGATGCCGGCCGCGCGCGACTTCTGCGCCAGGCGCGTGATCGCCAGTTCGGCCTCCTTCTTGGAGGCCGCCATGAGGTCGGCGAACTCGTCGATGACGACGACGATGTAGGGCAGGTGGCGCGGCGTGCGCTCGGGGTCGAAGTCCTCGCCCAGGGCCTTCATCAGGCCTTCCTCGCCCAGCGCGTTGTAGCCCTTGACGTTCTTGACGCCGACCGCGCTGAAGAGCTCGTAGCGCCCTTCCATCTTCTCGACGGCCCACAGCAGGACGCCCGTCGCCTGCCGCGCGTCCGTCACGACCGGACACATCATGTGCGGCACGGTCGCGAAGGCCTGCAGCTCGACCATCTTGGGGTCGATCAGGATCAGCTTGACGTCGTGCGGCGAGCGCGTGAGCAAGAGGCTCGCCAGGATCGTGTTGATGCACACCGACTTGCCCGAGCCGGTCGTGCCGGCGATCAGGAGGTGCGGCATGCGTGCCAGGTCCTCGACGATCGGCCGGCCTTCCGCGTCCATGCCCAGGAACAGCGGCAGCGCCATGTACTTCGGGTCGTAGGCCTTCTGGCTGACCAGCTCGCTGATGCGGACAATGCGGCGCTTCGCGTTCGGGACCTCGACGCCGATCGTCTCGCGGCCCGGGATCGGCGCGATCACGCGCACCGACTGCGCGCGCAGCGTGGCGGCGATCTCCTGGCTCAGGGTCGAGACCTTGTTCATGCGCGTGCCCTGCGCGACCGTCAGCTCGAAGAGCGTCACGGACGGCCCGACCTGCGCCGAGACGACCTGTGCCTCGACCCGGAAGCTGCGCAGCGCGTTCTCGAGCTTGGCGGCGCTCTCCTCGAGCGCGCGGTCGTCGATGCCCACGTTGCCTTCGGGCGGCATCAAGAGGTCGATCGGCGGGAACTGCCACGGCCCGGGCGGGGGCGTGGGCGGGTCGAAGATCATCTGCGCGACCTTGGCCTTGACCGGGGTCGGCTTCGCCAGGATCGGCGGCGCGGGCGGCACGAGCACGACGCCCGGTTTCGCGGCATCTGCATCCGCGCCTTCGTCGGCGTCTTCGGCCGGATCCTCGCCGTCCGCCGGCGCGTCGTCAGCCGATTCGAGCCCGGCCGCGATCCGCTCAGCGCGCTCCTCGGCCTCCAGCTCGGCCAGCGTCTCGTCGTCCAGGTCCTCGCCGAACTCGTCGTCCTCCTCGAGCTCCTCCTCGAAGTCGTCCTCGAGCTCGTCCTCGTCCAGCTCGGGCAGGCCGTCAGGGTTCTCGGGATCGAACGGCTTTTTCGCGCGCGATCGGCGCTTGGGCGCCGCGGTCGCGGAGCGCGGCTCGTCCAGCACGACCGCGCCGCCCTCGGTCGCCAGCTGACCGCGCAGGTCCGTCCCGCGCAGGAAGGCCCACAAGCCCGTCCCGGTCGAGCGCAGGTAGCCGAAGACGGCCGACGGCAGGCTCTCGCCGCGCAGCTCGCGCCGCTTCTCCAGCCACGCGCCGAAGCTCTTCAGCACGGAGAGGAACGCGATCTCGGTCGCCAACAGGAACGACACGAGCGACGTCACCACGAGCAGCAGGAACAGGCCCAGGTTGCCGAACTTCTCGATCAGGAACGTGTTCCACGTCAGCGCCAGCCAGCCGCCCGGCCCGTAGGGCGCGATGCGGCTGTCGTAGCCGCCCGCGCCGACGTCCTCGGCCAGGGGACCCGCGACGTGCTGCAGCAGGAACGCGAACGAGAACAGGAACAGCACGGCACCGCCGACGCGCAACGTGACGAACGAGACGCTGCGCCCGCCGATCTGGACGAGGCCCCACGCGCCCAGCAGGAACACGAGGAAGTACCCGGCGTTGCCGAGGGCGATCTTGACGCCGTTGGCGAGGTAGAAGCCGACCTGGCCGCCCCAGTTCCAGCGCGCGTTGGCTGGATCGTCGTAGGGCGTCGCGTACGTCGCCAGCGCGAGCAGCAGGAATGCCGCGAGGCCGGCCATGCACAGCCCGCTGATCTCGCGTAGCCGCGTGCTCGTCGCCTCGTCGACCTGCCGGCCGAAGAAGAAGCTCTGGAGCACGTCGCGCCAGCGGGCGCGCAGTACCGTCCGGCCTCCGCGACGCGGCGCAGGGCCACTCTCGCGACGCGGCTCAGGGCCACTCTCGCTACGCGGCGCAGGGCCACTCTCGCTACGCGGCTCAGTAGCCTCGCTCTCGGACTTGCGCTTGCGTCCCATGCCCCCCCGTCGATGACTGCACGTCGCGCAGGCGGCCCGGCGTTCCCGCTCAGGGCGCCCGGACTCTCCGCGGCCAGGAAAGGGCCGAAAACGGAGGTCTCTCGCAAACGCGGCTTCCCTCGCGGGATACCACTTCGCCGGAGCGAATCCAAGGCGCGATCACGGCTGCGCGCCCTGCGTCGCGATCGATCGACGCGAGGCGAACGCGAGCGCGCGCGGATGCTCGCGGCGAGGAATCGATCGCGGCCGTGCAGGTCCGTTGGCGACGCGCGGGCGCTTGTCCGCACGTGACGCTCAGTCACGGGTCGGACCGCAGTGCGGCAACTGGGCCAGCGTGCGTCCCGACCCGTCCCGGAACCAGCCCTCGGCACTCCAAGTCCCTTTCGGCCGGGAGCTTGGGGCCGATTCCGAACCTGTCCGAAACAGCCAGTTGACCGATCGGTCAAGTGGACCCATCTTCCGCGGCTCGATTCACGCGGGGCAAGCGCCTTCCCACCCCACGCCCGAGCCTTCCCCTACAGATGACACGCACCAACGAAACCCGCGACAAGCTCCTGCAAGCCGCGCTCGACCTGATCTGGTCGAGCAGCTACGGCTCGGTCGGCGTCGACCAGATCTGCGAGCGCGCGGGCGTCAAGAAGGGCAGCTTCTACCACTTCTTCCCCTCCAAGGAGGACCTGGCGCTCGCGGCCTTCGAGGAACACTGGCAGAGGGACATCCAGCCCGAGAGCGACCGGATCTTCGCCCCCGAGGTCGCCCCGCTGGACCGCGTCGCGTTGTGGTGCGACGCGATCTATGCCGAGCAGAAGCAGCTTTTCGACGCCCACGGGCACGTGCCCGGCTGCCCCTTCGCGTGCATCGGCTCCGAGATGGGCACGCAGAGTGAGCGCCTGCGCCGCAAGTCGGAGGAGATGCTGGAGCGCGGCGTGTTCCAGCTCGAGCGCACCCTGCGGGATGCGCAGCGCGACGGCAGCCTGACCGTCGTCGACCCGGCCGCCAGGGCGCGGCTTCTGTACACGCTCGTCATGGGCGCCATGGTCCAGGCCAAGGTCGAGAACGATCCCGAGGTCCTGCGCAGCCTGCGCGGCCAGATCTTCGACGTCCTCGGGGTCCCCCAGCTGGCCTGACCGACGAACCTCATCTTCCCACGATCCCACCTGAGACGACCGGTCAACTTCGAGACGCTTCAAGCGCCTTCCACGTCATGAAATCCAAGATCCTTCCCTGGCTGCCCGTCCTGGCCCTGATGAGCGCGGCGCTCGTCTTGCCCGGCTGCTCCAAGGCCGAGGGCAAGTCCAAGGCACCCGCCGGTCCCCCGCCGCCGACCGTCACCGTCGCGGCAGTCGAGCAGCGCGATCTGGCCGAGACGACCGAGTTCACGGGGCGCATCGAGCCCCTCGACCACGTCGAGATCCGGCCGCGGGTCAGCGGCCACGTCGACGCCGTGCATTTCCAGAGCGGCGAGCTGGTCGAGCGCGGCGCGCTGCTCTTCACGATCGACCCGCGCTGGTACCAGGCGACGCTGGCGTCGACCGACGCGGCCGTAGACGAGGCGCGCGTGCGGTCCGAGAACGCGGACAAGGAGGCGGAGCGTGCCGCCAAGCTCCTCGGGAGCCGCGCGATCTCGGCCGAGGAGTCCGAGTCGCGCGCGGCCCGCCAGGCCGAGGGACGCGCCGCGCTGGCCATGGCCGAGGCGGCGCGCGACCTGGCGCGGCTCGACGTCGAGTTCACGCGCGTCGTGGCGCCGGTCGCCGGCCGTGTCAGCCGCGCGCTCGTGACGCCCGGCAACTTCGTCAGCGGCGTCCCGAGCACGAACACCCTGCTGACCACGATCGTGTCCGTCGACCCGGTCTACGTGAACGTCGACGTCGACGAGAACTCGCTGCTGCGCCTGCAGCGGCTGATGCGCGCAAATGAGCTCCCCCACGACGCGGACGGCCGCGTGCAGGTCGAGGTCGGCCTGGCGGACGAGGTGGGATTCCCGCGCACGGGCGTCGTCGAGTCCCTCGGGAACCGACTGGACGCCGGCACGGGCTCGATCCTGATGCGCGTCCTCGTGCCGAACCCGGACGGGATGCTGCTGCCCGGACTCTTCGCGCGCGTGCGCATGCCGACGACCGCGAAGCAGCCGACCGTGCTCGTCAACCAGCGCGCGATCGGCACGGACCAGTCGCGCAAGTTCGTCTACGTGGTCGGCGAGGACAACGTCGCGCAGTACCGGCCGATCACGGTCGGCCCGGTCGTCCAAGGCCTGCGCGTCGTCCGCTCGGGGCTCTCGGGCGGCGAGCGCATCATCGTGAACGGCCTGCAGCGCGTGCGGCCCGGTGCACCGGTCACGCCCGAGGTCGCCCAGCAGCAGACGACGGTGGCCGGGACGGAAGCCGAGGAGCGGACTCCGTGAACTTCTCGCACTTCTTCATCCGGCGCCCGATCTTCGCGGGCGTCCTGAGCCTGCTCGTCTTCCTGGTCGGCCTGCTGGCGATGGGCCGGCTCCCGATCAGCGAGTACCCCGAGGTCGCGCCGCCGACCGTCGTCGTGCGCGCGGCGTACCCCGGCGCGAACCCGCAGACGATCTCCGAGACGGTCGCCGCGCCGCTCGAGCAGGCGATCAACGGCGTCGAGAACTCGATCTACATGTTCTCGCAGGCGACCAGCGACGGCGTGATGTCGCTGACGGTCACCTTCAAGCTCGGCACCGACGTGGACCTGGCGCAGGTCCAGGTGCAGAACCGCGTCAGCCAGGCGCTGCCCAAGCTGCCCGAGGACGTGCGCCGGCTGGGCGTGACGACGGTCAAGCAGTCGCCCGACATCGCCCTCGTCGTCAACCTCGTCTCGCCCGACGACACCCTCGACGAGCTCTACATCCGCAACTACGCGACCCTGCAGGTGCGCGACGTGCTCGCGCGCCTGCCCGGCGTCGGCACGGTCGAGGTCTTCGGCGGCGGCGACTACGCGATGCGCGTCTGGCTCGACCCCGAGAAGATCGCGGCGCGCGACCTGACCGCGAACGACGTCGTCAACGCGATCCGCGAGCAGAACGTGCAAGTCGCGGCGGGCGCGGTCGGTCAGCAGCCGACCGCCGGGGCTGTCGACCTCGAGCTGCAGCTGCGCGCCAAGGGTCGCCTGATCGACGAGGACGAGTTCGAGGACATCGTCGTCAAACAGGGTCCGAACGGCGAGACCGTGCTGCTGAAGCACGTCGCGCGGATCGAGCTCGGCTCGGGCGACTACGCGCTGCGCTCGTTGCTGAACAACAAGCGGTCGGTCGCGATCCCGATCTTCCAGCTGCCGGGCAGCAACGCGATCCAACTCTCCAACGACGTGCGCGCCACGATGGCGACGCTGAAGCAGAATTTCCCGGCCGGCCTCGATTTCGAGATCGCCTACGACCCGACGGTGTTCGTCCAGCACTCGATCGACGCCGTGGTCCTGACCCTGATCGAGGCCATCTTGCTCGTCGTGCTCGTGGTCGTGCTGTTCCTGCAGACGTGGCGCGCGAGCTTGATTCCCCTCGCCGCCGTACCGGTCTCGCTGGTCGGCACGTTCGCGGTGATGAACGCGCTGGGGTTCGGCATCAACGCGCTCTCCCTGTTCGGGCTCGTCCTCGCGATCGGCATCGTCGTCGACGACGCGATCGTGGTCGTCGAGAACGTCGAGCGCAACATCGCCAACGGCCTCTCGCCGATCGAAGCCACGAAGAAGGCCATGACCGAGGTGACGGGGCCGATCATCGCGACGGCGCTCGTGCTCTCGGCCGTGTTCATCCCGACCGCGTTCATCAGCGGCCTGACGGGGCAGTTCTACAAGCAGTTCGCGATCACGATCGCGATCTCGACGGTGATCAGCGCGTTCAACTCGCTGACCCTGTCGCCGGCGCTGAGCGCGCTTCTGCTGCAGCCGCACGGGGCCAAGAAGGACTTCGTCACGCGCGCGATCGACTTCCTGTTCGGCTGGCTGTTCCGGCCCTTCAATTGGCTGTTCGCGCGCGGCTCCGCGCTGTACGGCCGCGCCGTGGGGCGCGTAATCCGCCTGGCGGCCGTGGTCCTGGTCGTGTACGCCGGTCTCCTGGGAGCCACCTGGTGGACCTTCCAAAAGGTCCCGTCCGGCTTCGTGCCGGCGCAGGACAAGCAGTACCTGATCGCGTTCGCGCAGCTGCCCGACGCGGCGTCGCTCGACCGCACGGACGCGGTGATCCGGCGGATGTCCGAGATCGCGATGGCGCACCCGGGCGTCGAGTCCTGCGTCGCGTTCCCCGGCCTGTCGATCAACGGGTTCGCGGTCAGCTCGAACGCGGGCATCGTCTTCGTCTGCCTCGATCCGTTCGAGAAGCGCGAGACGGACGACCTCTCGGGCTTTTCGATCGCCAACGCGCTCAACCAGCAGTACGCGGCCATCCAGGACGCGTTCGTGCTGATCTTTCCGCCGCCGGCGGTCAACGGCCTGGGCCAGACGGGCGGCTTCAAGCTGTTCGTCGAGGACCGCGGCGACGTGGGCTCGGACGCGCTCTACGCCGCGACCTGGGGCCTGATCGGCGCCATGTCGCAGACGAAGGAGGTGACCGGGGGGCTGTCGAGCTTCCAGGTCAACGTGCCGCAGCTCGAGGCCGACGTCGACCGCGAGAAGGCCAAGACACAGGGCGTTCCGCTGCAGAGCGTCTTCGACGCGATGCAGGTCAACCTGGGCTCGATCTACGTCAACGACTTCAATCGCTTCGGACGCACGTACAAGGTCGTCGCGCAAGCGGACGCCCAGTTTCGCGACGAGGCCAGCGACATCACGCGGCTCAAGGTGCGCAACGACCGCGGGCAGATGGTGCCGCTCGGCACGCTCGTCGACGTGAAGGAGTCGTACGGACCGGATCGCGCGAGCCGCTACAACGGCTACCCCGCGGCCGAGATCATGGGCGCGACGGCGCCCGGCTTCAGTTCGGGCCAGGGCGAGGCGGCGATGGCCAAGCTGGCCGAGGACACGCTGCCGGCCGGCATGAAGTACGAGTGGACCGACCTGACGTACCAGAAGATCCTGGCCGGCGACACGTCGGTCTACGTCTTCCCCCTCTGTCTCCTGCTCGTGTTCCTCGTGCTGGCCGCGCAGTACGAGAGCTTCCGCATGCCGCTGGCGATCCTGCTGATCGTGCCGATGACGCTCCTGTCGGCGATGGTCGGCGTGATGCTGACGCAGGGCGACAACAACGTCTTCACGCAGATCGGCTTGATCGTGCTGATCGGCCTGGCGGCCAAGAACGCGATCCTGATCGTCGAGTTCGCCAAGGTGAAGCAGGACGAAGGCCTCGACCCGGCCTCGGCCGCGATCGAAGCCGCGAAGCTGCGCCTGCGGCCCATCCTCATGACGAGCATCGCGTTCATCGCCGGCGTGTTCCCGCTCGTGAACAGCACGGGCGCCGGCTCCGAGATGCGCCAGGCGATGGGCGTCGCGGTGTTCGCCGGCATGATCGGCGTGACGTTCTTCGGGCTGCTGCTGACGCCGCTCTTCTACGCGCTGCTCCTGCGGATCGGCTGGAAGCGCGCGCACGAGCACAAGCTGGCGCAGGCCCAGGCTCCGAGCGGCGACGGTCACGGTTTCGTGGGGGCCGCGGGTCACGCGCTGGCGATCTTCGCTGTCCCGGTCCTGTTCCTCGCGAGCTGCACGACGGTGGGGCCCGACTACGAACGCCCCGCGACCGTGGCGACCGTGGCAGCGGACACGTGGGCCGACGTCGACCCGAACGCGCCGGCCGGATCGTGGCAGCCGGCCGATCCGAAGGACGCGATCCCGCGCGGCGAATGGTGGCGGGTGTTCGGCGATCCCGGCCTCGATGCGCTGCAGGAACGCGTCGTTGCGAACAACCAGGACCTCAAAGCCGCGCTCGCGAGGCTCGAGCAGGCCGAGGCGATCACGCGCTCGGCGCGCGCCGACCTGTTCCCCGACGTGACGCTCGACCCGGCGTTCACGCGCACGAAGTACTCGCCCAACGCCGGCCTGGCGTTTCCGGTGAACACGGTCAGCGACACGCGCGTGCCGCTGAACCTGTCGTACGAGTTCGACCTGTGGGGTCGCATCCGCCGCACGATCGAGGCCTCGCAGCATGATGCCGAGGCCCTGACCGCCGCGTTCGAAACGCTGCGTTTGCAGCTGCACGCCGAGGTCGCCGCGGCCTGGTTCGCGACGCGCGCGCTCGACGTGGAGGAGGCCGTGCTGCAGCGCTCGGTCGACCTGCGGCGCGAGGTCGTCGGGCTGATCCGATCGCGAGTCGAAGCCGGCAATTCGAACGAGCTCGACCTGGCGCGCACCGAGACGGAGCTCGCGACGGCCGAGGCCGACCTGGCCGAGGTCGCGCGACGCCGCGGACAGCTGCGCACGGCGCTGGCCGTGCTCGTCGGCGAGCCGGCCAGCTCATTCCCGCTCGTCACGACGCCGTGGGAGGAGACCGAGCCGCCGGCGATCCCCGCCGGACTGCCCAGCGAGCTGCTCGAGCGCCGCCCCGACGTGGCGCAGGCCGAGCGCGACCTGGCCGCGCGCAACGCGCGCATCGGCGTCGCCGAGGCCGCGTACTTCCCCGAGCTGACCTTGACCGCGTTCGCCGGCGTCGAGAGCGGCGAGATCGACGACCTCTTCGACTGGAGCAGCCGCATCTGGGGCATCGGCCCGACGCTGTCGCTGCCGATCTTCAAGGGCGGCGAGCTCGACGCCGAGCGCGACCGCGCGCGCGCCGCGTGGGAGGAAGGCGTCGCGAACTACCGCCAGCAGGTGCTGATCGCGTTCAAGGAAGTGCAGGACGCGCTGACCTCGACGCGGCGCTACGCCGAGCAATCGGCCGCACAGGAGCGCGCGGTCGCTTCCGCGCGCCGCGCGCGCGATCTGTCGGTCACGCGCTTCGAGGCCGGATTCGTCAGCTTCTTGGACGTGATCGACGGCGAGCGCACCGCGCTGGCGGCCGAGCGCTCCGCCGCGCTCCTGCGCGGCGCGCGCTTCGTCACCGCCGTTCAGCTCGTCAAGGCGCTCGGAGGCGGCTGGGATCCGTCGCAGCTGCCGCCGCTGGCGCAAGCGACGGAGGAGAAGGCTGGTTTGGACCCGTAGGCTGCTGCTGCACCTCACTTCAACAGGTCGACTCAGCCCTCCTTCAGATCCACCGATCCCCCTTGGGTGAGACTCCCGGGTCAGGCCCCACCCAGGGGAATCAAACACCCGTCAAGCAACACTGTCGGCCCTAAGTTGAAGGCTGACAGAGTGTTGGGTCTGACCAGCCGCCGTCCGAAGCCACATGGCTGGGGATCGGATCAAGCAATGCTTCCCCGGCTGGCTGCAGGGGCCGCCCAGAAAGGCAGGTATCGCCGGAGCTTGGTCCCGACCTCTGGGTCCTGGACAACGATCAGCCCCGACTGTGTGCCCTCGTTCCTGACCGCCGAGCGATCCGCCGCGCTGCTGCGCGGCGCGCGCTTCGTGACCGCCGTGCAGCTCGTGCAGGCGCTCGGTGGCGGCTGGGACCCCGCGCAACTGCCGCCACTGGCGCAGTCGAGCGCGACTCCCTGACGCAACTCGGCGCGTTGAGCCTACGCCGGCCGAAACGTCCGCCGAATCAATCCGTCGCGATACGCCCACGCGTCGAGCAGGAATCAGTGCCGAATCAAACGGGCGCGACGAGATCGCGAACGTCGATCTTCAGCAGTCCGACGAGATCGCGCGCCGCCCGCGCCTTGGTGCGCTCGGCAAGCGCGAACCGCAGTCCGTCCGCACCGAGCACGCTGAGCTCGGTGCGCTCGGCGTTCAACGCGCGCGGCCCGTTCAGCACGATCCAGTCGGCGCCCTTGCGCGTCATCTTCGCCAGCGCGCGCTGTTCGCCGTCACTGGTCTCGAGCGCGAAGGCGATGACGGTGCGCTTCGGATCGCGCTTGCCGCGCGTCAGAGTGGCGATGACGTCCGGGTTGCGCACGAGGTCGATGCGCGCACGCTGTCCTCCCCCATCCTTCGCGCGCCACTTCCCCGCCAAACGCCGCGCCGGACGCCAGTCCGCGACCGCGGCCGCCATGTAGAGCGCGTCGGCGCGGCGCCATTCCTTGCGCAGCGCCGCCAGCATCTCGCGCGCGCTCTCGACGTCGATTCGCCGCACGCCGCGCGGAGTCTCGAGCGCGACCGGCCCCGCGACGAGCACGACGTCGTGCCCGGCGCGCGCCGCCGCTTCCGCGATCGCGAAGCCCATGCGACCGCTCGAATCGTTCGTCAGGAAGCGCACCGGGTCGATCCGCTCGCGCGTCGGCCCCGCGCTGACGACGACGCGCAGGCGTCCGGGTGCACGGCGCGCCGGACCTGTCTTGCGCCGGCTCGCCATCTGCTCAGCGTCCGAGCAGCGCTTCGAGCGCCTGGAGGATCATCGCCGGCTCCGGCAAGCGCCCCGGCCCGACGTCGCCGCACGCCATCACGCCGTCGTCGGGATCGAGCACGCGCCAACCGTCCTCGCGCAAGCGACCCAGGTTGCGCTGCACCGCCGGCGCGAGCAGCATCGTCGGGTTCATGGCCGGGGCGATGACGCGCGCCTTGTTCGCAGCCAGCGCCAGCGCGACCGTCGAGAGCAGATCGTCCGCCAGCCCGTGTGCGAGCCGCCCGATGAGGTCCGCGCTGGCCGGCGCCACGACCAGCGCGTCGGCCCACTTGGCCAGGTCGATGTGGTCCATCGCCGCGTGCCGCGCCGCACCGAACTCGTCCGTGTACGCCGGCTGCGACGTGACCGCCTCGAAGAGCTGCGGGCTGACGAGCTCGGCCGCGCGGCGCGTCAGGACGGCGCGCACGACGTGACCGCGCTGCGTCAGCTTGCTGGCCAGGTCGCAGGCCTTGTAGATCGCGACGGAAGCGCTGGCGCCGAGGAGGACGTTGGCCACGTGCTGATTTTCGCCGCTCGCGGGGTGTCAGGTCCAGTCCCGTGTCCGGAGGGAACTTCGGTTGTATCGGGATCTGGACTCCGGCCGGCGCGGAGGGACGATGACGCCGCGTGGATTCCGAGAAGCCCCGACATCGCGCGACCACCCGCATCTGGATCCGTCTGGCGATCGCCGCCGGAATCCTCGTCGGGCTCCTCGTCCTGACGTTCGTCGTCGTCGTCGTGACCGGAGCTGCACGCGAGTCGAGAGCGATCGAGGCAGTGCGAGCGCGCGGTGAGCCGCTCTCGCCGCAGGAGATCACTTTCCCGATTCTGGCGGAACCGAGCGATTTGCTCGAACGTCTCGGCCGGTTCCAAGCGGTGTTCGAGGAAGGTCCTTTCTTCCGGGACATTGATTTCGCGAGTCGAAGCGAGTTCCTCGCGGAACTCCGCGCCGCCGAAGCGTGGGCCGGTGCCGTGCAGCCTGTGGAAGCTCTCTTCGCATGTGCGGGCGAGGAAAACATCGAGTTCAGGAAGTGGGCCGACGCCGTCGACGCGCGGTTGGCACACCCGAGGCATGCAGGTCGATTGTCACCGTGCGAGCGACAACTGCTTGGCGCGCGCGCGGCGCTGCGCGCGCCGACACTCGAGTTGGCACGCGACGCCTGTCGTGCGTCCCCAGAGACTGCGGAGCGCCTCCTTCGCGACTGGTCGATCGCAGATGGTCTCGATCCCGGCTCGGATCGCTACCGCGTCGTCATGATCGATCACGCAGTCCGGGCTCTGACGGAAACCGCCATCGCGCGTGCGGTCGAGGGTCGCGGGGAGGAAGCTTGCGAGCTCCTCGCTCTGGCTTTCCGCGGCGCGAACCTGGTGCAGGGTTGGCCCTGGGGCGTGGCCCATCTCTTCTGGCAGCTAGCCATGGGGAATGCGATCGACGGGCTTCGAGTCGCGCTCGAGAGCCTGCCGCCGGATGCCGATCTCTCACTGATCGCGCTGGAGTTGGCGGCGCTGGACGTCGAGTCCCAGTTCCGCCGCGCCTTGGTCGGCGACCGCGCCCTCGGAAACGAGATGTTCGCTGCGTTGCGCGACGGGCGCCTTGCCGGAGGCGACGGGACGAAACCCATCCCGCTTCGTGGGCCCGCCGATCTGCTCACCTGGTCCTGGCTCGCGCACGACCGCGCGTTCTACCTGGACACGATGACGAGGAGCATCGATTGGACGCGACGGCCTTACATCGAGTCCGTCGACGAGATCGCTGCTTTCAAGGAAGACATGGAGGGTTCTCTCTCAGCCCGGTTCGCGCTCGCCAGCCCGATGCTGATTCCGGCGATCGACAAGTTGCTCAAGTCCGTGGCAACCATGCGCGCGCGCATCGGTCTCGCCCGAATTGCCATCGTGGCGAGGCGCCAAGGAACCGAGGCCGCACTCCGTGCCGCTGGAGACATGCCGGATCCGTTCCGGGCCGGTCCGCTCCAGGCGCGAGTCGAGCCGGATGGGACGCTCGTGCTCTGGTCGATCGGGGACGATCGGCAGGACGAGCGCGGCGAGGGTGACTCCCTCGACGAAGACGGCAACTACGACGAGGACTACGAGCAGACCGACATCGTCTGGCGCGTCAAGCCGCGCTGATCCGAAGCTTCAACTGCGTCGCGAGCCGGCCGGCGCGTCCAATCCGACGAGGCGCCGCACCTCGGCCACGGCGCGCGCCAAGTCGTCGTTCACCACGATGTGATCGTAGGACACGCGCTCGCGCCATTCGTCCTCGGCCTTGTGCAAGCGCCGCTCCAGCACCTCGGGGCTCTCCGTCGCGCGCGCCACGAGGCGCTTGCGCAGCTCCTCGAAGTCGGGCGGCGCGATGAACACGTACATCCCCGGCTCACCGAGCGCGCGCAGCTGGTTCGCGCCCTGCACGTCGATCTCGAGCAGGTAGATCTTCCCCGCCACGAGCGCGTCGCGCATCGGCCGGCGCAGCGTGCCGTACATGTTGCCGTGTACCTCGGCGTGCTCGATGAACTCGCCCTGCTCGGCCTGCGTGCGGAACTCTTCGCGCGACAGGAAGTGGTACTCGCGTCCGTTCACCTCGCCCGGCCGCGGCTTGCGCGTCGTCGCCGAGACGCTGAACACGACGCGCGGATCCTCGAGCAGCTTCTTGCAGATCGTGCTCTTGCCGGCGCCCGAAGGCCCCGAGATCACGAGCATCTTGCCGGTCGCGTCCGCCATCGGTCACTCCACGTTCTGGACTTGCTCGCGCAGACGCTCGACGAGCGTCTTCAGCTCGACGACGATGTGCGCGGCCGTCGCGTCGTTGCACTTCGCGCCGATCGTGTTCGCTTCGCGGAAGAGCTCCTGCACGAGGAAATCGAGCGGCCGCCCTGCCGGCTCGGTGCCGGCGATCAGCGTCTCGAGCTGCGCCAGGTGGCTCGTGAGCCGCGTGAGCTCCTCGGACACGTCCATGCGGTCGGCCAGCAGCGCGACTTCGCGCGCCAGGTCCTGGTCGGACGGCGAGCGGCCCGTGCGCGCGGTGCCGTCGAGCAGCTCGGCCAGACGCTTCTTCAGCGCCGCGTGCTGCTCCTTCACGACCAGCGGCATGCGCTTCTCGAGCTTCTTGGCGAGCTGCGCGGCGGACTTGGCGTTCTTGCGCAGGTCGACGGCCAGCGCCTTGCCCTCGCGCTGCCGCATCGTGTCGAGCCCGCGCAGCGCGCCCTCGAGTGCGCCCAGCACGAGCTGCGCTTCCATCCCGACCGTGGCGCCGTCCTCGTCGCTGCCGATCACGCCTGGCAACCCGAGCAGCGTTTCGAGGCCGAAATCGGCCTCCAAGCCGGCCTGCTTCGTGGCGCGTGCGATCTCCTCGCACCACACGCGCATCGCCTTGGCGTCGATGCGCGCGCTGGCCGCCTTCGGCCGATCGACGTCGACGCTGACCGTCACCGATCCGCGCGACAACTTCGCGCGCACCGCCGCCTCGACCTGTGGCTCCAGGTGCGACAGGTTCTGCGGCAGCCGCGTCTTGACCTGCAGGTGGCGGTGGTTGACCGAGCGCACCTCGACGCGCGCGGCCACGCCCTCGAGCGTGGCCGCGGCGGCTCCGAAGCCCGTCATCGAGCGCAACGCCGCGTCAGGCATCGGGTCGGCTGCCGGGCTTGATCGCCCGCGAGCCCTGCTTGCACAGCGGGCAAGCGGCCGGATCCCAGGCCTGCACGTTCACGTCCGCCAGCGCGAACAGCGGCAGGCCCTCCTTCTCGAACGGGTTCCCGCCCGAACGGTTCACGATGCAGCCCGTGGCGAGCGGACGCACGCCCATGCGCGTGAGCAACGCGATGACCTCACGCGCGGAGCCGCCGGTCGTCATCACGTCCTCGACGACGAGCACGCGGTCCGTCGGCTTGATCTGGAAGCCGCGCCGCAGCTCCATCTCCTCGCCCTTGCGCTCGGTGAACTGGCCGCGGCAATTCAGCGCGCGCGCGACTTCGTAGGCCCACGTGACGGCGCCCAGCGCCGGCCCGACCACGACGTCGTACGGCTGCGTGTGCACGGAGCGCACGCGCCGCGCGAGTTCCTGCGCCAGCGCTTCAGCCTTGCGCGGATGCTCCAGCAGCAGCGCGCACTGGAAGTAGCGGTCGCTGTGCTTCCCGGAGGAGAGCAGGAAATGCCCCTCGAGCATGGCTCCGGTGTCCCGGAACAGGTCGAGGATGCGATCGCGGTCCATCACGGCCGTCATGAGCGCGCTCCGACTACTTCGGCGGCTCGTTGGGCGGCGTCGCAGGCGGCGTCGCAGGCGGCGCCCCCTCGATCGGCGCCTCGATGACCGGCCCGCCGAAGGCGTCGTCACCGATGAAACCCTCGGTCGCCTTGCGGTTCACGATGTGGATGCACAGCGCGCTCAGGACGAAGACCGCCGCCGCCCCGCCCGTGAACTTGTGGATGCCCGAAGCCGCGACGCCGAACGTCTGCTGGCCGGCCGTGCCGAGCGCGTCCGTCAGGCCGCCGCCCCGTCCTTCCTGGAGGAGGATGACGACGACGAGCACGATCGCCGAGACGATGAACAGGATGTAGAGCAGTGTGACGAGGAGTTCCATTTTGTCTCGGGAGGTTCGGACGGCCCGCGCAGGCCGTCAGCGGAATTCGAGCAGCGGGAGGAAGGTCTCGGGGTTCTGCGACGCGCCGCCGACGAGGACTCCGTCGACACCCGGCACGGCCATCAGGGACCGGACATTATCCGGCTTGACGCTGCCGCCGTACAGGATGCGCACGCGCTCAGCCACGGACTCGTTGTAGAGGCCGGCCAGGACGCCGCGCAGGTAGTCGTGGACCTCGCCGGCCTGGGCCGGGGTGGCGTTCAGGCCGGTTCCGATGGCCCAGACGGGCTCGTAGGCGACCGTGACGCGCTGCTGCAGCGCCCGGCCGTCGACGCCGGCCAGACCGCGCGCGAGCTGCTCCCCCACGATCTTCTCGGTGGCATGCCCCTGGCGCTGCTCGAGTGTCTCGCCGACGCACAGGATCGGAGAGAGGCCGCACTCGATCGCGAGGCGCACCTTTCGGC
>JANNQS010000081.1:0-149101 GCA_031400875.1 Planctomycetota bacterium | reverse complement strand
GCGCACGCTCTTGCACTACGCTGGAGACGATCCCGATCGCGAGGGCCTCATCGAGACCCCCGCGCGCGTCGTGCGGGCATACGACGAGTTCTTTTGTGGCTACCGGCAGGACCCCGAAGCCGTTCTCGCGCGCACGTTCGAGGAGGTGGAAGGCTACGACGAGATGGTCGTGGTGCGCGACATCGAGCTCGCCTCGCATTGCGAGCACCACATGGTCTCCTTCGTCGGGCGCGCCCACGTCGCCTACCTGCCCGATCGTCGCGTGGTCGGGCTGAGCAAGCTGGCTCGCGTGGTCGACATCTTCGCCCGCCGCCTGCAGATCCAGGAGAAGCTGACGGTCCAGATCGCAGATGCGATCGACCGTGTCCTGCAACCGAAGGGTGTCGCCGTGGTCATCGAGGCGCGCCACGACTGCATGGCCACGCGCGGCGTGCACAAGCCCGGAGCCCGGACGATCACGAGCCGCATGACCGGAGCCTTCCGCAAAGATCCCTCCACGCGCCAGGAGTTCCTGGCCATGATCGGAGGAGCCTCGGTCTGCTCGGGCTAGCCACACCTGGCGCGCGGCACGAGCGAGTACTGGAACCATGAGCATGCACGCCTACCTTTTGCTCGGGGCCAGCGGCGGTATTGGCAGCGCCTTGACGCGCCGCCTGACGACCCGCGGTGATCTGGTGTTCGCCGTGGCGCGCGACGAGGCGCGCCTCGCGTCCCTGGCCGAGGAGACCGGCGCACTCTGGATGGTGGGCGACGCACGCAAGCCGGAAGTCGTGAGCGCGGCAGTCGAGCGAGCCCGCAGCGAGCACGGACGCCTCGACGGCGCGGCCTGCCTGGTGGGCTCGATCCTCCTCAAGCCTGCCCACGGGACCAGCCCGGAGGAGCTCGACGACGTCCTGGGTCAGAACCTGCTGCCGGCTTTCAACCTCGTGCGCGCCGCCGCACCGGTCCTTGCAAAGAATGGCGGCGGCGCCATCACCCTGATGTCCTCGGTCGCCGCGCGCATCGGCCTTCCGAACCACGAGGCCATCGCCGCCGCGAAGGGCGCCGTCGAGGGGCTCGCGCGCTCGGCCGCGGCGACCTACGCTCCGCGCAACGTCCGCGTGAACGCGGTCGCTCCGGGCCTCGTGCGCACGCCCCTGAGCGCGCGGCTGATCGCCTCGCCTCAGGCGCTCGAGGCCTCGCAGGCGTTGCATCCGCTGGGGCGCATCGGCGAGCCCGACGAGGTGGCCTCCCTGCTCGCGTGGCTGCTCTCGTCCGAAGCCGCCTGGGTCACCGGCCAGATCCTGGGCATCGACGGCGGTCTCGGCAGCCTGGCCGGACGTCGGTGAGCCCCCCGCGACCCCGCGTCAGCGCCCGGCATCACGACGCGCGGCGTGCGAGAATCGAGGCTGCCGCCCCATGACCGGACTCGTGCTTCTGACGGGCGCAACAGGCTACGTGGGCGGGCGCCTGCTGGCGGAACTCGAAGCCCGGGGGCACACCGTGCGCTGTCTCGCGCGCCGGCCGGAGTACCTGGCCGGGCGCACCGGCCCGCGCACGGAGGTCGTGAGAGGCGACGTGCTCGACCAGCCCTCGCTGGAGTTGGCCCTGCGCGGCGTCGAGACGGCCTACTACCTGGTGCACTCGATGGGCTCGACCGGGGACTTCGAGGCGGAGGATCGGCGCGGCGCGGAGGGCTTCGGTCGCGCCGCCAAGGCCTGCGGCGTACGGCGCATCGTGTACCTGGGCGGGCTGGGTCAGGCCGAGTCCGAGCTCTCGCCGCATCTGCACAGTCGGCACGAGGTCGGCGAGCTGCTGCGCGCCTGCGGCGTGCCCGTGGTCGAGCTACGGGCCTCGATCGTGATCGGCTCGGGCAGCCTCTCCTTCGAGATGGTGCGCGCCCTGGTGGAGCGCCTGCCGGTGATGATCACGCCCCGCTGGGTCGACACGCTCGCCCAGCCCATCGCCATCCGCGATCTGCTGGCCTACCTCGTGGCGGCGCTCGGCGTTCCGCTCGAGGCGAGCCGCGTATTCGAGATCGGAGGCGCGGATCGCGTTTCCTACGGCGGGATCATGCGCGAGTACGCGCGCCAGCGCGGGCTGCGGCGTTGGATGATCCGGGTCCCGGTCCTGACGCCGCGTCTCTCGAGCCTGTGGCTGGGCCTTGTCACCCCGCTCTACGCGCGCGTCGGACGCAAGCTCGTCGACAGCATGCGCCACGCGACGGTGGTGACGAACGACGCGGCCCTGAGCGCCTTCGGAATCCGGCCGCTGGGCATCGAGGGCGCCGTGGCAAGTGCCATGGCAAACGAGGAGAGCGAGCTCGCGGCCACGCGCTGGTCCGACGCGCTCTCCGCCTCGGGGCCGGTGGCCGAGTGGGGCGGCGTGCGCTTCGGGAACCGGCTGGTCGACGCGCGCCAGCGGCGCGTCGAGGCCGCGCCGGCCACGGCCTTCGCTCCCATCCGCCGTATCGGCGGCACCCAGGGCTGGTACTACGGGAACGCACTCTGGCGTCTGCGCGGCTGGCTGGACCTCCTCATCGGAGGCGTGGGCCTGCGTCGTGGACGCGTGGACCCGGAGCGGCTGCGCGTCGGCGACGTTCTGGATTGCTGGCGCGTCGAGGCCGTCGAGCCCGACCATCGCCTGCGCCTCGCGGCCGAGATGCGCATGCCAGGACGGGCGTGGCTCGAGTTCGAGGTGCGGCCCGACGGGACGGGCAGCCTCGTGCACCAGACGGCGAGCTTCGACCCGGTGGGCCTCCTCGGCCTGGCCTACTGGTACTGCATCTGGCCCCTGCACCAGCTCGTGTTCGAAGGCATGCTGCGAAACCTCGCTGCCGCGGCGGAGGAGGAGCAGGCCCGGAATCCGCGAGCCTGAGCACGGCCTCCGTTCCGCGACCTGAAGGCGGGAAGCTGCATCCGGACCATGGGCGCTCGCGAATCCAGACGGCAGGGTGAATCTCTTGCCCTGCACCCAGCAATGCCCCAGCCCCCGAGAGCAACGATGCAAACCATGAAGGATCGAAGCGAGATCGAGACCTGGCCCGACCTGGCTATCGGCCTGTACGACAAGCTCACCGGACGCGGAGCCGAGATCACCTACGAGTTCGAGAACCTACGTGTGGGTGTTCCGCGCAGTGCCGCTTCGGACGCTCCGATTGCGAACTGGACCGTGAGCGGCACCCTGCGCGTCCGAACAAGGGACCGCAAGGACGCCTGAACATGCGTCCGGCCCTGGCCGTCGAGGGCGAGCTCACGCTGAACTGCCCGCCCGCTCCCCACGTTCGGATCCTGGCCCAAGGCAGTCGGATCGTGATCGCCGTCGATGGTCTGCGGCAGGCATTCGAGCTGCGGCGCTCGCTGGACTTCGCTCTGCCGCGCGAAGCCCGCGCCCGACTCGCCCAGGGGCTTCGGATCGCCGATCTCTCTCTCGAGGTCAGGATTCGCGGCCGGAAAGTGGCCACTCTCGGCGCTCCTGGCGATTCCTGGCTCGCGGCTAGCCTCGGATTCCCGGGAACGAGGCTGGACTGGTACGGCCTCGTGCGAACGCTCCTCTGGCCGGGACGAGCGGGGCCTGCTCTCCGCGGCCGTCGTCCGAGTTGAACGGCAACGGTGGCCACGTCCGTTGCCGAACTCAGCAACGGTTGCACGGCATCTGCTCCTTGGGGTGCAAGTACAACTGGCCTTCGAGGTCTCCGACGTCGTAGTTCCTGATGTTGAAGCGCAAGAGCGTCAGCAGAATGATCAGGGGTGAGAGGCGACGTGGAGAGCGGATCCCTGGCCGTCGTCGTGGGCGACCATCGTGCTCGCTCTGTTCATGGGTACGCTGGGACCACCCAGCAGAGTGCTAGCCTGGCCGTCCCGGCGGTAGACGCCGCTGCTCGTCGCCGCGTGCGGCCGAGCGTCGATGCTGTCGTCGTAGGTGAGCATCGCGTGGCAGACACCCGGTGGCGCCTCCTCGGCGGAGATCCACGTGCTCCCGGTCCAGCGCATGAAGTTCCCCGCGGCAGGGAATGCGTGCGTGCGCATGGTCCCCCAGATGTGCGGTGCGACGCCCGCGCCGAGATCCACCACGGCCAACCCGTACATGTCCCCGCCGAAGTCGAAGAAGGTCGGGGGACCGAGCTGGGTCCACCCCGCACCGTTCCAGCGCGCGATGTGCGGCAGCCGTTCGCCGTGGTACCCGCACCAGCAACGTGTTCCGACGTAAAGCTCACCCGTCTCAGCCTGGGGCGCATGGAAGGTTGCGTCGCCCGCGTAGCCGAGGGAAGCCGGGTCGCTCCAGTTCGTGCACTGGGCGGACGCTGCGGAAGGCCAGGCCGCGAGAAGCGTCAGGGCGAGCGTCGCGGGACGTAGAGGCGAGGAGCGAGCCATGGGTGAGCCCCGGAGCGCGCGGCACGAGCGCCGCGCGCGGCATCCGACCTCGCCAGCAGGCGCTTTCGCGTTGCACGGTTTGCGAAAGCCCTGTGAGCGGTACCTGAGGACCCCTGGGCGCGATACGCTTTTCGGCCAAGTGCTCGGTGCCGGTCGCCCACCTTCGTCCATCGGGTTGCACAGCCCGACGCGCTGCGAGGCTGAAGCGAATCTCGTCCCCCCGTCCGGCCGGTGTCCAACAACGAACTGCCGCTCCGGTCTCCCACCGCAACTGCCATGATCGTCGCGCTGTCCTTGTGCTGCCTTCCGGGGCCTTGCGCCCTTCCCACGTTCTTCCCGGTAGCGGTCGCGAGCGTCGCTCAAGACACCCTCGACGCGAAGATCGCCGCAGCCGGGAAGGACGTCGCAAAGCTCCTCGAGCTGGCAGCATCCTTCGTCGGCGGCCCGCAGCAGGACTCCGCCGACAAGGTCTACAAGCGCGTCATCGAAATCGACGCGGGCAACGAGGTCGCGCGCAAGGCCCTGCGCCACCAGCAGTACGACGGCAAGTGGTTCGAGAGCTTCGCCGAGCTCGCCAAGTACAAGCGCGACGAATCCGCGAAGATGAAGAGCAAGGGCCTCGCGCGTTTCAAGGAGGAGTGGGTGCCCGAGGCCGACGTGCCTTACCTGAAGATGGGTTGGGCGAGGGACGCGCAGGGTGCGTGGGTCGATCCGGCCGAGGCCGCGCGCGCCAAGCAGGTCGAGGACTGGAAGGCCGGCGGGCACCAGTTCCGCGCCGACGACAACAGCTGGATCGCGCCGGAGGACTTCGAGAAGTGGACCGCGCTGCAGTGGAAGTGCGGCGACGCGTGGGTGGACATGGCCAAGGCCAACGAGTTCCACGCCAAGATCGAACAGCCGTGGGAGCTCGTCGGCGAGCACTACGAGGTCTGGTCGACGTGCGATTGGGAAGGCGCGAACCTGGCGCGCTGGCACGCGGACAAGACCCATCCCGAGCTCGTACGGATCTTCGGCGTCGAGCCGGCGCAAAAGCCGCACTTCTTCGTCCTGAACGGTCTGCAGCAGTACAACCAGGCCGCAGGGAACACGCCGATCCTGATCGAGACGGAGGGCATCTCCTCGCTGCACGGCGCGTACTTCGCCGACGCCTTCTTCGATTTCGGCGCGAAGCCCCCGCAGTTCCTCGGCTGCGGGGTCAGCTACTGGGATCGCAAGGACTCGAAAGTCGGGATGTGGGGTCCCTACTGGCTGCGCTGGGCCGCGGCACAGAGCTTCGTCGACGCGATCGATCCGTCGTGGTCCGCCGTCGCCGATCGGGTCGCCGACGGCGGCAGGGGCGATCTCGCGGCGTACTCGGCACCGTTCTGGAACGAGAAGAAGATCCCGCGCTGGCTGCGCTACGGAGCCGCGTCCTACGTCGAGCGTTTCATGAAGAACCCCGAGGCCGCCGAGGGCAGCGATCCGTGGGTCTTGCGCACGTTCGCGTGCTCAGAGATCAAGAAGGCGGGCGGCCTGCACAAGCTCGACGACATCTTCGCGTTCCGGCTCGACGTCAATGACATCCCCGGCTCGAGCCGTCTCTACCAGGAGGCGGGGCTGCTCGTCGCGTACCTGCTCGACGGCGCGGAGACGGACAAGGAGCTCGCCGACAAGCACGCCGCCTTCAAGACGTCGTTGAAGTCTGGCCCGAAGGCCGACGTGACTGCGGCGGGCGTCGCGCTCCAGAAGACGCTCGCCAAGCACGAGAAGGACATCAAGACGTTCGCCGGGCTGTGAGAGAGCGTGGAATCGATTCCCTCGGTCTCTGCGTGGCGGCGTTCGCCTACTGCGCGAGCGCCGCTTCTGCCTCGCGCCGCCAGCGCATGACGTCGGATTTCTCCCACGCGGCCGGATTGCCGGCCGTCAGGACACTCCACTCCGCCACGCCGCGCGCGTGGCACTCGCGCGCGGCCTCGGCGTTCCCGAGCTTGCTGTAGATCAGGGCACGCATGAAGTCGAAGGCGTTGGGGGTCACGAGCTGCAGCTTCGCCTGGTAGTAGTGCCCCTCGATGGCCGCCAGCGCGCCGGGCCAGTCCCCGGCGCGGATGTGGGCGATCGAATCGAGCACGAAGTACGCTTCGTCCTGCCGCATGAGCGCGCCGCGCTCGTCGATCATGCGCAGGACGAACTGCGGGTCGCGCTTCGCCGGATCGGGGTGATCGAGCAACGGATAGAGCGTGTTCACGAGGCCGAGCGGCGTGAACGAGACCGTCGCCATGGCCGCGAGTTCGTCGCGTGAAGCGAGTCCCAGCATGAACCGCACCCCCGTCCAGTCTGCGCGGAGATCGGGCTCCTCCCGGACCTCGAGCGCGCGCGTGTAGCTCGCGAGGGCTCCAGCACGATCGCCCAGCTGGCTCTGGACCACGCCGAGGGACCAGAGGGACTCCACGCTGGCCGGATCCGCCGCGAGGCTCGCGCGGAAGGCGCCTTCGGCATCGGTCAGTCGGCCCATGAAGGAGAGGCTCTCGCCCAGGCGGTAGAGCGCCACGGGATCGTGCGGACGGATGCTCAACGCGGACGACCGGCACATCAGGGCGGAATCCGCGCGCCCCGCGATGTCGTAGATCGTCCCGCCGACGGACTGCAGCACGTAGTCGCCCGGGTACAGGTGCAGCGCCTGGTCGTAGATCCGGTAGACGTCGGGCTTGTGCTCGGGGAAACCGTCCCACAGCGCCGCGCTCAGGACGAAGATGGAACCCGGCGCCAGCTTCGGCAGGTTGCCCGGAGCGGCAAGCTCGAGCAGGACGTCCAGATCGTTGTCCGCGATCGCCTGCCGCATCCGCTGTCGTTCCGGATCGGGGTCGAGGTCCATCGCCAGGAAGAGGAGGTTCTCGGCCTTCTCCGACTTCGGGCCGTGCACCTTGCGGCGCACGCGGCCCCAGTCGTCCAGCGCCAGAGCCACTTCCTCGGCGATCGAGCGCTCGCGGATCCGTTTCATCGCGGGCACCAGGTCGGCGCCCTCGAGATCGACGCCGTAGTCGCGGAACGCGGCCGCGAACTCCGCATCGAACTGGATCTCGCGCTGGCGGTTGCCGATCGTCCCGATCTGCTCGAGGCGCAAGTCGACCAATCGTTTGCGCAGAAGCTCGTCCTGCTGCGCGAGCTCGCGTTGCCGTTCGGCGGCGCCCACGTCCAGCTCGGCCTTCGCCACGAACCCGCGCGCACGCTCGAGCAACGCCGCGTCCGCGCCGCCGGTCTCGGCCAGCGAGAGGGCGCGACGGGCGGAGGCCAGCGCCTCCTCGGGCTTGCCCGCCTGACCGAACTCGATCGACTCGCCGTGGGCAGCCTCGACGGCGTTGCGCGTCTGCTCGACGCGCTGCGCCTGCTCCTCGGCGCGCTGCGCGCGTTCGCGGTTGACCCACCAGATCCCTGCGCCACCCAGAGTCAGCGCGCCCAGGACCGTGCCGGCGAGCGCTACCGTGAGCTTGCGCCGTCGACGCTCTTCCGCGGCCCTGATGCGCGCCTCGCCGGCCGCGAGCTCGGCCTTGTGCGCACGCTCTTCGGTCGAGGTCAGGTACGCGTGCACGGCTTTCGCCACTTCGTCGGCGTTCGCCGGCCGCGCCGCGCGCGCCGGCATCAGGCAATCGAGGCACAGCCGCACCAGCGCCGGATCCGCGTCGCAAGCCTCGATCATCGCGCGCGCCGGATCGAGCTGGGCGCGGGCCGCCTTCACGACGGTCGATTCGCCTTCGACGTCCTGGTACGGCGGTCGGCCCGTCAGGATCTCGCACAGGATCCCGCCCAGCGAGAAGACGTCGGCGCGCTCGTCGAGCATCGCGATCTCGCCTTGCGCCTGCTCCGGCGCCATGTACGAAGGCGTGCCCATCACCGAGCCGACCATCGAATCGGAGCCGGACGATCCCGGACCGCTGCGCACGGTCTCGATCACGGTGTGCCAGCTCTCCTTGGCGCGCTTCTCGTCAGCGACGCCGCCGCGGTGCAGCACCTTCGCGAGGCCCCAGTCGACGACCTGCACCTCGCCGAACGCGCCGACCATGACGTTGGCGGGCTTGAGGTCGCGGTGCAGCACGCCCTTGCTGTGCGCGTAGGCCATCGTCTGGCACACCGACTCGAAGATCGACAGGAGCTTCCCGCGGTTGTCGGCCGGCGTCTTGCGCTGCAGCAGGAGAGCAGCGAGCGTCCGGCCCTTCACGAGCTTCATCGTGAAATACGGCCGGTCGTCGGCCATCAAGCCGAGCTCGTAGACGGGCACGATCCCCGGGTGCTGCAGCTGGCCGCCGATCTGCGCTTCCTCGACGAAGCGCTGCACGACCTCGGGCCGCTTGGAGAGCCCGCCGTCGAGCACCTTGACCGCCACGTCGCGACCGAGGTCCGTGTCGTGACCCTTCAGGATCACGCCCATGCCGCCGCGCGCGATCTCGCCCAACAGCTGGTAGTTGCCGCGTCCCCGCGGCACGAGCTTGGAAGTCGCCGAGCTCGGATCGACCACGGGCGACGCACCATGCTCCGAATCCGAATCGGACAAGAGGACCTTGGGCGCGATGCCGGTCCGATCCGCGATCAGCGCGAGGATGGAACGGTGGGACTTCTGCTCGTCGGGCGGCGGTTGCGTCAAGGGGCTCGTCTCGTCACGGGGGGCTTCGGTCGAGGCTCGGATCGTGCGGTCACTTCGCCAGCGCTGCTTCCGCCTCGCGGCGCCAGCGCATCGCGTCGGAACGCTCCCACGCCGCCGGATCGTCCGCCGTCTCCTGATTCCACGCGACCATCGCGCGCTCGTAGCAGGAGCGCGCCTCGTCGGCGCGTCCGACGCGGCTGTAGATCAGCGAGCGCAGGAAGTCGTACGCCATCGGCGTCATCACCATGATCCAGGGCGGCCGGTAGAGCTCGTCGAGGCAATGCAGCGCGCCGGGCCAGTCCTCGAGTCGCACGCGCGCGACCGTCTCGACGACGTGGCGCCAGCGGTTCACGGAACTGGTCCGCTCCTCGAGCGTCCGCAGGACGAGCTCGGGGTCGCGCTGCGCCGGGTCGGGATGGTCGACGAGCGGGAACAAGTAGGTGAGCAGCTGCAAAGGGTCGAGCACGCGCTCGAGGTTGCGCGCGAACTCCTCGCGCGAGACGGCGCCGGACATGAAGCGCGCGGCCTGAAAGTCGGCGAGCACTCCGGGGTCCGACTCGACGCTGGCCGCACGCTCGAGGACGTCGCGCCCGGCCGCGTGGTTGCCGAGCTGAACCTCGACCAGGGACATCAGGTCGCGCGCCTCGAGGTCGTCGGGTGCCTCCGCGAGACAGGCGCTCAATGAGCCCCGCGCCAGCGTCAGGCGCCCCAGGAAGTACTGGGATTCCGCCTGTTTCACGCGGGCCCTGTGATCGCCCGGCCGCAAGCTCAACGCCGCCGCGCGGCACGCGAGCGCCGCCTCGAAGCGTCCGCCCTGGTGGTAGAACGCACCCGCGCCCGCTTGCAGCACGAAGTCGGTCGGGTACAGGCGCAGCGCCGGCTCGAGGATGCGGTAGACGGGGATCCGCCGCGGCTCGCTGCCGTCGCCCCACAGCTCCGCGCTGATCAGGAACACGGAGCCGGGGCCGAGCCTGGGCAGGTTCTCGGGCGAGACGAGCTCGAACAACGCGGCCTCGTCCTCGACCGCGATCGCCTCTCGCATGCGCATGCGCAGGGGATCGGGGTCGAGGTCCATCGACAGGACGAACAGGTTCTCGGCCTTTTCCGACCTTGCGCCGTGCACGCGGCGGCGCAGGCGGCCCCAGTCGTCGAGCGCGAGCGCGACGTCCTCGCCGATCGACCGTTCGCGGATGCGCTTCATGGCCGGCACGACGTCGTCGCCCTCGAGGTCAACGCCGTAGTCGCGGAAGGCTTGCGTGAACTGGGCGTCGAGCGCGCGCTCGCCGGCGTCGTTGCCGATCGTCGCGATCTGCTGCAGCCGCAGGTCCTCGAGGCGCGAGCGCAGCCCGTCGTCCTTCACGCGCAGCTCGTGCTCGCGCGCGGCGGCGCTCGCATCCTGCTCCGCCTTGGCCACGAACTTGCGCGTGCGCTCGAGCAGCGCCGCATCCGCGTCGCCGCTCTCGGCCAGCGCCAGCGCGCGGCGCGCGGCGGTCAACGCTTCGACGGGCTTGCCCGCCTGTCCCAGCTCGATCGACTCGCCGTGCGCGTCGTCGACGAGCACGCGCGTGCGCTCGGCGCGTTGCGCGCGCTCCTCTTCGCGCTGCGCTCGCTCGTGGCTGACCCACCACGCGCCCGCGCCCACGAGCAGGAGCGCCGTCACGACCGTGCCGCCCAGCGCGACCGCCAGCTTGCGCCGGCGACGTTCCTCCGCGGCCTTGACGCGCGCCTCGGTGGCGGAGAGCTCGGCATTCTGCGCGCGTTCCTCGATCGAAGTCAGGTACGCGTGCAAGGTCTTCGCGACCTCGTCCGCGCTGGTCGGACGCGCCGTGCGCGCCGTCATCAGGCAATCGAGGCACAGCTTTACAAGCGACGGATCCGCGTCGCAGGCCTCGATGCGGGCCCGCGCGGGAGCGAGCTTCGCGTGCGCCGCCTGCATCACGATGGGCTCGCCCGGGAGCTCCTCGTAGGGCGGCCGGCCCGTGAGCAGCTCGCACAGGATCGCGCCCAGCGAGAACACGTCGGCGCGCTCGTCGAGCATCTCGATCTCGCCCTGCGCCTGTTCCGGAGCCATGTAGGCCGGCGTGCCCATCACCGAGCCCACCATGGAATCCGAGCCCGACGATCCGGGCCCGCTGCGCACGGTCTCGATCACCGTGTGGAGGCTGTCGTTGGCGCGCTTCTCGTCCGCGACTCCGCCGCGGCGCAGCACCTTCGCGAGGCCCCAGTCGACGACCTGCACTTCGCCGAACGCGCCGACCATGACGTTGGCCGGTTTCAGATCGCGGTGCAGCACGCCCTTGCTGTGCGCGTAGGCCATCGTCTGGCACACCGACTCGAAGATCGCGAGCAGCCGGCCGCGGTTGTCCGCCGGCGTCTTGCGCTGCAGGAAGAGCGCCGCGAGCGTGCGCCCTTTCACGAGCTTCATCGTGAAGTACGGCCGATCGTCGGCCATCAGCCCGAGCTCGTAGACCGGCACGATCCCGGGGTGCTGCAGCTGTCCGCCGATCTGCGCTTCCTCGACGAAGCGTTGCACGACCTCGGGTCGCTTGGAGAGCGCGCCATCGAGCACCTTGACCGCCACGTCGCGGCCCAGGTCGGTGTCGTGACCCTTGAGGATCACGCCCATGCCGCCGCGCGCGATCTCGCCCAGGAGCTGGTAGTTCCCGCGTCCGCGCGGCACGAGCTTGGCAGTGGCCGAGCTCGGATCGACCACGGGCGAAACGCCGTGGAGCGAGTCCGAATCGGACAGCAGGATCTTGGGCGCGAGGCCGGTCCGATCCGCGATCAGCGCGAGGATGGAACGGTGCGGCTGGTGCTCGTCAGGGGGGGGCTGGGGCAACGGGCTCGTCTCGGGCACAGGTGGGGAAAAGCGTCAGACTCGGAGTGTAGGGTCCCTTCCCGAGCTGTGCTCGGACCAGGGCGCGTTGCTGGTCCGTTGCGAAGAGCCCTCCTGCCTCCGGTGGTCGAGGGCTCCGCGCGACGCCAGACCGCCCGTGACGCTCAGGCCTTCTCCCACCGGCGACGGGAGATTCCGGCCTGACGCAGGATCAGGGCCAGGAGGTCCCGTCCGATCTCGGCCGCGTCGGGTTGGGAATGGTCAGCACCAGATCGCCGCGCACCATGAACTGGTGCTTCCCACCGGAGAAGGGCCCCTCGAACCCAAGCCGTCGCAACGCCGCGATCAGCTCGCGGCGCCGGATCGGACCGAACGGCGGCATCAGCTCGCCTTACGGACTCGGATCGTGACGCCGCCCAGTCGGGGAATGGGGAGAGTGCGCGCGACGAGGACCAAGACCCATTCCTCGACGACCTCGGCGAGGTTGGCCCGACAGCTCTCCAGGGATGGTCCGATGCCGATCACTCCGCGCAGCTGCGGTACGTGTGCGGACCACGAATCGTCATCGAGCTGCTCGTAGCGCGCTCGAGCCAAGGCCTGATCGAGGTAGCGGAGGATCACAGGGGGATTCTACACACCTTGTGCGGCCCGGTGCGACCGTGACCCAGGGACGCCCATGAGGAGACTACCCGCCCGGGCTGGGTACGAGCAGCTGGGCGCCTGCTCGACGAAGCCGTGGCGTCGCAAGGAAGGTTGCCGCGTTCGGCCGCCGCATCGATGTGCCGGCTGCAGTCGTGCGCGCGGGGTCGGCGGTGGAACCGCGCTGCAAGGGGAAGTCACCCCGCGAAGCGTTGCGCAGGCGGTCGCGGCTCGATCTCGGGCACACCGCCGGTCACGAGCTCGGTCGCGAGCTGGCCGCGCGACCACAGCGTGCGCTCGACCATCAGGCGGAACACGTGCTCGAGACGCGCTTGGACGTCGGCTCCCTCCAGGATGCCCAGCGCGCGCGCCACGGCCTCGAACGTTGCCAGGAAGCGCGGGTCGGTGTGCCGGCGCAGTCGGTACGTCGACGGCGGCCCGCTGGGCAGGTGCACGCGCGGGATGCCGTGCAGCGCGGGCTCGTGCGAGGCGAGCTTGAACGCCCGGCGCCAATCGGAGTCGGGAACGATCAAGGTGACCGGACGCGCGTCGGCCTCGTCGCGTGACAACAGCCGGGAATCCGTGGTCGGGTAGAGCAGCAGCGTCCGGCGCGCCGGATCGATCAGGGCCGTGGTGTCGAGGTCGACGCCGCGCTCGCCGAACGTGCGGACTTCGCTCGCGCTGAGCGCGAGCGTGACGAGGCGGCCAGTGTTCGTCGGCTTGTGGAACTCCCGGCGGTGGCGCAGCACGACGACACGTGTCGCGAGTGCGATCGGCTCGACGATCGCGCACAGGCACAGGCGCAAGTGCAGCAGGCAGCGCGGACACCGATCCAGCGTCACGCGGGTGATCGCAGCCTTCTGGCAGACGGTTTCGCGCGCGCTCAAGGGCCTGGATCCTAGCGGCTCGAGCGCGAGAGTTCGCACTGCACCGGTGATCCGCGCGCGCGCGGGCACAGTCGGGTGATACCCTCGCTCTCCATGTTCGATCCCAAGATGCAGCTCCTGAGCTCGGTCCTCGGAGGCGCAGCCGTCTCGCTGGCTGCCGATCCGGCCGACGAGCGGCCGTGGACCGAGGCGGTCGCCGCGCTCGCATCGACGCGCAAGGACGAGCCCGAGATCACGCGCATCGTCGACGCGCGCGATCTGGCTGCGCTCACGGCGCTCGTCGTCGAATGGCAGTCGGGCAAGAAGCACCTGCCGCTGCAGGATCGTGACGTCCTGCGGCGCGCGATGAAGGCCTACCGCAAGAGCTTGAAGGTCACGCAGCTCGACGCCGAGTCGTCGATCGGCGGCGGTCCGATGAGCAGCGGGCGATCGTCGGGGATCCTCGGCATGCGGCCGCCGGATCGCTATCCGCGCGCCGTGTGGGACGAGCTCGCGCGCCAGAAGCGGCTGGTCTACGCGGGACAGGGCGTGTACGAGCTGCCGCCCGGCGACAAGGAAGACGGGTAGGGCTCGGACTGCGGCTCAGCGCGCTTTTGCTGGAGCGTCGAGCAGCGTGCGCGCCCGGCGCAGGAGCTCTCCGGAAGCGACGATCGCGGCCAGCTTCGCGCCCGGGCACGTCGTCTGCGCGTGATCGCGGTGGGAGGAGAGGGTCTCGATCGCGACGTCGTGGCGTGCGGAGAGCCATGCGACAACGCGCACCAGTGCATCGAGCTGCGCGACGGTCGGCTCGTCGCGGTCGAAGTCGCCGACGACCTCGACCAGCAGGTGCCCGGCCGTGTCGTAGCTCGTGTTCGTGTCACCGGCGAACCGCGGATCGCGGCCCTCGAGGACCGTCCCGTCGGGCGCGATCGACCAGTGGTAGGGGACGTCGCCCCACTGCTTGTCGCCTTGCGAGTAGCGCTGGAGGCGCCGCATCCACTCAGCGCCCTCGATCGCGGGCCAGCCGTCGATCGCGATGCCGCTGTGGTGGACCGTGATCCGCGCCGGCCTGTGCGGGCGCATTGAGCGAGCGTCGGGCAGCGCTGCGCCCCACGCGGCGCGCGGCACGACGGCGACCTGGAGTCGCTCCGGCACCGGACGCAGGCGCTCGTGCACGATGCGACCGCCGACCACGGTCATCTCGACCTGGACGTCGCGGATCTCGCGCGCCGGGATCGCGAAGAGGTCGCGGTCGAGCACGGCGAAGTCCGCGAGCTTGCCCGGCTCGAGCGTGCCCAGATCTCGCTCGCGGAACGCGGCCCAGGCCGCGCCCGTGGTGTACGCAGCGAGCGCTTCCTGGACGCTGATCTTCTGACGCGGGATCCAACCGTCCGGGTTCTTCCCATCGAGCGTCTCGCGCGTCACGGCGGCGTGGATCCCGAGCCAGGGCGAGAGCGGCGCGACGGGCCAGTCGGAACCGAACGCGAGGCGCGCGCCCTGGTCGATCAGGTCGCGGAACGCGTAGGTCGTGTCGCAACGCTCGCGGCCGATGCGCTTCTCGGCCCAGCGGCCGTCGTCGGCGCAGTGGTAGGGCTGCATCGAGGCGATCACGCCCAGCTTCGCGAAGCGCGCGATGTCGGCCGGCGTGATGTGCTGCGCGTGCTCGATGCGAGGGCGCGCGGAAGCGCCGACGCCGAGCCGCTCGAACGTGTCGAGGATCGCGCGGTTGGCGCGGTCGCCGATCGCGTGGACCGCGGGCTGCAGGCCGGCAGCCGTACTGCCGCGCACGAGCGCCTCCATCGGACCGCCCGGGCCGAGGTCCATCATCGCCAGCCCGCTCGTGCCGGGTGAATCGACGTACGGCGCGAAGAACCAGGCCGTCGTCGAGCCCAGCGAGCCGTCAGCGAAACCCTTGACGCCGTTCACCGCGAGCCACGGATCGCCGAAGCCGCGCGCGACGGACACGGCGCTCCAGCGCTCGTGGCTCGCGATCGGCGTGTAGATCGTCGCGCGCGCGGTGAGCAGACCGCGGCCCTTCAGCGTCTGGTAGGTCTCGAGCGCCTCGTAGCCCTCGAGCATGTCGTGGAAGCCCGTGACACCCAAGCTGGCCGCGTGCGTCAGCGCGGCGAGCGCGCGTTCGACACGCTGCTCGGCGGTCCACGCGGGGACGTGGCGGCCGACGAGGGACATCGCGTTGTCCTTGAGCACGCCCGCCGGTTCGCCGCGCGCGTCGCGGACGATCGTGCCGCCCTCTGGGTCGGGCGTGTCGCGCGTCACGCCCGCCAGGCGCAGCGCGAGGCTGTTCGCGACCGCCATGTGACCGTCGAGTCGTGAGACGAAGACGGGGTGATCCGGCACGTGGCGATCGAGCACGGCCGCGGTCGGCAGCTCGGCACCGGGCCAGTTCTCGTGATCCCACGAGCCGCTCGTGAGCCACGTGCCCTTGGGCACGCGCGCGGCGGCCGTCGCGAGGCGACGGGCGACTTCCTCGGCGCTCTGCGCCGAGCGCAGATCGGGCGCGAGCAGCTCGTCCCCGCCCGAGAGAAAGTGGACGTGGCTGTCGGTCATGCCGGGCACGACGCGACGGCCCGCGAGGTCGATGCGCGTGGCGCGATCGCCCGCGCGCGCGAGCACCTCGGCGTCGGTGCCGACGTGGACGATGCGCTCGCCGACGACGAGCAGCGCCTGCGCCTCCGGCCGCGCGGCGTCGCCGGTCCAGATGCGGCCACCGTGGAAGACGATCGGATCTTGCGCGACAGCAGCGGTCGTCAGCGCGAGCAGAAGCGGCGTGAGCAGAGGGCGCATGCCCAGACGATACTGTCCTAGGGGATCGCAAACGTGCGTTTCGCGCCGACCCCGTGTCCCACGAGCCGGCCCGCGACCTCGAGCTGCGTGAACGCGCGGCGCGCGCGCTGGATGCCGACGTTCCGTGCGTGCGCGAAGCCGGCGACCGTCGCATCGCCATCGGGCCGGGCTGCGTAGCGAGAGCGCTCCGACACCCACGCGATCACGGCGCGCTGCAGGGGATCGAGACCCGCCGCGCCCGAGCGCCCGGCCTGCATCGCGGCCAGCGTCGCGCCCGACGCGACGCGGTTGCTCGAGCCCACGCGGGCGACGATCTCACGCTGGCCGTCGGGACGCAGCACGGCGTGCGGTCGCGCGCCCGACAGCGGCACGGAACACCACACGATCGGCCGTCCCTCGACGGCCACGATGCCGGATTGCACGTCGAGCGGCGGGTCGACGCTGTCGCGCGCGATCGCGCGCAACTTCGTCAGGGTCTCGCGCGGATGCGGAGCGCCCAGGATCTCGCCGCGGTCTCCGACGCCGACCAGCAGGATCCCGCCGCGCGTGTTGGCGAACGCCGCCAGCGAGCGCGCGGTCTTCTCGTCGCGCGGCAGCCCGCTCTTGAACTCGAGCTTGCGCCCTTCGCGCTCGGCCGCGAGCGCTGCGATGTCGTCGGGTCCCAGGTCCACGTTGCCAGCTAACCTTGGATGTGCAGGAGTCGCCTGGTCACACTCGGCTGTCAACACTTCCAACGGAAACCGGCCATGGAACTCGTCTACTCGCTCCTGATCGGACTCGTCGCCGGCTTCCTGGCCGGTCAGCTCACGAAGGGCAGCGGCTTCGGCTGGCTCGGCAACCTGATCGTGGGCGTCCTGGGCGCGCTGCTCGGCAACTTCGTGTTCGGGCTCTTGGGATTCACGACGGTGAACCTGTTCGGCCGGCTCCTCTCGGCGACCGCGGGCGCCGTCCTGCTGCTCGTCCTGCTCTCCCTGGCCACGCGCCGGAAGCGTTGAGAGCGCCGCGCACCCGGTAATTCGTTCCTGCCTCAAGCGCAGGGCGCGCGCAGGCCGATTCCAGACCCGGTTCCGCCGGGCGGCGGAGTCGAGGAGGAGTCTTCGTGCGTGACTGGCACCGGTGGGGGAGCTTCGTGGGCGCGTTGGCGCTCACGGGGTGCGGAAGCAGCGTGAACGACAGCGCGACGGCTGTCGTCGCGCGCTCGAGCGTCGTGACGACCGGGCCTGTGGCGACCACGCCGGGTGCGTCGGTCGAGGAACGCTTCGGGCTTGGCCCGCCGCCGATGTCGGCCGACGACCGTGTCGAGCAGGCCTCGGGGATGCTGCGCTGGGATCTGCCGTCGGGCTGGGTCGAGCGACCGCCCACGTCGATGCGCATCGCCAACTTCCTGGCCGGCGGCGACGAGGCGGCCGAGTGCTACCTCACGGTCCTGCCGGGCGAAGCCGGCGGTCTCGGCGCGAACGTGAATCGCTGGCTGGCGCAGCTGGCGCAGCCCGGGCTTTCGCCGGCGCAACTCGACGCGCTGCCGCGCGCGAAGCTCCTCGATCGCGACGCCGTCCTGCTCGAAGCCGAGGGCACGTTCACGGGCATGTCGGCCACCACGTCGAAGTCGGGACAGAAGCTCCTGGGCCTCTTGTTTGTCGATCCGGACGGCTCGGCCTTCCTGAAGCTCGTCGGTCCGACCGAAACGGTGACGCGCGAGCGCGAAGCGTTCTTGGCGCTGGCCAAGTCGATGGGACCCTCTACCGGTGAGAGCACGCCCGGTGAGAGCACGTCGGCCGGCGCGGAAGGCACGGTCCTGTCGTCGGAAGGGGATGGTGCGACACGCGCCGAACGCGCGGGCGGACTCTTGGCCCACGTGCCGTCGAAATGGCTGCGCGTGCCGGAGAAACCGCCGCGCGCGCTCGATCTGCAAGTCGAGGACGGAGTCGAGTGCTCCGTCACCGTGCTGGGCGGCGAGGGCGGTGGCGCACGCGCGAACATCGACCGCTGGCGCGGCCAGATCGGCCTCGCGGCGATGACCGACGACGAGTTCAAGCAGCTCGAGCGCGTGCGGATGCTGGGCGCGGATGCGCTGCACGTCTCGCTCACGAGCGAGGCGGCCCACGGTGCCCGCGGGATCCTGGGCGCGCTGTGCGTCGCGCCGGATCGCTCGGTGTTCGTCAAGCTCACCGGCCCGGCCGATCGGGTGGCGGCGCACGCGACCCTGTTCAGGGAACTCTGCCGCACGCTGGAGGACGGGTGAGCGGGCAGATCGGCCGAACCCTGCTGCGCGTCTTCTCGTCGCTCGGGCTCTCGTGCGCACTGCTCGTGCTGCTCGGGCTCCTGACATGGCTCGGGACGCTCGAGCAGGTGCATTCGGGCCTTTACGAGGTCCAGCGCAAGTACTTCGAGTCCTTCGTGCTGCTGCACGACGTGGGACCGTTCTCGATCCCGTTGCCGGGCGCGAACCTCGTGTTGTCGTTGCTGGCGGTGAACCTCGTGGTGGGCGGGCTCGTCAGGATCCGCAAGGGTTCGAGCACGGCCGGCATCCTGGTCGTGCACGTCGGGATCCTGCTGCTGCTGGGCGCCGCATTCGTGAAGCACCACGCGTCCCAGGACGGGCGCGTGACGCTCTTCGAAGGCCAGAGCTCGAGCTGGTTCGAGAGCGACATGCGCTGGGAGATCGCGATACGCGAGAGTCTGGGCGACGGCACGGCACGCGAGCACGTGGTTGCGCAGGAGTCGTTCGAGCACGCCGCTGAAGGCGAGCCCGTGCGGATCCAGGCGCCCGACCTGCCGTTCACGCTCGAAGTGCTCGAGTCGCTGCCCAACTCGCGGCCCCAGAAGGGCGGCGATGGCGTGCAGCTGCGCGCCGTGCCGCGCGAGCCCGAGGCCGAGCGCAACATCGCCGGCGCGCGCGTCGCGCTGGTCGACGCACGCGGCCAGCGCACCGACGGGCTCCTGTGGGGCGCCCAGGACGGTCCATTCAGCACGACGACGGTCGGCCGGCGCTTCGAGCTCGAGCTGCGCCGCGAGCGCTATCCGCTGCCGTTCACGCTGAAGCTGGCCGATTTTCGCAAGGAAGACCACCCGCGTTCGAGCATGCCCAAGTCGTTCGAGAGCGACGTCGCGGTTGCACGCTCCGGCGACGAGCGCGCGCTGACGATCTCGATGAACGAGCCGCTGCGCGCCGACGGCCTGGTCGTCTACCAGGCGTCGTGGGGACCGCAGGGCGCGGGGCCGGGCACGGCGCTGTACTCGACCTTCGCGGTCGTGCGCAATCCGGCCGATTCCCTGCCGCTGATCGCGTGCTTCGTGATCGCGGTCGGTCTCTTCACGCACTTCGGCCGCAAGCTGGCGCGGCACGTCCGCATCGAACGAGGTGGCGCGTGAGAGATCTCTTGTACGCACTGATCGTGGGCCTGGCGCTTGCCGGTCACGCTGCGGCCAGCGATCCGCCGAGCGAGACGGTCAGCGCGAGCTTCCCGCCCTCCGTCGTGAAACGCTTCGAGAGCCTGCCGATCCAGGACGGCGGCCGCGTGAAGCCCATCGCGAGCTTCGCGCGCTTCACGTTGCTGCGCATCGCCGGCTCGACGCGCGCGAAGGACGCCGACGGGGCCTCGCACGAGTCGGTCGAGTGGCTGCTGCGACTGTGCCTGTTCCCCGAGGTGGCGGCGGGCGATCCCGTCGTGCTCGTCGAGGACGTGCAGGCCGCCGAGGCCGTGGGGCTGCCGCACGAGGGCAAGAAGAAGCGCGACCGCTGGAGCTACGCCGAGCTGCTGCCGGCGCTGCCCCAGATCATCGACCGCGCGCACGCCGACTCCGGCATCGACGCCGCGCAGCGCTCGCCGATCCAGTCTCAGACCATCCGGCTGGCCGAGAGCGCGCTGACGGTCCTGCGCATCGGCCGCGCGTTCGACTTCGCGCGCGCGCACATCCCGCTCCAGCAGGGCACGCGCGCCGCGGACATCTTCCCGAACCAGGCCGAGGTCACCGTCGCGGACATCGTGGTGCACGGACCCGCGCTCGCGGCACTCGAGCGCGAGCTGGCGTCGTCCGACGAGGGCCGCGAGAAGGGCGCGGTCGCGGCCCTGTGGCGCGGAGCGACCGACCTGTGCGCCGACGCGCAGACCCTGGCCTGGATCCCGCCCAGCGTTTCCATCGACGAAGACCCGAACTGGAAGACGCCGGCCGACCTCGTCCTGGCCGCGCGGCGCGGTGCCGTCGTCGCCGAGTCTCACATCGCGCTCCTGCGCGCGGCCGAGGAAGTCGCTGCGCGGCGCACGGATCCGGTGCGGCTCGAGATCGCGCTGGGCGAGCTCCACGACCGCGTCCTGTCGCTGGCGACCGCGCGCGGAGAGGGTGCGACGCTGGAAGCCGAAGTCGTCTACCAACGCCTCGGACTGCTGCGCTGGTCGCTGGTCGCGTTCCTCGTGGGATTCGCGCTGACGGCGCTGGCCTGGTTGCGCCCCAAGAGCCGGGCATTGAACTCCGGCAAGTGGCTCGCGGCTGCGACCGCGCTCGGCCTGCTGATCACGGTGATCGTACTGCGCTGCTGGATCCGCGGACGGCCGCCGGTCTCGACGCTGTACGAGACGGTGCTGTTCGTCACTGCGACCGGAGCGCTCGTCGCATTCGGCGTCGAGTGGGTGCACCGCACGCGCGTCGCGATCGCGGCCGCGTGCCTCTTCGGCGCGTGTGGCATCTTCCTGGCCAACGGCTACGAGCGCCTCGACGGCCAGGACACGATGCCGAGCCTCGTGGCCGTGCTCGACACGAACTTCTGGCTGTCGACGCACGTCACGTCGATCACGCTGGGCTACGCGGCCGGCATGCTGGCCGCGCTGCTGGCCAGCACGTACCTGATCATCTCGCTCGTGCGCGGCCCGCGCGCCAACGCGGCCGCACAGCGCGGCCTGGCGCGCTCCGTCTACGGCGTCACGTGCTTTGCGCTGTGCTTCGCGGTCGTCGGCACGATCCTGGGCGGCATCTGGGCCAACGAGAGCTGGGGCCGCTTCTGGGGCTGGGATCCCAAGGAGAACGGCGCGCTGCTCATCTGCATCAGCCAGATCGCGCTGGTCCACGGACGCCGTGGCGGGTTCCTGCGCGACGCGGGCACGTGCATGGCGGCCGCGTTCGGCGGCACGATCGTGGCGTTCTCGTGGTGGGGCGTGAACCTGCTGGGCGTCGGGTTGCACAGCTACGGGTTCACGAGCGGCGTGCAAACGGCGCTGTGGACCTACTACGGCGTGCAGTGGGGGATCGTCGGGCTCGGGGGCCTCGCGTGGCTGCGCGACCGCAAGCGCCGTCCGGGGCTCGAGGGCACCTCGAACCCGGCCGTGCGCTCCTCTGCGACCGAGGTCTCCGTGGCTCCGTCCAAGGCACGGCCTGGCCGCGCTCGGCGTGCACAACCCGATGTGGAAGAAATTCCGGCCGCGCTCCCCAGCACTTCCGCGCCGGTAGCGAACGCAGATCCGCGTTGACCTCAATTCGACGCACAAGTCTTGCCGAATCGTGACTTGTGCGCGGAGGCGTCGACCTCTCGCGGGGACAAGAGAGAAGCAAGAGGAGGATTCGCCGTGGTCCACACGTCCACAGTTCGTTCGTTCGTCGCCGCCCTGGCGGCCTGCGCTGCCTTCACCGCGTGCGCAGGAAAGACCCAACGCAGCCAGAGCGTCCAGCAAGTGGACGAGCTCTTGACGCACATCGAGCGCGTCCAGGTCGAGACCGCCGTCGCGAAGGACGCCGCGCACGCGGTGCTCTCCGACCTGTGCGCCCTCGTGTCGCCCAGCTTCAAGGGCGACGCCGCGCCGGCGTTCGCCGAGTTCATGGAGTCGGCCGAGCTGGCCGAGCAGCAGGGTGACGTGCTGTCCAAGTCCGTCGAGCCGATGCAGCGCGCGGCCGACGAGCTCTTCCATCGCTGGACGAAGGACCTCGAGAACTTCGGCAACACGCGCATGCGCCAGCGCAGCCAGGCGCGACTGGACGAGACGCGCACACGCTACCAGTCGATCCTGGGCGCGACACAGGCCGCGCAGATCGCGCTGGACGCCTACAACAACGACCTGAAGGACCACGCGCTCTTCCTGCGGCACGACCTGAACGCGACGTCCGTCGAGACGATCCGCGGTGACGTGCGCCTGCTGAACGAGCAGATCCAGGACCTGGACAAGCGCTTCGATGCGACGACGGCCGCGGCGCGCGCGTACGTCGAGTCCGCCGCGCTCTACGGCCAGGTCGGCGAGGACGCCGATGCGACGACCGCCACGGACCCGAATTCCACGACGACCACGACGCCCTCGAAGACCGCGCCGAACCCGTTCGCCAAGAAGAAGCCGGTCTCGACCCTCAAGCCGAAGACGACCACGAGCACGACGACCACGACGCCGACGACCGACACGAAGCCGGCGCCCGCGCCGGAAACGCCGGTCGACGGGCCGGCACCGGTTGAGCCCCAGCCGCAGACGCCGCCCCATCCGGGCACCGCGTCCGCTTCCTGATCCGGTCCGCGCGACGCACGCGTCGCTCGCCAGATGAGTTGGATCCTGCTCGTCGCGCTGGTCCTGGCGCTGGGCGCGGCGCTGGGCGCCGCGCTCTTGCGTCGTATGGAGCTCACGCGCATGGAGCGCCGGCTCGGCGAGCGCGAGCGCGCGGTGCGGCTCGGCAGCGCGCACGCGCAGCTCCAGCACCCGATCGTCGACCTGACCCTCTGCGTGGGTTGCGGCGCCTGCGTCCGCGTTTGTCCCGAGGACGGTGTGCTCGACCTCGTGCACGGCCAGGCGATGGTCGTCAACGGCGCGCGCTGCACCGGCGTGTCGGCTTGCGAGGCCGAGTGTCCGACCGGCGCGATCACCGTCGCGCTGACCGACACCGCGACGCGGCGCGACATCCCGGCGGTGTCGGAGTCGCTGGAGGCCGTCGGCACGCCCAACCTGTTCCTGGCCGGCGAGGTCACGGCGCGCGCGCTGATCCGCAACGCGATCCTGCAAGGGACGGCGGTCGCGGCCGAGGTCGCGCGCCGCGCGAAGTCCTTGGACGGGCGCGTGCCCGGTGAAGGCGCGCCATCGCCCGAGAGCGGGAGCGACGGCGACGTGCTCGACCTCGTCGTGGTCGGCGCGGGGCCGGCCGGACTCGCGTGCTCGCTCGAAGCGCAGCGCCTGGGCCTGCGCTTCGTGACGCTCGACCAGGAGTCGACCGTCGGCGGCACGGTCGCGCGCTACCCGCGCCGCAAGCTGATCCTGACGCAGTCTGTCGAGCTGCCGCAGGGTGGACGCCTCGACCGCGAGTCGTACACGAAGGAAGAGCTGATGGAGATGTGGACGGGCGTCGCGCGTGAGCGCGATCTCCCGCTGCGCACCGGCCAGTCCGTGACGGCGATCCAGCGTGACGCGCGCGGTAGATTTCTCGTGCGCACGGCGACAGAAGCCTGGCCGGCGAAGCACGTGTGCCTCGCGCTCGGCCGGCGCGGCACGCCGCGCAAGCTCGAGGTGCCCGGCGAGGACCTGCCCAAGGTCTCGTACGCGATGATCGACGCGAACGCGTACCAGGGGCGACGCGTCCTGGTCGTCGGCGGCGGCGAGACCGCGGGCGAAGCGACCCTGGCGCTGGCCGAGCAACCCGGCAACGAGGTGACGCTCTCGTACCGCAAGGACACGTTCTTCCGCCTGCGCGAGCGCACCGAGGAACGGCTGCGCGAGCTCGTCGCGGCCGGCCGCGTGCGCGTGATCCTCTCGAGCCGCGTGCTCGCGATCCGCGAGGAGTCCGTTGACATCGCGATCACGGAGTCAGGCGTGGAATCCGCGTGGAGCCTGCCGAACGACGAAGTGTTCGTCATGGCCGGCGGCATTCCGCCGTTCGCCCTGCTCGAGCAGTCGGGCGTGTCCTTCGACCCCTCGCAACGTCCCGTGGCGGCGCCGATCGCGGAACAGGGCAGCGGCCTCGTGCGCGCACTGGCGATCGGGCTGTGCCTTTCCGTGGCGGCGCTGTCGTGGGCGATCTGGAACTCCGACTACTACGGGCTCCCGGCCGATGCGCGGCCGATGCACGACAAGCACACGGTCCTGCGTCCGGGACTCGGCACGGGGCTCATGCTCGGCATCATGGCTGCGGCGCTGGTCGCCGGGAACCTGATGTACCTGGCGCGTCGCTCGCCCAAGGTGCACTGGCTGCGCTTCGGCTCGTTGCGCGCGTGGATGACGAGCCACGTCGCGACCGGGATCCTGGCCTTGCTGTGCGCCCTGCTGCACGCCGGCATGTCGGCCGGCGATTCGATCGGCGGGCACGCGTTCCTGGCGCTGGTGATCCTGTTCGCGAGCGGCGCCATCGGCCGCTACCTGTACGCCTACGTGCCGCGCGCCGCGAACGGCCGCGAGCTCGAGCTGGAGGAAGTCCGCGTGCGCCTGGGTCGCCTCGCGGATGCCTGGACCGGCACGCAGCGCGAGTTCGGCGATCGCGCGCGCGCGGCGGTCGCGGCCCTGGTCGAGAAGCGCCAGTGGCGCAGCTCGCTGCCCGCTCGACTGGCGGCGCTCGCCATGGGGCAGCGCGAGCTGTCGCACACGCTGTCGGAGCTGCGCGCCGAAGGCCACGCGGCCGGGATTCCCGCCGATCAGCTCGACGAGACGATCGTGCTGGCGCGCGAGGCCCACCGCACGGCGCTCGCGACCGCTCACTTCGAGGACGTGCGCGGCCTCGTCGCGGCCTGGCGCTGGCTGCACCGCTGGGTCGCGCTGGCGCTCGTCCTCCTGCTCGTCATCCACGTCATCGTGGCGCTGACCTACGGCACGACGTTCACGTCGGGAGGCCTCACGTGAAGCTGGGCAGCCCGAAGATCTGGGTCACGGTCTGCTCGCTCGCCGCGGTCGTGCTCATGGCGATCGCCGACGTCGACCGCAAGTCGCCCGGCCCGGTCGCCGCGGTGCACGGACAACTCGAGGCGGTCGACGGCGGCTCGAGCTGCTCGGCCTGCCACGGCGGCTGGTTCTCGTCGATGACCGAGTCGTGCCTCGAGTGCCACGAGCCGATCGCGGAGCAGCTCGAGAACTCGCACGGCCTGCACGGCGTCCTCGAGGGCATGTCGGGCCAGAACTGCGCCCTGTGCCACAGCGAGCACCACGGCGAGAGCTTCGACCTCGTCAACGTGCGCAGCTTCGTGATGGCCGGCGTGCCGTCGCCGCTGAAGTTCGACCACGCGCGCATCGGCTGGAACATGGACGGCCGGCACCTCGAGATCGGCTGCGTCGACTGCCACGACAACGCGCGCGTCGCGGTCCTCGCGGAGGGACAACCGCGGTTCCTGGGCCTGGACCAGGATTGCGGCAGCTGCCACGAGGACCCGCACGAAGGCCGCATGCAGGTCTCCTGCGCGAGCTGTCACGGCCAGACGACGTGGGACGGGCTCCATTCCGAAGGCCACGAGCGGCAGCTGCCGCTGGTTGGCGGCCACGGCGACGTCGCCTGCCGCACGTGTCACGAGGAGAACGGGAAGCACGCGCTCGAGCTGATGGGCGAGAGCGAGCGCCGCACCGAGGTGCGCACGTGCGCCGAGTGCCACACATCGCCGCACGCGCAGGATTTCGCAGCGTTCTCCGCGCGCCTCGCCGGCTTCGAGACGGATCGCGGGTGCGTCGCCTGCCACGCGGCGGAACACGTGACCTGGCGCGAGTCGGCCTCGATCCTCACGCCCGGTCAGCACGCGTTCGCCGGCTTCCCGCTCGACGCGCCGCACTCCGGGCTGGGCTGCCAGCAGTGCCACGATCCCGCCGCGGGCGCCTTCCAGGCGCGACACCCCGGCCGCGAGCCCGAGGCCTGCAGCACCTGCCACGCCGACCCTCACGGCGGCCAGTTCCACGCCGGGCCGTTCTCGGGCCAGGAGTGCACGGCCTGCCACGATCGGCTGGCGTTCGAGCCGCACGCGTTCACGCTCGAGAAGCACGCGCGTTCCGCGCTGCCTCTGGACGGGAAGCACATCGATACGCAGTGCAACGCCTGCCACACGGTCCCGGCGCCGGACGAGCCGCGCTCGTTCCGCGGCATCTCGTCCGACTGCGCGGCCTGTCACGCCGACGCGCACCTGGGCTTCTTCGACGAGCGCCAGGCCGACACCGAGCTGCCGGCGCACGGCGCGTGCGCCGAGTGCCACTCCACAGCCGGGTTCGCGGAACCGCCCGCGCCGGACTTCGACCACGCCGGCTGGACCGGGTTCGCGGTCCTCGGTGCGCACGCGCAGGAAGATTGCGCGAGCTGCCACCCGTCGATGGCAACGCGCGATGACACGCACCGGACCTTCGGCCGCGTCGCCGATCACTTCGGCGAGTTCCGCGGTTGCGTCACGTGCCACGTGGATCCGCACGAGGGCCAGTTCGACGGGCCGGACCTGCCGGCCGTCGTGTTCGACCGCGAAGGCTGTGCGCGCTGCCACGAGGAGACATCGTTCCGCGAGTTCCCGCGCGGCTTCGACCACGGCACGTGGACCGGCTTCGCGCTCATCGAGGGCCACGGCGAAGCGTCGTGCTCGGCCTGTCACGCGCCGCTGCGCAGGCCCGACGCGCTCGGCCGCACCTGGGGGCGCTCGAACGGCGGCGCCTGCTCGGACTGCCACCCCGATCCGCACGGCGGCCAGTTCGAGTCCGACGAGGGACCGGCCGACTGCGCGCGCTGCCACGTCAGCGACAGGCCGGCGTACCTGTCGTTCGACCACGACCGCGACTCGCAGTTCCCGCTCGACGGACGGCACCGCGAGCTCGAGTGCGCCGCGTGCCACCTGCCCGCGACGCTGCCCTCGGGCGACGAAGTCGTGCGTTACCGCCCCCTGGGAACCGAATGCGTCGACTGTCACGGCGTCGGTGAGGACGTCCTGGTCCGCCGGCGGAGGAAGTGAGGAGCGTGATGTTCCAACCGAGGATGGGGCTGTGCGGGATCGGGCTCGGCATCGCTTGCTGCGCCAGCGCCGCCTACGCGCAGGAGGGCGAGCCGACGGTGCTCGAGATGCGCGTGAAGGCCAGCTACCCGCGCCGCGCGATCGTCGACCGCGGGTCGGTCGACGGGCTGGCCGTGGGCGACCGCGTCGTCTTCCGCTCGCGCGACGGCCTCGAGCGCTGGGGCCGTGTCGCGCGCGTCGAGGACCGCGGCGCGATCGTCGTGCCCGACGACGCCGACTTTGTCCCGCCGCCCGGCACGCGCGCGGAAGCACGGATCCCGGCCTCGCGCTTCGTGGCGATCGAGGACCCGACGCTTCCGGCCGAGCCCGTGCCGAGCGGCACGCCGCCCGAGCACCCGCCCTGGGAGCGGACGGACGACGAGTGGACGACGGACATGCCGCTGCTCGCGCAAGTGAAGCCCTTCCGGCCTGACCAACGGCCCTCGCTGCTGACGGGGCGGCTCTTCACCACCGTGGACGTCACGGACAACAGCGAAGACGACCGCTCGAGCTCCTTCTTTCGCGCGGGCGGGAGCTTCGAGTACGTGAACCTGTTCGGCGCGGGCGGCCAGCTCTCGTTCGACGGCGAGTGGAACCACCGCGACGTCAACGTGTCCGACAACGACGGGGCGAACGACGGCGAGAATTACTCGCAATTCCTGCTCGAGCGCCTCTCCTACAGCTGGGGTGGGCACCGCTTCGCACCCGACCGTTTCGAAGTCGGCCGCCTGCTCCACACGGAGATGCCGGAGTTCGGCCTCGTCGACGGCATCGAGTGGAATCGCCACCTGACCGGCGGCGGCGCGTACGGTGCGAGCATCGGCTTCCAGCCCGACTGGGACACGCTCGAAGACGACGGCAACGACCAGGAGCTCGCGGTCTGGTACCGCTGGTCGCGCGACGAGAGCGAGACCATGTCGCTCGGCGCCGGCTACCAGAAGACGTTCACGGAGTTGAACTCCGACCGCGACCTGTTCGTGCTCAAGGCCCATTGGCTCCCGCCGCGCGCGTGGACGTTCCAGGCCACGGCTTGGATCGACCTGTACACGGGCGAGGACGTGGCCAAGGGCTCCGGGGTCGAGGTGACGCAGGCCTGGGTCTCGACCGGCCGCGTGTGGGACGACGGCAGCTCGCTGCGCTTCAGCTACCGCCACCAGGCGTTCCCCGAGATGGACACCGAGGAGTACCGCCCTGTGACGGACGCCCAGCTGGCCGACGACCACCTCGATCGCGTCGCACTGTCGGCGCGCCAGGACATGGGCAAGGTCGCGCTGCTCGAAGAGGTCGGCGGCTGGATCGACGAGGACGACGAGGGCGGCGACGGCGAGCTCGGCCTGGCGTTCGAGGACTTGATCTTCGACGGGATCTTCCTGGACGGCGGAGTCTTCGCCACGCAGGGACGCTACACGACGCTGGGCGGCTGGCGCGCCGGCTTCGGCCACACGGGGCACCACGTGGGCTGGCACCTGGGATACGAGTTCGTGCTGAACAAGCAGCAGGGCTTCACGTCGAACAACGACGAGCTGCCCCAGCACGCCGTGAGCCTCGATTTCGACTGGAACACGGCTTCGGGCTGGAGCTTCGCGCTGCACGGCGATCTGCTGCTGTACGACGAGGAAGACGGCTGGACCGCGGGCGTGTACGTGCAGAGGAGCTTCTGATGGCCACCATGTCCGGATCACGCGCGGCATCGCGCTGGCTGGCGCTCGTCGCCGTCTTCTGTCTTGCGGTCGCGGCCTGCGTCTCGCAGGGCCGTGACAGCGCGCCCTTGCGGCTGTGGTGGGCCGGCTTCGGCCCCGTGCTGCCGCACGACACGTTCCCTGGCGATTGCTCGCTGTGCCACGAAGGCGGCAACTGGACGAGCGTGCGCGAGGACTTCACGTTCGACCACGAGGCCCACACGGGCGTGCCGCTGAACGGAGCGCACGAGACCGCGAGCTGCATCCGCTGTCACAACGACCGCGGCCCGGCCGGCGTCTTCGCCGCGCGCGGCTGCGCCGGGTGTCACGAGGACATCCACCAGGGCACGCTGGGATTCAACTGCACGACGTGCCACACGGAGTCGACCTGGTGGCCGGTCGGGCAGTACGAGCTGCACCGCCGCACGCGCTTCCCGCTGCTCGGCGTGCACGCGACCACCGCCTGCTTCCGCTGCCACCCCGGCGCGCCGGTCGGTCGCTTCGTTCCCACGGACACGGAATGTTTGACGTGTCACGCCAACGACCTGGCGCGCGCGAACAACCCCAACCACGCCGGGCTCGGCTGGACCGACCGTTGCGATCGCTGCCACCTGCCGCGCACGTGGAACCAGGCGGAGATCAACGACCCCTGATCGGACCCTCATTCGGGCAGGCCCCCTGAACGGGCCCGCCCGATTGCTGGGCTCCGCCTGTGTACGAGCGTCGTTCGAAGCCGGCTCAAGATCGATCAGTCCCGAACCCGAAGGATCAAGCGGAGAGATCGCCGCGAGCGAGCCCGGCAGGGGCGGCGCAGCGGTAGGGACGGACGGTGGACGGACGCGGCCTCGCATCTGCGCACACGTCCGACAGAGGAGAAGACATGGGACGGCTCAATCTGGGGTGGTTCGCGGCCTTCGGTCTGGCAGGACTGGTGGGCTGCAGCGGCGAGACCAGCACGCTGGGCGTGCAGACGGCGGAGTCGTGCATGCTCTGCCACAACGGCTCGCTGGGGAACGACTACTCGGGGCCGGGCATCGAGAACCCGCACCCCTTCCCGGGTGCGTCGGCCGTGACGTGCACGACGTGCCACGGCGGTGACCCGAACGGCACCGACATGGTGACGAGCCACGTGCCGCCTCCGCCTCAGGTCGGCGACGACGCGTTCCAGTTGACGAACGCGCGCGCGTACTTCAACCGCCTCACGCTGGCGGGCATGGACAAGTGGCCCGACTACGTCGTGGGCGGCCAGACCTACACCGCGATCGACTACCTGCAGTTCATCAACCCGGGCGACCTGCGCGTCGTGCAGAACGGCCGCAGCTGCGGCGCGTGCCACGCCGGTCACGCCGACGTCGTCTCGAAGAGCCTGCTCGCGACCGCGGCCGGCGTCTTGGCCGGCGCTTCGTACGCGGCCGGCATCGAGAGCCTCGTGCCGGAGAGCCAGGGCCTGTACGGCGACACCGCTTCGGACACGGGCTTCCGCGCGCAGACGAACCCGAACTTCCCGGGCCCCGGCGGCGTCGTGGGCGCGGTCGCGCGCATCATCGAGCACCCGGTGGCCGCCGTGTTCGGCGCGACCGGGCCCAACGCAGTCTTCAACAACCCGGCGTACGACGCCGCCGCGCTCTCCGACGACCAGGACGCGGAAGGTCGCGCGATCACGGGATCGCCGCTGGCGAACCTGTTCATGGACCAGGTCGCGTTCACGTGCGGCGACTGCCACCTGGGCAGCGCCGGCGCCAACAACCGCGCGGGCGACTACCGCTCGTCGGGCTGCACCGCGTGTCACATGCCGTACAGCCTCGGCGGCCGCAGCTTCAGCTCGGACCCGAACATCAACATGACCGAGCCGATCGACCCGGACGACATCGACGCGCCCGAACGGTCGCACCCGCGCACGCACCGCATCCACGGCGTCGCGCGCACGCTCTCGAACGGCGCGGTCGTGCCCGGCATCCAAGACCACACGTGCGCGGGCTGCCACCAGGGCTCGAACCGCACCGTCATGCAGTACTGGGGCATCCGCCTCGACCAGAACGCCGACGTGCGCAACGGCCGCCAGTACCCGGCCAACCCGGTCTCGCACCAGACCACGCAGAACGACACGCGTCTGTTCGGCGTGCTCGAGCAGAACAACACCTTCAACGGGCGCAACCACAACCAGTACCTGCTGCGCGAGGACTACGACGGCGACGGTCGTGACGACACGCCCGAGGACGTCCACTACCAGTCGGGCATGGGTTGCATCGACTGCCACGGCAGCTGGGACATGCACGGCGGCAACGCCGCGAACCCGGACGGCACGATCAAGAGTCGCATGGAGCAGCAGAGCGCGATCTCGTGCGAGAGCTGCCACGGCACGATCGACGCCTACGCGCCGGTCGTCGCCGGCACGCTCTACGACGGGACGGCGGCCCAGGTCGCCACGGACACGGAAGGCAACGTGCTGCGGCACGTCTACCGCGCCCCGGACGGCAACACGTACTTGAGGAGCCGCTTGACCGGCAACCTGCACGTCGTGCCGCAGACCCGCGACTCGGTGGTCGACAACGGCCGCATCAACCCGCTGACGGCGCAGCCCTTCTACAGCCAGAAGGCGTCCTACGCGATGGGTCGCATCGACAACGATCCGTCGAACGGCACGGGTCCGAAGCAGACGGCCGGCGGGTCGGTCGGCTTCAGCCACACCGACCGCATGGACTGCGCGTCGTGCCACGCAGCGTGGACGAATACGTGCATGGGCTGTCACCTGAGCGGCGAGTACAACACCGGCAACAACTTCAGCAACATCACCGGCGAGCGCATCGTCTCGCGGCAGCGCACGGCCGACTTCACGTACCAGTCGCCGCTGTTCTTCCAGCTGGGCGTGAACCCCAAGGGCAGGATCACGCAGCTCTCGGCCAACACGAAGGTGTTCTTCCAGTGGGAAGACCGCTTCAACCAGCTGTCGCAGCGCTTCTCGTTCAGCGACCGCCGCGGCACCGGCAACAACCCGGGTGGCGCACCGTCGGGCTTCCCGTCGCTGGCGCACAACGCGATCCTGGCGCACTCGATCCGCGGCAAGGTCGACGCGACGCGGGAAGGCCCGCGCTACTGCGTGGCCTGCCACAACACGAATACGGGCGTGGCGCAGTACAGCAGCGAGTACAGCGACTTCCACACGGCCATGGCTTCGGGTGACTGGGGCGGGCTCGACTTCAACGTGCTGCGCGACCACTTCGGCCGCAACACCGGCAACCGCATGAACTCGCCGTTGTACGTGCACATGGTCGCGGGCCTCGGCTCGGGCGTGTTCCTGTTCGACGCGAACGGCGCGCCCGTCAACCCGCTCGACACGAACCCGAACCGCGTGGGCGCGGACGGCGTGGCGCCGGCGGCGGTCTTCGACCCGGCCAACGTCCGCCTCAACCTCGACCGGATCGTCGAGCCGAGCGGCCTGGTGAACGGCTCGAACAACCACCAGCTGTTCGACACGAGCATCGGCCCGATCCTGCGCGACGGAGCGGCCGACCCGACGATGGCAGGACCGCTGGGTGCGACGCTGATCCAGCTCCTGTCGGACCCGGTGAACGGCCTGGTGCTCGACTCCTGGCTCGATCCGAACGGCGCGGCGCAAGGCGACGCGAGCGGGTTCCTGGGCGGACCGTGAACCGGCGCGGCCGGGGAGCCGCGCGGGAGAGGTGACGAGACGGGCGCGGGGGCGTCGGGAAAACCGGCGGTCCCGCGCTCGAGCATCCTGGGCATCGATGGCAGGGGTTTCGCTCGCGCCGGGACGGCGGCATCCTGGTGCGGATCCCTGGAGGAACGCAGATGCTCCGCACAATCCCTCTCGTGCTCATCCTCGGCCTGGTGGGCCCCGGCTGCGCGTCGACGTCGCGACCCGGCACCGAAGGCGCCGACGTCGACCTGGGCTCCCACACTCGCACGGTCACGACGAGTTCGCCCGTGGCCCAGCGCTGGTTCGACCGCGGGCTCACGTGGCTCTATGCCTTCAACCACGACGAGGCGATCCGCTGCTTCTCCGAAGCGGCCGAGATCGACCCCGGCTGCGCGATGGCCTGGTGGGGGATCGCCTGCGCGAATGGGCCGCACATCAACAACCCGATGGTGCCGCCCGAGCGCGACGGCTTCGCGCGCGAGGCCGTGCGCCGTGCTTCCACGCTCGTCACGGGCGGCACGCCGGTCGAACGCGCGCTCGTCGCGGCGCAAGCGCAGCGCTGGGGTGCGTCGCTGCCGGCCGACCGCCGACCGCTGGACGAGGCCTACTCGCAAGCGATGGACGCCGTCGCGCGCGAGTTCCCCGACGACGCCGACGTCGCCGCGCTGACGGCCGAGGCGGCGATGGACCTGCAACCGTGGGATTTGTGGACGCGCGCGGGCGCACCGAAGGGGCGTGCGATCGAGATCCTGGCGCAGCTCGAGCGTGCGCTCGCGCTGGATCCGAACAATCCGTTGGCCAATCACCTCTACGTCCACGCCACCGAGGCGTCGTCCCGCCCGGAGCTGGGGCTGGCCGCCGCGGACCGGCTGCGCGACCTCGCGCCGGACGCCGGGCACCTGGTGCACATGCCGGCGCACACGTACCTGCGCACGGCGCGCCTGGCCGACGCGTCGCGCGCCAACGAGCTGGCGATGGCGGCCGACCGCCGCCACCGCGCGGAGTTCCCGCGCGACGGCTTCTACCGCGTGTACATGGCGCACAACGCGCATTTCCTGACGTTCAGCTCGATGCTGGAGGGTCGCTGCGAGGCGGCGCTGCAGTCCGCGCGCACGATGTTGGCGGAGATGCCGCCCGAGTTCGTCCAGGCCGCCGGACCCCTCGTCGACGGGTTCATGCCCGTCGTGATGCATACGCTCGTGCGCTTCGGGCGCTGGCAGGAAGTGCTCGAGCACCCGCCGTTCCCGGCCGAGTACCCGGTCGCGAACGGCGTGCGCCACTACGCGCGCGGCACGGCGCTGAATGCGCTCGGCAAGCCCGACGAGGCCGAGGCCGAGCTGCGCCAACTCGACGCGCTCGTCGCCGCGCTCGACGAGCGCACGATCGGCAACAACCCGGCCCAGGTCGTGATGAAGATCCCGCAGCTCCTGCTCTCGGGCGAGATCGCGTTCTCGCGCGGCCGCCGCGACGAGGGGCTCGCGCGCGTGGCCGAGGCCGTCGCGATCGAGGATCAGCTCGTCTACGACGAGCCGCCCGACTGGATGATGCCGGTGCGGCATCCCTACGGCGCGATGCTGCTCGAGGCCGAGCGCTGGAAGGAGGCGGAGCGCGCGTTCCACGAAGATCTGACGCAGTACCCGGAGAACGGCTGGTCGCTCTTCGGCCTGGCGCGCGCCCTGCGCGCTCAGGGTCGCGAGGGCGAGGCGCGCGCCGCCGAATCGCGCTTCCGTACGGCCTGGGCGCGCGCGGACACGAAGATCCACGCTCCGTGTCTGTGCCAGCCGGGGCGCGGGCCGGCCGTGCTCGCCGCGCGCTGAATCGGGGAAAGCGACGGCCGCTGCGCACCACCCAGAAGACTCCGGTGGGCGCGATGGCTAGCATCGCGCCTGTGCTGGCCTTCGACATCGAGCTCGCTTCCGTCGTCGAGATCCCGCCCGGCGGGGATCTGGATTCCCTGGGACCGTTCGAGCTGTCCGTTGCGGCCTGCTGTGACGACCGCGGCGGCGCGTGCACGTGGCACGGCGGCGAGCTCGACCGGCCGGCGGCCCGGATGAGCGCGACGGACGCGCGCGCCGTGCTGCTGCACCTGCGCGAGCGTCAGCTCGCCGGCGAGTGCGTCGTCGCCTGGAACGGCGTCGGCTTCGACCTGAAGTGGCTCGGGCACGCGGCCGGCGATCTGCGGCTGGCGGGGGAAGTCGCGCTCGCGACGTGCGACCCCATGCTGCAGGTCTTCCACGCGCGCGGCTTCCCCGTGGCGCTGGCGGCGGTCGCCGAGGGCATGGGCATCGCGCAGAAGAAATCGATGCACGGAGCGGAGGCGCCGATCGCGTGGCGCTGCGGCGACCATGCGCGCGTGATCGAGTACGTGCACGGCGACTGCCAGCTGACGCTCGAGGTGGCGCGCCGCATCCTGGCGACGCGCGCATTGCGCTGGATCACGAAGAAGGGCACCGCGGCGAGCGAGCCCATGGCGCGGCTGCTCACGGCACGCGAGCTGTTCCTCGGGCCTGCGCCCGACCAGTCGTGGATGTCGACGCCGATCCCGCGCGAACGTTTCTTCGCCTGGATCCCGTCCGATCTGCTCGACGCCTGTCGCGCGCCCCGGGTCGACGTGGTCAGCGAGCCACAAGCGCGCTTCACGTTCTAGAGCGCGATCAGTTGCGCTCGGCTGCGGCCGCGACCGCGTCGAGGTCCTTGCCGCACTCGGCCATGATCTTCTTCATCATCGGCCTCATCAGGAAGCCCATCACCTTGGCCGGCAGCGACAGGGGCTCCGCCGCGAAGGTCATCTCGACGTGCGTACCGCCGTCGCGCGGCTCGAAGAGGAAGTCGGTGCGGTAGCGGCAGCCGTGGTTCTCGCAGCCGATGCTGATCGCGCGCGGCGGATCGAAGGCCGTGACCTCCATCTCCTCGGTCGCTTCGCGCCCGAACATCTTGCGCGTCTCGCGGAAACGGGTGCCGAGGCGCACCGGGCCTTCGGTCAACACCTCCATCTTCGTGATCGCCGGGATGTTCTTGGGCGCGTCGCGCAAGTTGCTCGCGACGGCGAAGACGCGTTGGATCGGCGCGCGCACCTGCTTTCCGAGGGTGATCCGGGGCATGGGATCACTTCGCGCGCTTGTACGCGATCTCGACGACCTTCGTGTTGACCTCGCCGATCGGCAGATCGTGGATCTCGAGGCGAATCTCGTCCGGGGAGATGAAGCGGTAGGCGTACTTCACCATCTTGTCGTGCTCGCCCGTCAGGTACTCGTCGAGCGTGCCGTACAGGATCAGCGACTTGCCGTCGGGCGTCATGTCGCCCTCGGCGTGGTTCATGGCCGTGTCGAAGTTCGTGAGCCCCGTGAACACGTAGCTCATCTTGAAGTTGTCGTAGCCGATGATGCTGTGCCCGCGGACGGGCGTGCCCATCATCTGGCCGCTCCAGTCGCTTTCGAGCCAGCGACCGTCCATGAGCCAGCGGACCTCGGCCGTGCCCTTCTCGGCTGGCGTTGCCTGATCGCCCATGAACATGCGCATCTCGATGTCCCACTTGCCCACGAAGCGATCCAGCTTCTTGTGATGCTCGCCGAGCTGCGTCCAGGCCTTGGCCTTATCCATCATCTCCTTCATCGGATCCTGAGCCGGAGCGGCCAGCGAGGACGACAACGACGACGCCAGCATGAAGCCGGCGACGAGGAACGCGGAAGGGGCGAGGACGTTCATGGTCTTTCCGTTCGTGAGGGGTCAGCGGTCAGGGGTCGTGCGTGCTTCGGCCGCGAGCGCGGCCATGACGGCGAAGCGCTTGCGCATGCAGCCTTCCAGGTCGTCGAATGCGATGGTGCTCGGCGTCGCGCACGGACGTGCCAGCGGCACGCAGCACGCGGCGAGCAGCGCGAACGTGGCGATCGCGGCGGCGCGCTGGCGAGCGCTCGAGCTGCGAGGCAGGCGTTCCAGCGCGCGCAAGCGCACCAGGATCTGCGGCTCGACCGGGAAGAACGCCGAAGCGCCCAGCGGACCGGGTGACGCGAGCGGCCGCGCGATCTCGAGCAGCGTGCGCCGGTAGCGCTGCGCATCGCCCGCGGCGGAGGCCGCGCGCTCGTCGCAGGCGAGCTCGCGCAGCGTGGCGGCGTGCCGCGCGTACAAGTGCACGGCCGGGTGGAACCACAGGACGGCGCGGGCCATCGACCAGGCCAGAGCGGAGAGTGCGTCGCGCCGCGCGACGTGCGCGAGCTCGTGCAGGAGGACGTGCTCGAGGTGGCGCGAGCTGGCGCGCTGTACCAGATCGACCGGGATCACGACAACGGGCCGGAAGAGCCCGATCACGGCCGGTCCGACGGCGTTCGCCGCGACGAGGACGCGCGGCGCGCGGGCCAGCCCGAGTCGTCGCGCTGCCTGCAGCGCGAGGTCGCGGACGTCGTAATCGGCTGGAATCGCCGCGTGGATCCACGTGCGCCGGTCGCGCACGGCGCGCACGACGAGCGCCGTGCTCAGCACCAGCGCGCCGGCGAGCCACGTCGCGAACAGCGCCAGCGTCGCCTGCGCCCCGAAGATCGCGGGAGATTCTTCCGCGACGGGCTGCTCGCCGAGCAAGCGCACGACCGCGACAGGGGACTCGAGTCCCGGCGGAAGCGCGACGCGCGCGAGCAGCGCCCAGCCGAATGCTGCGCGGACTCTCACGGGCATGCGCTGCGCAAGCAACCGGTCGGTCAGCGCAAACACGAATGCCAGCACGGCGCACTGCACCGAGAGTGGTCCGATCCAGGACCACCACGCGTCGGCCGCGGCGTGCCAGCCGCTCACGGTTCCTCCGCTTCGGCCAGGAGCTTCGCCAATCGCTCACGTTCCTTGCGCGTCAGGCGCTCCTCGCTGGCCATGTGCTGTACGAGCGAGCCGAACGAGCCGCCGAACGCGCGCTCGAGCAGGCCGCGCAGCGCGGAGGCGCGCGCCGCCTCGCGCGTGACGCGCGGTCCGTATACGCTCGTGTTTCCGCGACGACGCTCGGTCAGCACGCCCTTCGCGACGAGCCGCGCCAGCATCGTGCGGACGGTCGAGTAGGCCCAGCCGGTCTCGGCCTCGACTTCCTCGAGAACGTCGCGCGCGGTGGCGGGCGAGCGCTTCCAGACGGCCTGCATCACCGCCCATTCGGCCTCGGTCAGCGGGGTCTCCTGCGACATCTGTAGCAGTATCTGCCACAAGTGTCGCAGCTGTCAAGCCCCCCCGGCCGCCTTCCGGCGGGTCAACCGGGGTGGGCCAGCCGCTGCAGCCGCTTCTCGCGCTCGCGGGCGAAGCGCTGGATGCCCTCCCAAAGCGAGTCGGGATCGATGTGCGCCTCCTTCTTGAGCTCGTCCACCGTCCCACCCGTCCGCCAGCGGTCGTCGAAGTCGGGGCTCATGGCGTAGGCCTCGGCCACCTTCGAGCTGAGCCAGTCGTGCATGAGCCGACGCGCGCCGTTCGTGATCACGGTCGAGTCGAGCCAGTCGGCGCGCGAGAGCACCGAGTCCTGGTACTCGCGCGTCTGCCGCTGGAACAGCTGCCAGCTCACGGCGGCGAGCAGCTTCACGTTCGGCGCGCCGGCCTTCGCGAAGCGCGGCAGGAGCTGGAACACCGACTCCGTCGTGCTGGTGCCCTGCACGAGGATCGTGCCTTCCTTCGGCCGGTGCTTGTCGTAGTCGCGGATCACGTAGCAGCCCTTGGCCGCCTCGAAGTGCGAAGCGCAGCCCAGCGCGGCGCGATCCGGCACGGCCACGTTCGGCCGCGTCAGGTGGATCGCGACGATCGGCACGTCGGTCGAGAGCGCCGCAGCCAGCATCGGCGCGACCTCGTTGTGCTCCCACGGATGCAAGTTGATCACGTGGCCGTCGGGGAAGAGCTGCGTGGTGCCCGGCGCGAAGATGCCGAAGTGCGTGCGGCTGTCCTCGGCCGTCTCGGGGCCCGAGTGGCCCGCGACCCAGATGATCCGGCCGACCTTCAGCGGGCAGTCCTGCGCCAGCTGCGAGAAGAGCCGCATCATCCCGTACATCAGATAGCTGAACGACCCGTACGTGGAGTGCGCGCCCCAGTAGCCCAGGAACTCGTCCTCGGGGTGCGCGCTCATGTTCACGCTGGCCAGGCCGGCCATCAGCCCCGAGTTCGTGAACTCGGTGATCTGCTGCGGCAGGAGCGATCCGCCCGGGTTCTTGTTGCGCTCGTACCAGCCGAAGCCCTTCGTACCGCCGAAATCCTGCGCGAAACCGTAGATCGACGTCGATTCGGCCAGGTCGGCCGAGCACGCCAGCACCAGCGGCCGCCCCATGCGTTCCTTGGCCAGCGCGTTGACCCACGCGCCGAACTTCCCGAAGCCTTCCTTGTTCGCGATTTTCGTGCCGGGCGCGACGAAGAGCTCCTTGGGCAGCTTGTCCTGCGCCAGCCACGAGCGGTCCGTCGACATGTTGACCTTCGACGCCAGCTTGAAGCCGGCCGGCCGCGACGGCACGGACTCGCCCAGCTCGACCAGCGTGTCGGACAGGTACTCGACGAGCGCCGGATCGTCGCGCAGCACCTTCATGACGGTTTGCAGCCAGCTCTTGGTCTGCTCGCGACACGCGTCCTCGCCCGGGTCCTTCAGGTCGCCATGGCCCGCGAACGTGACGCCGTATTTCTGCGCGAACTCGCTGCGGCAGGTCCAGAACAGCTCCGAGTTGCGCGCGTGAGCCTTGCCGTGGCTGGCGTAGTCGAACTTGTGATAGCCGCGGCCCTTGCGCGACTTGATCCAGACCATGCCGGGTCGCCCGCGCGGGTTCTCGTCGTGCGCGATCGAGAGCAGCGCGCGCGTGATCTCGGCGTAGTCCTCGCCCTTCTCGGTGCCGGCGACGCGCCAGCCGTACGGCTCGAACCAGTCGCGCGGCGTGCCGTGCACCATGTCCGAGCACGGCCGCGGGTCGATGCCGTGGTCGTTCCAGTCGAACAGGTAGATCAGGTTGTCGAGGCCCAGGCCCCAGGCCGAGTGCTTGACCTCGTGGTGTGCGCCGGCGGTGTGGCCGCCTTCGCCCTCCATCGCGAACACCTTGACCTCGCCGACGCCGGCGTGCTTGAGCGCCATCGCTTCGCCCAGCGCGGCCGGCGCGCCGTGACCCGAGGGCCCCGTGTTGAACTTGAAGAAGAGCGTGCGCCCTTCCATCTCCGCGTGGCCCGGCAGCCCGCCCTTGTGGCGCAACCACAGGAGATGCTCCCAGGTCAGCGCGCGCTCCTCGGCGTTCGGCACGAGGAAGCGCTCGTCGCCGGTCATCTCGTAGCGCGCGCGCAGCGCCTCGTTGTAGACGGCCAGCAACGCGTACACGACCGGGCAGCAGTGGCCCGCGATCAGCACGAATCGGTCGCCGAACGCCTTCTCGGGATGGCGCAGGTCGAAGCGCATCCCGGCTCCCAGGGTCGACGCCACGAGGAACGGCACCTTGCTGCGCGAACCGCCCGGGTGACCGGACTGGCGCAGGTTCAGCATCAGGTCGATGCACTGGTCGATCAGGTCGCCGGTCTTCTCCCAGTGGTGGAAGTTGCTCGCCAGCTGTTCGAAGGTCGGCCGGGTGAGGGTCTGCATGGAGGACGTCGTGGGCACAAAGCGGCGTCGGGTGAAGCGCGCAGTATAGCCCCGCGCGCGGTGTCCAACCTCGCCTGAGGGGGCTGCAGGAGTCTTGGGCTGCGCGGTTTCGAGGGTTCCCGGCGCGCACGGGTCCGATTGTTGCCACCCGCATGGTCCGGTCGGGTGGCCTACCATCTGGTCTGCCGCGGGAGCGGCGCCACGTGGGCGCCGACCTCGTCCAACACCGTCACATTTGTACACGGGGGGTTCCGCACATGAAGAATTCGACTCTCAACCTGACGCTCGCCATCGCTCTCCTGGTCCCGCTGGCCACCGCTTGCTCGGACAGCACGAAGGCCGCATCGCCGTCGAGCACGACCAGCGCGATGGGCGACAAGGCCAAGGAGATGGCCGCGCAGGCCTCCACGATGTTCGCCGACCTGAAGAAGTCGGCCGAGAGCCGGCTGGCCGGCCTCGACACGACGGTCGCTGACCTCAAGGCCAAGGCGGCATCGAAGAGCGAGGAGGCGCGCAAGGATCTCGAGGACCTGATCGAGCAGCTCGAAGCCAAGAAGGTCGAGCTGAAGAAGACCCTGGCCGACTACGACATGAAGAAGGCCACCAAGGACTCGTACGACAACCTGAAGACTCGCGTCGACGCGATGGTCGCCGAGATCAACAAGGTCGTCGAGAAGGCGAAGGCGATGTGATCGCACGCGCCGTGCGGCTCCGCGCGGCAAGCTCGTGCGCAGGTTCGCTCGCCATTCGGCGCCGGCAGGATTGCCTGCTCGTTCGAATCGCTACGGGACGAGGGGCGGATCGGCGATCCGTCCCTCGTTCGTGAGCCGACTCACTCGGCCCAGAAACGGTCCAAATCCTGCAGCGCCGCGTCGGAATCGCGGCCGCCACGCCGGCGGAAGGAGCTCATCAGGCGATCGACCGCGGCCTGCTCCTCCGGGTCGCCGAGCTCGGAATCGCGCAAGACGGGCCAGACCGTGCGCCACAAGCGGCCGGACATGCGACCGGGCGGCTCGCGCTCACCCGCGGCCGCGAGGGCGTTGACCGCCAGGGCGACCTGCACTTCGGGATCCTCCTCGCGGCGCAGGCGGTCGAGCAGCGCGTTCAGCACCGCCGGCGAGCGCAGCTTCCACAGGCCCTTGGCCGTCGCCAGGCGGATGCCGCGATCCTCGTGGCCGAGGCGCGTGAGCCACGCGGCCTCCGTCTCGGGCGACAGGGTGCGCATCATCCGCTCGTGCGCTTCGACCGCGCTCATCGTCCGCGCGTGCTCCAGCCAATGGGGCCAGTCGACGCGACCGCTGGCGCGGTAGAGGTCGAACACGATCGCCCAGCCCACGAAGTGCACGAGCACGTTCTCGCGCAGGTCCGTGCCGCGCTCGGCGTGCACGGCGAGCAGGCGCGCCAACTCGCGCACGTCGGGCGCGCTGGAGCGCAGCTCGCGCATGGGCCAGCACGCCAGGCCGTCGACGACCCAGCGATCTCCGTCCAGGAAGCCGTCGCCCAGGACGCAGGCCAGGCCCTCCTCGAACCACAGCGGGAGCTCGGGCACTTCCTCGGCGATGCGCGCGTGGACCAGCTCGTGCACGGCCGTGCCGGCGTCGGCGCTGCTGGCGTAGATCCCGGCCGCCGGCCCGAACGGGCCTTCGCCGCGCGCATGGTAGGCGCGCACGCGGGCGCGGCCGATGCCGGGCACGTCGTGCACTTCGCCGACCGAGGCCACGCCGTCGTCCGCTTCCCAGGCGTGCACGCGCACCGGCTGGCGGAACGGCCCGAAGACGGCTTCGACCGCATCGATCGCCGGCTCGTAGGCGCGCTGGAACGCGCGCACGTCGACCGACTCTGGTTCCTCGGCGTAGAGCGACCAGCCCGGGAACGTCTCGACGCGGCTCCAGGTGGAGCACGCGCTGGCGAGGAGCGCCGCGCCGATCGCGGGGATCAGGGTCCGTGCACGCACGTGCTCAGCCTACGCGCCCGCGGCGCTTCCGGATCGGCGCGATCGGCGGAGTTCGCGCAAGAGTTGTTGCAAGGATCCGGCCGCATCGCGCACCCGGCTTGGGTCGGGGCGTCCAGGAGGGGTTAGGATGCTCCGCCGACCCCCTCGGAGCACCCATGGCCACCTTTCGCGTCGAGCTCGACGCTCCCAACCACATCGTCCTCGTGATGGTCACGGAGGACGACGGCAGCGAGCACGACTACCAGTTCGACTTCGATCCGCGCTCCGGGCGCTACGAGTTCAGCGAGCGCGACCTGCTCGAGCGCGATTTCGGCGACGAGTTCGTGGAGGACATGGACCGCCAGGTCCGTTTCACGATCCAGAAGGCGCTGGCGGCGAAGAAGTGAAGTGCGTCGCGTCTTCCTGATCGTCCTGGACTCGCTCGGCGTCGGCGCGATGCCCGACGCGGAAGAGTTCGGCGACGCGGGGGCGCACACGCTCGACCACCTGGTACGCGCGGCGGGCGGGTTGGATGCGCCGCGGCTGATCGAGCTCGGCCTGGGCTCGATCGAGGGCGTGCATTCGCTGCCGTCCGCGACCGCGCCCAAGGGCGGATTCGGGCGCATGCTCGAGGCCTCGCCGGGCAAGGACACGTCGACCGGGCACTGGGAGATGATGGGCTGTCCGCTGGAACGCGCGTTCCCGGTGTACGCGGACGGATTCCCGCCCGCGATCGTCGAGCCCTTCGTGAAGCGCGCGCGCGTGCCCGGGATCCTGTGGAACAAGCCCGCTTCGGGTACGGAGATCATCGAGCGGTTCGGCCCGGAGCACGCGCGCACCGGGAAGCCGATCGTCTACACGAGCGCCGATTCCGTCTTCCAGGTCGCGGCCCACGAGCAGCATTTCGGGCTCGAGCGGCTCTACGAGTGCTGCCGGATCGCGCGCGAGATCCTGGATCCGTACGGCGTCGGCCGCGTGATCGCGCGGCCGTTCGTCGGTGAGCCCGGCTCGTACCGGCGCACGTACAACCGGCGCGACTACTCGATGCCGCCGCCGCGCGACACCGTGCTCGACCGGTTGAAGGCGGCGCAGCTATCCGTCGTCGGCGTGGGCAAGATCGAGGACATCTTCGCCGGCCGGGGCATCACCGAGTCCGTGCACACCGAGGGCAACCTCGACGGCATGCGCGCGACGATCGAGCTGGCGACGAAGGTCGAGCGCGGGCTCGTGTTCGTGAACCTGGTCGACTTCGACATGCTCTACGGCCACCGCCGCGACGCGCGCGGGTACCGGCGCGCGCTGGAGGAGTTCGACGTCGGCTTGCGCGAGCTCGAATCGAAGCTCGGCGCCGAGGACCTCGTGCTGATGACGGCCGACCACGGCAACGATCCCACGAAGCACGAGACCACCGACCACACGCGCGAGTACGTGCCGATCCTGGCCGCAGGCCGACGCGTGCGCGGGGCTGCGCTGGGCACGCGCGATTCGTTCGCGGACGTCGGAGCGACGGTCGAGGAGGCGCTCGGACTCGCGCCGGCCGCACCAGGCAGGTCATTCCTGAGCGATTTGGTGCGCGCGTGACCGCTTGGCCCGACCTTCACGTGGCGTGCGCATCCGACACGGCGGCGCGAACGTCCCGTCCGCGGATGATCATCCGAGCTTCCTGACCTTCGAGAATCTCCCGTCCCGAGGAATTCCGGAATGGACCAACCCAAGCCTGCTCGCAGCCCACTCTCGACGAGAAGATCTCGCCCGAACGTTCGCTCCGATGAGCGGTCCGCAATCTCCGGTGCCGCGATCACCATGGGCGTCGTTGCCATCTTCCTCGCGTTCGCCGTCTACTTCGTCCAAGTGGCTTGGATCGGCTGGGGCCTTGCGCTCTGCGCGTTGACGCTCGCCGCCTCCGCCATCGGCTTGATGAGGGAGATGGAATGGGCGCGGCTGTCTGGCGGTCTCGTCAGCACAACCTTGGGGCTGGCCGCGATCCTGGTGCCTTTGCTCGTCGAAGGCGTCGGCGGACCGAAGCTCCTGTACGCCGTGATTCTCTGCGGATCCGGCGGATATCTGCTCCTGCCATCCACGAAACGGGCCTTGCACGAACTGCGCGCCCACCGACAGCGGCAAGGCGAATCGGCCTGATGGACGCCCGCTCGGTCGTGCGCACGAAGCGCGACGGGGGAGAGCTCTCCGAGGAGGAGATGCGCTGGTTCCTCGGGGCGTACGTGCGCGGCGAGATCGCCGACTACCAGGCTGCGGCGCTGACGGCCTGCATCTTCGTGCGCGGCATGACGCCGCCCGAATTGGCGCGGTGGACGCGCGCGATGCTCGAGTCGGGCCGCCGCCTTTCGTTCGAGGAATTGCCGCAGAAGAAGGTCGACAAGCACTCGACCGGCGGCATCGGCGACAAGGTGTCGATCCCGCTGGCGCCGGCGGTCGCGGCTTGCGGGCTGGCGGTGCCGATGATCTCCGGCCGTGGGCTCGGTCACACCGGCGGCACGCTCGACAAGCTCGAATCGATCCCGGGCTTCCGCGTGAAGCTCAGCGAGGACGAGATGCACCGCGCGCTGGCGCGCACGGGCGTCGCGTTCGGCGCGCAGACGGACGAGCTCGTGCCCGCTGACCGCAAGCTCTACCAGCTGCGTGACGCGTGCGGGCTCGTCGAGTCGATCCCGCTGATCGCGAGCTCGATCCTGTCGAAGAAGCTCGCGGAGGGCCTCGACGCGCTCGTGCTCGACGTGAAGTTCGGCTCGGGCGCGTTCCTGCCCGAGGTCGAGCGCGGTGCCGAGCTGGCGCGCACGATGCTCGACCTGGCGCGCTCGATGGGCCTGCGCGCGAGCGCGTTCCAGACGGCGATGGACCGTCCGCTCGGCGCGGCCGTCGGGCATGCGCTCGAGATCGCCGAGAGCATCGAGTGCCTCGAAGGCGGCGGTCCGCCCGATCTGCGCGAGCTGGTTTGCCTGCAAGGCGGCGAGATGCTGCGCCTGGCTGGCGCGGCCAAGACGCTCGACGACGGGAAGCGCCGCGTCGCCGACGCGCTGGACTCCGGCCGCGCGCGCGGCGTCTTCGAGCTCGTCGTGCGCGAGCAGGGCGGCGACCCGGCGGTCGTCAAGGATCCGTCGAAGCTGCCGCGCGCGACGCACGTCGACCCGTGGAAGTCCGGACGCGACGGCCATCTCGCGTTCCGCGACTGCCGCGCCGTCGGCCTCGCGGCCGCGGCGCTCGGCGGCGGCCGCGAGAGGATCGAGGACGTCGTCGATCCCGCGGTCGGGTTCGTGTGGCGCATACGCGCCGGCGAGCGCGTCAAGCGCGGCGACGTGCTGTGCGAGATCCACCACCAGGGCGGCCGCGGCACCGACGTCGCGCGGCGCCTCCTCGAGCAAGCGGTCGAGATCGGCGACGAGAGACCGCTGGCGCCGCTCGTGCGCGAGAGCTGGATCGGTTGAGCGGTCGGTGGCGAAGGCGCGGGCCCGGTCACTCCTTCGCCGCCGCCGCGCGCTCGCGAACCTTCGTGAAGCGCGGATCGTCGCGCAACGAGTCGAACCGTGTGTCGCTCAGCGCCTCGAAGAGCATCTTCGGCTCGTGGTCCGCGCTCTCCTCGAGGCTACGGAGAGCGCCGTCGCGATCCCCGAGAGCGAGTTGCGCCTGCGCGATCTTCACGAGCGTGTCCTGCTCGCCGCGGCCCTGGCGCCACGTCGCGAGGAGGTTCGGGAGGCACTCGCGCCACATTCCGGCCGCGAACTGCTCGAGGCCCAGGAACTGGCGGATCTCGTGCGATCCCGGATCGAGCTCGTGCGCGCGTGTGAGCAACGCGACGGCGTCGGCGTGCCGGCCTTCGCGCGTGGCGACGAAGCCGAGCATCTGCGGCCACAGCGCGAACTGCGGCTGCTCCTGCTGCGCGCGCTCGAGCAGTGGCCGCGCGGCGGCGAGGTCCCGCAGCAACGACCGGCACACGCCCAAGCGGCCGCGCGCCGTCGCGTCGTCCGGCTTCGACGCCACGATCGGTTCGTACAGCGCGGCCGCGGCGGCCCAGTCGCTCGCGTACCAGGCCTGGCGCGCCTGCGCGATCGCATCCGTCGCCACCACTTCGGGCGCGATCGGCGTCCACGTGTACTCCATGCGCCGCGCGGTGCGCAGCGCGTTCGCGCGCCCGAGTAGGCGATCGACGAGGTGCAGCGCGCCGTCGATCCCGGCCGAGATCCCGGCCGCGGTGACGATGTGCCCGTTGTCGACGACGCGGCGGTCGGCGTGCACCGTGGCCTTCGGCGCTGCTTCGCGCAGCCAGCGGATCGCCGTCCAATGCGTCGTCGCCTCCAGCCCGTCGAGGAACCCCGCCTCCGCAAGCGCGAACGCGCCGTTGCACACCGAGTAGGTGATCTCCGTCGCGGGCGAGCGCTCGAGGACGAGTCGCGCGAGCGGCGAGCGACCGAGGAGGAAGCGGATCTCGCCGCCGGGGATCACGAGGATGTCGATGCGCGGACAGTCCTTGGCCGCGCGGTCGGGCACGATCGTCGTGCCGCTCTTCGTGCGCACCGGCTCGCGGCTCGGGCCGACCGTGAACACGTCGAAGGCGGCATCGAGGTTGTTCGCCTCGGTGAAGGCCTCGATCGGCCCCGTGAAGTCGAGCAGCTCGACGCCGTCGAAGACCAGCACGGCGACGTTGCGCCGGTAACCGTGGCCGCCGTCGGCCGGCCGGTCGCCGGGCGTGCCGGGCGTCGTCGCGAGGGACAGCGCGAGTGAAACAAGAACGAGCATCGACATGCGAACCTCCAGCTCCCGCGCGGGCCCGATGCGGGCTTCGGCGCTCCGCCAATCGGGCCGGTCGGCGGTCGCCCCATCGTCCTCGACGCGAACGGCCGGCGCGCTTCCCGCTGCGTCAGGCCTGTGCATGGTCTCGGGCGTCTCCGGAGATCGAAGGACGCGGGTCCGCGGGTAGCCTCTCCGCCCGTGACCCTCCCCCGGGCGATCCTCGGCATCGCGATCCTCGTTGCGTTGGCCTGGCTCCTGTCGTGGAACCGCAAGCGGTTCCCGTGGCGCGTGGTCGTGGGCGGGATCGTGCTGCAGGTCCTCGTCGTCTCGGCGATCCGCACCGCTCCGGGCCGCGCGTTCTTCGAGGGCGTCGCCGCGTTCGTCTCGAAGCTCGTCTCGATGACCGTGCCGGGAGCCGAGATGGTCTTCGGCGGCCTTGCGCGACCGACCGACGCACTGGGCTACGTCTTCGCGTTCGCGGGCACCGGCCTGGTCGTGATCATCTTCGTCTCGGCCCTGATGGCGGTGCTCTACCACATCGGCGTCATGCAGGTGCTCGTGTGGGCGATGGCCAAGGTGATGAGCCGCGTGATGGGGCTATCGGGCGGCGAGTCGATGGCCACGGCGGCGAACATCTTCCTGGGGCAGACCGAGGCGCCGCTCGTCGTGCGGCCATACCTGCTGCGCATGACGAACTCGGAGCTCGTCGCGCTGATGGTAGGCGGATTCGCGACGATCGCGGGCTCGGTGATGGCCGTCTACATGCAGATCCTCGGGCCGGAGATCGCGCCGCACCTCGTCACCGCGTCGGTCATGGCCGCGCCGGCGTCGTTCGTCATGGCCAAGATCCTCCTGCCCGAGACGGAGGTGCCCGAAACCTCAGGCAACGTGCCGCTGCGCTTCGAGAAGTCAGCCGACAACGTGATCGAGGCGGCGACGAACGGCACGACCGACGGGCTCAAGCTGTGGTTGAACGTGATCGCGATGCTGATCGCGTTCGTGGCGCTGGTCGCGCTGATCAACTGGCCGCTCGGCGCGCTCGGCGAGGCCTTCGACATCGAGGGCGGGCTGTCGCTCCAACGCATCTTCGGCTGGATCTTCGCGCCGATCGCGTGGGCGATCGGCGTGCAGGGCTGGCACGACTGCCAGCTCGTCGGCGGCCTGCTCGGCACGCAGATCTCGATCAACGAGTTCGTGGCCTACCAGGGGCTGGCGCAGACGCTGAGCGCGACCGATCCGGCGCTCCAGTTCGAGAGCGCGCGCTCGGCCAAGCTCGCGGCCTATGCGCTGTGCGGCTTCGCCAACTTCGCGTCGATCGGCATCCAGATCGGCGGCATCTCGGCCCTGGTGCCCGAGCGCAAAGCCGACCTGTCGAAGCTCGCGCTGCGTGCGATGCTGGCCGGTGCGCTGGCCTGCTGGATGACCGCGACGGTCGCGGGGATCTTCCTGTGAGCGGTGTCGCGGTCCGGAGCGCGGTCGACGTGCTGGCCGCATCGCTGCGCGTGCACGGCGTCGAAGGCGCACGCGTCGCGCTCGTGCTGGGATCCGGGCTGGGCAGCTTCGCCGAGCGCGTGCGCGACGCGCGCGCCGTGCCTTACGCCGCGATCGAGGGCATGCCGCAGAGCGCGGTGCCCGGACATGCGGGCCAGTTGATCCTGGGCACCGTCGGCGGAGTGCCGGTCGTCGTGCAGCAGGGCCGCGTTCACCTGTACGAAGGCTGGAGCGCCCACGAGGTCACGCGCGCCGTGCGCGCGTTCGCGCGCGTCGGCGTCCGCGCGCTCGTACTGACGAATGCCGCCGGCGGGATGCGGCGCACATGGACGCCGCCGACGTTGATGCGGATCACCGACCACGTGAACCTGCAGGGCCGCACGGCGCTCCTGCCCGGCGAAGAGGGGGCAGCGAACCCTTACGATTCCGCGCTGGGCGTCGCGCTCGACGAGGCCGCGACCGCCGCTCGTGTGCCGCTGCAGCGCGGCGTGTACGCCGGCGTGCTCGGACCGAGCTACGAGACGCCGGCCGAGATCCGCTGGCTGACCGCGTTCGGCGCGGACGCGGTCGGGATGAGCACGGTCTGCGAGGCGCAAGCTGCGCGCGCTGCGGGTGTGCGAGTCGCCGCGATCTCGTGCATCACGAACCTCGCCGCGGGCCTCGCACCCGGCCCGTTGAACCACGCTGAGGTCGTCGCGGTCGGCCAGCAAGCGGCGCAACGCTTCTGCGATCTGCTCGAAGCGGCGGTGCCGCGTCTGGCTGCAGCGGTGACATGAGCCGCATCGAACCGTCCTTATTCCCGGCCCGATCGACCGCTACCTTGAGCTCATGAGCAGCCCCCCCGCTCCGACCGGCAACGTCGACCTGTCCCAAGCCAAGGTCCGACCGCCCGGCGCGCGGGAGTTCACGCTGCGCGGCGTCATCGTGGCGCTGCTCGTCGCGGCCGTGATCGGAGCGTCGTACCCCTACGTGGTGCTGAAGCTCGGCTTCGGGCCGAACATCGCCGTCGTCTCTGCCTTCTTCGGCTACCTGGCGCTGTCCCTGTTCTCGCGCGGCGGCGGGCTGCGGTGGGAGAGCAACCTCGCGCAAGCGGCCGGCACGATCGCGGGCCAGACCTCGTTCATGTGCGTCGTGCTGGCGGCGTTCGACATCCTGAGCATGGATCCCACGACAGGGGTCGATCTGCGCATTTCGCGCTGGCAGACGTTCCTGTGGCTCACCTCGGCCGGCACGCTCGGTGTCCTGTTGGCGGTCCCGATGCGGCGACACTTCATCGTCGACGAGAAGCTGCCCTATGCGGACGGGCTGGCGGCGGGCGAGACGCTGATCGTCCTCGATTCGCGCGGCGCCCAGGCGAAGCTCGCGATCCGCTCGCTGTACGCCGGCCTGCTTTCGTCGGCCCTCGTGACACTGGGCTACATGCGCGGCCTGATCGCGGAGGTGCTGCCGATCCAAGCCAATGCGCACTCCGCGGTGACAGGCGTCGGCTTCTCGTGGAGCCTGCTGACGATCGGCTCGGGGATGATCATCGGCTTGCGCATCTGCGCGAACATGTTCCTGGGAGCCGTTCTCTCGTGGGTGATCGCGCCCGTGATCCTCTCGAACAACGGCATCATGGCCGCCGGCTTCTCGAAGCGGGATCTGCTCCTCTGGGTCATGTGGCCGGCGACGGGGATGATGGTCGCCGGCGGGCTGACCGCCCTGTTCCTGAAGTGGCGGATCCTCTCGCGGACGTTCACGCAGCTCTCCGGCCCGAGCGCGGACGACGAGGACATGCCCTTGCGCTGGGTGGCCTTCGGCTCCTTGCTGGCGATCGTCTCGATCGTCCTGGTGCAGTACTACGGCCTCGGGCTTCCGATCTGGATGACGCTCGTCGCGCTGATCTTCACGATCCCGCTCATGCTCGTGGGTCTGCGCGTCCTGGGCGAGACGAACTGGGGGCCGATCAGCGCGCTCTCGAACTTGATGCAGGGCGTGTTCGGCGCGATCGCGCCTGGAAACATCCAGGCGAACATGGTCGCCAGCGGATTGACGGGCACGGTGGTCGCCGATTCCGAGGGTCTGATCCAGGCCTACAAGACCGGCGACATGATCGGGTCGCGGCCGCGCTACTTGACGTACATCCAGCTGCTCGCCGTTCCGGTCGGTGCCGGCGCCGTCGCGATCTTCTACCCGATCCTGAGAGACGTCTTCGGGTTCACGGGGCCTGACGCGCTCCCGAGCCCGATCTCGCAGAAATGGGTGGGCTTCGCCAAGCTCCTGGGACAGGGCGTGCACACGCTGCACCCGACTGCACTGTGGGCCCTGGGGATCGGAGCGCTGCTGGGGATCCTCTTCACCGTGCTGGAGCAGGACCCTCGCAAGCGGACCTGGGTGCCTTCGCCCACGGGGATCGGCATCGGGATGCTGGTGCCCATCTCCGCCGTCGCCAGCATGTTCGTGGGCGCCTGCATCGCCTGGTTCTGCCAGCGCCGCAATCCGAAGAGCACGGACATCTGGATGCTGCCGCTCGCCTCGGGCTTCATCGCGGGCGAAGCCTTGATCACCGTGATCCTTTCGCTGCTGTACGCGACGTTGGTCCTCGCCCCGGTCCATTGAGCGACTAGACTGAGCGCGATGTCCGCCGTCCCCGACCTGCACGCCCTCGTGCGACGCGTAGTCGGCCGCGTCATGTCCGAGCGTGGCCGCGTCGACCATCCGCGCGGCCGTCCCGCGGTCGGCGGCTTGGAGCGACCCGCGGGCGTGTTCGTCACGGTCGAGCCGGCGGGCGGCGCGCCGCGTCCGGCTCGCGACGAGGCAGCGGCACCGGCGCGGCGCGGCGTCGACCTGGTCAGCGCGCGCGATCTGGCCGGCGTGCCCGAGGGTGGCACGTACCCGATCCCGCCCGGCGCGATCGTGACCGACCTCGCGCGCGACGAGGCGTTTCGGCGCCACATCCGCCTCGAGGACACCGGCACCGGCTCGGGCGGGCGCGTCCGCGTCGCGCTGGGCGCAGACCACGGCGGCTTCAAGCTGAAGGGCGAGATCGCCGAACAGCTGCGCGCGATCGGCTGCGAGGTGATCGACGTCGGCACGCGCGACGAGAGCCCGGTCGATTACCCGGATTTCGCGCGCGCCGCGGCCGAGCTCGTCGCGCGCGGCGACGTGCGCTTCGCGATCGTCGTGGACGGCGCGGGCATCGGCTCGGCGATGGCGGCCAACAAGGTGCCGGGCGCGCGCGCGGCGAACTGCTGGGACGAGGCGACGGCGCGCAATGCGCGCGAGCACAATTACGCCAACGTGCTGACCCTGGGCGCGAAGCACTTGACGGCCGAGCAGGCGCGACAGGTCGTCCGGGCCTTCCTCGGCACCGCCGAGGGCGAGCCGCGCCACGGCCGGCGCGTGGCCAAGATCACCGAGATCGAGCGGCGCTACGCCGGCAGCTGAAGTCCTGGCGGGCCGCCGGGCGCCGGCGGCGCTATCCTCGGCGCCCCATGAGCGCGCCCGCGACCACGACGATGGATCCCGCCACCCTTGAGCGCATCCTCGAGGAGGTCGCGCGGCAGATCCTGGAGCACGGCGCCGAGAGCCTCGGCGGCTGGAGCTGCTCGTCGGTGTGCGTCGAGGTCTGTCCCGAGCACGTCGACGAGGTCGTGCGCGCCGGCGCCTGCCGCGTCGGCGTCCGGCCCGGCGATTCGGCGCGCCTGGGCGACTTGGCCGGCGCGATCGACCACACGCTGCTCAAGCCCGACGCCACCGCGGCGGAGATCGACCGCCTGTGCGACGAGGCGCGCACGCACCGCTTCGCGAGCGTCTGCGTGAACGGCACGTGGGCGCGGCGCTGCGCCGAGATCCTGGCCGGTTCGGGCGTCGCGGTCTGCTGCGTCGTCGGCTTCCCGCTCGGCGCGGCGGTCACCGAGGTCAAGGCCTACGAGGCGAGGCGTGCGATCGAGGACGGCGCCTGCGAGATCGACATGGTGCTCAACGTCGGCGCGCTGAAGTCGGGCGACAAGGAGTTCGTGCGCCGCGACATCGCAGCGGTCGCCGAGACGTGCCACCGCCTGGGGGCGAAGCTCAAGGTGATCCTCGAGAACGCGTTGCTGACCGACGCCGAGAAGGTGACCGCGTGCCAGCTCGCAGTCGCGGCGGGCGCGGACTTCGTCAAGACATCCACCGGATTCTCCAAGGGCGGCGCCACAGCCAAGGATGTTGCATTGATGCGGTCGGTCGTGGGGCCGGCGCTCGGAGTGAAGGCCGCGGGCGGCATCCGCGACAAGAAGGACGCGGCCGAGATGATCGCGGCGGGGGCGACGCGCCTGGGCGCTTCGGCGTCGGTCGCGATCGTTTCCGGCGCGCAGGGGTCGGGCAGCTACTGACGCGCAGACACCGACGAACTCAGTTGCGCGCGGGCCAGCCGGCCGTGTCGTCCAGCTGGGTCGTCGCGGAGCGCTGGGCGTTGCTCTCGTCCGCCAGGAGCTGCGTCGCGATCAGGAACTCGTCCGGCGCCGGGCAACCCTCCGGCGCGACCAGCTCCACTCGCGAGGCGGGTGTGCCCACCTCGACCGCGACCTGGCACACGCGCAGCACGTCCAGGACCCGGTCCTCGAGGCGGCGTCCGGCCGGCTCCTGGAAGACGAACTCGACTTCGCCACGCTCGATGGCCCGACGGTCGATCTCGGGCAGGTCGGACGGCCCGACGACGCGCACGCGGGCCGCGGATGTCCCGAAACGACTGCGCGCACGCAGGCCCCAGAGGCGGACGCCGTCGTGCGCGCGGACCCGGAACTCGTCGACCTCGATCCCGTTCGAGGACAGCTCCGGGCGCGGGATGATGACCAGCGAAACGCGTGAAAGCCGCAGCTCGCGCAGGCGATTCGCCCAGTAGCCGCGCTCGAGCAGGAGCGGGTGGAGCGAGCTTCGTCGGTCGGCGGCCATCTTGGCGTCGAGCCGGTCCTGGGGCCGGTCCGAATGCAGAATCCCGCCCAATCAGCCGCGGGAGCGAAATTGGGAAGTTGTTTCCGCGCTGAACTGCAGGGGTTCGCCGCGAACCACGCAGGAGCCGGGAGGGGGGTCGGTCCGGTCCGGAGAACCGGTAAGCCAGCCGTAAGCCCCCTTGGGCTACGGATCTAAGACGTTCCGTTCCCTTCACGGAAACTCCGCGGGCACGGTAGGATCCGCCCCCGATCGCCGCGCGGCCCTCCGCCGCACGGTGCCCCCCCCCGATCCCCGACACGGTCCGCGCGGCGTCTCCTGCCACGGCGCGACCCGCACCTCTCTCCGGGAGCCCCCGCATGCACTTCAATGTGGGCTGGCTCGCGCTGTCGCTCTGCACCGGCTCGGCCGGAGCGGAAGCGGGCGCGACGCCGCCGGCGCGCGAGACCATCCTCGTCCGCGCCGACCATGTGATCGTCCGCCCAGGTCTGGTCCTCGAGGGCGCGCAAGTGCTCGTGCGTGACGGCCGCATCGTGGCGGTCGGTACGGGACTCGAAGCACCTGAGGGTGCGCGCGTCGTGCAAGGCGCCTGGGTGTGCGCCGGCCTGATCGACCCCTGGTCCGCGCTGGGCCTGGCGGGTGATGCGCTGGCCGAGACGAACGCGACGCCGGCGACGCGCTCGGTCGACGGCTTCGACCCCTACAACATGGACCACCTGCGGCGCGAGGCGTTGCGCGCGGGTGTCACCTCCGCGCGTGTCCAACTCGGATCCGCGGCGCGCATCGGCGGCCTCGGCACGGTCGTGCGGCTCGTGCCGGGCCTCGCACGCGAGGAGACGATCATCTCGGACGCCAGCAACCTGTGGATGACGGCCGGGTTGACGCAGTCCGGGCCGGCGCAGTTCGTCGAGACCGGCGAAGGCTTCACGATGGTCGAGGGCGGCCGCGTCCAGGATCCGTTCGAGCGCGCGGATTCGGCCGACCGGATCGTCAGCGCCCTGCAGGCCGGGAAGAACTACCTGATCGCGAAGAACGAGCACCGCCACGAGCTCGAGGACTGGGCCAAGAAGATGGCCGAGAAGGACGTGGAGCTCGACAAGGAGTTCAAGAAGGCCAAGAAGGAACGCGAAAAGGGCCAGAAGGACGCGGAGGAGAAGGACAAGAAGTACGAGGAGAAGAAGTACAAGGAGGACAAGAAGCCGCAGCCGCCGCGCTTCGACGAGGACAACGAGGTCCTGTCGAATGCGATCGACGGGCGCCTGCCGCTCCTCGTCGGCGCCGAGCGCTCCGCGGAGATCCGCGCCTTGCTGGCCGGGACGGCACCCCACGGCCGCTTGCGCCTCGTGCTGGCCGGCGGCAGCGAAGCGGTCAACCACGCGCGCGAGCTCGTCGAGCGCCGCATCCCGGTCCTCGTGTGGCCCACGCCGCTCGGCCGCAGCCGCCCGGACGAGTTCGAATCACACGATCTCTCGCTGGCCGGACGCCTGTCCCGCGAGGGCGTGCAGGTGCTCCTGGGCTCGGGCGGTCGCGATCCCTCCGCCACGCGCGATCTGCCGTTGCTCGTCGGGCTGGCGATCGCGCACGGTCTCTCGCGCGACGACGCGCTCGAAGCGGTGACGATCGGAGCGGCGCGCGCGCTCGACGTGGCCGACCGCCTCGGCAGCGTCGAGGCCGGCAAGGACGCCGACCTGATCGTGCTCGACGGTCCGCCGCTCGAGACGACCTCCCACGTGCTGTTCACGATCTCCTCGGGCCGCGTCGTCGTGACGCCGGAAGGTTGACACTCGTGCTCTCGATCCTCCTCGCACTGGCCGCTGCGCCGGCGCTCCAGAACGACGGTCCGCTCGCCATCCGCGCCAAGGCCGTCTGGACCGGCGGCGGCAAGGTCCTCGAGAACGCGGTCGTGATCGTCGACAACGGCCGCATCCAGGCCGTCGGTGCCGACGTCGCGATCCCTGACGGGGCCGAGCTCATCGAGCACGACGGGGTCCTGACCGCCGGGCTGATCGCGCTGCACGGCGCGACCGGCGCCGTAGGAGAAACGCGCGACGGGACACGGCCCGCGCTGCCCGAGGGGCGCGTCGGCCTGGCCGTCGACGCGCGCCACCTCGATTTCGAGGCGCTGCGCGAGGCCGGGATCACTTGCATCCTCGTGACGCCCGACCCCGCCGGCATCACCGGCGGAACGACTGCCGTGGTGAAGACTGCCGGGCACACTGTGCTGCGCGACCCAGCGCACCTGTCGCTGGTCTTCTCCGCCGAGGGGCTTTCAGGCAACACCACGCCCACTAGCACGTCCGGGGCGCTGGCGCTGATGCAGAACCTCTTCGCCGAGCCGCGCGGCGTCGTCGCCGAAGCGCGCGCCGGCAAGCTGCCCTGCCTGTTCGAGGTGCGCGAGCGCGAGGACGTGCGCCGCGCGATCGCCTTCGCGAAGGACAAGAAGCTGACCGGTGCGCTCCACGGCGCGGCGCTGGCGGGCGAAGTGGCCGGTGACATCAAGGCGGCGGGCTTGTCGGTGATCGTGCCGGCGCTCTCGATCGGCACGCCGAAGCGCACGCTCGACGCGGTGATCCGCCTGCAGAAGGAAGAGATCCCGCTGGGCTTCGGCCTCGACACGCCCTGGAACCACGCCGAAGCGCTGCGCCTGTCGGCGGTGCTGTGCGTCCGCGCCGGGCTCGACCGGCAAGCGGCCTGGGAAGCGCTTACCGCCGGCGCCGCGCGCATCGCGGGCGTCGAAGCGCGGGTCGGCCGCATCGAACGCGGCCTCGACGCCGACCTCGTGCTGTGGAGCGGCGATCCGCTCGACCTGGGGAGCGTCGCGCAAACGGTGCTGGTCGGCGGCAAGTCGGTCGCCCAGAAAGAGTCGGTGCGATGATCGCTTTCCTCACGCCCTTCCTCGCGCTGGCGGCGATCCAGACCCAGGAGCCCGAGGCGCGCGCCTGGACGATCCAGGCCGAGCGCGTTTACACCGGCACCGGCCGGAACATGGAGAAGGCGCTCGTGCTCGTGCGCGGCGGGCAGGTCAGCGCGGTGACCGCCAACGCCGACGAGGAGAAGGAGCGCACGGAGGACGTGCTGCGCGTGTACGCCGTGACGGCCGGGCTCGTCGACGCCGGCGTGCGTGTGACGAACTGGACCAGCGTCGAGCAGTCGAACGAGGTCACGCCCAACCTGCGCGTGGCCGATGCGCTCGACCCGTTCGCGCTGGAATGGGACAGGCTCCTGCGTACGGGCGTGACGACGGTGCTCGCGTCGCCGCTCGACCGCAACGTGATCGGCGGCCTCTCCGTCGTGCTCAAGACAGCGGGCCCCGAGTCGATCGCGGCGCGCACGGTCAAGGCCGACGCCGTGCTGCGCGGTTCGATGGGCGGGGATCCCAGCGCCGGCAACCACCCGGCGTTCGGACGGCCGACGGACTTCTACTCGCGCCGGCCCACCACGCGGATGGGTGTCGAGTGGGAATGGCGCAAGGCGTTCTTCGACACCGCGCTGGGCCACAACGAATCCGACCCGGGTCGCGCGACGCTTGTCGCTGCGCTGCAGGGCAAGCTGCCCATCTTCATCCAGGCCTGGACGACGCAGGACATCCGCACGGCGGTCTTCCTGCGCGAAGAGGTCCAGACGCGGCCGGAGTTCGCTGCCGCGGGCATGAACACGCCGCGTTTCGTGATCGACGCCGCGGCCGAAGCGTGGAAGGAGCCGCAGCTCCTGGCGCGCAGCCGCACGGCCGTGATCCTGCCGCCGTTCCCGGCCGCCGGGCGCACGCGCGAGAACGCGTTCATGGCCTGGAACGTGGCCAAGGTGCTCAAGGACCTGGGAGTGCCGGTCGCGCTGTCGAGCCACGGCTCGGCCGACATGGAGCAACGCCTCTCGGTGCAAGCCGGCTACGCGATGGCCGGCGGCCTGACCTTCGAGGAAGCACTGGCGGCGGTCACGTCAATCCCGGCGATGCTGCTCGGGGTCCAGGACCGCGTGGGCACGATCGAGGTCGGCAAGGACGCCGACCTCGTGCTGTGGAGCGGCGAGCCCTTCCAGCCGGGCGCGCGCGTCGTCGGGACGATCGTCGACGGCGTGCTGCGCTACGAAGGCTGGACGGCAGTGCAGGGAGCGACGGCCGAGCGATGAAAGGCTGGCCCCTTGAACGGGCCAGCCAATCCCCGTTGTACAGAAGCAGACGAAGAACCGGAGATCCACGATGACGACGACGATGACGCGCGCCACCGGCGCCGTGACGCTCACCACCGCGTGCCTGTGCCTGGCCTCGGCCGCCGACGCGGGCGAGGGTCGCATCGCGATCCACGTCGGCCGCATCGTCACGATGGCCGGCGCCGACATCGAGGACGGCACGATCGTCATCGAGAACGGCCGCATCACCAGCGTGGCCAAGGGCGCGAAGGGTTCGTGGGACGCGGAGGTGATCGAGCGTCCCGACCTGGTGGCGTTCCCGGGCTGGGTCGAAGCGCATTCGTCGCGCGGCATGGACCGCCCGAACGAGAACATCGAGGTCGCGCCGTTCCTCGACGTGCGCGACTCGATCGACCCGATCAGCTTCTACTTCGAGGACTGCCTGCGTCAGGGTGTCCTGGCGATCAACGTCCAGCAGGGCAACCTGGCCGCGATCGGCGGTCAGGGTCGCGTCGTCAAGCCCTACGGGTTGACGATCGAGGACATGACGATCAAGCCGGCTTCGGGCCTCAAGGTCGTCGCTTCGCGGCCGGGGCGCTCGCGCGCGCTGCAGGTGCAGTCGCTGCGCCGCGCGTTCAACGAGCTGCGGATCCATCTGGAGAAGCTGGTCCAGGACAAGAAGGACGGCAAGGACACCGCGCGCCGCGAGGCGCTGTTCCAGGGTCGTGATCCCGACAAGGAAGAGAACAAGAAGGGCCGCGCGATGGAGGGCGCCGCGACCTGGAAGGTCAAGGACCTCGAAAGCGTCCCGCGCGGCCAGGTCGACGAGAAGCAGGAGCCGCTGCTGCGCCTGGTCGAAGGCAAGCTGATGGCCTTCTTGTCCTGCGACGGCGCGATCTCGGTCGTGCAGGCGCTCGATGTCGCGCGCGAGAACGGCTTCCTGGCCAACACGGTGCTCGTGATCGACGGCGACGCCTGGAAGGCGGCCGACCGCATCGCCGAGGCCGGCGTGCCGGTCGTGCTGGGCCCCACGCTGCTCTACGTCGAGCGCGATCCGATCACGGGCAAGGAGATCGAGACCTTCGTGCCGGGCGTGTTCCGCGAGAAGAAGGTGCGTTTCGCGCTGCAGTCGATCAACCCCAGCGCGCAGTCCCTGTGGTTCCAGGCCGCGACGTGCGTCGGCTACGGGATCCCGCGCGAGGAAGCGCTGGCGGCGGCGACCAAGGTGCCGGCCGAGATCCTGCGGCTGGGTGATCGCCTGGGCAGCCTCGAGGCCGGCAAGGACGGCAACGTGCTGCTCCTGAGCGGGGACCCGCTGGCCGTGACGACGACGGTGCAGTTCGTGGTCCTCGACGGCAACCTCGTCTACGACCGCAGCAAGGACGTGCGCGTCCAGCAGATCATCGAGGGGGTCGAGCAGCCCAACGCCGCGCCCACGAACACCGGCGACGACGAGGTCGATCCGCACTCGGGCGAGAAGAAGGACAAGGCCGGCACGGGCGGGAAGAAGGACTGAGTGCCTGTGAAACAATCGATCCTACAGGCCCTCAGACATGGTTGGCGCCGCTCCGCGGCGCGAGAGGCTGTTTCACAGCCTCTGGCGATGGGTTTCCTGCTCCTTTTCGCGCTGTTCGCGGCGGCACCGCTCGCCTCCGCGGTCCCGACCGCGACCGGCGGCACGGTCGCCGTCCGCGCGGGCTCGGTCCACCTGGTCGAAGGCGGGCAGATCGTCGCGAACGGCACCGTGCTGATCCGCGACGGCAAGATCGTCGCGGTCGGCGCCGACGTGGCGGTCCCGCCCGGCGCGCGCATCGTCGACTACGGTCCCGACGCCGTGCTCGTGCCCGGCCTGGTGGCCGCCGACAGCAACTACGGAGCGCCGCGCCCGGACGAGCGCTCGGCCGACCCGTTCCTGCGCGCGGCCGACAACTTCGATCCGTACGCCTCGTACGTGTTCGCGCTGCAGGAAGGCGTGACGAGCGCGTACCTGGCGCCGGCGCGCAGCCGTCTCGTCGCCGGCGTCGGCGCGGTCGTCAAGCTGGCCGGGCCGCAGGAGACGGCCGACCGGCTGCTGCGCGATCCGGCCTCGATCCACGGCTCGATCGGCCTCGATGCGCGGTCCACGCCCGGCTTCTGGCGTCCGCCCGTCCCGGCGACCGTCGACGTCGGCATGGGCGTCGTGAAGCAGGAGCTCCCGCACTCGCTGATGGGCGCGATCGTCGCGCTGCGCGAGCTGTTCGCCCTGGCGCAGCGCTCGGAGGGCGCGCCGCCCGCGGACGAGTACGGACCCGGCGTGGGCGAGGAGCTGCGCAGCTTGATGGCCCAGCGCGTGCCCTGGCGCATCACGGCCGACTCGGCGCCCGAGATCCGCGCGCTGCTCGAGCTGTTCTCGCGCAATGGACAGACGTTCGTCGTCGACGGCGCGAACGAAGCCGGCGACCTGGCGGCCGAGCTGTTCGCAGCCGGCGCGTCCGTGATCGTCGACGCTCCGATCACGCCCAACCGCGGCGGTCAGGACCGCGGCAAGGATCCCGATGCGCGCCGGCCGCGCTTCGACGCCGCCGCCAAGCTGGCCGCGGCCAACGTGCGCTTCGCGATCGCACCGCCGCAGAGCGGTTCGGCCGGCGACCTGCGCCTGGCGGCGCAGCTGCTCTCGCGCGGCGGTCTCGACAAGGAAGTCGCCCTGCGCGCGATCACGCTGTCCGCGGCGGAGATCCTGGGCGTCGCCGACCGCGTCGGCAGCTTGAAGGCCGGCAAGGACGCCGACCTGGCGGTGTTCAGCAGCCACCCGCTCGAAGGCGGCATGGCGCTGGCCGTGTGGGTCGACGGCGAGGTGGCCTTCGACGCCGAGGACTTGAAGCGCGCCGGTGCGCACGAGGAAGCCAAGAGCCTGGCGCCGGCCGCGACGACGACGATCGTCATCCACGTCGACGAGCTGCACGTCGGCGACGGCACGGTGCTGTCGCCGGGCGAGATCCTGCTGCAGGGCGGCAAGATCCGCTCGGTCGGCAAGAGCGTCGGGCGTCCGACCGGCGCGCGCGTCGTGCGCGGCGCCGCGGCGATGCCGGGCATGATCGACGCGCTGGGCCACCTGGGCCTCGAGGGCTCGCCCAAGGTGCCGGCGACGCGCTTCGACATGAGCCGCATCGTCGAGCCCGGCGACCGCATCGACCGCGAGGTCGCGCGCGCCGGTGTCACGACGGTCGTGCTGTCGCCGCGCGGTGCGAGCCGCACGGGCGCGCCGATGATGGCCTACAAGCCGGCCGGCGACGATCTCGAGACGATGGTCGTCGACGCGACAGCCGCCTTGCGCTTCTCCTGGGCCGAACGCAACCGGCGCGAGTCCGGCACCGCCATGAAGGACCGCCTGCAGAAGGCGGTCGAGTACGCCAAGAAGTGGGCCGAGTACGAGCAGAAGAAGGCCGCGTGGGTCCCGCCGCCGGAAGAGCCGACCGTTCAGGCTGCGGTCACGTCGGGCGAGGAGCCCGACAAATCGGGCGACAAGGCCGACAAGAAGGAGGGCGACGCCGAGAAGAAGGAAGGGGACGCGGAAAAGAAGGAAGGCGACGCCGACAAGGACAAGAAGGCCAAGAAGAAGAAGGGCGAGGAAGCTCCGCCGCAGCCCATCACGGGCGCGTGGGAGGCCAAGATCACCGTCCCTCCCTTCCAGGAAGCTCGGATCCGCCTCTACGTGCTGGACGAAGACGGCGCGGTGAAGGGCAGCCTGCGCTGCAGCTCGCTCTCCGACGACCTCGTCCAGGTCATGGGCAAGCGCGACGGCCACAAGGTCGAGCTCGCCGGCGAGGGCACGCGCGGCACGGTCAAGCTGGTCGGCGAAGCCAAGGAGGACAAGCTGACCGGCAAGGTCTCCGTCGGCGAAACGAGCGTCGACGTCGTGCTGGCGCAGACCTCGAAGGAGTACGAGGTCGCTCGGCCGGCCGAGGTGCGCAAGCCCAAGGAAGAGAAGAAGAAGGAGGTCAAGGGCGAGCCCAAGGCGCCCGGCATCGACCCCGAGCTCGAGCCCTTCCGTCGCGCGATGGCCGGTGAGGCCGCGATCGTCGTCGAGGTCGGCCGCGAGGACGAGATCCTCGCCTGCGTCGAGGCGTTCGAGAAGGCCGGCATCAAGCCCGTGCTCTACGGCGCGGAGGAAGCCTGGAAGGTCGCCGACCAGATCCGCGACCGCGTCGCCGGGATCATCCCGACGCACGACGTCGTGCGCGCCGCGCCGGACCTGGGCGCGCGTCGCCGCAACCGCTACGCCGAGCTGGCCGAAGCCGGCATCCCGATTGCGTTCCACAGCGCGGCGGAAGAAGGCGCCGCGGACCTGCCGCTCATGGCGTTGTACGCCGTGTCGCAGGGCTTGAGCCCGGAAGTCGCGCTGCGCGCGCTGACCTCCGACGCGGCGCGCATGATGGCGATCCACGACCGCGTGGGCCTGCTCGAGGCGGGGCTCGACGCCGACGTCGTGCTGCTCGACGGGTCGCCGTTGTCGGCTTCCTCGAGCGTCCTGCGCACGTGGGTCGCGGGCAAGGAAGTGCGCTGACGTGCTCCTCCTGGCTCCCGCGCTGCTCCTGATCGGCGAAGCCGCACTCCGCTCGGGCGAGTCGGTTGCGCTCCGCGCCGGCGAGCCCGGGGCCCGCGGCGTCGCCGTGCTGGCGGCCAAGGCGATCGGCGTGGGCGAGGACGGCCGCGGCGTGATCGACCGCGCGGTCGTGCTCGTGCGCGACGGCAAGATCGAGGCGATCGGCCCGGCGCGCGACGTCTCGATCCCGGCCGGCTACGAGATCGTCGACGAAGGCCGCAACTGGATCTGCCCGGGTTTCGTCGACCTGCACTGCCACATCGCGGCCGGGAACGGCGGCCTGGGCGACATCAACGACGGCGTCTACCTGACGAACCCCGAGCTGCGCGCGAAGGTCACGGTCGTGCCGCGCAACCCCCTGCTCCAGCGCGCGGTCGCCGGCGGCGTCACCAGCGTGCTCTTCATCCCCGGCTCGGCCACGAACATGGGCGGGCAGGGCGTGCTGCTGAAGACCGGCCTCGGCACGTACGAGGAGATGGTGATCCGCGACCCAGGTTCGCTGAAGCTGGCCCAGGCCGGCAACCCCGAGCGCTGGGCGATCGGCGTCGGCCGCTCGCTGATGAACTGGAACACGCGCAACACGTTCGAGCGCGGCGTCGATTACGCGGAAAGGCGCGCCGCGGCGGAGAACGGCGGCGAGCCGGTCGTGCGCGACATCCACTGGGACGTCTTCCCGGAGCTCGTGTCCAACGACGTGCCGATCTCGACGCACACGCAGCGCTACCAGGTCGTGTTGGCCACTCTGACGATGGTGCGCAAGGAGCTGGGCTTGCGCGTCTTCATCGACCACGGCGAGTGGTATGGCAGCAAGCTGGCCGGTTACGCGCGCGATCTGGGCGTCGACGCGATCCTCGGGCCGCGCGCGATCGACTTGTTCAACTCGCTGGACACGGACGGGAAGATCCTGGGGATCGCCGCCAGCTACCAGAAGGGCGGCCACCCGAACATCGGCTTCAACACGGACTCGCCGGTGCTGCCGCAGGAAGAGCTGCCGCTGCAGGCCGCCGTCGGCGTGCGCTACGGGTTCGACGACTCGCGGCTCGATTCCCTTCGCGGCCTGACGATCGTCCCGGCGACGACCGCCGGCATCCAGGCGCGCGTGGGCAGCCTCGCGCCCGGCAAGGACGCCGACATCCTGGTGACGACCGGCGACCCAGTCGACCCCCGTCACTCGGTCGAGATCGTGTGGATCGAAGGCCGCCGCGTGTACGACGCCGCAGCCGACGGGAGGTTGTGGTGAGACACGTTCATGCCTTCACGCGGGTCGCCGCGCTGATCGCCGGCGTAATCCTGCTCGACGTGGCCGCGCACGCGCAGCAAGGCGGACCGCCCATGGCGCCGGTCGGCCGGGCCTCGGCCGCGGGCGAGGTCGGCGGACCCGGGCTGGCGATCAAGACGCGCAAGGCGCTGGCCGTCCCCGACGAGGGCATTCAGGTCATCGACAACGCCGTGATCCTCGTGCGCGAGGGCCTGATCGAGGCGATCGGCCCGGCGCGCGAGGTCGCGATCCCGGCCGGATACGAGGTCCTCGACGTCGGCTCGAACTGGATCTGCCCGGGCTACGTCGACCTGCACTGCCACGTGGCCGGCACGTTCGACATCAACGAGATGGTCTACCTCGTGAACCCCGGGTTGCGCGTCCAGTCGTCCGTGATCCCGAACAACGAGGCCCTGCAGAAGGCCGTCGCGGGCGGCGTGACGACCGTGCTCTACATCCCCGGCTCGGGCGTGAACGTCGGCGGGCAGGGCGTGCTGCTCAAGACGGGCCTCGAGCGCTTCGAGGACGCGCTCGTGCGCATGCCGGGCTCGATGAAGCTGGCCCAGGCCGGCAATCCCGAAGGCTGGACGGTCGGCGTCGGCCGCTCGTTCATGAACTGGAACACGCGCTGGATGTTCCGGCGCGGGCTCCTGTACGCGCAGCGCTGGATCGATCACGAGAAGAACGGCGGCAAGGCGCCCGAGTACAACTTCGACCTCGAGGTCTTCCGCTGGCTGGCGAAGAAGGAGACGCAGGTCTCGACGCACACGCAGATCTACCCGGTCGTGCTCGCCACGCTGAGCATGGTGCGCAAGGAACTGGGCCTCGACGTGTACATCGACCACGGCGAGATGGCCGGCTACAAGCTCGCGCAGTTCGCCAAGGAGATCGGCGTCAACGCGATCCTCGGCCCGCGCGTGATCGAGATCCCCACGCGCGGCTTCATCAACTGGACCGGCAGCAACCCCGAGGCGATCCTCGGCATCGCGGCCGAGTACCAGAAGGCCGGGATGACGCGCATCGGCTTCAACACGGATTCGCCGGTCATACCGCAGGAGGAGCTGTTCCTCCAGGCGTCCACCGGCGCGCGCTACGGCTTCAAGGACGCGGAGCTGCAGACGGTGCGCGGCCTCACGATCGTCCCGGCCATCACGGCCGGGATCGCCGACCGCGTGGGCAGCCTCGAGCCGGGCAAGGAAGCCGATTTCCTGATCGTCACCGGCGACCCGATCGATCCGCGCAGCGCGGTCGAGGCGGTCTACATCGAGGGCCACAAGGTCTACGACACCGCCACGGAGCGGCGACGCTTCTGATGGTCGCGATCTGCACGATCCCGGCGGTCAGAGCGGCGTTCTTCGCGCTCGCTGGCGCCGTCGTGTCGTGCGCCCTGAGCTCGTGTGCGTCGAGCCGCTCGGCCGACCTCTCGCCGCTCGCTCCCGGCCAACCGGGCGTTGCGATCCGCTGCGGGCGCGTGCTGACCGTCGACGAGGACGACCGCGTGATCGAGCGCGGTTTGATCCTCGTGCGCGACGGCCGCATTGCCTACGTCGGCCCCGACCGCGCGATCCCGGCCGGTTATCCGGTGGCCGACTTCCCCGACGCGTGGGCCGCGCCGGGCCTGGTCGAGCTGCACTCGCACATCCACGGCGGCGACATCAACGACATGGTGCTGCCGGTCAACGCCGACCTGCGCGCGTCGAGCGCGCTGGTGCCGGCGAACTCGGCGATCAAGCGCGCCTGCGCCGGCGGCGTCACGACCTTGTTCGGCATCCCCGGCAGCGGCACCTCGATGGGCGGCTTCGGAATCGTCTACAAGGCCAAGACGCACGCCACGTTCGAGAGCTGCGTCGTGCGCAACCCGGGCGGCTTGAAGGTCGCGCAGTCCTACAACCCCGAGCGCCGCGCCGGCGACCTGGGCGCTACGCGCGCCGGCCTGTCGTGGATCCTCGAGCAGTACAACGAGGACGCGCGCGCCGCCAACCGGGAGGGGACCTCGACGGTCGGGCTCGAGAACCTGCAGAGGGTCCACAGCCGTGAGCTGCCCGTGCTGATCCACAGCGCCGGCTCCGACGGCTATCCGGCCGCGGCGCGCATGTGGCAGGTCGACAACAAGACCCGCGCCGTGCTGAGCCACGGCTGCTTCGACGCGCACCTGACGGCGCCCTGGCTCGTCGGGACCGGCGCGGCGCTGAACGTCGGCCCGCGCGAGATCGACTTCACGACCACGCGCGACGGACGTATCACGGGCACGGCCGCCAGGTACCTGGAGGCCGGCGCGCGCGACCTGTCGTTGAACACGGACTCTCCGGTCGTGCCGCAGGAGGAGCTCTTCCTCCAGGGCGCGGTCGCGGCGCGTTACGGAGCGGATGCGTACACGATGCTGCGCGCCGTGACGATCGCGCCGGCGCGCGTCTTCGGCCTCGACGACCGCGTCGGCAGCCTCGAGGTCGGCAAGGACGCCGACGTCGTGCTGCGCTCGGGCGATCCGCTCGACCCGCGCTCGCGCGTCGAATGCGTCTACATCGACGGGCAGGTCGAGTACGACCGCCGTCAAGCAGGGCAGTGGTTCTAGGTTGGTTCCCATGCTGAGACTTCAAGCATCGATTCTCGCGGCCTCCCTGGCGGCACTGGTCGCGACACCGGCCCTGGCGGGCGGACCGCTCGTCATCAAGGTCGGCCGCGCCGAGACCGCCACGAAGGGCGTGATCGAGCACGCCGTGATCCTGGTCGAGGACGGCAAGATCGTGGCGATCGGCGAGGACCTGCCGGTCGAGCGCGGCCTGCCCGTGATCGACCGGCCCGAGTGGACGGTGGTCCCGGGCCTGGTCTCGGCCTACACGCGCATCGGCCAGGACAGCGAGGGCGGCGACGACATGAGCCCCGACGTGCGCTCGCGCGACGAGCTGTGGCCCAAGTCGCCCGATCTGCGCAAGGTCGTGGAGTACGGCGTGACGACGCTGGGCATCTACCCGGCCGGCAACGGCATCCCGGGCCTGGGCGTCGCGATCCGGCCTCTGGGCGACACGGTCGACGAGCTCGTGCTGAAGGACCCGACGTACCTGAAGATCGTGATGCGCGCCGACTCGGCCTCGAAGAAGCGCATCAAGGACGGCTTCAAGAAGGCCGACGAGCACGCGGAGAAGGTCAAGAAGGCCAAGGAGAAGTGGGACAAGGACCAGGAGAAGAAGGCTCCCAAGAAGGAGGAGCCGAAGAAGGAAGAGGTCAAGAAGGACGACGAGAAAAAAGACGCCGAGAAGAAGATGGCCCAGGGCGGCGAGGAGCCCGAGGCCGCGCAGGAGCCCAAGCCCGACGCGAAGGACAAGGACAAGAAGCCCGAGTTCGTGCCGCCCGCTCCCGACGCCAAGTCCCGCAGCTTCGTCGAGCTGCGCGAGAAGAAGCTGCGCGCGCTCGTCAGCATCTCCGGCGCGGCGGAGTACCTGCACTGGCTCGACGCGCTGGGCAAGGAGTCGATCAACTTCGACATGCGCATCGTCCTCAACCAGGACAGCGACGTGTTCTACGTGTTCGACAAGAAGACGTTCGACCTGGACGTCGACGGGATCGGCGATCGCAAGATCCACGCGGTCGTGGAGCCGCTGCTGACCTTCACGCCCAACACGCGCCGGGTCCGCAACCTGCCGCTCGAGCTGTCGCGCGCGGGCGCCAAGGTCTGCTTCACGCCGCGCAGCGACGACCTGCCGAACTACAAGGCCTGGCTGGGCCACGTCGGCGAGCTCGTCGGAGCCGGACTGGCGCACGACGACGCCCTGCGCGCCCTGACGATCCAGCCGGCCGAGCTGCTGGGCGTCGCGGACCGCGTGGGCAGCCTCGAGAAGGGCAAGGACGCCAACTTCGTGTTCCTCGACGGCAACCCGTTCGAGCCGGCGACACGCATCCAGGCCGTGATGCTCGACGGCAAGTTCGTGTACGGGGAGGTGGACCAATGATCGGGCTCGAGAGCATGCGCCGCCTGGCGACCGGCCTGGCGCTGTGCGCCATCGCATTGCCGGCCTGGTCCCAGGACCCGCCGGCGCCGGCCGAGGAAGGCAAGGACGCGGGCGACGCGAAGAAGGACGACGCCAAGGACGACGAGCCCGAGCGCTGGTTCGCGATCGTCGGCGGCGACGTGCACACCGGCACGGGCGAGGTGCTGCGAGCTGCGACGCTGCTCGCGCGCAACGGCAAGATCCACTCGATCGGCTACGACCTCTACATCCCGCCGGACACGAAGACCGTCGACGCGAAGGGCTACCGGGTCTACCCCGGGCTCGTCGCCATCTCGTCGCAGGGCCTCCTGGGCAATGCGACGAGCGATTTCGACGACACGATGGACCCGTTCAACTACCGCATGATCCTGGGTCTCGCGACCGGGATCACGACGACCGGTGCGGGCTCGGGAGCGGTCAAGCTCAAGCGCTTCGCGGTCGGCGGCGCGGTGCTGAACCAGAAGATCTTCGCGACCTTCTCGTGGAGCAACAGCAACCCGCGCGGCAAGGGCGAGCTGCGCGAGAAGATGAAGGCGGCTGCGCAGTACCTGCGCGAGTACCGCGAGTGGCAGCGCAAGGTGAAGGAAGAGAAGGAGCTGCCCGAGCCGAACAAGCGCGGCGTCGACAACAGCGTGCTGGCGGTCCTGCAGGGCGAGCAGACGGCCAAGTTCGTGGCCAACGACCGCGACGAGCTGCTGGGCATCGCGCGCTTGGCGCAGGAGTACAACTTCCGGCCGGTCATCGAAGGCTGCATGGAAGGCTGGACCGTGGCCGACGAGCTGGGCCGCGCTGGCGCGCGCGCGATCATCACGGCGCGCGCACGTCGTCCCAAGGACGAGCGTCAGGTGCTGGCCGGCGGCGCCAGCATCGAGAACGCCGCGATGCTGCACAAAGCCGGCGTCCCGGTCGCGATCAAGCCTGCCAACGAGGGCATCGATCTGAGCGGCCTCGTCGGACGCGACATCATGCACCTGCCGCTCGAGGTCGGCTTCGCCATCCGCGGCGAGCTGCCCGACAAGGCCGCGCTCGAATCGATCACGATCGTCCCGGCGCGCATCCTGGGCGTGTCGAACCGGGTCGGCTCGCTCGAGGTCGGCAAGGACTGCGACGCGATCGTCACGGACGGCGACGTGCTGCACTACAAGACGTTCGTGCAGTGGACGGTCGTCGACGGCAAGGTCGTCTACGACAAGGAGAAGGAGCTCTACTTCGCGCACATCCGGCCGCGCCCGGAGGCTCCCGCGCCCAAGAAGATCGACGCCGGCGAGACGCCGCCCAAGGACGAGCCCGCGGCCGAAGAGAAGCCGGCCGACGAGAAAAAGGACGGCGACGAGAAGAAGGGCGAGGAAAAGAAGGACGGCGAGAAGAAGGACGGGTGAGCGGGCGGCTCTGCACGGCCCCGCGGCACAGTACTGATGGTGCCGCGCCGGAGGCGCGGCACTACGGCAACAGCTGCCCGAGCGTCTTCGCCACCGCGTCGGCCACCCGTGCATGGCCGTGCGCGTTCCAGTGGCCGTCGATCGCATACATCACCGGCTCCTGCGCGCCCTGGAACGCGGCCGCGACGTCGACGTGCGCCATGCCCGGCTCGGCCGCCGCCAGACGCGCCAGCGCCGGCTCGCTCGACACGATCACGAGCGGCCGATCGCCCAGCACGCCCTTCATGCGCCGGTAGAGGTCGCACACGAGCGCCCACTCCGCGTTCGGGTCGCGCGCCTGCTCGCGAAACGAGCCCTCCCACCGCGACTTGAGCAGCCCGCGCCAGGCCTGGCTCACGCGCTCGAGCCACGGGTGCGGCACCGGCACGCCGTGCAGCTCCAGCCCGCCGTGCACGCGTACGAACTGCGGCTTGTGCTTGCCGTAGGCCACGTCGTCCCGGCACTCGTACAGGTCGTTCTCGCAGAAGGCGACGACGACCGCGTCGGGGTGCACGCGCGGGTCGAGCTGCTCCAGCAGCAGGCACTGCTGGTCCGTGCCGTAGCCCGACACGCCCGCTCCGAGCACCTCCCAGTCCGAGCGCAGGCTCTGCAGACGCGCGGGCAGGGATTCGTCGAACGACACGCCCCAGCCGAACGCGAACGAGTCGCCCAGGACCAGCACGCGCGGCCGACGCGCTCCGCTGTCGTCCGGCCAGTCGGGACCGCGGAACCCCTGGGCGTTGATGCGCACCTCGACGTCGAACTCGCCCGCGTGGTGGCGGTGGCTCGTGCCCGGGCGGTAGTGCCAGCCGAGCTGATCGTTGTGCTCGACGTAGGCCGGGTTCGTCGTGGGCGACAGGTCGCTCGAGCGCAGGACCCGGTAGCCGCCCTCGACCGCGACGACGGCCAGCACGAGGCCGACGACGACGGCCAGAATGCGGCGCACGGCGCGCGAGAGAGGGGCTCGGGAGCTCAACGTGAACCGTTCGGACTCATCGCGTCGGATCGTGCGAGGTTGCCAGCCCGGCCACGCGGCGCTAGGCTAACCTCCTCGCAGCGTAGGGGTTAGGTCGGGATACGAGGGGCCGGCCACCGCGCACTGGAGCCTGCATGAGCCTGCGCACCCTGATCCGGATCCTGGGCCCCGGACGCAAGGACAGCCGCAACCTCACCCACGACGAAGCCTACCGCGCCTTCGACCAGATCCTGTCGGGCAGCGAGAGCGAGATCCAGGTCGCGACGTTTCTGGTGCTCGTGCGGATGAAGGGGCTCACGGTCGAGGAGCTGATGGGGTTCGCGAAGGCCGCGCGCGCGCGCGCCACGATCCCGTGCGAGGGCGTGACCGGTCTCGTGACGATCTGCCCGCCGCACGACGGGATGGAGCGATCCCCGCCGCTCGAGGTCGCGGCTGGTCTGATCGCGGCCGGCGCCGGCGCGCGCGTGCTGATCCTCTCCGACCGCTGCGTTCCGCCGCGTCGCGGGCTGACGGCCGCGAGTGTGCTCGACGCGCTCGGCGTCGGGTTGACCTGGGATCCGCGCGAGGTCGAGTCGTGGGTCGCGAAGACGCGCTTCGGCGCCTGCGCGGTGTCGGGCATGCTCCCGGCCCTGATGAGCCTGCGCAACGTGCGCAGCGACGTCGTGATCCGCACGCCGCTCGCGACGGTCGAGAAGCTGCTCGCGCCCATGTCCGGCGCCGTCCTCCTGGGCGCGCAGAGCGGGCCCGTGCTCGGCACGGCCGTCGAGGTCATCCACGGCCTCGGCCACACGCGCGGCGTCGCGATCCAGGGCCTCGAGGGCGGCGTCGTGCCGTCCGTTCGGAAGCGCACGCGCGGGATCGAGCTGGCCGAGCGCCACCTCGTGCCGCTCAACGTCGAACCCGAGGATTTCGGCCTGATGGCCCTGGAGGAGCCCGAAATCCCCGAGTTCGGGCCGCCGCCCGAGGGACACGGCACGGGCGACAACCCCGAGCTCGTGAAGTGCGCCGGCGACATCACCGAAGGCGTCCTGGCCGGCGAGCACGGGCCGGCGCGCAACGCGACGCTCCTGACCGCGGCGCTGATCCTGAAGGCCGGTGGTTTCGCGTACACGCTGGCCGAGGGCGTCGACCGCGCCACGCGCTCGCTGGAGAACGGCGAGGCGCGCGACGTGCTGATGCGCCTGCGCGCGGTGGCGTAGACGCACGTGGACCTCTCGTTCCGCCACGACCTGTGGCTCAAGCGTCTGCCGCGCTCCCCGGCGACGCTGGGTCGCGTCGAGCGCATCGTCGTACGCCCGACGCACGGCGAGCGCCTGACGCCGGCGGACGTCGAGGTCACGGTCGAGGGCGGGCTGCTGGGAGATCGCTGGAGCTCGGACGAGCATCGCCGGCCGGGCAATCAGATCAGCCTGATGAACGTGCACGTCCTGCGAGCCGTGGCCGAAGGCGACGAAGCGCGCATGGCCCTCGCCGGCGACAACCTGATCGTCGACCTCGAGCTGTCCGAGAAAAACCTGCCGGTCGGCTCGCTGCTCACGATCGACGAGGTCGTGCTGATCGTGTCGGCCGATCCGCACCGTCCGTGTCGCCACTTCGTGGACAGGTTCGGTGCCTTGGCGGCCAAGCGCGTCGCGCGCGGCACCCGCACCGGCCTCCGCACGCGTGGCGTCCTCGCGTCGGTCGCCGTCCCGGGCCGGCTGCGCGCCGGCGCGACGATCCACGTGAAGCGGCCGGGCTCGGCCTGTCTGGCCTGATGAAGCTCGAGATCCCGCGCTCGATCCGGCGTCGGTTCCGCGGCGCGAAGGTGCACGGTCCCTTCCGCTACGTGCGCCGGGCCGACCGCTTGCGGCGCCACACGCAGGTCAATCCGCTGCGCAACGGCGAGCAGGTGTTCCCGGCGATGCTGGAGGCGATCCGCGGAGCGCGGCGGACGATCCACTTCGAGACGTACATCATCGAGGCCGACCGCATCGGCGAGGAGTTCCGCGCGGCGCTCGTCGAGCGCGCGAAAGCCGGCGTCGCCGTGCGTTTCCTGTACGACGCGGTCGGGTCGATCGAGCTGAGCGACTCGTTCCTGGATCCGCTGCGCGAAGCCGGCGGCCACGTCGCCGTCTACCACCCGGTCGCGCCCTGGCGTGCGCGCTGGGGCTGGAACAAGCGCGACCACAAGAAGATCTTGGTCGTCGACGACCACGTCGGCTTCACCGGCGGGATCAACCTCGGCCTGGAGTACGTCGCCGTCGAGCATGGCGGCAAGGGCTGGCTCGACTGGCACGCGCGCGTCGAAGGGACCGCGGTGCACGAGCTGGCCGTCTCGTTCCGGCGCACGTGGCTCGAAGCCAGCGACGTGCCGATCCCCGAGCCGGAGCAGGCCGGGCCGGCGCTCGGCCGCAACGCGCTGGGCGTGCAGGTCATCGAGAACACGGCCTTGCGCTCGCGCTGGCGCATGCACCGCGCCTACTTGCACGCGATCTCGCGCGCGGAGCGCGACATCTCCATCCTGAACTCGTACTTCATTCCCGAGCTCAGCCTGCGCCGCGCGTTCCGCCGCGCCGTCGCGCGCGGCGTGTCGGTGCGCGTGGTCCTGCCCTCCGCCTCCGACGTGCCCCCGGTGCGGCACGCCAGCCGCTACCTGTACCGGCGGCTCCTGGCTTCGGGCGTGCGCATCTTCGAATGGCACGAGAGCATGATGCACGCCAAGATGGGCATCATCGACGGCGTGTGGTCGACGATCGGCAGCTACAACCTCGACCACCGCAGCTTGGTGCACAACTTGGAGGTCGGGCTCGTGTGCATCGACGAGCCGATCGCGGCGAAGCTGCAGGCAGCGTTCGAGGAGGACCTGGCCCGCTGCGAGGAGATCACGGTCGCGCACCTCGAGCGCTTACGCCGCTGGGAGCGCATCAAGGACTGGTTCTGGTACCAGATGCGCTCGCAGTTGTGACCGCGGCGCCCGGCGCGCCGCGGGCGGGGATCACTTGCCCTGAACGATCTCCAGCGCGAGCTCTTCCCCGTACTTCGAGCCCTGGCGGATCGTCGCCACCGTGATCTCCGGGAGCTTCGCCACGAACAGCTTGCCTTGCTCGCTCTCGTGGAACGCGACGAGCGCGTCGATCGTCTCCTCCTCGAGCTCCTCGACGTAGATCGCCACGGTCGCGTCGATCATGCGGCCGTAGTCGAACCGGTCGAGGAACGCTTCGGTGAACGAGTCCGGCAGCCCCATCTTGGCGAAGGCTTCGGAGCTGACTTCTGTCGAGCGCTTCATCAGCTCGCGCTGGCCCATCAGCTCGAAGAGGTGGCGAACCTTGCGTTCCTTGCGCGCGCTCTCGGATTGCTCGGTCGGCGCGGGATCCTCGCGCAAGGCGAAGGCGGCGACGGGGAGCGCGCAGGCAGCGGCGGCCAGGAGGGCGAGGAGAGGTTGACGAGGGAGTGTCATGAGTGATCTCGGGATCGGGGCACGGTCTCGGTAGCGTTCCATGGATAGCGAGCGGGAGGCCCAGTCATTCAGTACGACTTCGAGAACAGCACGCGGCGCGCGCTCGGGCGCCCGGTCTTGATGCAGCGACCCGGCTCGATCGCGGGGCCCTGGCCGGCGAGCGGCAAGCAACGGATCGTCGCCTTCGTCGCGTCCTTGATCGCCTTCTCCGTTTCGGGCGTACCGTCCCAGTGCGCGTGCACGAGCTTCGAGCCGTCGCCGGCGAACACAGCCGCGAAGTCATCCCACGTGTCGACCGAGACCGTGTTGGCCTCGCGGAACGCCAAGGCGCGCGCGAAGAGGTCCTTCTGGAACTCGTCGAGCACGCGGCCGATCTGCGGGCCCAGGTCCTGCATCGCGAGCTTCTCCTTGACGGCCTTGCCGTTGGCGTCGACGGGCGCGATGCGGCGCTTGATCATCACGCTGTTGGATTGCAGGTCGCGCGGGCCCAGCTCGATGCGGACCGGCACACCTTTGCGCTCCCACTCGTAGTACTTCTCGCCTGGCCGCACGTTGTCGCGGTCGTCGACCTTGACGGTCAGGCCGTCCTCGCGCAGCTCGCGTGCGATCCTGTGGGCCGCCTCGCTGGTCTGCGCCTTCTCCTCGTCGCTCTTCCAGATCGGCACGACCACCACGTGGATCGGCGCGAGCTTCGGCGGCAACACGAGGCCGTCGTCGTCGGAGTGCGCCATCACCAGCGCGCCGACGAGCCGCGTCGACACGCCCCAGGAAGTCTGCCAGACGTGCTCGCGCGCACCGGACTCGCTCTGGAACGTGACGTTGAACGCACGCCCGAAGTTCTGGCCCAGGTCGTGGCTCGTGCCGGCCTGCAGAGACTTGCCGTCCTGCATCAGCGCTTCGATGCAACGGGTCTCGATCGCGCCGGCGAAGCGCTCCGAATCGGTCTTCACGCCCTGGATCACCGGCATCGCCATCAGCTCGTGGGCGAAATCGCGGTAGACGTCGAGCATCCGCCCGACCTCCTCGCTCGCCTCGGCATGGTTGGCGTGCGCCGTGTGTCCTTCCTGCCACAGGAACTCGCCGGTGCGCAGGAAGAGTCGCGTGCGCAGCTCCCAGCGCATGACGTTGGCCCACTGGTTGATCAGGAGCGGCAGGTCGCGGTAGCTATCGATCCACTTGGCGAAGAAGTGCCCGATGATCGTCTCGCTGGTCGGGCGGATGACGTACGGCTCCTCGAGCTCGTTCTTGACGGTCAGCTTGCCGTCGACGGCCTTCAGGCCCGTGTGCGTGACGACCGCGACCTCCATCGCGAAGCCCTCGACGTGCTGGGCCTCCTTGGCCAGGAACGACAGCGGGATCAGCAGCGGGAAGTACGCGTTCTGGTGCCCCGTCTCCTTGAAACGGCGGTCCAGGTCGGCCTGCATCTTCTCCCAGATCGCGTAGCCGTGCGGCTTGATCACCATGCACCCGCGCACGACCTCGGCCGGCTCGGCCAGGCCGGCCTCGCGGACGACGTCCTGGTACCACTGCGCGTGGTCCTTCGAGCGGGGGGTGATGCGTGTCTCGGCCATCGGAGCGTCCTCGGGGAGCCGAGCAGCGTACGGTCCGACCCCGAAGCTGGCCACGAAGCCCGCACGTGCCGCCCAACACGCACGTCCGCAGACATCTTGTGTTCCGGCGGGGGCGCCCCGCCGGGCAGCCACCCCAACCAGAAGCCAACCGGGGGTTCGCTGGACGGACCGTGCGCGTGTCCGGCGCTCGCGCTCGGCGATGCTACGAAACTGCATTTTGGCTTTCGGGCGGTGCGAGTGGGGGAGGCCCGTCAGTCGTGCGCAGTCGGTCCTCGATCGACCCGACGCCCGCCTCGGTTCGCGCCGGAATCCGGGCCCCCTCCAGGGGGGGACCGATTCCAACTTGGACCGGGGTCGACTCCCGGTTGAGGGCCCAAGGACCTCGCCATCTGCTATCTTCTCAGGAAGACGCATCTTGCGAGCTCGCGACCCGTCCCGCGTTCTCGGAGCCTGCTGTCCCAATCTCGCGACGCCTACCGCCCGGCCTCATTCCAGTCTGCGGCCGATCTGGTCGACGCTCTCCCTGGCCTCCCGAGCCCGTCACCGGCGACTTAGACTCCCGACCCCGTCGGAGTCCATCGCGCGATGACCGGACCGGGACGACCCGCCTGCACCAGGACCCCCGAAGATGACCACGGCCGAGCTGACCATCCGCCCCGAGATGACGATGGAGGAGATCCTCAGGATCGCCCCCGCCGCGCACCGGGCGTTGTTCCAGCGCTACCACGTCGGCGGCTGCAACGCTTGCGGGTTCCAACCGAGCGACACGCTCGCGCGGGTCTGCAAGGACCACAACCTGCTCGACGTGCAGGAGGTCGTGCGCACGATCCTCACCGCGCAGGACATGGAGACGCGGATGCAGGTCGAGCCGGCTGCCGTGCGCGCCTGGCTTGCGGCCCGCGAGCCGCTGCGCTTCATCGACGTGCGCATGCCCGACGAGCAGGGTCAGGCGCCGCTGCCCGAAGCCGAGCCGCTGGACTACGACGATTCGGGCAAGTACATGGAGTTGCCGAAGGAAACGCGCATCGTCTTCGTGTGCGCGAACGGCGACCGCAGTCTGGACGTCGCGGCCTACTTCGCCGGACACGGCTTCACCCGAGCCTGTGCCCTGCGCGGCGGGCTGGCCGCCTGGAAGGCTGCCGGCGCGGCGGTTGGGCGTTCCTGAGTACGAGTGAAGAAGTCTTCAGAATCCCCGTGGACACCCTCTCGACCTCACTGCTAGAGTTTCAGAACACCGCCCAGGGACCTGCCATCCTGGTCGGAGTACGGGTGACGCAAGTCACCCGGAGCTGCGATCCCCATCGCAGCGCCCGGAGGTCTCCCCTGCCTTGACCCCCGGGCCGCTGGGCGAGGGTTCTGCCACCTTCGCTTGGCCGTCGGCTGATGCAAATCAGCAAGACCCGCGCGGAGTCGTCCTCCCCCCAGGAGGACGACTCCCTTTCATTTGGAGAGGGGTCTGTCCGGAGGGCAGCTGACCCGCACCGTTGCGCCTGCACCGCCGGCTGGGGTGCGCACCGCGCCGGGACCCCGCCCGAGGTGGGGCGGACGACGTCGAGGCGCAACCGACCGGGACAGCTTCCGGCTAGTCGCCTTCTTGCTGGCCGCCTTCGACCGAGACGTGCATGGCCGTCGCGTCGACGACGACGGTGCACGCGACGCCGCGCTGGACCAGCGTGATCGTCGCGTCGCTCGAGGCACGCCCCTGCGGATCGAAGACCAGGAAGTCGCCGCGCGCCACGCGGACCGAGTCCACGCGCACGTCCTCGAAGACGGCGTCCATCGGGTAGCGGCGCGTGCCTTCGACCTTCCCCGCGGGACTCGCAACCTGGGCGTGGTAGCCGCCGCCGTCGGCGTGAAAGTGCACCTCGATCCGCGTGCGCTGCAACGCCGCCTGCGTCTGCATGCGCCGCAAGTCCTCGGCCAGCAGGTCGGCCGCGTTGTGCAGGGTCACCTCGGTGCGCCCGAACCAGGCATGGATCGCGAGCGCCGCGACGAGCGTCACGGCGGCCAGCGTCAGCGCCAGCTCGAGGATCGTGAACCCGCCGCCGCGCCGTCCGCTCGCCTGACGGTGGGGGACCATCCAAGGGTCCTTTCGGCCGGGGAACGGCAGGTTCTCGACCCCGGGCCCCGTCACAGGTCCAGGAACCGCGGTGCCGCCGGAAAGGCACGCCCGGGCAGGTTGGCGCGGATCTCGCCCGTGGCGGGACGGTAGATCCAACCCGTCAGGCCGTCGGCCTCCTGGGGCCAGGGCTCGTCGGCGCGCAGGAAGCGCACGCTCGCGAGGCCGTTGACCGGGTTCGACGGCACGCCGCCGTTGCGGTAGGGACCGCGCGCGCGCTCCGGCCGCCCGCCGACCGTCTGGGTGCGCAGGACGACGCCGTCGTGCCCCGTGGGGTGCGTGATCTGGTCCTGCAGCAGCGAAGGATCGCCGTGCCCGTCGCGCCCCTGCCCTGGCCAGATGCCGTGGTCGGCGCGGAAGTCGGCCAGCAGCGCGCGCATCTCGGTCAGCACGAGCTGCACCTCGACGAACTGCCGCTCGAGCTGCGCGACCTCGCGCCGCGGCCCTGGGATCGGCAGTGCGACGCAGAAGTAGAGCAGCCCGGAGATCACCACGAAGAGCGTGACCTTGACCCACAGCTGCGCCCGTTCCGAGCTCGCGCGCGCCGAGGGGTAGGGGGCGTGCGGGGCGGGCAGCGACGGAGGGGCATCCTCCTCGCGCGCGCTGGACGAGCGGTTCGAAGCAGGCATCTCGAGCACGTGGAACGGGACGGACAGGTGAGGGTCCGCACCGCTGTTTCGGCTCGAAAAGGCGGTGGCTTGAGGCGACGGCAAGCATCACGCCGCCTTCGTGACGGGCATCACGCCAGCCCCGGTAGAATCGCCCGCCGAAGCGCCCGTAGCTCAGCTGGATAGAGCGGCGGTTTCCTAAACCGCAGGTCGTGGGTTCGAATCCCGCCGGGCGCACCATACCTGCGGATAGCTCGGGGGTGCGATGAGCCTGCGAGTCGTCCGTCCCCACGAGCACGACTCCGCCGGACGGTCGGTACCCTCGGAAGAAGGGTCACTCAAGGCGGGCGGCGCAGCGCGTGCGGGCTCGTTTGCGTGGTTTGCCCTCGAGATGTCCGCCGTTTCAGGACGATGCGAAGGCGCATGAATCGTCGCCGAATCTCGCGGGCTGTTGCCGGCGTCGCCGTCGTCGCCGCGATTGCTTCGCTGGCGCCCGCGCGGGCCGGGGCGACGATCGACCCGAAGTCGGAGCACCTCCGGATCCTGGGCGCGTATCTCGCCGAGGATGGCCGCAACGTGCTCTTCAACGCTTACGACGACGCGAAGCAAAGCGTGCGCGGAGCTCCCGACATCGTCGGCCTGGTCCTCGATCTGACGACGCGCGAATGCCGTCCCATCGGCGATCGGATCGCGATCATCGGTCCCAGCCAGCGCACCGAGACCCGGGATGGTGCGCGCTCGCCGCGCTACAGCGGCTTCAGGGCGCAGGTGATCGACGAGAGCGCGAGCCCGTTCGCGATCGATGCGCGGGGCCGCCGAACGGGTTCGGGCGCCGTCGACGCGTCGATCTTCGACGGCAGTCCCAGCGCGGCGGAGCTCGGCCTCGATGCTCGGCACCGCGTCGTGGTTCCGCTCGGCCTCGGGTACGGCGTCATCGACCAGAACGATCGCGCGAGGGGCATCGCCTGTGTCGACCCGTTCCGCCGCAAGATGTTCGATCCGGCGAAGCTCTTCCCCGGAAGTCCGTCGGCGCTCTCGAAGACCTGGATCCGCCCGGGGCGCTGGCTCGTGCGTCGCGCGGCGGGCGCGGCCTACGAGCTGTTCGATCCCGACACCGGCCGGTCCGACGTGCCCGAGGGTCTCTCTGCGGCCGACGAGATCGGGCTGGCGCTGACGGACGGGCGCTTCGTGATCACGAGCGGGTCCTCGATCGCGGTCTACGCGCCGGAGACAGGCGTGCGCGAGCCGATCGTGCTGCGGGCCGACGCGATCATCACGGTCCGCGGAATCTCGCCCAACGAGCACTTCTATCGCTGCGATCCGGCGAAGACGGCCGTCATCCAGGTGATGGGCGTCGAATGGACTGGCCTTGCGCGCCTCGATCTCGCGCGCAAGGAGATCGTGCCCGCGCTCGGCTCGAAGGGGCTCGTCCTGCTCGTCGCGACGCTGGACGGCGACGACCTGCTCGCGGTCGAGGAAGGCCGGCGGCTCGTCAAGCTCACGATCGGCTCCTGGAAGCGCGACGTCGTCCTGCCCGCACGCTAGCGCGACGCGCGCGCCGCACTCTGGGCTTGGAGGATCGGCACGCAGCGGGTCTTGATCCGCGCCAGGAAACCAGCCGTGGCGGCCGACTTCGGTTGCGATCAAGGGCCGAGCGGATCCTTCAACTTGTGCTGCCAGCTCATCCGGGATGCTCTGCCTTGGGGTTGGCCGGTTCTCAGCTCCGCCGCTCCTCACTGGTCGTCGCGGGAGGGACCAATCGGAGGATCACGAACCCTGCGACTCCCGCCAGGCCGGACGCGACGACGATCCCGATCTTGGCCTGATCGAGCAGTTCCGGCGTGCCGGCGTAAGCCAGGGCCGCGATGAACAACGCAACGGTGAATCCGATGCCCGCGAGCACCGAGACCCCGAACAGTTGCATCCATGTCGATGTTCCCGGCATCGGCGCCACGCGTAACCGGATCGCAAGCGCGGCCAGCCCGAAGATCCCCAGCGGCTTGCCGACGACGAGGCCAGCCGTCACGCCGAGAGCGACCGGCGACGTGAAGCTCGCAAGGCCCAGACCCTCGAACGATACGCCCGAGTTCGCGAGCGCGAAGACGGGCATGACGAAGAACGCGACGAAGGGGTGCAGCACATGGATGAAGCGCTCCGCCGGCGTCTCGAGCTCCGCGAGGCCGTGTTCGATCTTCTGGACCTGCGCGCGGTCGAACTCCTCGTCCGGTGCAGTGCCGAGCAGCCGGTCGACGTGGGCCGAGAGCCCGTCCAGCACCTCGCGCGGCGCCGTGCGTTGCCGCGCGGGGATCGACAGCCCGAGGATGACCCCGGCGATCGTCGCGTGAACCCCTCCGTGGTGGACCGCGTACCACAGAGCCGCGCCCAGCAGCGCATAGACGAAGCCGTTCGTGAAGTGGGCTCGACCCAGCCCGACGAGCACGAGCGAAATCGCCGCAGCCAGACCGAGGTAGGCCGGATGCGCGCCATCCCCGTAGAACAATGCGATCACGAGGATCCCAGCGATGTCGTCGAAAATCGCCAGCGCCGTCACGAAGACGACCAGCGCCCGCGGCACCCGCCCTTGCAGCAACGTGAGGAGGCCGACGCAGAAGGCGATGTCGGTTGCCATCGGGACGCCCCAGCCGACAGCTCCCGGACCGCCGCGCGTGAAGATCAGGAAGATCGCCGCCGGGAAGACGATGCCACCGACGGCTGCGATCGCAGGCAAGCTCGCCTTGGCGAGCGTGCTGAGCTCGCCGACGACGAGCTCGCGCTTGATCTCCATCCCGACGACGAAGAAGAAAAGCGCCATCAGGCCGTCGTTGATCGCATCCCGGATCGTGAACGTTGCGATGGCTTCGCCCGCGCCGAGGGTCAAGGGAAACGAGAAGACCTGCTGGTAGCTCGCGGGATGCAAGTTTGCCCAGAACAGCGCGGCGATCGCCGCGCAGAGCAGCAGGGCGCCGCTCGCGGCCTCGAGCCGCAGGAACTGCTGGATCGGCCGCAGAGCCGTCTCGAAGAGAGCAGGGAATCCGCGGCGTTGCTTCATCGATTCCGTGCGATCACGCGTCGAGCGACCGGGCATTGGCCACGACGATTCCGCGGCTGCTGCCCAACCGTGGGCGGCTTTCCCGGACCGACCTGGTGGTTCCCCGCAGGCAGAGTGCCCCATTCCGATCCTCGGGGGCAAGGTCAGCCTTCTCGGCAGACTCCTCAGCTGAATTCGCGGCGAAGTGGTGGTCGATGTACCTTCAGCCCGCCAAGTGCTGTGGAGGGCAACGCCCCGCTCGCCTCACAGGCGGCGTACGTCATCGCAAGGCGTCGGTCGCTCAGCTCGCAAGGGAAGGAACGAGACGGTGACCAGGAACCTGCTGATCGTGAGCGCGCTTGCCGAGCTCGCTGCCGGCCTGGCGCTGATCGCCGCGCCATCGATGTCGGTTTCCATGTTGCTCGGCGCGTCGCTCGACACCGTGGGCGGGTTGGCGGCGGCACGTGTGGCCGGAGCGGCGCTGCTCTCGCTCGCTCTGGCTTGCTGGCTGGCGCGCCATGACGGGCAGAGTCGTGCGGGCCGGGCCGTGATCGCGGCCATGTTGGTCTACGACCTCGCTGTCATCGCCGTCCTCGCGCACGCACGGACCGGCCTGGACGTGAGCGGCGCCCTCTTCTGGCCGGCCGTCGGATTGCACACGGCGATGGCGGTGTGGTGCTCAGCGAGCTTGCGGTCGGTGAGCCCATCGAGTGCGGCACCTGCGCGAGGATGATCGCGGCCCGCACACGACCTGCTTGCGCGTCTGCGCCATCCGGCGCGCCGGCTGCGATCCGTGTTAGCGTTGCGCCAACCCGCATGTCCTGGGTCTGATACGCGTCCGAGGCATTGCCAATGATCCAGCTCACAACGCTGCGCGTCGCGTCGATCGCCATCTTGTCGTGTGCGCCTTGCGGTTCGACGGCGTCCGCGCAGTCGACGCAGGCTTCGACTCCTATCAACGACGCAGAAGATCGCGGCTGGCCGCGGCAGTTCGAGGCCGAGGGGCACGAGATCATCGTCCACGCTCCGCAACCGGACGAGTGGCCGAAGTTCGAGCACATCACGTTCCGCGCTGCCATCACCGTCGGCCCGAAGGGCAGCGATCAGAAGACCTACGGCATCCTGCGCGTTCGCGCCGACACGAAGGTCGCCTTCGAGGAGCGGCTGGTCATCCTGACGAACCGCAAGATCGAAGAGCTGTCTTTCTCGAACGTCGACGCGGCCGAGTCGCAGAGGCTCATGAGCATCGTCATGGCCGGCATGCCGCACGAGCGGCCTCTAGCCGTCTCGCTGGATCGGCTCGTCGCCGCGATGGACCCCGCCAAGATCGACGTGCGCAAGGTGCACGTCAGCGTCACGCCGCCAAAGATCATCCACTCCGACAAGCCCGCGCTGCTCGTGATTTTCATGGGCAAGTCGCGCTTCAAGCCCGTGCCGGACAACGATCTCATGTTCGCGATCAACACGAACTGGGACGTCTTCCTCGATCCCGCGGCCAACCGCTACTACCTGCTCGACGGCCACTCCTGGCTCACGAGCGTGGATCTCGACAAGGGGCCTTGGACCGCGGCCGCGTCGCTGCCCGCTGGGCTCTCGCGACTGCCCGCCAACGAGAACTGGAACGACGTCCGCGCCGCGATCCCGCTCGTGCCGCCGCAGGGCGTCCGCGTCGTCCACGTCTCGCACGAGCCGGCGGAGCTGGTCGTCATCGAGGGCGAGCCCGAGCTGACGCCGATCACGGGCACGCGGCTGATGCTCGTGGCGAACACCGAGAGCAGCCTCCTCTTCGACACCGCCGACAAGCAGTACTACCTCCTCGCCGCTGGGCGCTGGTTCAAGGCCTCCTCCGTCTCCGGCCCGTGGTCCGCTGCGAGCGGTGCGCTGCCGGCCGACTTCAAGAAGATCCCGGAGAACTCGGACGCCGGCCACGTGCTCTCCGCGGTGCCCGGCACCCTCGCGGCGAACGAGGCGATCATCCTGGCGTCGATCCCGCAGATGGCGACGATCAACCGGGCCGACGTCAAGGTCGTGGTGACGTACGACGGGGTGCCCAAGTTCCTGCCGATCGAGCCCACGACCGTGCAGTACGCCTACAACTCGCCCTTCAACGTCTTCCTCATCGAAGGCAAGTACTACTGCTGCCACAACGCGGTCTGGTTCGTGGCGCCGACGCCCACCGGTGCCTGGCTCGTGTGCGACGCCGTGCCCAAGGTCATCTACACGATCCCGCCGACCAGCTCGAAGTACTACGTGACCTACGTCACCGTCTACGAGTCCACGCCCACGACCGTCGTCGTCGGCTACACGGCCGGATACGGCGGCGCGACTGTCGCAGCCACCGGCGTCGTCGTGTTCGGGCTCGGCTACCTCACCGCCGTCGCTCTCGAGGACGATTGCTGCTGGGGCTACCACTACCCGCCCTGCTACTTCTCGTACGGTTGCGGCGCCGTCTGGTACGGCTCATCCGGCGGATACGTGTGTGCCTCGAGCGTGTACGGACCCTACGGCGGCGCCGGGCACGCGGCGGCGTACAACCCGGCGACGGGCGTCTACTCGCGCGCCGGATACGCCTACGGTCCGAACGGAGCCGCCGGATATCGCACGGCGTACAACCCGACCACGGGCGTCGCCGCGGGACGAGCCGGCGGCGCGACGCCGTACGGCTCGTGGGGACGCTCGGCCGTCACGAACGGCGACGAGTGGGTGCGCGCCGGACACAGCACGACTGCGAGCGGCACCGTCGGCGGCATCCAGGGCTCGGGCGGCGGAGCGGCCGTGACTGCACAAGGCCGCTACGGCAACGGAGCCACCGTCGCGAAGTCCCAGGACGGTGACCTCTATGCCGCGAAAGACGGCAACGTCTACAAGCAGGCCGACACCGGCTGGGAGCAGACGCGCAACAGCTCGACCGGCACGCATCCCGCTTCCGCCAGCACCACGATCGCGACCGCCACTCGACCAGCCAGCCAGGCGCTGCCGCAGACATCGTCCGAGCTCCAGCAGCAAGCCACGGCCCGCGAGCGTGGCGAATCCAACACTGCGCACGCGAGCGAGTACAGGAACGGCACAGCCGCCGGCGTCCAGCCTGGGCGTGGAGCGCGCGCCGGGCGCGGTCCGAGGTGATCCAATGCGCGGCCCGCTGCTGACGCACCGTTCTCGTCCTTCGAAGGACGCGTGACCGCCGCGCAGCAGCGCGTCAGGCGTGCCGCCAGAGACCGTACGCGACGCAGCCGACGTGCGCGCGCGGAGTCAAGCCGGTAGGGTTGGCGGCCGCTCGCTTCCCCGAGCGGTCAACGCGTGCGACCCACCGATACCGGCGTCGTTCCGACAGCGGACCAGGAGCGCATTCTCGCGCTGGACGTCCTGCGCGGGTTCGCGCTCTTCGGCGTGTTCGTAGTCAACGCCAGCATCTCGTCGCGGCCCTTCCGCGAAGCGGTGGAGCTGCCGGTCGACGCTCCGCCTTCCGAGACGCTGGCCTGGATCCTCCTGAACGGCGCGTTCGTGACGAAGTTCGTGGCGCTGTTCTCGATCCTGTTCGGCGTCGGGCTCGTGCTGCAGTGCCAGCGCATCGTCGCGCGCGGACGATCGCCGCGCCTGTACCTGCGCCGGCTCGCGTGGCTGGCGGTCTTCGGGCTGCTGCACGGATGCCTCCTGTACGAGGGCGACATCCTGTTTCCGTACGCGCTGGCCGGCAGCCTGCTGTTCTGGCTGCGCGACCGCTCGCCGAACTCTCTGCTCCGGCTCGCGCTCGCGGTCTACCTCGTAGGCCTCACTCTCGAAGCGCTCGGTGCACTGCAGCCGTTCCCGGAGGACCCGGAGCTCGATGCGCTGGTCGCGCGCGCGCACCAGGAAGGCTCGCTCGCGTTCGTCGTCCGCGTGCGCGCGTTCGTGTACGCGGGCTGGCTGTGGGTCTCGAGCGGGACGCACTTCAACTGGCAAGTCGTGGCGCTCTTCCTCCTGGGTGCGGCGCTCATGAAGCGCGGCTGGCTGCAAGGCGGACGGAAGCGCTTCCGCAAGACGGCGATCGCCGGCCTCGCGTCGGGCACCGCGCTCGAGGTCGCCTGCTACGCCCTGCACGAGTCTGGCGGCGCCGGAGCCCGCGTGGCGAGCGCGATCCTCTTCGCGATCGGCAGCCTCTGCCTGGCGGCGGGCTACGCGGGCGCAGTCGTGTGGGCCGTGGACGCCGGCCTGCTCCCGCGCGTGCAGCGCGCCCTCGCCGCCGTGGGACGCATGGCGCTCACGAACTACGTCCTGCAGTCCCTCTTCATGAACGTGCTCTTCCAGTCGTTCGGGCTGGGGCTGTGGAGCAAGCTCACGCGCTGGCAGGTGTTCGGGATCGTGTGCGCGCTGTTCGCGGCGCAGGTCGCGTTCAGCAGCCTGTGGCTGAGGGCCTTCGCGATGGGTCCGTTGGAGTGGCTGTGGCGGCGGCTCACCTACGGTAAGGAAGTCGCCATGCGCTCTGCGAGCGCGCCAGAGGAGAGGGCCTAGAACGACTCGGCCGCGCGATCAACTGCCCGCGGCGCGGTACGCGACCTCGCACCAGTGCCGCAGTCTTGCGCGCGCCGCCGCCGTGCTCACCTCCGCTTCGAACGGGTCGAAGCAGATCCACTCCGGGCCGATCGAGCCGAACGGCGTGCCCCGATCCGCCAGGGACTCCGCCGTGCGCGCGGCGGGCAGTCGGACGACGAACGCGGACTGGCCGAGCGCCAGCGCGAAGATGCGGCCGGAACCCGTGCAGGCCGCGACCCAGGCGTAGGCCGCCGGCTCCGGACAGATGGTCGTGACCCCCGTGAAGCCGCTCACGGCCAGCTCGAGCTCGCTGGCGACGTCGGAGTGCGCGGAGGGTCGTTCCGCACCGAGGAAACGCACGACGTCCGCGTTGAACGGGATCAGCAGGCGATCGTGGATCGGCCAGGCCATCGCAGCCTGCGGATGGGAGCAGGCCCGGAGTTCCCATGCAAGCCAAGCCAAGCCCGTTCGGACGTACCATCCCGAGCGCTCGAACATCGATGTCCAGGCGCCTTCACGCGGAATGAAGCCTTCGACGCACACGGACGTGCTCGTCGTCGGTGCCGGCCCGACCGGGTTGATGCTCGCGAACCAGCTCGCGCGGCGCGGCGTTCGCGCGTCGATCATCGAGCGCAACCCGGGCCCGTCGATCGAGACGAAGGCGCTCGGCGTGCAGGCGCGCACGCTCGAGATCTACGCCCACCTCGGCATCGCGGAGCGCGCGATCGAGCTGGGCACGCGCGCCGCCGGCGTGAACCTGTGGGTCGAGGGCCGGCGGGCGGCGCGCGTCCCGCTGGGCGACATCGGACAGGACCTGAGCCCGTATCCCTTTCTCCTGATCCTGGGTCAGGACGAGAACGAGCGGCTGCTGGGCGAACTCCTGCGCGGCCGCGGGATGGACGTGCAGTGGAACACCGAGCTCGTCGACCTGGTACAGCATCCCGAGCACGTGCTGGCCACGCTCCGGCACGCGGACGGCACGCAGTCGGTGATCCAGGCCGATTGGGTCGCCGGCTGCGACGGCCCGCGCAGCTCGGTGCGCACGCTGACGAAAGTCGACTTCCCGGGCGCGACGTACGAGCACGTGTTCTTCGTCGCCGACACGCGCGTGACGGGCTCCATGGTGCCGGGGCAGCTCAACGTCTACCTCTGGCGCAGCGGCTTCCACCTGTTCTTCCCGCTGCGCCAAACCGATCACTGGCGCATCGTCGGGATCGTGCCGCCCGAGTTGCGCGGCCGCCCGGAACTGGAGTTCGACGCGGTGGTTCCCTCGCTCCGCCACGAGGGCGGAGATGCGCTCACGTTCCAGGCCTGCAACTGGTTCTCCACCTACCGCATCCACCACCGCCGCGCGGAACGGTTCCGCGATCAGCGCTGCTTCCTGCTGGGGGACGCCGCCCACATCCACAGCCCGGTCGGCGCGCAGGGCATGAACACCGGGCTGCAGGACGCCTACAACCTGGCGTGGAAGCTCGCGCTGGTCACGGCGCGACGAGCGGGGGCGAGCCTGCTCGACTCGTACGAGCTCGAGCGCGTTCCCGTCGCCGACAGGCTGCTCGTGACGACCGACCGGGCCTTCTCGCTGATCGTGTCCGACCGCTGGCTCGCGGGCGTGTTCCGCACGCGCGTGTTCGCGCGGATCGTCGCCCTGGCGATGGGCCGCGAACGGATGCGGAGGCTCGCGTTCCGCACGATCTCGCAGATCGGGATCCGCTACCGGAAGAGCCCGCTGTCGCAGACGCTGGGGGAGTTGCCTGAGGAGGCACCGCACGCCGGCGATCGGTTTCCGTGGCTGAAGCTCGCGTTCGCGCCGAACGGACCCGCCGAGGATCTGTTCGCGAAGCTGGACGACACGCGCTTCCACTTGATCGTGATCGGGCAGCCGTCACCGCCCGAGGATCCGCCCGAGCTCGACGGCCTGCTGTCGATCCACCACGTGGCCGACGATCCGGGCAACGATCGCGAGCTCGAGCGAGCACGGATTCCGAAGCCCTCGTTCTGGTTGCTGCGCCCCGACGGGTACGTCGGGCTCGCCGGAACGCGCCTGGACGCCGCTGCGCTGACGCGTCACCTGACCGAGCGGCTGGCACTGCGCGGCCAGGCGCGTACGTCGGATTCGCGAGCCCGTGCGCCCGAGCGGCCCGGGTGGTAGTGCCCGCATGCGGTCGGGCGCTCGCGTCGCTCGCACAGGAGCGGGGGCCAGCTGCGCACCTGTGCGCAGAGACGGATCCAGCGGCCGAGGAGACCATCGGTGGAATGTCGGCCGAGGGCTTGAACAAATAGTCAGCAATAGTTATATAGGCATACACATAGTGACCAGGGAGGCGTACATGGACACGGACAGGAACGGACTCGGCGCGGTGGCCCTGACGGTGCTGTTGGCGACGGTGGGCCGGGCGGCCCCGCAGGACGCGGAGCGGGCCACGCACGGGGACGATGCCACGACGCCCCAGCTCTCCTACGAGCGCCGCGCGGGCGAGGTGGTCTTGCGCCAGTACCAGCTGGGCTGCCTCAGCCAGCTGACGTACCTGATCGCGAGCCGCGGCGAGGCCATGGTGGTCGACCCGCAGCGCGACGTCGAGCACTACGTGCGCGACGCTCAGGAGCTCGGCGCGAAGATCCGCTACGTGGCCCTGACCCACACGAATGCGGACTTCGTGGCCGGACACACCGAGCTCGCGGCGCGCGAGGGAGCGACGATTCTCATCTCTGCTGAATCGGGGTCGCAGTTCCTGCACCGCGGGATGCGTGATGGTGCTGTCGTCCCGCTTGGCGCGGCCACGATCGAGTTCATCTCCACGCCCGGACACACGCTCGATTCCATGACCGTGTTGGTGCACGTGCCCAAGGTCGATGCCGGCGTCGAGGCCGACCCGTTGTGGGCCATGACGGGCGACGCGCTCTTCATCGGATCGATCGGCCGCCCCGACCTGGCCCAGGGGACGGTCAGTCCGACCGCGCTCGCCAGCAAGGCCTTCGACTCCATCCTGCGCTTCGGCAAGCTGCCGGACGCGACGATCGTGCTGCCCGCGCACGGCGCGGGCTCGCTGTGCGGAGCCCATCTCTCGCCCGACACGACCTCGACGATCGGGCGCGAGAAAGCCACCAACCCGTACTTCCAGATCAAGAGCCGCGCGGCTTTCGTGGCGCGCGACGTGTCGGGCCTGCCGCCGGCGCCGCAGTACTTCGCGTACAACGTCGCGCTGAACCGCAAGGGCCCGCCGGTAGTGGACTGGACCGACGAGATGCCCCGCGCGCTCGCGCCGTCCGGGGTCCGGGCCGCGATCGAGGGGGGCGCCTGGGTCATCGACCTGCGCGATGCGCGCTCGTACTCGAGCCTGCACCTGGAAGGCTCGGTAAACGTGTCCGTCCGAGGCCGGCTCGATACCTGGACCGGCATCGTGATCCCGTTCGACGCGCCGCTCGTGCTGGTCGGATCGCCGGCCGAGGTGCGCGAGGCCGCCTTCCGGTTCAAGCGCATCGGGCTCGACCGCGTCGCCGGTTACCTGGCGACCGACCTCGAGGCTGCGCGCGCCGCGGGGCTTTCCGTGCGCACGACCGAGCTCGTCCCGCCGGCCGTCCTGGCCGAGCGCATCGCGCGCGGCACGGAGCCGATCCTCGTCGACGTGCGTACGGTCGAGGAACACGCCGAGCTCGCGATCGGAGAGTACGCCCACATCGAGTTGACCGACTGGAAGCGCTTCGGCGACGTCCTCGACCGCGACATGCCGGCGCTGTTCGTGTGCAACTCCGCCTACCGCAGCAGCATGGCGGTGGGGCTGGCCGAGCGCATGGGATTCAGCCAGGTGGCGAGCCTCGAAGGCGGCCTCGATGCCTGGCTCGACGCCGGCCTGCCGGTGTACGGCACGGCGCCGGTCTGCGCGGGCCCGATCTGCCCCGCGTCGGGCGCGCCGGCCGAGATTGTTGCGGACTCGAAAGCCGCGACCGCTGGCGGCGCGTTCGAGGTGCCCGAGCCGATCGAGCCGGCGCTGCTCGCCGCGCTCCTCCTCGACCAGCCGCAGAACTACGCCATCGTCGACGTCCGCCCTGCGTGGCAGTACCGCGAGTACCACGTCCCGGGCGCCGTGAACGTCGATCCGGCGTCGGTGCTCGCGCACGTGAAGGCATTGCCGAAGAACGCGCGCGTCGTCCTCGTCGACCGCGACGGGACGTCTGCGTGGGCAGTCGCAGGCGCCGTGTCCGCCGTGCTCCCTGAAGCACGCGCGCTGCGCGTGCTCGCCGGAGGCACGGCGCGCTTCTGGAGAGACGTCGAGATCGCAGGACAGGCACCGCCGGCGGCGCAAGGCGCGCAGCCCGTGCCCGCGGCCGCACCGGCTCCGTCCGCGAAGCCCGCGGCCAAGAAGCGCAGCGCCGGCTGCTAGGAGCACGATCATGACCGGACCCATCCAACCGCTCTCGCCCCAGGCCCAGCGCTACTGGAATCCGTACGTCGCGGGCCTCGGCCTCGGCCTGACCCTGCTCGTGTCTTTCGTCGCCCTGGGTGTGGGTCTCGGCGCGTCGGGCAGCACGGCGCGGCTCGCGGCGAGCGCGGTGCACGCCGTGGCACCCGCGGCGGTCGAGGCGAACGGCTACCTGGGGCCGTGGTTCCAAGGCGGCTCTCCGCTCGCGAACTACCTCGTGTTCATGTCGCTCGGCACGCTGGGCGGAGGGCTCTTGTCCGCGCTTTTCGCGCGGCGTGTACACGTAGAGGTCGAGCGCGGCGCCCGCATCACGCCGCGCGCGCGGCTGATGCTCGCGGTGGCCGGCGGACTCCTCGTCGGCTTCGCGAGCCGGATGGCCGCCGGCTGCACTTCGGGCCAGGCGCTCACCGGCAGCGCGCTTCTGCTCGGCGGAAGCTGGGCCTTCCTTGCGGCCGTGTTCGCCGGTGGATTCCTCGTCGCGCCGCTCGTGCGCAAGGAGTGGCTCCCGTGAACCTCTTCGATCAAGGCCTGCTCGAGACGCCTTTCGGCTGGATCGTGGCGCTGCTCGTCGGCCTGGCCTTCGGCTTCTGGCTGGAGCGCGCCGGGTTCGGATCGAGCCGCAAGCTCGCGGCCATCTTCTACCTGCGCGATTTCGCCGTCGTGCAGGTCATGTTCACGGCGGTCGCCACCGCGGCGCTGGGCTTGGTCGCCCTCGACGTAGCCGGGCTGTTCGACGCTTCGCGCGTGTACCGCATGGAGACCCTGCTCGGGCCACAGATCGTGGGCGGGCTGCTCTTCGGCGCCGGGTTCGTGGCCGGGGGCTGGTGCCCGGGCACGGCACTGGTCGGAGCGGCCTCGGGCAAGCTCGACGCCCTCGCGTTCCTCGCAGCCACCCTGATCGGGAGCCTCGTCTATGCGGCGTTCTGGCCGCAGCTCGCGCCGCTGCAGGACGTGGGCGCCTGCGGCGTGGTGACGCTGCCCGAGCTGCTCCATCTCTCCTCCGGCGCCGTCGCCGCGCTCGTCGTCGCGGTGGCGCTCGCCGCGTTCACCGCGATCCACCGCTTCGCTCCCCGTCGTTGAGTGAAAGCACTGATCATGAACACCAACTACCTTGCTCCCGTTGCGGCCATCGGTGCGATGGGTTTCGCCCTGTTCATTGCGCTCGTCGACCGCCCGGGCGTTCACGCCGCCGCGCCGATCTCCTGGCCGGCGGCCGTCGAGGCCGGAGCGGACCACATCACTCCGGTCGAGCTGTCCGAGCGTCTGCTCGCCGATCCGGCCTCCGTGCTGCTGGTCGACGTGAGGCCAGCGGCGGAGTTCGCGGCCTTCCACCTGCCCGGCGCGGTGAATCTCGACGTGGTCGAGCTGCTGGGCGCGCGCGGAGACGATCTCCTCGCCGCGCACGCCGGCCACCTGGTCGTCCTGTGCTCGAATGGGATGACGCACCCCGCGCAGGCCTGGGTCGAACTCGCGCGGCGCGGACGCGCCGACGTGCGCGTCCTCGAGGACGGGCTCGACGGATTCGTGCGCGACGTGCTGACGCCGCCCTCGCTGCGCGGCGTGACGACGGAAGCGCGCGCAGCGCAGGAATATCCGGCCTTCGCGGCGGCGACGGCCACCTTCCTGTCGCGTTCGGTCGCGCCGGCGCGGGCCACGGTCAAGGCCGTGGCACCGGCCTTCGCACAGCTCGCGACCGACCCCGCCGCGCTGACCAAGCCGACCATCGTCTCCGCTGCATGGGTCGCGCAGCGCGGCACGGCGCTCATCGTCCTGGACGCGCGCGACAAGCCCGAGGACTACGCGGCCGGCCACATCCCGGGCGCACGGCACGTGCCGATCAAGTCCATGCGCGCGGAGCGCGAGGGCGTGCCGGACCAGCTGCTCGCCCCCGACGAGCTCGCAGCCGCGCTCGGCCGTCTCGGCATCGACGCCGAGACGGAAGTCGTGGCCTACGGAGACGTGAAGCTGCAGGACCCGACGCACGTCGCGCTGGCGCTGATCAGCGTCGGCCACCAAAAGGTCGCGATCCTGGAGGGCGGACTGCCGGCCTGGAAGGCCGAAGGTCTTGCGCTGTCGGTCGAGCCGCCCGTCCCCGTGGCCAGTTCGTACGTGCCGCGGCCGGCGCCCGGCTTCCGCGCCGTCGGCTTGGAAGCCGTGAAGGCTGCCAGCGCAGGTTCCAGCACGCGGATCCTCGACGTGCGTCCGGCCGATGCGTTCCGCGGCGACGTCTCGACCGAGGCGCGCGCGGGCCACATCCCGCGCTCGCTCAACCGGCCCTACACGTCCGACGTCGCGAGCACCGAGGCCGGGCCGTTCTGGCGTCCGGTCGACGATCTGCGCCGCGAGTACGAGGACATGGGCCTGGCGCGGTCGGAGCCGGTGATCGTCTCCTGCCGCACTGGACACCAGGCAGCTCAGAGCTGGTTCACGCTGCGCTACGTGCTGGGCTACGAGAACGTCAGCTGGTACGACGGCTCGTGGAAGGAATGGGCGGCGCGTCCCGAACTGCCGGTCGAGACCGGCCCTGACGTGAAGTGATGATGCCCGGACGCAAGCCGATGTCGGATGCCTTGATCGAGGCCGTCGCGAGCCGGTTTCGCGCGCTCGCGGAGCCGGCGCGACTGCGGATCCTCCAGCAGCTGTTGTCCGGGGAGCGCTCCGTGAACGACCTCACCGAGGCGACGGGCCTGTCGCAGGCCAACACGTCGAAGCACCTCGCGACGCTCCACGCGGCCGGGTTCCTCGAACGCCGCAAGGCAGGCACGGCGGTCTACTACGCGATCGCCGACTCGGTCGTGCACAAGCTCTGCGATCTCATGTGCGCGCGCATCACCGCGCAGGCCCGCGCGGGGGCGCGAGCCGTCGACGCGCGTTGACCAGGCCCTGCCGGAACCGGGCGCGGCGCTACTTCGGCTGCGGCTTGCCGGCGTCGAGCTCCTTCAGCAACGCGTCGGCGAGCTGGACGTCGGACCCCGGGTTCTGTCCCGTGATCAGCTCGCGGTCCTTGACGACGTGCGGCGTCCACGGCGGCGCGATCTCGACATTGCCGCCGGCGGCCTCGAGCGCGGCGTCGGGGTAGAAGCGGACGTCTCCGCCCAACTGGCCAGCCTCCGCGACCTTCTCCTCGGCGGTCGAGAAGACCGACATCCGGTATCCCGCGTACGGCCAGTCGCCGACGTGCTTCGATGCGGCTTCCGTGTCGCCTGACTCGATCGCGCGCAGGAACGCAGCCGGATCCTGAACCGTCGACACGAGCGCGATCGGCCCGTGGCAGATCATCGCCGTCGGCTTGCCGCGCTGATGGAAGTGCCGCAGAACCGTCGCCACGTCCTGATCCTGGCTCAAGTCCTCCATCGGCGCGTGCCCGCCGGGAAAGAACACGGCCACGAACGGCTCCAGCCCCTCCGCGATCACCGTCGAGAGCCTCTTCGGATTCCTCAGCCCCTTCAGCCCGCCGTGGAACTTGCGATACGACTCGTACGCCGCCACGTCGTCGCCGAAATGCGTGGCTGAGGCGCTGTGCGCGTCCATCGGCGCGGGGTTCCCGTCCGGGTCGGCGAACACGACCTCGTAGCCCTGGTCGACGAGCTTGCGCACCGGCACGATCAGCTCGTTCAAGTAGTAGCCCGTCGGATGCGTCTTCCCGTCGCGCAGGCGCAGCGTGTCGCTGCTGGAGACCACGACCAGCACCCTCGGTCTCGAGCGAAACGAAGCCTGCGAAATGGGTTCGTCGCAGCCTGCGAACGCAAGCAGCAGCGCCACGGCCGTCAGGGCCGCGATCGGGTGGGGGGGCTTCATCGAGCGCTCCGGGAAGAGCGACGATCGATTCTGCACCTCCCTGTGATCTTGCCCAGAGAAAACCCCCTAGGGGTGCTCACCTGCCCTCGGACAGCCCCCCTGACCGGCTGACCGCGCCCTCAGTGGGACGAATCGAGCCCTGCGCGCGCCGGGCGTCTTCCCCGGCTGTGCGGGTACCGGTCCTGAAACCACGGCGTGAACGGGACGGCTTCACTGCGATCCCGTCGTTCGTTCACCTCGCCCTGATCTGCCGCGCCCAAGCTGCCCGCGTCCGAGAGCTTCCCCCCGCCTCGGATCTCCACGAAGGCCTCGCGCACGACCCCCGATACGGCGACCCCGCGAGACCATGCACCCTTGGATGCTCACGGGCCGGGTCGTTCGAGCGTCTCGCCGCTGAACGGTGGAGGCTCGCCGGCCAAACCGAGGCATCGGGCGCGCCGTGGGGGCGTTGGGATCGTCGTGCGTGACCCTCCTCGGAGCCATGTTCCTCAGTAGCGCGTCCATCCTCGTGCAGCAGCCCGCGGGCTCGATCCGCGGCGTCGTGTACGACGCGGACTTCGACACGCCGCTGGCCGCTGCGCAGGTGCTGGCCGTCGAGACGGGCCAGAAGGCCTTCACGACCGACCAGGGGAACTTCGTGATCACGGCGGTGCCGCCCGGCAAGTACACGCTGGTCTTCTCCAAGGAGGGCTACGTTCGGCAAGTGAAGGCCGACGTAGTCGTAACTGCCGGTCAACTGACCGACGTCGATGCGTCTCTCTCGGGCGAGTTCACCGAGATGGAGGAGTTCGTCGTCCAGGACATCCTCCAGCTCACGGCCGGGTCGGAGGCGGCGCTCATGAAGCTGCGGCTCGAGAGCCCGTCCTTCCTGGACTCGATCGGCTCCGAGCTGATGAGCCGCGCGGGCGCAAGCGACGCCGCGGCGGCGTTGACGCTCGTCTCGGGCGCGTCGGTCCAGGACGGAAAGTTCGCGGTCATCCGCGGCCTGCCCGATCGCTACGTCAGCTCGCAGATGAACGGCGTGCGCCTGCCGACGGCGGACGAGGACAAGCGCGCGGTCGAGCTCGACCAGTTCCCGGCGGTCGTCATCGAGAGCCTTCAGGTCAGCAAGACGTTCACACCCGACCAGCAGGGCGACGCGTCCGGCGGCGCGGTGAACGTGAAGCTCAAGGGCATCCCCGATCGGGGGATCTTCCAGCTCAAAGGCCAGCTCGGCTACAACTCGCAGGTCGGCACCCGGGACGATTTCCTGGGCTACGAAGGCGGCGGTCTCAGCTTCTGGGGCAGTGACGACGGCGGCCGCGACATCCGTCTCGAGAACCTGGGCGGAAACTGGGACGGTGCCGCGGGCGTCTCGGAAGAGAACGCGCCGATCGATTCCAAGTGGTCGACGACGCTGGGCGGCAAGTTCGACGTCGCCGACGGCGTCAAGATCGGCGGCTCGCTGAACTTCTTCTACGAGCGCGACAGCTCGTTCTACGACGACGGCAAGGACGATTCGTGGTGGGTCGAGTCCCCCGGCGCGGGCATGACGCCGCAGACGACCCAGGGGACGCCGTCGGACGGCGACTTCAAGACGTCGCTGTTCGACGTGACGCAGGGGTCGCAATCGGTCCAGTGGGGCGGGCTCGGCACGTTCGGGCTCGAGACCGAGAACCACTCGGTCGGGCTGACGTACCTCTACACGCACATCGCCGAGGACACGGCCACGCTGGCCGAGGACACGCGCGGCAAGGAGTACTTCTTCCCGGGCCACGACCCGAACGACCCGACGAGCCCCGGCAACGAGCCCAACAACCGCAACGCGGCACCCTACCTGCGGCTGGAGACGCTCGAGTACACGGAGCGGACGACCAGCACCCTCCAGCTGAGCGGCAAGCACAAGATCCCGCTGGGGGACTTCGGGTTCGGCGACGGCATCAAATTCGGCGTGCCCGAATTCGACTGGGGCGTCGCGTACAGCTTCGCCGACCTGGATCAGCCCGACAAACGGCAGTTCGGCGCGCTCTGGCTGGCGCCCTCGTTCCACCCGCCGAATCCGCCGTTCGAGCCGAACGGCTACACGGATCCGCCGCTGTGGTTGCCGTACAAGCCGGCCGCGAACTTCAACCTGGGCAACTTCCAGCGCATCTGGAAGACGATCGAGGAGGAGAGCGAGCAGTACACGCTCAACCTGAAGCTCCCGTTCCAGCAGTGGGAGGACCACGCCGGGTACCTGAAGTTCGGCTTCTTCGACGACTCGGTCGAGCGCGAATTCGACCAGGACTCGTTCAGCAACTTCGGCGACGCCGGTGCTTCGTACGAGGGCGGCTGGGACGACCCCTGGAGCGGCCACTTCCCGGACGAGAACCACCCGATCACGGCGTCGGACTACGACGTCGACTACCACGGCGAGCAGGACATCACGGCTTTCTACGGCATGGTCGACCTGCCGCTGTCCTCGACGCTCAGCATGCTCGGCGGCGCGCGCTTCGAGTCGACCGGGATCAGCATCGTCAACTCGCCCGAGGAGGACGCGCTCTGGTTCCCGCCCGGCTCGTCGTCGCCCACCTCGTTGAACCCGGGCGAGGCCGACGTCTCGTTCGACCAGGACGACGTGCTGCCCTCGCTGGGCCTCGTCTTCGAGCCGGCCGAGAAGATCACGTTGCGCGCTTCCTACAGCCAGACGATCGCGCGCCAGACGTTCAAGGAACTGACGCCGATCATCCAGCAGGAGTTCCTGGGCGGTCCGATCTTCATCGGAAACCCGGACCTGCTGATGAGCGGCCTCGACAACTACGACCTGCGCGCGGATTGGGCGCCCGCCGAAGGATCGTTGGTGTCGGCCTCCCTCTTCCACAAGGACGTCAACGATCCGATCGAGTACGTGCAGCGGCTGGCGCCGTCCGGCTTCACGTTCACGACGCCCGACAACTACCCCAAGGGCAAGTTGAGCGGCCTCGAGCTCGAGGTCCGTCAGGGTCTCGGCGAGTTCACCGAGTCATTGAGGGGGCTCGCGCTCGGGATCAACGCGACGTTCATCGAGTCCGAGGTGACGCTGCCCGAGGACGAGTCGGCCGGCTTCGACGCGCCGGGCATCCAGGCTCCGATCGACACGCGCGACATGACGAACGCGCCCGAGCACCTCTACAACATCTACCTGACCTGGGACGTGGAGAAGACGGGCACGCAGCTCGCGCTCTTCTACACGGTGCAGGGCGACACGCTCGTGGCCGGCGCCGGACAATCGGACGGGAACTTCGTGCCGAGCGTCTACGCCACGCAGTACGACACGCTGAACTTCACGGTCGCCCAGCCGCTGGGCAAGTACCTGAAGCTGCAGTTCCAGGCCAAGAACCTGACGAATCCGGAGATCGAGGAGGTCTACCGCTCCGAGTACATCGGCGGCGACGTGGAGAAGACCTCCTACTCGAAGGGCATCGACTACGCCCTGAGCCTGAGCCTGGAGTTGGCCTTTTGAGAACTCGCCCCCGGGGATCACCCACGATGCAACGACGGATGGAATCGACACACAGACCTCGTCCCGCCGGCGCGCTGGCCGGCCTGACCGCGGCAGTCGGGCTGCTGTTCCTGGCGGGCACGTCCGCAGCGGGCGACGGCGACGGGCCGTCCGCCGCGGTGGCTCTGCAGGAGACGCGTCTGACCATGGACAAGTGGATCGAGACGCAACAGATCATCTCGAAGGAGCGCAAGGACTGGCAGCAGGGCAAGGAGATCCTGCTCGGCCGGCTGGACCTCGTGAAAAGCGAGGTCACGACGCTCGAGGAGAAGATCCGCCAGGCCGAATCGGCGGTGACGGAGGCCAACCGCCGGCGCGACGCGCTGCTGGCCGAGAACGAGGGATTGAAAGCGGTGGGCGCGCAGCTCGCCGAGGGCGTCACCGGCATGGAGGGGCAGCTCCGCAAGCTGTTCGACTCCGTGCCGCAGCCGATCCGCACGAAGCTCCTGCCGCTGTCACAGCGCATCCCCGAGGATCCGGCCAACACGCGCGTGTCGGCGGCCGAGAGGTTTCAGAACGTGCTTGGCATCCTCAACGAGCTGAACAAGGCCAACAACGAGATCACCGTCGGGTACGAGGTGCACACGCTGGCCGACGGGCGGCCGTCCGAGGTGCAGGCGATCTACGTCGGGCTCGCGCAGGCCTACTACGTCAGCGCGAGCGGTGAAGCGGGCATCGGCCGGCCGGGTGCGGACGGTTGGAAGTGGGAATCGTCCAAGGCTGTCGCGGGGGACGTCCTGATGGCGCTCGAGATCCTGCAGGGCAAGCAAACGCCGGCTTTCGTCGCACTTCCGGTGCAAATCCAATGAAGTACATCGGCGCCATCCTGGGCATCGTCGTCCTCTCCGTCGCCGGCCTGGCTCAACAGCCGGCCGTCCAGGAGAGCATGAGCCGGCTCTCCCAGTCCGCCGGCGAAGAGCTGGCCCACAGCACGCAGGAGCTGAACGTGTTGCGCGACCAGATCGCCACCGAGAAGCTGCCGCTGGCGCAGGAGCTCACCGCGCTGGAGGAGAAGCTCGCCAACCTGCGGCGTGAGCACGAGAAGGTCACGCGCCTCGTGGACGCGGGGAACCTCGAGCTGCCGGCGATCCAGTCGGAGATCAAGGCGCGCAAGGACGAGCTGTCCTACGTGGCCAACCTGCTCGACGAGTACGCGCGCACCTTCGACACGAAGGTGAACGTCAGCGAGCTGCAGGTGATGGGCCCGGCGATCGAGACCGCGAAGCAGGCCTCGGAGAACGTCGAGCTGTCGATGACCGAGAAATTCCGGCGCCAGATGGCGTTCGCCGACGTCTCGCTGAAGCGCCTGTTCGACGCGGTGGGCGGCATGCGCTTCGCCGGGCAGGGCGTGGACCTCCAGGGCACGGTGACGGCGGGTCAGTTCGCGATCATCGGTCCCGTGGCGCTGTTCCGCGCGCAGACCGGCGGCGTGGCCGGGCTCGTCATCCCGCAGACCGGCTCGTCGAACCCGCTGATCCGTCCCCTGGAGGGTGCGTTGCAAGCGGGCATCGCGTCCCTGGTCGAGACGGGCGACGGGCTTCTGCCACTCGACCCCTCGCGCGGCGGGGCGCTCAAGGCGCTGGTGCAGAAGACCAACCTGTTCCACATCTTCGAGAAGGGCGGCCCGATCATGTGGCCGCTGCTCTTCGCCTCGATCCTGGCGCTGGGCACGGTGATCGAGCGCTTCATCTTCCTGATGATGGAGCGCTGGCGGCGCGATCCCAAGGCGCAAGACCGCTTCTTCGCCGCGGTGGCGCAGGGCGATATGGCCGAAGCGATCCGCATCGGCACCGAATCGAAGTTCTTCGTCGTGCGCGCGCTGGCCTACGCGCTCTCGCACCGCGAGAACTCGCTCGCCAGCGCGGTGCTGTACGCGCAAGCGCAGGAGCTCAATCGCTACCGCCGCGGCGTGCCGATCCTCGACACGATCATCACGCTGGCGCCGCTGCTCGGTCTGCTGGGCACCGTCGTGGGCATGATGGGCTCGTTCTCGCTGATCGGCGGCGACCTCAATGCCCCGGGCGCGATCACGGGCGGCATCGCCGAGGCGCTGATCGCCACGGCCTTCGGTCTGGGCATCGCGATCACGGCGCTGCTGCCCTTCAACTACCTCAACACCAAGATGGAGGTCGCGCGTCACGAGATGGAATCGGCCGCGACGCAGCTCGAGCTGCTCGTCCAGCCCCAGCTGGCTGGCGCCATGGCGGCCGCCCATGACGTGATCCCCACTCCGGACAAGGATGGGCGCGAACGAGCCAACTTCCTCGCTTCGCGCGAGGCGGCGCGGCGCCGCGAGGTCGAGCTCAAGCTGAAGCGCGAGGCGCTCCAGCGGCAGATGGACGAGCTGGAGCTGGAACTCGGCCAGCCCGAGCTGCCCGTCGCGGCGACGCTGGCGCAAGGCCAGCCCCGGAAGGACTGAACATGCACGGCGGATCCACCGGCGGCTCGATCAAGCGCGCGCGCATCGAGATCATCCCGCTGATCGACATCATGTTCTTCCTGCTGGCGACGTTCATCATGGTGTCGCTCTCCATGACGAAGAACCAGGGCGTGCAGGTCACGCTGCCCGCAGCCAACAGCTCGCAGTCGCTGGGCGATCAGTCGGAGATGGAGAAGGCCGTCACGCTCAGCGTCAACGCTGCGGGCGACGTCTTCTACAACAAGGACAAGATCACGATGGCCCAGTTGCCGATGAAGTTGCAGACGCTCAAGGCCACCGGGAAGGACCCCAAGGTCATCATCAACAGCGATGCCGGCGCGGACTTCAGGCACGTCGTGGCCGTGCTCGACGAAGTGCGCAAGATCGGCATCCCCAAGGTCGGCATCAACACGGAGAAGAAGTGAAGATCCTCCTGGGCGTCGTCTGCGCGCTCCTGGTGCACGCCACGTTCCTCCTGTTCGGGGGCTGGATCTTCACGGGCCTCGCGAAGGAGTCGAGCACGCTGCAGCAGGTCGAGCTGCTGGCCGAGGACGACTCTGTCGAGCAGGACCAGAAGCCCGAGGAGCTGACCCCCGAGGAGAAGGTGGAGGAGCTCGAGGCCGAGACCGAGGAGCCGCCCGATGCGGCCGAGGTGATCCGGAACCTCGAGCTGGCCGCGGTCGACAACACGCCGGCGCTCGAGGCCGCCAGCCTGAGCGCGATCGAAGCGGCGCTCAGTGGACAATCTGGCGGCGGCGGCGACTTCGCGAGTGGCCTGGACTTCGCCTCGGGCGGCCGGATCGGCGGAACGGGCAAGGGCGGAGCGATGGACGACAACCTCGACAGCGCGTTCAGCCTGGCCGAGATCGACCAGAAGCCGCGGCCCGTCTTCCAGGGCTCGCCGCTGTACCCGGCCGACTTGCGCAGCAAGAAGGTCGAGGGCGTCGTCACGGTCCTGTTCGTCGTCGACGCGGCCGGGAAGGTGCAGAACCCGCGCGTCGAGAAGTCGTCGCACCCCTCGTTCGACAAGCCGGCGCTCGACGCCGTGCGCAAGTGGAAGTTCGAGCCCGGCCTGAGGGCCGGTCAACGCGTCGCCTGCAAGATGCGGGTGCCCATCCGGTTCCAGCCCAGTTGACGTCCATGCACACGAACCCCGTCCGCGCGTTGGTGCTCCTGTCCGGCCTGCTCGCCCTGTCCCCGCTCGCGAGGGCGAACCGTGCCGACGTCCAGGCCGAGATCGCCGCGATGTGGCGCGATCCCGCATTCCAGAAGCAGTTCGTCGGCACCTACGGCGCGAATGCCGAGATCGAGCCGCGCGTGACGCCCGAGGAAGTCGCAATCCTCGAGAAGATCCGGCCGTTGATGGCGGACAACCTGCCGCAGGCTGAACAGCAGCTGCGCAAGCTGATGAAGCCGGACTGCTCGGCGGTCCTGGACTTCACGCTCGGGAGCATCCAGTTCCAGCAGGATCGCATGGACCTGGCGTTGAACAACTACCGCCGCGCCGTCGAGAAGTTCCCGAGCTTCCGCCGCGCCTGGCGCAACCTGGGCCTCATCCATGCCCGCGACGGCCGCAATGACGAGGCGATCCGGGCTTTCACGCGCATGATCGAGCTGGGCGGCGGTGACGGCTATTCGTACGGCCTGCTCGGGTTCGCCTACGCCGCGAGCCAGGACCATCAGGCGGCCGAGGCCTCGTACCGCAATGCGCTCCTCCTGCAGCCCGACAACACCGAGTGGCGCTTCGGGTTGACGCGCTGCGCGTTCAAGCAGGAGAAGTTCGAGGACGCGGCCACGCTCCTGGACTCTCTGATCGAGCGCTACCCGGACAACGCCGAGTTCTGGCTGCTGCAGGCCCACACCTACCTGGGCATGAAGCAGCCGATCAAGGCGGCCGAGAACCTCGAGGCGATGCACTTCCTCGGCAAGGCGACCGTCGACAGCCTGCACACGCTGGGGGACATCTACGTCTCCGAGAACCTGATGGACCTGGCCGCGCGGGCCTACCGGCGCGCGATCGACGTCAGCATCGAGCAACCGATCGCGCGTCCGCTGCGCTCGGCCGAGGTGATGGCCGCGCGCGGCGCCCTGCCGCAGGCGCGCGAGGTCGCGGCGCACATCCGCACGGTCTGGGAGAAGCGGCTCGAGGGACCCGACCGCGCCAAGCTCCTCAAGCTCGAAGCGCGCCTGACCATGGCCGACGGCACCAGCACGGCCGAGACGGCCCGCGTGCTGGAGGAGATCGTCGCCCTCGACCCGCTCGACGGCGAGGCCCTGATGCTGCTGGGGCAGCACTTCTCGCGCCAGAACGAGCCCGACCGGGCCATCTTCTACTACGAGCGCGCGGCCAGCATCGACGCCTTCGAGGTCAACGCCCGGATCCGGCATGCCCAGGTCCTGGTGAGCATGGGCCGTTATGCAGATGCCGTCCCGTTGATCCGCCGAGCACAGGAAGTCAAGCCCCGCGAGGACATCGCCCGGTACCTGGAACAGGTCGAGCGGATCGCCAAGACGCGGCGCTGACAGCAGCCAGCCGTTTGATCGGCCACACGGGTGACGCCGCGCGGAACGCGCGCAGCGAGGGTGTTGATACGGTGCCAGGGACAATCGCGACACCCTCGACTTCGGGCGTTGGCAGCGGACGAAAGTGTCGAAGTCGTCCCTGGCACGGTATCGACACCCTCGAAGCGAGCAGTCGCAGCGGCGGTCTGTTTGATCCAACGCGCCCGGGCCCTTTGCGGCGCCTGAACACGGCCTCCCTACTTTGCCGGCCACACGGTTCGGACAAGCGAAGGAGATCCACTCCTTCGAGTTCCGTGAGGCTTCGTTGTTCAGGAGATGGATCCAGTGAGTAGCTTCAAAAAGGGGACGGCCCTGGCCTTGATCGCCAGCGCCTGCATGGCCGGCGCCGCCCAGGCCGCCGAAGTCATGGTCACGACGGACATCGCGGTCTCCACAACGTGGACCGCGAACAACACCTACAACCTCCAACAGCAGATCTACGTCCTGCCCGGCGCGACGCTGACGATCGAGGCCGGCACGGTCGTGGCCAGCACCACGAGCCTGGGCGGAAGCCTGGCCGTGACGCGCGGAGCCCAGATCTTCGTCCAGGGCACCGCCTCGAACCCGGTGATCATGACCAGCGTGGCCGACGTGGCCACGTGGGTCGGCGGCGATCCGCGCACGGGCACATGGCGCGTCGGAGCCAACGAGTGGGGCAACCTCACGATCATGGGCGACGCCTACATCTCGGAGAACGTGACGGCCGGCAACACGCCGGCGCCCAGCCCGAGCAACGTCGCGGCCATGGAAGGCCTCGTCGCGGGCTTCCCGGGCGACACGAAGGTGCTCTACGGCGGCGGCGACGACGACGACGACAGCGGCACGATCACGTACCTGTCGCTGCGCTACGGCGGCCGCGTGATCGGCCTGAACAACGAGCTCAACGGCCTCTCGCTGGGCGGCATCGGTCGCGGGACCGACATCCACCACGTCGAGATCATGAACAACGTCGACGACGGCATCGAGGTCTGGGGCGGCACCTTCAACCTGAAGAACTTCAGCATCTGGAACGTCGGTGACGACAGCTTCGACGTCGACCAGGGCTGGCGCGGCAAGGCGCAGTTCGGCCTGATCGTCCAGGGCTACAGCGCCAACGCGGCGCAGGGCTCGGGCGTGGGCGACAACTGCTTCGAGACGGACGGCGCCGAGGACTCCGACTGGCAGCCCGTCACGACCACGACGATCTACAACTGCACGGTCATCGGCCAGCCGCTCGACGGCGACCATGCCACCGCGTGGCGCGACAACGCCCGTGTCCAGTACCGCAACTGCGTGTTCATGGACCTGGGCGAGAGGCTCGTCAGCTTCGACAACGTCGACGGCGACGGCGCGAACGGCTACGGCTTCAACGGCACGCTGTCGTGGGCCGACACCTGGACCACGAACTTCAACGCCGCCCCCGCGACTGCGAACGATCCGGCCAACCCGGCCACCTTCTACGCGGCGCAGACGTCGGGCAAGCTGGCCGAGATCACGGACAGCGTGTTCTTCCGCAACCTGAACTCCGCGGCCTACACCGAGGCCACAGCGCGCGGCGTCTTCGCCGCGGGCAACAACAACGTGCTGACGCCGGGCTTCGCCGACGTCGACGCGCCGATCACCTCGATCACGCGCGGCCCCGAGGTCCTCATCTCGGGCAAGCGCATGCTGCCCGTGATCGGACTCGACCCGCGCCCGGCCAACGCGGCCCTCACCAGCGTCGCCGCGGCTCCGGCCGACGGCTTCTTCACCTCGGCGCAGTACCGCGGCGCGTTCGAGCCCGGCGTGCAGTCGTGGCTCGGCACATGGACCGCGTCCACCGCGTATGGCTACACGCCGGTCGTCGATCCGGGCACGCCGTTCTGCTTCGGCGACGGCACCGGCACGGCCTGCCCGTGCGCGAACAACAGCGCGCCCGGCGCGAACGAGGGTTGCCTCAACTCGCTCGCCACGGGTGGACAGCTGCGGTCCAGCGGACTCGCCAGCCTGTCGAACGACAAGGTCGTGCTGGAAGGCGCGCAGATGCCGAACAGCTCGGCACTCTACTTCCAGGGCACGACGCGGCTGAACTCCGGCAACGGTGCGGCCTTCGGTGACGGCAAGCGTTGTGCGGGTGGCTCGACGATCCGTCTCAAGACGGTCACGAACGTGGGTGGCGCCTCGCAGTACCCGCAGGCCGGCGACCCGACCGTCTCGGTCAAGGGCAACATCACCGTGCCGGGCACGCGCACGTACCAGGTCTGGTACCGCAACGCCGCCGCTTTCTGCACGGCGTCGACGTTCAACCTGACGAACGGCCTGGAGATCGTCTGGGGGACGTGATCCTCTCGCGCCGGCCCCTTGAACGGGCCGGCGCATTCGTTGGCTGCGCTCGCAGGCTGGCTCCGCGGGCCGGCCCCTCGAGCGGGCCAGCGCATTCCTTCGGATCCCTGGATCGTGAACGCGGAGCGCTCCTCCGTCCTGCCGCAGCCGGCGTCGAAGGCTGCGGCGGGAAGGGGGAGCGAACCCATGGATAGACTCTTGCCCGAGCGCCGCTGAACCCCGATGAAATCGAGAACCGGAAGCATCCTCCTGTCCGTGCTGGTCGTCTTGTCGGCCGGCGCCGTGTTCTTCTGGTCGAGCGCGCGTTCCGACGCGTCGGCACGTCCGAGCGAGGATCCTCGGACAGCTCCCGACGTCGCCAGCTCGCTGAAGGACCAGCCGCTCGCGACCTGGCGGATCGAGCTCCTGGACCTGGCGTTCCGCGCCGCTTCGGCGCTGCCCATCCAGCCTCACATCAAGAACCGTTCGCGCGCCCAGGAGCAGGTTGTGACCGCGTGCCTCGCGCTCGACCAGCCGCGCCGCGCTGCGGGCTACATCGAGCGCATCGCGAACTGGCGCCGCGGGGCGGGCTATGCCGATCTGGCCTTCTACCTGGCCCGGGCGGGCGAGACCGAGACCGTGCAGGTCTGGTTGGATCTCGCGCTCGAAGCCGCTGCGCGTGCCGAGAAGGACGACAACCCGCTCGAGAGCGCCCAGGAGTGGAAGGAGGACCGGATCCGCGCGCGCGTCGCGCAAACGTACGCCTGGCTCGGGCAGAAGAGCGAGGCCACGCGCATCGCAGCCGGTGCAGTCGACTCCGAGTCGGGCAAGGTCGCCGTCGTCGAGGCGATGCACGCGCCGGCCGAAGCCTTCGACGAGCAGATGGCGGAGCTCGACAAGGTGATCGCCACGGGCTCGTTCGACCAGGTGCGCAACGCACTCGAGGCTTGCGCCCGGCTCTTCGATCGCTTTCAGGCCGATGCCGAGCGGCGTTCGCGCGCCGAGGCGAAGATCAAGGCCTCGTGGGGCAAGCTGCCGATCCCGGTGCGGCTGGAGCTGCTCATGCAGTTGAGCGGCTTCGCGCTGGACCACGCGGACGCGGGCAAGGCACTCGAGTTGATCGAAGAGGCGCACGCCATCATGGACAGCTCGCGCTGGTCGGCCGACTACCAGATCCCGCTCCAGGCGCGCCTCGCGACGCTGCGCCACCGCGCGGGCGAGACGGAGAAGGCGTGCAGCGAGGCCACAGCGGCCCTGGCCCTGTTCGACGCGCAGCGCGAGCGGATCGTGAACATCGACCGCGCCGGCGTGCTGCGCGCCCTGGCCGAGGCGTACGCCTCGATCATCGACGACGAGAGCGCGCGCAGTCTCTACGCGCGAGCCGTCGAAGCCGGCGTGGAGAACCCGAACTCGAGACCGCGCGCGGAGGACCTGTCCGCGACATGCACGTCGATGGCGCGCAACGGGATCGAGCCGGGCGCCGAGCTGCTCGAGCGCATGGTCCAGATCCACGCTCACCTGGGGGTTCCCTGGTGAGTGCGCGCTCCGTGCAGACTGCGCGATAGGAGCGCTCGCTCCGAGCGCGCGAGCCGTGACCCGCCGATAGGCTGCCCGACGTCACGAGGCGTCTTCGGCGGAGGATCGTGCGATGGCTCTCGCCCGGCATGGCGATGTCGCTGCACGTCGGGAAGGATTCTGACCAGCTCGTCGAGCGGTTCCGCCGGAATGATGGGCCCTCACGAAGTCGTCATCGGCCGCCGTCAGCTCTCCGGCCGCGGCGGGCCGACGCGCACGAGCAGGACCACCACGCCCGCGCCGGACCCCGTGAACTCGAGCTCCTCCTCCGCCGCCAGGTCGCGCGCCCAGACGCTCTCGCCGGTCGCGAGCTCGAAGGGCTCCTCCTCGCGCGGCACGCGCACGGTGACCGCGCCGGCCAGGGCGTGGAGGAACGCGTGGCCCGGTCCGACGCTCTCCCGCGCGCGACGCGCCCCGAGGCGCGCAACCTCGACGTCCGCGGCGACCCCGTGCTCGACGAGCAGGCCGAAGTCCGCCACCGGGCCAGACACGAGCTCGGCCGTCGTGGGCCAGCCGCCGTCGAACCGGTAGGGCTCGAGCGGCCGCACCCGCGCCCGCGGAGCGCTCGACCCGTGCCCGAGCACGAGCCCCGCGCCCTCGCTGACGACCAGGATCCGCTCGTAGCCGGGGAAGGACGAGAACGCGCCGTTCTCGACGACGCGCGACTTCGAGATGCGCCAGGCGAAGTCGCCGCGGTCCAGGCTCGCGCGATCCGGCCAGATCGCCAGCTCCTCGGTGACGCCGCGTCCGTTCTTCCACGGCGTGCGGCGCGAGTCGGCCGGGGAGCGGTGGAGGACCTCGCGCATGAGCAGCGCGCGAACCTAGCGCAAGAAGAGAGCCGCGCCGAGTCCCCTCGGCGCGGCTCGGCGCGCTTGCGAGCGCAAATCTCGACGCGGGAAGCGTCGGTCACCGGGGCCGAGGCTTTGGCGACGCCTCGACCCGGGAGCGGGGGGGGGCACCAAGACATGTCGCGCGCGCCGGCTTCCTGGACAGGGATCCGGGAAAAACGCCCCGGCCTCACTCCCGCCGTACGGGCGCGGGCAGCCAGCCCAGGACCGAGGCGTACCCGGCCGGCTGCGCGCGGCGGGCCGTCGCCAGGATGTCGCCCGGCCACAGGCGCGCCGTCCCGTCGCCCGACGCGGTCGCGATCCAGGTGCCGTCCGCCGTCACGTCGGCGTCGTACACGGCGTCGGTGTGGCCGGCGTAGCTGGCCAGGCACAGGCGCCGGTCGAGGTCCCACAGGCGCGCCGTCCGGTCGAGGGATCCGGTCACCGCGATCGGCGCCGAAGCCGCGATCGCCAGGCTGGTCGTGCTGTTCGTGTGGTGCGCGCCGGGCTCTTGCGGCAGGGGCCGCTGCTCGAGCTGCAGGCCGCCGGGTCCGTCCAGGACGCGCCAGATGGTCGTCGCCTGGCCGTACTTCGACGTGACCATCAACAGGCTGCCGTCCGCGCTCGCCTCGAGCCTTCCGGGCGTCGCCAGGAGTGCGCTCGCCAGCGTGCGTCCGTCGCGCGCGTCGTGGAGCTCGATGTGCACGTTCTGGCACGCCGCCGCGACCCAGCGCCCGTCGTGCGCGATCAGGACGTCGAACACCGTCGTCAGCGCGACGAGGCTCGTCGCGAACTCCTCACTGCGCCAGATCGGGGTCGTCGACTCGCTCTCGGCTGCGGCGTCGCGCGGGATCGCGGCGTCCCACAGGCACACGCGCCGGTCGTCGCCGCCGCTCGCGAGATGCAGGCCGTCGTCCGAGAAGCGCAACGCGGTCACCGATCCGTCGTGCGCGGCCAGCCGCCGTGTGCGGCCCGAGTCGAGCTCGACGATCCGCACCGCTCCCGATCCGTCGGCGAAGGCCAGGCGCGTTCCGTCCGGGCTGAACGAGGCCTTCACTTCCGTACCGGGCGCCCCCTGGTAGCTCGCGAGCAGGCGCGCGTCGGCCGCGTCCCACACGAGGACGCTCCCGTCCACGTCGGTGGTCGAGACGCGCGCGCCCGACGGATCGAACACGGCGCCGACCAGCGGGCGGCGCACGCGGCCTGCGCGCGCCGGATCGAACAGCACCTCCGGTTCCGCCGAAGGCACGCGCCACGTCCGCGCGGTCCCGTCGTCCGAGGCGGTCAGCACACGCTCCCCCGCAGGGGCGAATCCCACCGTGCGGACGGGTTCCGTGTGCCCGCGCATCTCGGGCAGGAACGGGCGGTTGGCGCCGTACCAGACGTCGGCCGTGTTCCGACGTTGCCACGTGGTCATGAACGTCCCGTCCGGGCTCCAGCGCATGCCGGCGATCTGGCGCACCTCGCCGCGGCACGTGCGGACCAACTTGCCGTCGCTGGCGCGGAAGATCCGCAGCGCGTCATCGCGCGCGACCGTGGCCAGCTCGCCGCCGTCCGGCCGCCAGGCGATGAGCACGACCGCGCGGTGCTCGTGGTTCGGCAGGTGGAACACGTCGGCACCGGTCTCCACGTCGACGACCTTGGCGCCCGCGTCCCACGAAAGCGCCAGGCGCGCGCTGTCGGGGCTGAACGCGGCGCCGTGGACTCGGCCGGGCGCCTCGAAGACGCGCACCGGATCGGCGCCGGAGCCCTCGAGGCTCCACAGCCGCGCGGTGCGGTCCTCGGATGCAGTCACGAGGAAGCGCCCGTCGGAGCTGGCGTCGAAGGCGACGACCGCGCCCGTGTGTCCGGCCAGGACGCGCAGCTCGGCGCCGCTGCGCGCGTCGAAGAGCCGCGCGGTGCCGTCGTTCTCGACCGTCGTCGCGCCCTCGGGCGGCTCGGCCGAGCGCGTCAGCACCAGGCGTCCGCCGTCGACGAAGCGCGCTTCGGCGACGCTGCCCGTGTGGCCCGCGAGCCGCGCCAGCTCGCGCCCGTCGCGCGCGTCCCACACGCGCGCCGTGCGGTCGCGCGAGGCCGTGACGACGCGCGTGCCGTCGGTGCTGAACTGGGCCCAGTGCACGCCGCGCCCGTGCCCGACCAGCTCCACGGTCGGTGCGCCGGGCTGCAGGTCGTGGATCCAGGCGCCGCCGCCCGATCCCGTGACCACGACCCGCTGGCCGTCGGGCGAGAAGCGCACGCACAGGAGCGGGCCGCCGACGTGGCGGAACAGAGCTTCCTCCCGCCCCGTGTGCGCGTCCCACACGCGTGCCGTGCCGTCGAGCGCGGCTGTCGCGATGCGCCGCGAGCGCGGGTCGACGTCGGCCTGCATCACGAAGCCCTCGTGCCCGACGAGCACCTGCTGGCCGTACATGGCCGAGAGCGCGGCCAGCAGGACGCGGTTGCTGGCCAGACCCGGATCGCGCTCGGCCGCGGCGATCGCGTAGTGCATGGCACGCGGCGGCGAGTCGGGCAGCGAGCCCGAGGCCTGGTCGCGGAACCAGCCGCCTTCGTAGAGCGCGAGCGCGGCCTCCTTGCGCTGCTCCTCCGTGCGCACGCGGCGCAGCAGGACGAGCGCGATCGTCAGCGCGATCGAGAGGGCCGCGATCGAGCCAAACGTGCCCATCGCGACCACGGGGTGGCGGCGGGACCAGCGTTGCAGTCGCACGAGGGGACCGGCCGGCCGCGCGCGGATCGGCTCGTACTCGCGCACGCGCCGCAGCTCCTCCGCCAGCTCCAGCGCGGTCGGGTAGCGGCGCGCGACGTCCTTCTCCAGCGCGGTCTCGAGGACGACCTCGAGATCGGCCGGCAGGCTCGGGTTCGCGCGGCGCAGCGGCGGGATCGGCGCGAAACGGATCGCCTCCGACAGCGCGGCGTTCGAATCGGCGTGGAACGGCCGATTGAGCGTGAGGCACTCGTACAGGACGACGCCCAGTGAGTAGACGTCGGTGCGGCGGTCGACGTGGCGTCCGCTCTCGAGCTGCTCGGGCGAGATGTAGGCCGGCGTCCCGAACACCTCGTCGGAACGCGTCAAGGCGACGCTCTCGTCGTCGCCGCCGCGCGCCAACCCGAAGTCGAGCAGGACCGGCGAGCCGTCCGTCGAGACCATCAGGTTCCCGGGCTTCACGTCGCGGTGCACGACGCCGGCTTCGTGCGCCGCGTGCAGCGTGCGCGCCGCGCGCTCGAAGAACGAGAGTGTCTGCGCCAGGTCCACGGCGCGCCGCGGCGCGAGCAGCCGCGACGCGCTGCTGGGCGTCGCCATGTCCGTGCTGGGCGTCGAGCCATCCTGGCCGTCGCGTGCGCGAGTCAGCGCGACAGCCAGCGTCTCGCCCTCGACGAAGCGCATCGCGATGTAGGGCGTGTCGCCCTCCAGGTCCGCATCGAGGATCGTGCAGATGCCCGGGTGCTCGAGCCGCGCCAGGATCGCGGCCTCGCGGCGGAAGCGCGTGCGCCGCCCCTGCGAGACGCTGGCGACCGGCAGCGTCAGCACCTTGAGCGCCACGGTGCGCTCGAGCCGCGTGTCGTCGGCGCGGTACACGATGCCCTGGCCGCCGCGCCCCAGGATCTCGATCAAGCGGTACGGTCCGATGCGATCGGTGCGCCGCTCCACGACGCGCGTCGCGCCGAGCGTCGGAGAGGGGATGCAGCTCGTGAGCGCGATGTACTCGCGCGCGACCGCCTCTTCGTGGCCGGGGAAGCGCGCCAGGTAGTGCGCCAGCGGCTGCAGCCCGCCCCCGTCCAGGTCCGACAGGAGCTGATCCGCGAAATCGAACAGGATCGACCCGCTCGAGTCGGACGCGTCTTGCATGGGGGGTGGCGTGCGGCCAGGACGATCCTACCGCCGGCCGAACTGGCATGTCGGCTGGACCTGGTTCCTGCATAGAATCGGCCCAGTTCCATGACAGAGCCCGGACCCGAGCCCCGCCGACGCGTCGATCCGCGCTTCGAATCGCTCTACGCCGAGGTCGCGCCGGCGCTGTACGCCTGGGCCGAGCTGCGCATCCGTCCCGCGCTGCGCGCGCGGCTCGAGCCGCAGGATCTGGTGCAGGAGGTCTGGCTGCGCGGCATGAGGGGCTTCGCGCGCTTCGACGAGCGCAACGTCGGGTTCCGCGCGTGGGCGTTCCGCATCGGCAAGAACGTGCTGATGGAGGCGATCCGCGCGACGCGCAACGACCTCGTCAGCTCGCCGGGCAGCTCGACGTCGCGCATCCTGGCGCTGGAGGGGATCCCCGAGGACGTGACGAGCTTCACGCAGCACCTCGCGCGCGAGGAGTCGGTGCGCGAGTTCCTGACGCAGGCCGGCGAGCTCTCCGAGCCGGACCGCATGCTGCTCGTGCACTGCGGCCTGGAAGGCGAGACGTGCGCCGAAGCCGCGGTGAAGCTGGGCCTGACGGAAGCCGCCGCGATCAAGCGCTGGCAGCGCTTGAAGGGCAAGCTGCGCGACCGACCGTGGGCGCGGACGATCCTTGGCAGTGAGTGATACGATACGGTACCCGGAAGATTTCTCTCCGATTCGAGCGCCTTCCACGCGCGACGCACTGCCGGCCTGCGCGAATCGGGAAGAAATCTTCCTGGTACCGTATGACGATCAGTAGCCAGCCTGCTTGTCGACCACGTTGAGCAGCGGCTCGCCCGCGTCGAAGCGGCGCAGGTTCTCGCGGAACAGGGCCCAGCCGCGCTCGCTCGTCAGCTCGGCATTCGAGGCCACGTGCGGCGTGATCACGACGTTCGGGAAGCTCCACAGCACGTGGTCGCTCGGCAACGGCTCGGGATCGGTCACGTCGAGGCAGGCTCCAGCCAGGTGACCCGAGCGCAGAGCCTCCACGAGAGCGTCGGTGTCCACCACCTGCCCGCGCGCGATGTTGACGAGGTAGCTCCCGCGCTTCATCGCCGCGAAGGCGCGCGCGTCGAACAAGTGCTCGGTCTCGGGCGTCAGCGGCACGGCGATCGCGACGACGTCGGCCTCGGGCAGCAGCGACAGGAGCTGGTCCGCCTTCGCGACCCGCTCGACGTAGTCCGGACCGGGTGCATCGCCGCGTCGCGTCGCGAGCACGCGCATCCCGAAACCGTGCCCGCGCTGCGCGATCTCCGTCCCGATGCCGCCCAGGCCCACGACGAGCAGCGTCCGGCCCTCGAGCGCGATCGGCTCCAGCTCGCTCGAGCCTTCGCGTTGCCACGCGCCTCGATCGCGCCCGGCCAGGTGCACCGGCAAATCGCGCGTCAGCGCCAGCAACATGGCGAACACGTGATCGGCGATCGCGGGACCGTGCACGCCGCGCATGTTCGTCAGCACGATGCGGTCCGTGTCGCGGATCTCGGGCGTGCTCAGGTAGCGGTCGACACCGGCACTCTGGGCCTGCAGCCAGGCCAGGCTCGTCGCGGCGCGCAGGAACTCGGGCGACGCGTAGCTGGCGTCGGCGCCCTGCGCCTCGCCCGCGCGGCGCACGGCTTCGGCCCGGTCGAGGCCCGTGACGATGCGCAGGCCGGGCGCCAGCGCGGCGACCTCGGCCAGCTGCGTGGGGGTCATCTCGCGCGCGAAGTAGGTCAGCGCGGGACGGTCGCCGCCGCGCTCGAGCGCCACGCGCGCATTGCGCGTCGCGCCGGTTTCGTTGTGAATCGGGGCGATCTCGGCCGTCCGCGGAGCTTGCGCTTCGGGCGGGACGGGGCTGGCGCGGCAGCCGATCGTGACGAGGAGTCCCAGGGCGAGGAACAGTCGGTGCATGTGCGCATGCTAGCCGAGGGTTCGTCGCTCACCGCGCCGCCGGTGCCTTGACTCGTCTCCCGTGAAGTCGGAGAGTCCGCCGCGACGGCGCAGCTTTCCGCGCGCCGCGCACCGCTCCCGGAGATCGACTCCCCATGCCGCAGAACACGCCCGCCTCGCTCAAGAATCAGCGCACGATCCTGGGCAACCAGCGCACGATCATGCGCTCGATGAAAAAGGTCCTCTCGAATCAGGCGGCGATCCGCCGCAACCAGTCGACGATCCTGGCGAATCAGCACCGCATCCTGGCGAACCAGGGCAAGCTGCTCGCGCGCTGACGAGGCGACAGGAATCCGCCCTCAGCGAGCGCGGCCGGCCCAGGTCTCGGCAACGGAACGCAGGTCGGGGGTTTCGACGCGTTCGTCGCCGAAGTAGTGCCGCTCGATGCGCTCGATGTCGCCCGCCAGGCTCTGGCGCGCATCGGGAGCGAGGCCGTTGTTGAGCTGAATGTCACGCAGCAGGCCGATCACGGTGAACGGCGTGACGGTCTCGGGCACCTGGAAGCGGCTCTTCGGCGCTGCCTTGGGCTTGGCCACGCGGCGCAGGAAGAAGAACCCGCCCACGAGCGCGACGAGGAGCCCCGCGGACCACCAGATCCAGGCCCGGCTGGCCTGGCCGTACTGACGCTCGAGCGAGACGGTCGGCTCGACGCTGGCCAGGTCGGCGTCGACGTAGCGGAAGCGTTCGTTCGTCGCGGTCTCGACCTTGGGCTCGGCGAACGTGAACGTCGCGGGCAGCTCCGTCAGGCCTTCCTTCGCGCGCAGCTGGAGCGTCCACGTGCGCTCGGAAGCGATCGTCGCGCCTTCCTCCTCGAGCTTCACGACGGAGACGCCGTGGTCGTCGGTCTTCACGACGTCGAACCCGGCCGGCGCGATGTCGACCAGCTCGGCGAGCGCCGGCACGAGGCCGTGCGCCTGGGCCTTCACCTCGACCAGCAGCTTGCCGTCCTTGGCCTGGCGCTCGTCGAGCGTCTGCGTCAGCGCCAGCTTCTCGTACGGCCGTTCCTCGCCAACGGGCTCGCGCGCGTCGATCGGCACGATCGAGGACTCCACGGGCAGCACGGCGTAGCCGCTCGTGTCCAGGAAATCGAGGTCGAGGCGCAGCGGGGGCACGCGGTCGATCTGCGCGCCGCGCGGCTTCAGCAGGAGGTACGCGTACGACGTCACGCGCCAGCCGTACTCGGCGTCGGCACGTGAACGCGCGTTGGGCTCGTTGAACGTGACCGAGAGCACCTCGAAGTGCTCGTTGAGCGCCACGCGCGCGACTTCCTCGAACTTGTCGCGGTAGTCCTCGAGCGGACGGCCGTAGTTGTAGCCGAAGTTGCCCTGGTTCTGGTTCTGCAGGTACTTCGAGAACCCGCCCGACTCGCGCTCGATCGCGCGCGTGTGGCGGATGTCGACGCGCAGGCCGAACGGCGTGTCGTGGCCGACGCGGTCGCTGCCGTCGATCGTCGCGCGCAGCTGGATCTCGGTGACGAGGTCCTGGTAGTAGTCGTAGAGCTTCTGCGCTTCCGCGGCCAGGTCGTGCTGGCCTACGATCGCCAGCCCTTCGCGCACGTAGCGGTACTTCACGGCCGGCGCGGCGCTGCCCATGCGCGTGAAGATCGTGTTCGCGAACGCCGCGACGTGCCGTTCTCCGCGCTCGCCCGGAATCGAGCGCAGGGACGCGGCGATCTTCGGGATCTCGGCCGAGGCCAGCTGTCGTTCGTTCGTGATCGCTCCCAGGTCCACGGCGCCCAGCGCGGCGTAGAACCAGGTCTCGAACGCGCGCGTCGACTCCTTGTCCTGCTCGAGCGACTCGACCTGGGACACGTACAGGTCGGCGGCGCGCGCCAGCGTCGCCAGCGCGTCACGACGCCGGCCGGAGAACTCCGAGTCCTTCTGCAGGGTCGCCCGGTAGTCGTTCTCGTCGTGCTGCAGCGCGCCTTGCACCAGCACGAGCTCCCAGCTCCCGGGTTGCGCCGCGATCGCGCCCTCCACGGTCGCGCGACCCAGCTCGTAGCCGCGCAGCACCTCCGCGCGGATGTCCTGCTGGCCGCGGTTCGACTTGGCGTCCTTCTGCACCGCCGGGTCGTTCCACACGTTGGCCAGGTTCAGGCGCATCGACTCCAGCAGCGCCGCGAGCGTCTTCGGCTCGAGCGCGTCGATCTCGCCGAAGATGCTCTCGATCGTCTCGAGCCGGTAGACCTCGGCCCGTCCGTGCGCGGCCGTGAACGCGGTCGCGACCAGGCTCTGGTCGATCTCCACGGGCAGCTTGCGCAGTCGCTCCAGCCACTCGCCCAGCTCGCGCAGGTTGCGCTCCTGCTTCGAGCGCGTCAGCGGGATCGAGTTGGCCCGCTCCTCGAACCCGTAGAAGAAGATGTACTGGTTGCGGTTCTGGTTCTGGTTCGGATTCGGATTGTGGTTGCGGGCCCAAACGCGCAGGAACTCGTCGACGAGCTCCTTGGCTGGCTTCGGATACCCGGCCGCCAGCTGCTCGATGTAGGGGAAGGCCTTGGCCTCCTCGCCGACCTTCAGCAGGAGCTGCGCCGCGACCATGCCGATCTTCGGTCGCAGCGTCGTCTCGACGCGCGCCAGCCAGTCGTCGCCCGGCCGGATCTCGAGGATCTTGCCGATCTTGATCGTCTGCGGCTGGTTGCCGCGGAATTGCTGCTGCTCGGGATCCCAGTAGAAGAAGTTCCCGTAGTTGTCGCGCTGCATGCGCGGCCCGAGCGACGTGGCAGTATCGAACTGGTGCGTGACCTGCGCCTCGCGCATCCAGTTGTGCGCCAAGAGCGTGAGCTCGCGCGCCCACTCGTCGGCGCGCTCGGGCGCCGCGGCCAGCAGCGCCTTGGCCGCCGTCGTCTGCAGCTCGAGCAGCTTCGTCCGGTAGTCGACGTCCATCGGCTTCGCCGCGAGCGCCTGCGCGGCCGACGTGCCGATCGCGGCCAGGATCTCCATGCCGCGCTCGGGCCGCGCCGTGAAGCTCTCGTCGAGCCAGGCCTGCCCCAGGTCCTTCTGGATCTTCGGCGCGATGTCGACCGCGCGCTTCAGCGCTTCGTCCTTGGCCTCTTCCGAGACATCCCCGGCGCCGAGCGCCGACTGCGTCACGCGCCAGGCCTGCACGAGCCACTCGACCTTCTTCTCCGTGTCGTACTGCGCCAGATCGTGGCGCGACAGCAGGTTCAGGCCTTCGCGGTCGTTGGCCTTCTCGGCCTCCTCGAACGTCGGCAGGTAGGCGCCCATGCGCACGAGTTCGTTCGCGGCCGCGAGCGCCAGCGCGAGCTGGCGGCGGTCGAACGGGAACCCTTCCGTGCCGATCCGCGCGGCGATCTCGTTCAGGAAACCGTCGATCTGGTGTCCCTGGTCGAGAGCCTGGCGCAGGATCGCACCCAGCTTGTCGAGGTCGGTCTTCTCGAGCTTGCGCCCGGCCGCGTCCGCGAGCCCGAGCACGTCGGCCGGCGAAAAGCGGTTCTTCTCGAGGTACTGCTGCCCCTGCTGCGGCACGTTCGGCTTCTTCTTCGGCCCTTGCTGCAGCGACTGCAGCATCGTCTCGTAGCCGCCCTTGCGCTCGTCCTCGGTCAACCCGGCGAGGTAGCTCTTCACCGCCGGCCAATCGCCCAGCGTCACGTTGCGCTGGAGGACCTGCATCTCCTCCTCGATGAGCTTGGCTTCGGCCACCTTCGCCGCGGCCTCGTCCTCGGCCTTCTTCTTGGCGGTGGCGGCTTCGTCCTTGGCCTTCTGCGCCTTCTCGGCGTCCTCGGGGCTGAGCGCCGCCTCGGCCGCGGGCTCGCTCGCGGTCGGAGCGACAGCGCCAGCCAGCGTCGAAGTCGGTGCCGCCGTCGTTGTCGTGATCGCCGGTGTGGCCGGTAGCGCCGGGATCGCCACCCCCGAGACGACGACCGTCGATCCGATGCTGCCGGCATACCCGAGGGTTCGCAACCTGCTCACGACGCCGGACGAGGCGCCCGCGAAATCCTCCGCGACGGCGACCTCCATGGTCGATCCGACGCCGCCCTGCCCCTCGGCCGCGCCCGTCTTCGGCGCGTCACCCGGCTTCCGCGGCTTGGCCCAGGCCGCGAGCATCGCCGACGGACGCCGGTCGTAATCGAGCTTCTTCAGCTTCTCGAGCCGCGGCGTCGACTTCACCGCCGGCTTCGCCGTCGCGTCGGGCTGTTCCTGGGACGGCATTTCCATGCCGCCCTCGCCCATGTCCATGATCACCTGTCCGTCGCCGAACGTGATGATCTGTTGCGCGTGCGCGGCCGGCACGATCAGCGCGAACGTCGATACGAGAGCAGCGCCCTTCAGCGTCATCGCGGAGAACTCCAAGCCGCGTGCGGCGGTTGCGCGCGCGGACAACGAACGAACGAGCGGATGGTTCAGGATCCCGAGCCGTCGGGCAGCGGGCCGGAGCCTGCGCCCCCGCCTTGCTTCTGGGCCGGTCTCTTACCGGGCTTCTGGCCGCGACCGCGGCCACTTCCGCAACCCTTTCACTGCGAGGGGAGTGGCAGACCCTGCAGGTCCGACAGCTCCATCCGCGCGAGCCGCACCGCGGACTCGAGGTCCTGCTCCGTCACCTGCGCGACCTGCGTGTCGCCGCGCGCCGCGGCATTCTCCGCCACCAGACGGTAGTTCTGGCGCGCGGCCTCGATCTCGGGTTCCCACTCCTCGCGCGGAGCGCCCTCGAGGCGCATCAACCATGTGCGGTAGTACTGCGCGTTGGCCAGCGCGGCGCGCGCTTCGGCCGCCTGCGCCGCATGCACGTCTGGCAGCGAATCGAACTCCTCGACCAGCGCGATCAGGTCGCGGTGCGCCTCGGGCAGCTGGCTGACGAACATGCGCGCCTTGGCCAGCTCGAGCCGCAGCGCGCGTCCCTCGGCGTCGTGTCCCGGCGGCAGCGCGGCCAGCGCTTCGCCGTAGGCCTCGACCGCGCTGCCCCACGTCGAGCGCGCCGCGTCGTCGCCGTCCCTGGCCGCGATCGCGCGCGCTTCGCTGGCCAGCGCCTCGGCGCGCTCGGCCGCGCTCGCGGCGGCGTCGGTCCGCAGCTCGACCTGTCCAGGTCCGTAGTGGTAGGCGCCGGCCGCGACGGGCAGGAGCAACCAAGCGAAGAGCAAGAGCCTTCTCATGCCGAACTCCTTGGCCGGGAGCGGGCGAGCTGCCGTTTCTGGGCCGTGTTCATCCTATCGTCACCGGCGCACGCCGGTTACCAGCCTTCACCGGGCCCCGGCCGCGATCCGCCGCCAGGGACGGCCTGACGGACGTCCCGGGCCGCCATTTCGTCCCGATCAGGTGCAGGAGGAGCGGCAGGAACGCCAGGATCAGGGCTCCGAGGGCGGACGCGATCAGCGCGTACTCGCGCCGGGTCAGCCGCTCGAAGACGTCCTCCTCCTCGCGCCCCATGGCCGACGCGATCAGGCCGGAGGCCAGGTGGAACGCGTTCCCGTCGTGGTACGTGCCGCCCAGCCGCGCCGCGATCTGCTTCAAGGTCGGCACGTCCTGGCGCGACTGGCGGCCGTCGATGAACTTGCCGACCTGCGAGTCGCCGACGCCGACGACGAGCACGCTGCGCACCGACGACGGCATCTTGGGCATGCCCGTCGCCGGCACGGTGTCGCCGTCCGTCAGCAGGATCACGGTCGTCGAACCCGGGTTCCAGGGCTGCGCGATCCGGGCCGCCTCCTCGAGGCCGTCGAGCAGCTTCGTCTTCCCGGTCGGGAAGGCGTAGTGCATGGGCAGCTCGCCCAGGATGTGACGCACGACTTCGGCGTCGGCCGTGTCGATCACGACCGGCTTCGCGCCGTTGTAGGTCGCGACGACGGTGACGCGGTTCTCCTCCATCGGCACGCGGTCGAAGAACGACTCCATCAAGTCGCGCGCGCGCTCCATCCGGCTCTGCTTCTTGTCCGGGCCGGCGTCGACGAGGCGCATGCTGGGGGAGACGTCGAGCACGAGCAGCACGTGGCCGGGGTCCTTCTCCGCGCGCGCCGCGGCGCGGTCCAGCGAAAAGCGCTTGGGCGGGTCGAGGGCGAGCGTCGCCAGGCCCCAGGCCAGCGCCGAGTAAGCCAGCACGCGCGCGACCGGCGCCAGCCGGGCCCACGGCGCGGGATGCCCGCTCGGGCCGAACGCCAGCCGCGCGATGCGCCGCACGCGGCGCGCGTGGATCCACTCGGCGATCGTGGCCAGGAACAGCACGACCGCGGCCAGCGCCATCGGCGCGAACTCGGGGTCCGTCACCACGGCGTCGTCCTCAGTCCGAACGAGGCCAGCAGCGCGAGCGCCAGCAGCGCGAGCGCGCCCAGCGCCCAGGGCTTGAAGTGGTCGGCTGCTTCGGCCTGCTGCTTCTCCATGCGCGTCTTCTGCATTGCGTCGATCCGCGCGTAGATGCGCTGAAGACCCTCGGTGTCCTCCGGCTTGAACGCCTCGCCACCCGTCAGCCCGGCGATGCGCACGACCTCGTTCGGGATCGATCCGTCGGCGATGTGGATCGTGTGGACGACGATCTTGTCGCGCGCCAGCTCGCGCGCGACTTCCTCGTCGCGGCCGCCGCTCAAGTCCGCGCTGTACCCGTCCGTGACGAGGATGATCATGCGATCGCCCTCCTCTTGCCGGATCAGCTCCTTGCGGCAGGCCAGCAGCGCGTTGCCGATCATCGTGCCGTTGAACCAGTAGGGCAGCTTGCCCGGCGTCATGAACGGCGCCGCGCAGCGGAACGCCGACGTGTCCGTCGTCAGTGGCACCCAGTGCAGCGTCGCGATGCCGAAGAACGTCAGCCCGAACGCGTCGCCCTTGCGCAGGTCGAGGAACGACTCCGTGGCCTTCATCGCCGCGTCGTAGCGCGTGCCGTCGCCGAACTTGGCGGTCATGCTGCCCGAGACATCGACGCAGACCTGGATGTTCGTGAGGACGCGCTTGGAACTCGGCTCGCCCCACGCCTGCGGCCCGGCCAGGATGATGATGACGACCGCCATCACCGCCGCCGGCAACGTCTCGGCGCAGCGCAGGAAGAACGTCGTCCAGCTCCGTCGGATCACCGTCCCGTGGTCGAACGGGAGCGCGACGGCCGAACCCTTGCGCGTCCACACCCAGGCCAGCAGCGCCGCCGGGATCACCAGCAGGAACAGCGCGGACGGCGTGCGGAAGTGGGCCAGGACGTCCATCGTTCAGGCCCTTCTCGCCACGAGGTCGGGCACGTCGATCGCGTCCGGCGGCAGATCCTTGTACGGCGCGAGCAGCGCGCCGACGTCGACCTCGTCGTGCCGGCCGGGCTTGTGCAGCCACGCGTCGAGCTGGTTGAGGAGCGGCCCAGCCGCTGCGTGCTCGCGCAGGATCGCATGCGCTTCGGCCGGCTGCCGGTCGTCGAGCCCGAGCTGCCGGCGCCTATATGCGACGAGGCCGAGCTCGAGCTGCGCGCGCTCCGTGCGCGAGAGCCGGCCGTCGAGCGCACGCTCGACGAGCGGACGCAGCCGTTCGGCCAGCGTGCGCGGCGGCGCCGCGACGGCTGCGTCACGCTGCCGCTGCCGCCTGAATCCGAGCAGGATCCACACGAGCCCGATCGTCCAGAGGATGCCGCCCACGATCCACCACGTGCGGTAGCCACCGAACGCAGGCACGTCGCCGGCCGGCGGGTGGTGCGGCACCACCTGACCGGGCGGCAGCACGCTGAGCACGGTGACCGGCAGCGCCGGCAAGCCCGACGCGTCCGCGCCGTCCTTGCGCCGCAGAAACGCGCGCAGGTCGTGTGCGCCCGGATCGAGGCCTGTCCACTCGATGTCGTAGCGGAAATCGGTGCCGTGCGGCGCGACGCGCGTGATGCGCAGCACGACCGGGCTCTTCGCGACTTGCGCGACGACCTCCAGTTCGGAGCCGGGCAGCACGAGGTCGGTGATGCGCGCCGGGATGCCGACGGAAGATTCCCGCCTGTCCTCGGCGAACGTCGTCGACGCGCTGATCGACGCGACCAGCGAGAGAGCGAGCCAAGCGCGCCCGCCCCTCACCGCGTCCCCCGTCCGATGAAGCCGCGCCCGCGGAACAGCTGCCGCAGCGCGTGCGCGTACGGCCGGTCCGTTTGGATCACGAGGTGGTCGATGCCCGCGCGTGGCAGCTCGCGCGCGGCGCGCTCGGGGTCGAGCCACGTCGACTTGCCGCGCGTGATGAACTCGCGGCCCGTCTCGGCTTCGCGCGCGCGGAAGAAGCCCGCGCCCGAGAGACCGCCCTCGGCGGGGTCGACGAACTGCAGCACGACGACGTCGTGCCGCGCCGCCAGCCGCTTCAACGCGGGCAGCGCGTCTTCGTCGTGCAGGTCGGAGAGCACGACCACGAGCGAGCGGTCCTGCAAGGTGGGGGCCAGCTCGCTGACGCGCGCGCCGAGCTGCGTGCCCTCGTCGTAGCGGAAGCGGCGCAGCTCGAGGATCCACTGCAGGACCTTGGCACGCGAGAGGCTCGGCTTGTGGCGCAATCCGCGCTCGCCCACGCCGACGACGCCGACCGGGCTGACGCGGTCGAGGCAGGCCAGCGCGAGGCCGCCGGCGACGAACAAGGCCGTCTCGTACTTGCTGCGCCGTGTCGACGCGATCGTCATCGAGGCCGACGTGTCGATCAGGAACCACGAGGGCAGCGTCTTGGGCGCCTCGTACTCCTTGATGTGGTAGCGGCCCGTGCGCGCCGTCACCTTCCAGTCGATCGCGCGCACGGAATCGCCGTCCTGGTACGGCCGCGACTGCACGAACTCGACGCCCGAGCCGACGAACGGCGACTTGTCGATGCCGTAGGCGAGACCATCGGCCAGCTTGCGCACCGCGACAGTGAACTGGCGCGCGTCGAGGGTCGCGAAGTCCTCGATCCAGCCCTGCATGGGATCCACGGGGATCTCAGCCGGCATCCGGGGCGCCCAGCGTGCGCAGCATCTCGTGCAGCACCATGCGCCCGTGGATGCCTTCCGCGATCGCTTCGTACTTCAGGCGCATGCGGTGCAGCATGACGTCTTCGGCCAGCACGAACAGGTCGTCCGGAATCGCGTAGTCGCGCCCGTGGATCAGCGCGCGCGCGCGCGACGCCTTGACCAGCGCGATGCCGGCGCGCGGCGAGCAGCCCAGCTCGACCGCCGGATGGCGGCGCGAGCGGCTCACGAGGTCGACGACGTGCTCGACGAACGTCTCGCTGACGTGCACCCGGTTCACGGCCTCCATCGCCGTCACGAGGTCGTCCGGCGTGCCGACGGGCGACTGGTCCAGCACGTCGAACTCGGTCTGCACGATCGCGCCCTTGTCCTGGCGCCGGACGCCCAGCGCCGCGTTGCGTACCAGGATCTCGCGCTCCTCGTCGGTAGTGGGGTACTGCAAGCGGTGCACGAGCATGAAGCGGTCGAGCTGCGCTTCGGGCAGCTCGAACGTGCCGGCCTGCTCGACCGGGTTCTGCGTCGCGATCACGAGGAACGGCGCCGGCAGTCGGAACGTCTCGTTGCCGATCGTGACCTTGCGCTCCTGCATCGCCTCGAGCAGCGCGCCCTGCACCTTGGGCGCGGCGCGGTTGATCTCGTCGGCCAGCAGCAGGTTCGTGAAGATCGGCCCCTTGCGCACGCGGAACTCGTGCGTGCGCTGGTCGAGGATCTCGGAGCCTAGGATGTCCGAGGGCAAGAGGTCGATCGTGAACTGGATGCGCGCGAACGAGAGGTCGATCGACTTCGAGAGCACCGAGACGAGCAACGTCTTGGCCAGGCCCGGCACGCCCTGCAAGAGGATGTGCCCGCCCGTGAAGAGCGCGATCATCAAGCGCTCGACTACGACGTCCTGACCGACGACGACCGTCCCGACGCGCGTGCGCACGCCGTCCAGGAACTCGTGGGTCGAACGGTTGTGCGAGCGCGTGTGCGCGGCGGCAGTCGGCTGCATGGGCGGAGACCTGGAACCAGTGGGGGGCGCGCGAACGGCGGTGAGCGTGGACGACCCGGGGCCCGACCATCTTCCCGTTCCGTCGCTCGGCGACAACGGTTGGCGTCCGGGCCGCCGGGCAGTATCCGCTGCGCCGGTCCAGGTTACGGCCACGGAGCGCGGGGGAACCGCGCTGGCCCGTTCTCGAGCCAGCTCGACGGCTGGTGATGAGCCTGGGCGCGCTACTGCACGGTCAAACGCACGTTGTCGAAGTCCGTCGCCGACAGCGCCGCCGTGGCCGTCATGCCGGCGCGGACCGTCAGCGCCTGGCCCAGGAGGCGCGCCGGCACGCTGGCCGAGGCGACGCTGATCGTCACGTCCTGGAACGTGCCCGCCACCGGCGTGATCGTGTCCGCCGCCGACGCGATCACGTCGTTCCCGGCCAGCAGCTCGACGCGGAACCCGCCGTAGGTCGAGGGCCCGTACGAGTTGTCGTACAGGCGTCTCCCGACCGCGATGGTCAAGGTGTACGTGCGTCCCGCCTCGAGCGTCGTCGCCAGGGTCTGGTACACGACGGCCGCTTCGTTCGCGCTGCCATTGTCCTGCAGGTAGACGGCGTCGGCGCCCTCGCCCCCGATGGGCGTACCGTCGCCGAGAGCGCCGGTGTACGAATCGCGCGGCGGGTTGAACAGCCCGAACGACATGCCCGGCGTCCCGCCGAAGTCCCACGCGATCCCGACCGGCCACTCGGACGACTGGCCGTCGGTGAGCACGAGCGCCTCGAAGCCCGGATCGATCACTTGCGCCGCGGGATGAGCCGGCGGCCGGTGTCCCGCCAGTTGCGCGAGCACGGCCGGCGTCCAGGCCGCGGCCATCCGCTCCTCGCCCGACACGTCGGGGTGCAGCCCGTCGACCTGCATGTCGTTCGCGAGGTCGTAGCCCGTGTTCAAGTCGACCGTCCAGACGGGCGACGCCGGCGTGCTCTCGGCCAGCGCGACCTGCTCGTACATCTGGTTCAGCGGAGCGACGTGCTGCGCCATGACCCAGTACCGGTTGCCCGGCCCGATCGGGATGATCTTGGCGATCAGGATCACCGACGCCGGGCGCACCGCGCGGATGTGGCTGATGATCAGCGGCAGGTTTGCTTGCGCATTCGGGATGCCCGCGGCCGCGTACTGGCCGATGTCGTTCGTCCCCAGGTGGATCAGCGTGATGTCCGGCCGCGAGCCGAGGCACGCGGCGTAGATCAGGGCCTCGATCTGGTCGGTGCGACGGGCCCAGCGGCCCTCGTGATCGCGGTCGAACGTCGTGTAGTAGTCGGGGTAGAAGAGCGGGTTCGGGTTGGTCGGCGTGTCGGCCGGGAACACCGTGCTCTGGCTCCCCACGAAATCGATCGGCGCCGCGCCGTTCAGCTGAAACCACAGGGGATACCGCCACCCCGCGTGCCCTTGTCCGCCGTGCGTGATCGAATCGCCGAGCGGCATGATGCGGACCGGCGGGACGGGCGCGCTCGGGATCCGCAGCGGCGTCGAGGTCCACTGGGCGCTGGCCGGGACCGGCGCGGTCGCGATCAGGATCCACGCGCAGCCGACTGTGCGTGCGAGGGGCAGGAAGGGCATGGACATGGAAGAGCCTCGGGGACCGTTGCCCTCAGTTTGACTCCAAGGCGCCATCCGTTGCCAATCGGGCCCGCGCTTCGCGCTCGTCGAGTGACGCCAACGGGTTGCGACCGACCCCCGGGCCGGGGGACGACCAGGACGAGAGCCGGTCGGGGGCCGTGAGAGCCGAGTACGCTGAGGGCAGTCGACATCAGGGCCCAAGACATCGCCGGCATGGATCACGACATTCGATCGAATCTCTCTCCGATGGACACGATCGTGCACACGGCGCTGTTCCTCCTGGGCGCGCTCGCGACCGACGTCGGCGCGAGCGTCTGGCACGTGGACGGCAGCCTGGCGGTCGACGGCCCCGGCACCTCGTGGGGCGCGGCCTTCAACAACATCGACTCCGGCCTGGCGGCCGCGTCGCCGGCGGACGAGATCTGGGTCAGGCAGCTCGACATGCCGTACCGTCCGACGGCCCGCACGATCCCGGGCGATCCGCGCAGCGTGACGTTCGTCCTTCCGCCGGGAGTGCAACTGATCGGAGGCTTCAAGGGCACGGAGACGCAGCTGCCGCCGACCGGCAACCGTTTCGCGAGCGTGCTCGACGGCGACGTCGGCACGGCGGGCTTTGCCGGCGACGACGCATACCACGTCGTCACGATCGCGAGCGGAACCATTCTCGGCCGTGTCGAGCGGTTCACGATCCAGAAAGGCAACGCGTCGGGAACCAGCGGCGAGACGTTCTTCGGCGGCGGGATCCTGTGCATGAACACGCGGGTCCAGATCCTCGACTGCCGTTTCGTGTCGAACGCGGCCGCGAACCGGGGCGGGGCGATCTACGCGACGAACGCGCTGGTGGACATCCTGCGCTGCACGTTCCAGTCGAACACCGCGGGCGGAATCGGCGGCGCGATCCGCGGCCAGGTCGTCACGATGAACGTGCAGAACTGCACGTTCGTCGACAACCGCGCGGTGCACGGCGGCGCGATCCAGATGTCGTCGATCTTCGTGTCCCCGTCGGGGACCCCGAACGTGCAGCTGCAAAACTGCCTCTTCCTCGACAACCGCGCCACGGGCGACGGCGGCGCCGTGCGCTTGAGCGGCGGGCCGACCTCGGCGGGGGCGCTCCTGGCGGTGAACTGCACGTTCGCAGGCAATTCCGCCGGCGGAGCAGGCGGGGCGATCTCGGCCCAGACGACGACGATCTGGCCGGGGCTCAGCCTGCTGCGCAATTGCATCGTCTGGGGGAACGTCGCGCCGACCGCTGCGCAACTGCACGGGCGCCAGGACGTGGCCTGGTCCGACATCCAGGGCGGCTTCGCCGGCTTGGGGAACCTGAACGCGGATCCGATCTTCACGCGCGCGTTCTCGCTGAGCGCCGGCTCGCCCTGCATCGACGCCGGCCAGAACGCGGTCGCGCGTCGCGACCTCTTCGACCTCGACCAGGACAGCGACTGGACCGAGCCGATTCCGTTCGACCTGGGCGGGATCCTTCTGCGCTTCCGCGACGATCCGGCGACGCCGGACACGGGCGCGGGCTCGGGGCCCATCGTGGACATGGGCGCGTCCGAGTTCTGAGGCCGTTCGCGCCGGCTACCGGCGCGCGATCTCACGGCGCGGTCTCAGGGCGCTGGGCCCCACCCGCTGCGGTACGTGCACCCGAGCAGCGCGTCCGCCTCGGGACTGCCGGTGAACGCCAGGCTCCCGGCGTCCCAGCGCAGCGTCTCGTGCGGCTTCTGCAGGGCGACGTTCCCGAGCAGCACCACCTCGGTCAACGGACCGGCGTACCCGAAGTGCGCCGTCGTCTCGCCGCGCCCCAGGCAGGCGTCGACCCACTGGTGCCAGTGGTCGACCTCGTCCCCGGCCGGGATCGCCATCGCCGACAGCTTCTCCGAGCCCATCAGCCGCGGCGGCGCCTCGTTGGTCGTCAGCAGCGCTCCGCGCTCGCCCACGAACAAGCAGCCGTTCGACACGATCTCGCCCGCGTTCAGGTCGTCGAGCAGCGTGCGCGGCGGCTTGCGTCCGCCGTCGTGCCACGTGAGCACGAGCGGCCCGCGCGTCGTGTGGCGGTTCGGGGCGAACTCGTAACGCGTCTCGGACCACAGCGGGTACGTCTCGTCGTTCGGCGTCGGCCCGTCCGAGCGCACGCTCAGCGGCGCGTCGAGCTCGAGGAACCACAGCGCCGGATCCATCAGGTGACAACCCATGTCGCCCTGTGCGCCCGTGCCGAAATCCTTCCAGCCGCGCCACGCGAACGGGTGGTAGGAGCCCTTGACGTACGGCCGCTCGGCCGCGACGCCGAGCCAGTGATCCCAGTCGACGTCCTCGGGCACGGGATCGCTCGTCGCCGGCCGTCCGACGCCCTGCGGCCACCAACCCGCGGGCCGATCCGTCCACACGTGGACTTCGTAGACGCGGCCGATGTGACCCTGCTCGAACAGCTCGCGCGCCGCGCGGTAAGGCGCTTGCGAGCGGTTCTGGATGCCCATCTGCGTCGTGACGCCGGCCCGTTCCGCCGCGAGCGTGACCGCGCGCGCTTCGCGGATCGTGCGCGTCAGCGGTTTCTGGCCGTAGACATGCTTCCCGCGCGCGAGCGCCGCGAGCATCACCGGCGCGTGCATGTGGTCGGGGATCGAGACGTGGACCGAGTCGAAATCCTCCTCGTGCTCCATCAGCTCGCGCCAGTCGCGGTAGAGGCGCGCCTGCGGGTACTGCGCCGTCGCATCGCGCATCTGCGCTGCGTCGACGTCGCACAGCGCGACGACGTCCACCGCCGGATGCGACGCGATGCGCGCCAGATCGTGCCCGCCCATGCCCCCGACGCCGACGGCCGCGTGACGCAGCCGGCCGCGCGTCACTCGCCGACGGCCCACCGTCGAGCAGGACGGGGTCGCGAGGATGGCCGCGATCGCGGCACTGGAAACCAGGAACGAACGCCGTGTGGACGCTGCGCGGGGGGGCATTTTGACCGGTGCGAAAGGCCTGAAGGAGCAGGGGATGCTACCCGTTGCAGGGGGGTGCGCTCCCACGACCCGACTCGAAGTCGAGGAGCAGCGAAAACCAGCCAGGAGCGAGGTAGGCATCCCCGCGACGGCCCTCAGGTTGGCCCCCAATTCTTCACCCACGTCCGTCCCGTGCTCGTCGTGAGCAGTTTCGTCGCGAAGCTCTTCTCGAAAGAGATCGTCGCCAGGTGGTAGGCCGTGAGCACGAGTTCCTGGAGCTGCTGGTCAGCCTCCATGTCCGCGATGGTCAGACCCTGTTGGCGGGCCTCCTCACGGCCGATTCGGCGACCGTGACTCTTGTGCTTTCCGGCATCGTTGAAGTGGTTCGCAATCTGCGCCCCGAGGTTCCGGCTGTCCGGGCCATCGGCGAGCATGTACTTCGCGAGCCACTTTCCGACTATCTCCTCGCCGTACTGGAGCGCGTATTGTGCTTGGACGAGCAACGCGGGACCCAGGGATTGGAGAACGGGGGCCCAGGCGTGCGCCACCCTCACATCGGCGATGATCTCAGCCTTGGCCTTCTCGAACTGATCGACCACGGCCCGCGCAGACACCATCCCCCCGGCCATCCCGAGCTGGGGGTCGATCGGTCCGAGTTGGCTTTGCCTGCCCATCACGATGCGATCCGATGCCAGCGCGATCATCGTCCCGGCAGACATCGCATAGGTAGGTACAACGACCTCGACCGTCGTGAACTTCGCGCGGATGTACTCGACGATCGTTTCAGCTGCGTTCGTGACGCCTCCGGGGGTGTGGAGTAGCAGGGTCAGGGGCTTGCTCCAGTCCATCCCGAAGATCACCGACATGAACCCGTTGAGGTCTTCAGACGTGATCTGGATCGTCGGTGCGGGAGCTCCCGGCTTCTGCAGGAACGCCGAGGCGTAAAAGACGACGTTCGAGTCGCCTCGATGCGCGCTGATCCGCTTCAGGGTCTCCGTCTGCTTGTCTCGAAGCCACGCGGACCGCTGCTGGTCGTCCAGCAGACTCTGGAACTCTGCGCCGAGCTCATTCCAGGAGGGCATGATGCCCTCCGACTTAGCTGACGATGAGCGTGAGCGGAAGATCGGTCCTCGGCGGCTGGTCACCAGGACGCTGCGCAGTCAGCCTGGCCAGGCTCGCGACTTCGGTTGCGGCGAGGTAGCTGCGGTACTGCTCCTGGGCCTTCTCGACGACCTCGAAGATCGCTCGATCCCCAGGGCTCAGAGCTGCGCGGTCGTGATCGGGGATGTCGTTGGATTCGCGGGGCATGTGCGGGCTCAAGCCTATTTATAGCCCTTATCGGTCGATCCAGGTGGCCAGCGTAGTTTCCGGAGTGGCGAGAGGGAGGGGAGCGTACGGGTTCGCGAGCGTCTCCGAGACAGACTTCCAGCCGGTGGCTTCCAGCTCTGCTCTCGCCGTCAGGAGGCGCGAGAGGATGAGTGAATCTCGAACTGAGTGCCGGATGAGATTGCAGTTTCGGGTCGCATGTCCAGGACGGCGTTTCACCGGATCCGCATCCGGCGGGAGACTCACTCGTAACGGTCGGATGTCCCAAGAGGACATCGTGCCCGCCGACTACCCCATCGTCTGGTTCTGGAAGTCGAAGCTCCCGGAACGGAAGGGTCGGCGTTGCCGGGTCATGGCCCAGGGTCGGCTGAACAGCATCCTCGTCGAGTTCGAGGACGGGTTCCGCGTCGTCACCAGCCGTTGCGCGGTGCGGCGAGTGCCGGGCTGACCGACGGACCGGGATGGAAGCCGGCTCGGGTGCAGTTTGTGCTTTGTGGAGCGACCCGAAGTCAGAGCGCGACGGCGCGCACGACGCGCCGCAGGAAGTGCTCGAGCTCGCGCGGGTCGTTCGAGTCCGGCCGCACGCGCGCCCCGATCGCCGGGATGCAGGCGCGCCCGCTCGCGTCGCAACCGACGGGCACGCGCAGGTCGCGCCGGTCGTCGCGGCCCGGACCCAGGATGCTGACGACGAGCCCGGTGCCGTTCCAACCGATCTCGAGCGTGCGCTCGCGGCCGTCGACGTGGCGCAGCAGGTAGCGCACGCCCGCTTCGGCCGGGCCGTCGAGCGAGAGGCAGCCGGCGATGCTGACCCAGGCCTCGCGCGTCAGCGCGACGGGCCCGGCAACGAGGTTGAGGTCGCGCAGGCGACGGAGCAGCGTACGAGCGCGCTCCGACGTGAGACTTGGCTGCGAGAGGCCCGTCGGGTTCACGGGGTCGGGTTTCCGGGGCTGGGGACGCAGGTGGGAAGGCACGGTCGGCCACGCGAAGGCCCGGGCGGCCGGCGGACGTGGGACGAGCCCTATCGGCCCGAGCAGGGCCGAAGTTGACAGGCTCGCCGTGGAGGTTTGGGATCTCTGGGGTTCGTTCATGTTGGATTCCCGCCTAAGCACCCGCTGACGAACGAGACTGACTGGCCGCTGCTCCGACCCCACCGGGCCGCACAGGACTCACGTTGCGAAACACGTTCCACACCCTCGGAATCCTCGTCCTGGCGCTGGTCGCCACCCTGACCGGCCGGGTCTCCGCCCAGGACGTGTCCGGCAGCGCCGACAAGACGGCCGAGCTCCTGGCCAAGATCAAGGCGGACGGCGACCGCACGAAGGAAGAGGTCCTGACCCAGCTGGGCGGCGAGCGCACGATGCGCTCCCTGGACGGGTTGCTCGAGGCCTACGACACCTTCCAGACGACGTACATGAAGCGCGAGGTCATCCGCGCGCTGCGCCTGTTCGACGGGGTGCCGGAGTGCGAGCAGAAGGCGATGCAGCGGCTGACGGACGAAGCCACGGCATCGACCGAGCGCGAGCTGCGCGACGCGGCGGTCGAATCGCTCGGGTCGTGCTCGCTGGCCGGCAAGCACTGGCTCGAGCTGATCGTCAAGTCGCCGGCCGACGACGCGGTGCGCGAGCGCGCCTTGAAGGCGCACATCGGGCTGTCCAGCGAAGCCGACCACGCCTGGTACCGCGAGATCTGGAAGCCCAAGAAGGCCGAGGACCCCGACGAGAAGGACAAGTCGGGCAAGCTCAAGGTGAAGAAGCCCAAGAAGGGCGAGAAGGACGAGGAGGAGGCCAAACCGCGCGTGGGCGAGATGCTGAACTCGATGCGTCTCTCGGCGTTCGACGCGCTGGTGGGCAAGCTCACGACCGAGGAATTGACCGGCGCGGTGACGCACGAGAACTTCGCGAAGATCCGCAAGTCCGCGCTCGAGGAGCTGGCGCAACGCGGCGACCCGGCGACGCACGAGCTGGCCTGGAAGGTCGTGAAGCACGACCCCGAGCAGCCCGAGAACCGCGTCGTGGCCGCGCGGATCGTGGCGCGGATCGACGGGACCAAGTGCGCGCCGGAGTTCATCAAGCGCGCCATGCGCGTCGACGTGCCGGTCGAGCTGCGGCGCGGCCTGGCCGAGATCCTGGTCGCGTTCAACGACCCGGACGTGAACAAGGCCCTGCTGGCCGAGATGGGTAAGGGCAAGGCGCACGAGAAGATGTTCCAGATGTACGCCGTCCGGTCATTGCAGGATGAACGGGTGGACAAGGCTCTGTTGAAGATGCTCTCGGACAAGGAGCCCGAGGTCATCGTGGGCGCGGCCAAGATCCTGGGCGAGCGGCGCGCCAAGGAAGCCGCGCCGGCGCTGGCAAAACTGTTCGAGAAGACCAAGGACAAGGACATCCGACGCGCGTCCCTGGAGGCCATCGCCCGGATCCGCGTGGGCGACACCGCCTGGATCGAGGAGCTCGTCACGCTGACGAAGAGCGAGGATCCGGAGATCAGGAACCTGGCTCTCTCGCAGCTCGGCCAGACCTCCGACCGGACGCACCTCGAGCGCCTGACCGCGGCACTGTCGGACGCGAACTGGTCGACGCGGCTCGCGGCGCTGGAAGCGCTCGAGCGGATGCGCACGCACGAGGGCGTGACCGCGATCGTCGCGCGCATGGGCCAGGAAGAAGGGCGGCTCCTGAGCGAGTTCGCCCAGACCCTGTGGCGCCTGACCGGTCAGCCGTTCCAGGAGGACGCGAAGGCCTGGGAGACCTGGTGGACGAACAGCAAGGACAAGTTCCAGCTGCTATCCGACGCCGACCTGGGCCGGGTCGAGTCGGGCGCGGAGGAGTGGCGCCTGCGTCAGACCACGCGCGTCAAGAGCGAGTTCTTCGGCATCAAGATCATCAGCCGCAAGGTGATCTTCATCATCGATATCTCGGGGTCGATGGAGGAGAAGCTCACGAACGACTACCAGGGCAAGGCCAACTGGACGCGCATGGAGGTCGCGAAGGCGGAGCTGAAGAAGTGCCTGGAGAAGCTCGATCCGGGCGCCTTCTTCAACCTGATCCTGTTCTCGTCGGGCGTCGAGCGCTGGGCCGACAGCGCGCTCGTGCCGTGCGACGACAAGCACCGCGCCGACGCGCTGGCCTACGTCGACAAGCTCCTGGCGGGCGGCGGCACGAACTTGTACGACTCGCTCGTGGACGCGTTCACGGATCCCGACGTCGACACGATCTTCGTCATGTCCGACGGCGAGCCTTCCATGGGCGAGGTCGTCGAGCCGCTCGTGATCCGCGAACACGTCGCGGCCTGGAACGAGAACCGCCGGATCGTGATCAACACGATCGCCGTCGGGGGGCAGTTCAGCATCCTCGAGTGGCTGGCCGAGGACTCGGGGGGCACGCACGTGAAGTTCGAGTAGCAGCGCGCGCGCGCCGCGCGAGCGGCGCGCGCTTGAACCGCGCGCCGCACTCCATTGGGCGCGCGAAACGCGCGCCGAGCGCGCGCTCCGCGCGCGCAGGGCTCCCCGTACTGTCGCGATGCACGCCAGCGCGTGTGCGGCAGGCTCGTTCATGACTCAGAAACGGCTCGATCGAGGCCTGTCGCATGCAGCGACGAACCGACGAACCGACGAACCTCGCTGCGAGCCGTGTGCCGCACTTGATTCGGCACAGAAGATTTCAACGTGACGGTTGTGTGCTGACGCAAGTCCCAGCACGTCGATCGCCGCGGCCTTGAACCATGCGCGAGGATTCCGACGAACCCGCGTCCTTGGACGCGATCGGACAGGCCGTACGATCGGCCCTGTTCGGTCGCCCGCCTCCCCGGAATGAACACCCCCGTCCGCGTCGCGCTGTCCGTCGTCGTCGCCGCGGCGTTGACGGCGCTCGTGCTGGCCTGGGGCGATGTTTCGCCGCAGGCGGTGCTCGACACGCTGTCGCGGCTCACACTCGCGGCCTGGCTGCCGGCCTTCGGGCTGCACGTGGCGCTGTACCTGCTGCGCGCGTGGCGCTTCGCGCTCCTCATGCCGCCCGGCGTGCGCCTGCAACCGGTCCCGTTCCTGGCCGTGTGCGGCGCGCACACGCTGGCCTCGTTCGTGCTGCCGGCCAAGCTGGGCGAGGCGACGTTCGTGCTCTACGCGAAGCAATCCTGCGACGTGCCCGCCTCGGTCGGGATCGCCGCGCTGGTCGTGTCGCGCCTCCTCGACATGGCCGTGCTGGCGGCCGGCTTCGCGCTGGCCTGCTTCGCGCTGGAGGCCTCGGGCTCCTTCCCGGCCGTCGCGTGGTTCGTGCCGCTCGGCGCCGGGCTCGCGGCCGTCGCCGTCGCGGCGTTCTGGCTGACCGCGCGCAGCGACCTGCTCGCGCGCGGCGCCGGCGCGGCGTTGCGCGTGTTCGGCATCGCGCGCTCCGGCATCGGCGCACGCCTGGCCGTGCGCATCGACAGCGTCGCAGGCGCGTTGCGCGAAGCCGGCGGGCAGGGCCGGCTGCTGCGCGCCGCGCTCGTCTCCGTGCCGATCTGGCTCGTGATCTTCCTGTTCTGCGCCGTGCTGGCGCGCGCGCTCGGCCTGCCGCCGACCACGACGCTGGCCGAGGCCACGTTCGGCTCGAGCCTGGCGATCCTGACCAGCTTGATCCCCGTCAGCGCCTTCGCGAACTTCGGCACGCTCGAGCTCGGCTGGGTGCTGGGCTTCGGCCTGCTGGGCGTGCCCAAGGACCTGGCGCTCGCGACCGGCCTCGGTCTGCACGCGGTGCAGCTCGTGCACATCGTCGCGCTGGGACTCCTGTCCCACGCCGTGCTCGCTACCCGCGCGCCTGGTCCCGCCCGTTGAGCAGCGCGCGCGCGACGGCTTCGCCCACCAGGTGACAGCCGGCCGGCGTGTGGTGCTGCTCGTCGTACCAGATCGTGAAATCGCGCGGCAGGACGGGCATCAGGTCGAGTTGCGGCACACCCACGCGGTCGCACACGAGAGCCGCGCGGTCGTCGACGGCCTGGAGGAGCGTCCAAGCCGCCTCGTGTGCGAAGTACGTCGTGCAGCGCTGGTGGTAGGGCCGTCCGACCGCGTAGCTCCACAGCTCCTTCTGCTCCGCGGGCGTGAACGCCTTCTGCAGCCAGGGCTGGCGCACGACGAGCACGAGCGGCGCCTTGGCCTGCGCGCGGCGCAGGCAGCGCTCGAACCAGCGCTCGAAGTGGTCGACCATCGGCTTGGGATCGGGCGCGACGCTCAGGAGCTCGGTCGCGTTCGCGCGCATGGCGCGCACCTCCGCCAGGCGCTTGCCGGCGCGCTGCCGCACGTCGACGGGCTTTAGCCCGCGGCGCTTGGCAGCCGAGGCGATGCGCCGCACGGCCAGCGTCTTGGGGCTCCAGCCGAACGGGCCCTCGGGATGCGAGGCGAAGACCTGCGAGGCCGGGATCGACACGTCCTCGACTTTCGCGGGCATGCCGTGCTCCATCCACGTGACGACGTCGCTCGCGCCGACCATGAAGACGATCGCGTCGAGCTTCGGGTAGCGGTCGAGCGTCTTCTCGAGGATCCGGTCGACGTGCTGGCACGTCACCAGCGACCGCGCGACGTTGCCGACGTGCACGCGGCGGGCGCCCAGGCGCCGCAGGTTCTCAGGTGTAGCCAGCTCCTGCTGCAGCACGTGCGGCCACTGCGTCTCCTGGTCGAGGTAGTAGCACTCGGCCGCGCTGCCGCCGACGACGAGCACGCGGTACGTCCCCGCCGTGTCGGAAGGCGGCTCGTCGGCGCGCTCGCCGTCGCTGTTGACCGCGTGGCGCGCGACGGGATCGAGGTTCGGGAGCGCGGTGTGGTCGAGCTCGAGCCGCATGCGCTGGCCCGGAGCCCACACGTAGTAGCGTCCGCGGCGCGCGAGCCAGGCGCGCGCGGCGAATTCCGCCGCGACGAAGGACACGGCCAGTGCGGCCGCGGCGCCGGCCCACACGATCCAGCTCATCGCGCCCCTCCCAGGCGAGCGAGGCCCAGGCGTCCCAGGATCCCGCGCACGTCGACGTAGCGGTCGCCGCGGTAGACGAACAGGATCCACGTTGCGGCGAAGAGGACGACCATGGCGGCGCCGGCCGCCACGAGGGAGGGCAGCGCGTGCGGTCCGACGCCGTACTTCACGGCCAGCAGGAATCCGAGCGGCACGAGCGCACCGACGGCCGTGCGCGGCACGACGTACGCCATGTAGTCGCGCAGCCTCAGGTTGATCGCGCGGCAGGCCAGGATCAGGACGTAGACGGCGAAGACGACGTTCGGGATCGCGGTGCCCAAGGCGACGCCCACGATGCCGAGCCGTTCGACGAGCGCCAGGCTGACGCCCAAGTTCACCGCGCCCATCAGCAGGAACGCGAGCGCCGCCTCGCGCGGACGCCCGAGGCCGAAGAGCACCGCGATCGCGACGCCGCGGACGGGCAGCCACACCAGGAAGGACAGCATGAGCACGCGCAGGACGTCCCCGGCCGGACCCTCGAAGCGCTCGCCGGCCCAGGCGCCCAGGAACGCGGGCCCCAGCACGAGCAGGTAGAGCCCGACGAGCAGGACGAGCGACAAGCAGACCTTGGACCACTTGAGGAACATGTCGCGCAGCTCGTGCGCCTGGCCCGTCGCGTGCAGCCGCGTGGCCGCGGGCAGGATCACGGCGCTGACGGCGACGACGAGGCTCGTCAGCGGCTCGAAGAACTTGTTGCCGATGTCGAACTGGGTCGCGGCCTCCGCCGGCAGGTGCGCGCCGATCACGAGCGCATCCAGGCGAAAGGACAGCAGCGCGCCCACATTGAGCAGGAGCGCCCACACGCTGAACCCCAGGATCGGCCGGACGAGCGCGGGGTCGTAGTGGCGCAGCGAGAAGCGCACGCGCGGGTGGCGGCGCTTCAGCACGAGGAACGCCGCCGTGAACTCCGCCAGCGACGAGGTGACGAGCACGAGGGCCAGCGCCGGCAGCGACGGTTGCCAGGCCAGCACCGTCAGGATCAGGACGGAGCGCAGCACGATCTCCCCGCCCATCACCGCATTGCGCGCGACGAAATCCTGGTGCGCGTCGAGGATCCCGTACGGCAGCCGCAGCGCGAAACCGGCCGCGACCTGCACGACGACGACCGCGAACGCGATGCGCGCCCCCTCGATCGCGTCCGGGGAGAGACCCGCGGCCAGCTCACCGCTCAGGAAGCGCGCGTCGAAGATCCACCACGTGACAGCACCGGCGACCAGCGCGCCGGCGCCGAGCAGCAGGCAGATCGCCAGGCACGTCGAGACGGCCTTGTCCAGGCGCGCCCGATCCTGCTTCGCGACCGCTTCGGCCACGAAGCGCACGGACGCCATCGGGACGCCCAGGATCAGGAGCCCCAGCAGCCCCGTGAACGAGACGATCGTGACCCACAGCCCGTTCGGCCCGTCGCCCAGCTTCGTGATCACGTACGGCGACAGGACGAGCACGGACACGATCTGCAGCACGTTCAGGATCCATGTGCTGCCGACGCTCTTGAACACGCGATGGGGACTCCGGAGACGGCGCGATTGTGCCGCGCGACGGGCGCGTTCGACCAACGCGTCACGGGGAAAACCCTCATCGGATGGGCTGCTGCGCCCGCTCCAGCGCCGAGAGGCCGTGAAGAAATCGATCGTACGGCCTCTTTGACCCGGCTGAGCAGGCCGCGTGCGCCCCGTCCGCGGCCGCTCAACCCGAGAACAGGGTCGCGAAGGGCTCGGGTGCCGCGCGCAAGGACTCCGCCAAGAGCTCGTAGCCCGTGCGAGTCAGGTGCAAGCCGTCGGTGGAAAGCGTTTCCACGAGCGCGCCGCTCGCATCGACCAACGGCGAAGCGCTCAACCGGAGATGCGCGAAGCCGCGTTGCTCCGCGATGCGCGCCAGGCCGGCGTCGATCCGTGCCAGCGCCTCCACCTCCGCCGCCGGCGAATGCGTGCCGGGCAGGAGACCGAGGAGCAGGACGGGCGTCCGGGGCGCGCGCGCCCGCACTGCCTCGGCCAGCTGCTCGACGGAAGCCAGCACGACGTCCACCGCGAGAGGAGCGGCGACGCGATCGGGACCGCCGGCGTAGAGCACGATCGCGGCCGGCTCCGTGGACGGAAGGAGCACGTTGACGGAGCGCGCAAGCTCGGCCGCGCGCGCCCAGGCGACGCCGCGGTTCAGCGTGCGGCAGCCCGGGAAGAGTTCGGGGAGAGGACAGCGCTCGATCGTCGACGAGCCCAGGAACACGACAGCGCGCTCCGTGCAGTCCGGACCCTCGCGCCGGAACGCGCTCACGCGCTGTGCCAGGTACAACGCCCGCTCGCGCGCCTCGCGCAGTGCATGCGGCTCGACCAGCCCGCGCAAACGCCACCCGCCAGGCAGCACGTCGTGCCAGGCGAGCGCCAGCGCCGCCGACGACGCGATCCCGAGGGCCGCGAGGACCCCGGCTGCCTGCAAGCGCAATGCGTGCGTGACCATCTGCCTCAAGACTACCGCCGTCGGCCGCTGAGGGGCGCGGATAGACTTCTCCGCCCGGACGCGCATGGCCACCACGAACGCGAACGCCCAGATCGAGCTGCACAGGGCGCTCGCGCCGCGCTACGCGTACCGCTACGGCTTCGAGTTCTCGCGGCTGTTCCAGCAGGACTGGCACGCCGAGATGATCTCGCACGCGCCACCGCAGTCCCGCGCCGTGCTCGACCTGGGCTGCGGCACCGGCTTCTTCCTGGCCGAGCTCTCGCAGAAGCTGCCCGGCGCCGTTGGGCTCGACATCAGCCACGACATGCTGCTCGTGAGCGAGCAGTACGTGCCCGGCGCGCGGCTCGTCACGGGCGACGCCGAGAAGCTGCCGTTCCAAGACGGTGCGTTCGACGTCGTCTTCTGCAAGGGCAGCCTGCACCACACGCGCGACCACGTCGGGTTCCTGGAGAACTGCCGTCGCACGCTGCGCAGCGGCGGCGTGCTCGTCATGAGCGAGCCGTGCAACGACAACCCATTCATCCGCATCGCGCGCGCCGTGCTCTACAAGAAGAGCCCGCACTTCGACGTGGGCGACGAGGGCTTCACGCGGAAGCGCATCGTGGAGCTGTGCCGCAGCGCCGGCTTCCAGGTCGAGGTCGTCAAGAAATACGGGTTCCTGGCCTACGTCTTCGCTGGCTTCCCTGACCACCTGGGGGTCCTGAAGCACGTGCCCGGAAATGCCTGGATCACGCGCGGATTCCTGGCGGTCGACCGCGTCGTGTGCGCGATCCCGGGCCTTTCGCTGCTGGGCTTCCACGTCGTCGTGGTCGGCCGCAGGCCGTAGCATGGAGGTCGTGCGCACGAGCACGTACCTGTTTGCTGGCCTCCTCTTCGGCGCGGTGGCCGCAGTCGCCGGTCCGACGGCGGCCCAGACGTGCCAGCTCGAGCGCGCCAGCGTCGACGCCGTGGGCACGGAAGGCGATCAAGGCTCGTCGGCGCCGGCGCTGACGCCCGACGGCCGTTTCCTGGCGTTCTTGTCGTCGGCGACGAACCTCGTGCCCGGCGACGGGAACGGCGTGGTCGACGTGTTCCTGCGCGACCTCGTGCTCGGGACGATCGAGCGCGTCAGCCTGGGCGACGCCGGCGGCGAGTGCGACGCCGCGTGCAGCTACCCGGCGATCTCGGACAACGGTCGCTACGTCGTGTTCGGCACGTCGGCGGCGACTCTGGTCGCGGGCGACACGAACGCGCAGCTGGACGTGTTCCTGCGCGACCGCTGGAACGGGACGACGGTGCGGCTCAGCCTGGGAGCGGGCGGCGTCGAGGGCGACGGGCCGTCGTTCGGGCCGACGATCTCGCCCGATGCGCGCTTCGTCACGTTCGCGAGCTGGGCCTCGAACCTCGTCCCGGGCGACACGAACGCGACGCGCGACGTCTTCCTGCTCGACCGCGCCACGGGCCAGCTCGAGCGCGTCAGCGTCTCCACAGCGGGCGCCGAGGGCGACGGCATGTCGGGCGGCGGCCAGCTGCTCTCGTACGTCACGGCCGACGGGCGTTTCGTCGTCTTCGGCAGCGACGCCACGACGCTCGTGCCGGGCGACGTGAACAACGCCATGGACGTGTTCCTGCGCGACCGCACCGCCGGGACGACTGTGCGGCTCGTCCTGGGCCAAGGCGGTCAGCCCACGAACGACGCCACGGACGTGACGAGCATGACGCCCGACGGCCGTTGGATCGGCCTCGTCAGCTCGGCGACGAACCTGGTGGCGGGCGACACGAACGCGGTCGCCGACGCTTTCGTGCTCGATCGCACGCTGGGCTTCGTCGAGCGCGTGAGCGTGACGACCGGCGGCGCCGAGAGCACGGGCGGCGCGTGGGGATCAGTCCTGTCGCACGCTGGCCGATTCGCGGTCTTCTCGAGTTCGGCGTCTGATCTCGTGCCCAACGACACGAACGACAAGCGCGACGCGTTCCGGCGCGACCGCTGGGCGGGGACGACGGAGCGGTGCGTGCTCTCGTACCAGGGCGTCGAGCCGGGGAACGACATCTACGCGCTGGCCCTGTCGGCCGCGGGGGACAAGCTGGCGTTCGCGAGCAACGCGTCCGGCCTCGTCCCCTCCGACCTGAACGACCTGCCGGATGTGTTCGTGCGCACATGCACCTCAGCGACCGTGTTCTGCGCCGGCGACGGCAGCGCCGCGGCCTGCCCGTGCGGCAACGCCGGCGCCTGGAATGGCGGCTGCGCGAACTCGACCGGCGCGGGCGCGTCGCTGTTCGTCGAAGGTGTGGCCAGCGTGGCGAACGACACGCTCACGCTCGTCGTGCGCGGCGTCCCGGCCGGCACGTCCGTCCTGTTCTTCGAAGGCTCCGGCCCGCTGGGTGGCGGCCAGGGCACCGTGTTCGGCGACGGCCTGCGCTGCCTGGGCGGCACGATCTCGCGCCTCGGTCCGCGCACCGCCTTCGGCGGCACCGGAGCCTGGGGCTTCGGCATCCCCGGCTGCCTCCCGATCTCGATCGTGAGCAACGTCCCGGGCGGCGGCGATTTCCGCTGGTACCAGGCCTGGTATCGGAACGCCGTCGCCTTCTGCACGGCGGCGCCCTTCAACCTCTCGAACGGCCTCGAGGTCCTCTGGTACCCCTAGGAGCCCGTACAGAACCGATCATACGGGCTCCTGTTCTGGTGGCCGCGCGAAAGCGCGCGACGCGGGGAAGCTGCCGCGGTCAGATCCAGGGACGCCCCCAGCCCTGGCTGGACGCTTCCTCGATACGTGCGCGGGCCGACAGCGCGCGCTCGCTCTTCGGGTCGAGCGCCAGAGCCTGGTTCACGTCGCGCAACGCGCCCTGGTAGTCCGACCGGACCGTCAGCAGGCTGGCCAGGCTCAGGTGCACGTCGACCATCTCGTCGATGACCACCTTGCGATAGCTCTCGACGCCCTCCCTCACCTTCGGGTCGTCGTACTTCTTCTCGATCTCGTCGATCTCGCCCAGCACGGCCTTCCCGTCCACGAGCGCGCCCTGGAACAGACTCTGCGCCTGGCTGCCGCCGCGCGCCTGCAGGCCCTTCTTGGACTTCTCGACCATCTCCGCGTAGCGCTTCTTGCCCTTCTCGACGTCCTTCTGCAGCGCGTCAGAGGACTTCTTGTCCACTGCGGCCATCTTCGCGGCGCGGGCGTCCGTGTAGCGCTGCTCGAGCAGGCTCGCGGCCTCGCGCGCCTCGGGCTCGTCCGGCAGCTTCTCGACCAGCGCTTTCAGCCACTTCTCGGCTTCCGGGATGTCGTTCTTCGCGATCGCGGCGCGCGCGTTCTTCATGCACGACTCGGCCGCCATGCGCTTCAGCTTCGTCATCTCGCCGTCGACGGTGGCCTTCAGCTTCGGGTCCAGCTTTTCGGCCAGGCCGTAGCGCCGCACCGCGTGCGCGTAGAGCCCGGCGTCGCGCGCGAAGTTCGCGACCGTGAGCTGCGCCTGCGGGTTCTCGGCGGGCACGAGGCTGGCGTTCACGAGGTAGGTCGAGCGCGCGTCGAGCTGGTCCAGCGCGTACTGCACGTCCTGACCGGCGTCGGTGCGGACGTAGAGAGTCTTCGTGCCCTCGTCGTAGCGCGTGACCTTGCCCGTGACGGACGTGCCGTTCTTGAGCTTGAAAGTCCCAGCCTCGGCCGGCAGGGCCAGCAGGGCGAGAGCGGCCAGGAACGCGGCGGTGCGGATCGTGGTTCGCATGATCACTCCTTCTTGCCTTGCGGGATCTCGATCTGACCGCACACGCACTGCGGATTGTCGGGGTTCGGCTTCCCGGCGATGCAGTCGGGGTGCGCGCAACCCTCCAGGTCCGCCATCGGCGTCCCGCAGCGGCAGGGGATGTCCGCGCTCGCGGACGACTTGCAGGCCGCGCCCAACGTCAGGAGCAGCGCGGCGGCGAGAGTGAGCAGTGTCTTCATGGTCGTACGGTGGTGCCGCGCGTGGAGGCGCGGCCGATCGAGTAGAGGGAGGTGGAGTTCGCCGATCGGGACCGTCGTGGTCCCGCTGAGCCGGTGGTCAGAACGAATACCCGAGGGAGAGGCTGAACTGGTCGAAGTCGCCGTCCGCGCTCTCGCCCTGCGCGTCGTAGTCGGCGCCCAGGAGCTTGCGGTAGTCGATGCCCAGGTTCAGCCCGCCGCCGAAGGTGTAGTAGACGCCCCCGCGCAGGTAGAAACCGAGTGCGTCGTCGTCGATGTCGGTCGACAAGCCGCCCAGGCTCGCGTCCACCTCGGCGTTGGACCACGACGCGCCGGCGGAGAGGTACGGGTGCAGGCGGTCCTCGGCCAGCGAGAACGTCTTGCGCACGCCGCCGTAGAGCTCCCAGATCTGGCTGTCGACGTCGATCGCGCCGACGTTGCCCGAGTCCTCGGCGTACGAGAATCCGAACTCGAAGCCGGCCGGGTCGAAACGGCCGTAGCGGTCGAACTCGACGGCGAACGCGACCGGCTCCTCGAGCGGTTCCCAGTCGTCCTCGTCGAGGAAGCGCTGGCCGACGAGCACGGTCATGTTGCTCACGCCGGCGGGGCTCTTGCTCTGCGGCGAGGGGCCCAGCGCGCTGCACGAGCTCAGGAGGCCAAGGGCACAGATCATCGGGAGGGCGGTGCGCATCGAAGTCTCCGTAGGTCGCGCCGGTCGGGCGCGCCCGCAGGATACCGGCCCGCCGCCGGAAATGCGTAGCGGGCGGCACCTGCGCTACCGTGCTCAGTAGAGTGCGAGCGGGATGGTGACCCAGGCGGAGCGCGTGTTGCGCGAGCACGGCGTGGCGTACACGGAGCACCCGTACCGCTACGAGGAAAAGGGCGGGACGGCCGTGTCCGCGCGCGAGCTGGGCCTGGACGAGCACGCGGTCGTGAAGACGCTCGTGATGGAGGACGACGGCGGCGAGCCCCTGATCGTCCTGATGCACGGCGACCGGCAGGTGAGCACGAAGCAGCTCGCGCGCCACATCGGCGCGCGTGCAGTAAAGCCCTGCGCACCCGAGGTCGCCGACAAGCACTCGGGCTACCAGGTCGGCGGCACCAGCGCGTTCGGCACGCGCCGCAAGATGCCGGTCTACGTCGAGCGCACGATTCTCGAGCTGCCGCGCGTGTGGCTGAACGGCGGCCGTCGCGGCTTCCTCGTCGCGCTGGCGCCGGCCGAGATCGTGCGCGTGCTGGCGGCGACGCCGGTCGACGTCGCCGTCGAATAGGATGACCGCCATGGACCTCCAAGCGTGTCGGGCGTTGGTGACGGGCGGCGGCAGCGGGATCGGGCGCGCGACGGCGGAGCTGCTCGTGCGCCGCGGCGCGAAGGTCGCGATCTGCGGCCGCACGGAAAAGCGCCTGAAGGAATCCGCGGCCGCGATCGGAGCCACGCCCTTCGTCGCCGACGTGTCGCGCGAGGAGGACGTCAAGCGCCTCGTCGAGCGCGCCACGAGCGCGCTGGGCGGGCTCGACATCCTGGTGAACAACGCCGGCCACGGCTCGTTCGGCGCGCTCGTCGAGACTTCGGCCGAGGATTTCCGCAGCACGTGGGAGACGAACACGCTGGGCGCGTTCCTCGTCGGGCGCGAGTGCGCCAAGCTGTTCGTCGCGGCGAAACGCGGCGCGATCGTGAACGTGGGCTCGACGGCCGCGCGCCGCGGCGTCGTTGGCGGATCGGCCTACTGCTCGTCGAAGTTCGCGCTGTCGGGCTTGACCGAGTGCTGGCGCGCGGAGCTGCGCAAGTCGAACGTGCGCGTCATGCAAGTGGACCCCAGCGAGGTCCAGAACGACTTCGGCGCGCACGCCGGCCGGGCGGCGCGCAAGGCTGCGAATCCGTCGAAGCTCGTCAGCGAGGACATCGCGCGCGCGATCGTGGCGCTGCTCGAGCTCGACGACCGCTCGTTCGTGCCCGACCTCGAGGTCTGGGCCACGAACCCGAGCTGACGGAGACTGACCAAAAGTCGATCCTACGGTCTCCCGGATCCAGTTGGCGCGCGGAGCGAGCTACTCGCGCCGACCTTCGACCGAGGTCACCGCGATCCCGTGGCGCTCGAGCAGCTCGGCCGTGACGCCGCGGCCCGGCACGACCTGATTCGCGACGTGCGTGTGGCACGAGCCGCACGAGGGCGAACGCGCTTTCAGGAACGCGCGCAAGATCCCGTGCTCACGGCACAGCTCGAGCGCGCCCGCCGCACCGCGCACGAACTCGGCCGTCACGTCGCGGCCGGCGTCGGTCACGACGCGGTCGCGACCGTCGAGCACCGCCGCGGCCGACTCGCGCTCGATCCAGGCCGGCGGACGCGGCGTCCCGAGGCCGCCGTGCTCCTCGGGGCAGAACGGCACGGCCTCGAGCCCGGCCGCCTCGAGCTCGCGCTCGAGCACGCGGTCCGTGTTGGCGCGCGCGTCGTGGCGGCACTCCTGGCCCAGGAGGCAGGCCGAGACGAGCACGCGCCGGCCGTCGCTCACTTGGGCGCCTCGGCAGCGGGTCCGGCCTTCGTCCACGCGCCGATCAACGCCGCCGACGCCAGATCGCAGGCTCTCGCCGCCTTGTCGCCGCCCTGGTTCGTCGCCGCGAGGACCGCGAAGCCCTTGTCCGGCGCGAGCCATGCGACGCAGTACCACATCGTGTTCGAGCCGCTGTGCGTCAGCACGCGACCGCCCCACGGGCGCGTCGTCACGCCCCAGCCCATCGCGTAGCCGTCCTTGCCCTTTTCGTCGCCGACCGGCGCGTGCAGGCGCACGAAGGCCTCGCGCGGCAGGCCGAGCCCGCCCTCCTTCTCGCCGCGCAGGTGCAGCTCGATGTACGCGGCCCAGTCGGGCACCGAGCAGTGCACGCGTCCCGCCGGCGCGATCGCTTCGGGGTTGTCGGAGCCCTGCCCCGGCTCGACCGGCTCGCCGGTGGCGTGGTGACCGCACGGCTCGCCGTCGTCCTTCGTGCCCACCGGCGCGCCGAAACCCGCGCTGTCCATGTCCAGGGGATCGAACAGCTTCTCCTTCAGCAGGAGCTCGAAGGGTGCCTTCGCGGCGTGCTCGGCCATCATGCCTGCGAGCGAGAAGCCAGCGTTCGAGTAGACGAAGCGCTCACCAGGCTTCGCGACCGGGCTCGTCTGCAGGATCGCTTTCCCCAGCACGTTGCGCCCGTGTACGGGGGTCTGGTACCCCTTCCACAACACGGCCCAGAGCTTGGGCTCGATGTCACCCGGCGCGCCACCGCGGTTCACGAGCAGGTCGGCCAGCGTCACCTTGTTCCAGCCGGCGTTCGCACCCTCGGCGAGGTCGCTGAGCTCCTGGGTCACGCGGCTGTCCCACGCGAGCTTCTTGTCGTGGACGAGCACCGCGCAGAGCGTCGCGGTCATCGACTTCGTGCACGAGCCCAGGTGCATGCGGTCGGTGATCTCGAGCACTTCGCCGCGGCCGCGCTCGCGCACACCGCAAGCGCCGACGTGCTGGAGCCCGTCGACCGTGACGATCGCGCCGACGAGCCCGGGCACGTCCTGTTCCTTGCGGATCGGCTCGAGCAGGGCCGCGACGTCGATCGTCGGCGGGACGGCCGGGGCCTGGGAGGCGAGAACGAGCGCGAGCGCGAGGAAGGTGGGCATGCCTCCGAGGCTACCTCTCCGGCCCGACTTGCGCGCATTCGGGGCTCGCCCCACGCTGGGCCGCATGCCAAGCAAGGAGCGCATCCTCGTCCCGCTGGCCGAAGGCTTCGAGGAGATCGAGTTCGCCGCGATCGTCGACATCCTGCGGCGCGCGGACCTCGACGTGACCGTCGCTTCGTTGCGGCCCGGTCCCGTGAAAGGCGCGCACGGCATCGCGGTCGTGCCGGATGCGGAGCTGGGTCAGCTCGACACGAGCGTGTTCACGGCGCTCGTCGTGCCCGGCGGTCAGCCCGGCACGCGCAACCTTCTCGCCGACGGGCGCGTGGCCGAGCTCGCGAAGCGCTTGAACGCCGCGGGCCGACCGACCGCCGCGATCTGCGCCGCGCCGACCGTGCTGCACGCGGCCGGGATCCTGCAGGGCAAGCGCGCGACGTCGCATCCCTCCGTGCGCGCGGCCCTCACGGGCGTCGAAGTCCTCGCGGACGAGCGCGTCGTGCGCGACGGCCTCGTCACGACGAGTCAGGGCGTCGGTACCGCGATCGCTTTCGCGTTGTCGCTCGTCGCGCGCTTCGCGGGGGAAGCGCGCGCGGCCGAGCTGGCGCGCGCGATGGTCGTCGTCTGACTACGTCTGCCCGATCCAGTCGGGCTTGGCGACTTCCTTCCAGCGCGCGCGGATCGCTTCGTACTGCTCCTTCGGCAGCGGCCCGGCCTTCATCAGGTCCGCGTTCTGCTGCCAGCGCTCGGGCTTCGTCGTGCCGACGATCAGCACGTGCACGCCCGGCACCGAGGCGGTGAAGCGCAGCGCGACGTCGGCCGGTCCGCCCGGGCCCGCGTTCTTGCGGTTCTCGCCCTGGACGAAGTCGTAGTTCAGCTCCTTGAGCCGCTTCCAGTACTCGTTGCTGTAGCCCTTGTCGCTGTCGTCGTCGAAGCGCCACACCGCGTTCGCGATCGGGCGCTTGGCGACGACGCCCATGTTCTTCTCGCGCGCCAGGGGCAGCACGAGGTCGATGCACTCCTGATCGCAGAAGTTGACCGACGTCTGCAGCGCGTCGAACCGGCCGGTCTCGACCGCGTACCGAGCGGCCTTCGAATCGCCGCTGTAGCCGATGTAGCGCGTCTTGCCCGCCTTCTTCGCCAGCTCGAGCGCTTCGATGCACTCGCCCTTCTGGAGCTCCTCGAGCGAGCACGAGTGCAGCTGCACGAGGTCGACGGCGTCCGTCTTGAGGCGCTTCAGGCTGCGCTCCACGGAGGCCAGGATCCCGGACTTCGACCAGTCGTTGCCTCGGCCCTTGCCCTCCTCGTAGTGGCCGCACTTCGTGAAGAGGTGGAACTCCTTGCGCCGGCTGCCGATCGCCTCGCCGATCTGCACTTCCGAGTCGATGTAGCACTCGGCCGTGTCGATCGTGTTGAGCCCGGCGTCGAGCGCGGCGTTGAGCAGCTTGTCGACCGTGTCCTGGTCCGTGTTCGTGTAGCCGATCTCGGCGCCGCCGAAGCCCAGGATCGCGACCTCCATGTCGGTCTTCCCGAAGCGCCGGCGTTCGAGCGCGGACTTCGCGGGTGACTGGGGCGGCGCCTTCGGGGCGGTCGACGTCGGCGTCGCTGCCTGAGGCCGCGCGCAGACCCAGGTCGAGAACGAGAAAGCCGCGGTCGTGGCGACCGTCACGCGCAGGAAATCGCGGCGGGAGGAAGGACTCGTGCTCATGGCGGGCTCCTGGAGGTCGAGCGGGACGGCGGAGCGCTGAGCCTACCACCGCGCGTTCAGGCGCAAGTCCAGGTCCGCCGCGCACGTGGCCGGGCTGCGCCCGGAAATCACGCCGGACCCTGGAGTCGGGAGCGGGCGCTCGAGGGGGGATGACGCGCGCCTGCCGCGGAGTTCGCGCGCAGCGCTCGAGCGCGCTGCGCAGCCGCAGTGCACGTTTGGCCCGAGCGATTCGAAGGGTCCCTCGCGCGCGATCCCCGGTCCGCGCTCCGGCGCGCGCGCGAGCCGGCGCCCCACGCTCGTCGTGGAATCGGCGGTTCGCGCCGTTCGCGCGTCTTCTCCATGTCCGCGTTTCGCGGGCGACGAGGAGACCGCGTGCAAGCCGCCTGCCGACAGAGCCCCACCTGGACCGACCTTGGCGACCTGCGACCGATCGTCGTCGCGTACCTGGGACGCTACACGCGCGACGACGCCGAGATCGACGACGTGGTGCAGGAGGCGATGCTGCGAGCGGCGCGGTTCCGCATCCACCTGACCGGCCCCGAGCGCCTGCGGCCGTGGCTGTTGCGGATCGCGCTCAACGTGCTGCGCGACCGCATGCGGCGCGAGCGCCGGCTGCCGCGCGCCGACCACGACGACGAGATCTTCGACACGCTCGAGGGGCGCGAGGAGATCCCGGGCGATCCGCCGGGGGAGATGCGCATGGCCCTTTCCGGACAGCTCGTCGAGCGCTGCGCCGTCTTCGAGCACCTGGAGGCCGCGATCGCCGGACTGCGCCCGGCGGACCGCGACGTCCTCGCGGCCTGGTACGGCGACGACGTGCCGCGCGGGCGCGCCAGCCGCGTCTGCGAGCGCGCGCCGCGCATGGCCAAGGTGCGCGTGTTCCGCGCGCGGCGCCGTCTGACGCGCGCGCTGATCCAGCGCTTCCTCGTCGACGAGGAGCTCGATTGGCCGCCGGCGGAAGCGGCCCTGCCCGAACCGCGGATGGGTCGGGGCGCGCAGGGCGCCCGGGCCGCGCCCGCGCCGACGACGGAGGGCGCGCCGCAGGGCGCGCGGAGGAGCGGACGATGAAGACGATGAAGACGATGAGGACGATGAGGACGATGAGGACGATGAGGACGATGGGCAGCGTGGGGATCGCTTTCTGCCTCTTGGGCGCGGCGCTGCCGGCGCGCGCGGCCGCGGGGCGAGCTTGCGAGCGCAGCCAGGCAGTCGAGCGGGCCCGTTCAAGGGGCCCGGTCGAGTCGCCCAAGGAGCGGGCCAAGACCGAGGCCGCGCCGAGCGTGGCCAAGCTCGAGAGCGCGCGGGCGCAGCTCGACCACGCCGACGGGCTGCGGCGCGCACTGCGCGGGATCGACGTCGCGGCGCGCGCGGACGCACGCCGGCGTGCGGTCGAAGCGTACGGCGCGGTGCGCACGCACTTCGGCCGCGATGCCGTGGCCTGCGCCGAAGCCGCCTACCGTCGCGCCGAGCTGCTGCGGCAGGACGGCGACCTCGACGCGGCCCGGGCCGACTTCAAGGTGGCGCGCGAGCGCGGCACCGGCACGCCCTGGCGCGTGCGCGCCGCGCTCGAGCTGGGTCACCTCGAGCGGCGCGCGAAGCGCATGGCCGAGGCGCTCGGGGCCTACGAAGCCGTCGTCGCCGACGACGCCGCGGCGCCCGGCCAGCGTGACGACGCCGCGCTGTGGGCCGCGAGCGTACTGTCCGACCTGGGCCGCGCCGACGACGCCGTGCGCACGTGGAAGCGCGTCGGCGAGGAGGGCGACGACCCGCTCGACCGGATCCGTGCCTTCGACGCCTGGGCGCAACACCTCGTCGTGCGCGGCGACCTGGAGGGCGCGGCCGGCGTCCTCGAGCGCTGCCGCGAGCGCCTGTCCGACGCGGCGCAGGAGGAATCGCGTCTGGGCGAGCGCGTGGTCGCGGCGCTGGCATCGATGCGCGCGCAGGAGGATCTGGCGCGCGCCATCGAGCGTCGCGAGCGCGAGCGCGCCGACAAACCGGCGCGGTGATCGCGCACGACTCCGCCCGCACTGGCCTCTTCCAACGACGCCGCGCGCGCGGTAGACCACTGCTGGTCGAAGGGAACGCTCGACGCGCGTTCGTTTCGCCGCCGAGCGGCGGCGGGATGCGCACCGACGCTCACTCCGATCGCCACGACATCATGGGGCGGTTCGTGCGACTCCGGTCGGACGGGCCGCCCTGTTCGCGCGCTCGCGCGCCACCAGGATAGGGGAGGCCGTACGATCGTTTTCTCTCGGCCTCTGGGACAAGGGTGTCAGCCCGGATGATTCATGACGGGCAGGGCAGGGCGGCCGATTGATTCGGCGGACGTTTCTGGCGTGTCGCTGAAAAGCGGGTACGGACCGTCACCCTCCCCGTCGCGGCGGGGGCCACCTGGAGCCGGCATGTGCAAGCGGGTCCTGGCCGGCTCAGGTGACGGGTCTCAAGCGACTCAAGCGCCAGAGCAGACGTGTCCACGCATGGTTCGCGGTCTCGGCGATGTGCACGTGCACTCGGCGCGCGGAGCAGGTCACGCGCGCCGCGACATCGATCAGCAGTCGCTGCACTCGCTGGAGTCGCGGCAGGCTCTCGCCGTCGCTCGACACCTCTTTCCGTGCGAGCCAGCGCAGCGCGTGCAGCAGGCCGTCCGCGAGCATGTAGAGCTGGAAGGTGCCCTCGTTCGCGTGCCAAGCAGCCTCTCGTCCGGCCTTGCCCTTCGTGCTCGTGCACGAGAGCTTGGGTTCGAGACGGCTCTTCAGCTCGCCGAAGCGTGACTCGCTCGTGCCACGCTTTCGGTAGTGATCGAGGATCGTCTGAGGGCTCGATCGCCAATCGTTCGTGACGAGGAAGAAGTGGTCCAGGTAGAGCTGTCCGGGTGTTTCCTTGACGACCAGGATGATGCGTCGCTCTTGCGGCCAGCCACGACTCGAGTAGGTCAACGAGTGCAGCCGCTCGCGTGGCTCGCTGGCCCGAGGACCTTTCCAGGGTGCCAGATGTTCTTCAGCGAGCTCCTCGAGGAGGGAGTTGCTGCACACGCGGAAAACGTAGCTCGTTCCGCGTGCTTCGAGGGCCTCCAGGAAGTCCTTGTTCGCGAAGCTCGAATCGCCTCGCACCCTCACTTTGCATCCCAGATCGCGCTCGACCCGCTCCAGGAGATCGACCATGAAATCAGGGGCACCGGCGGCGGAGGACGAGTTGCCCGGTCGAAGCGTCGCAGCGAGCATCGTCCCGGTCTCGCCATGCACCGCTACCAAGGGATGGAAGCAGTGCTCGCGGTAGTAGCCGTTGAAGACCGAGCCGGGCTGCTTGCCGTGTGATGGAATCGGCACCGAGTCGATGTCGATCGTGTGAGGGCCAGCAACAGCTTTCGCCGCGTGGCGGATCACACGCAGGCCCAAGTCCACCAGGGAGGAGCACAGCGCCGACAGATTCTCGGCCCGGCCGAGCTGGAGGTGCATGCGCGCCAGCGTCGGCTGCGAAATCTCTGCCGTTTCATCCAGAGGCGTGCAGCCCCGACGGTCCGAGGTCGTCAAGCGAACGATCGGATCGGCGCTGAGCGCACTGGCTTCGCTCTGCGAGGAATAACCCGCCGTGATGGCAAGCAGCCGCGCTCGCAACAGCACGACCATCGGCCAAGTGATGCGACTGGCTTGGCGTTCATCGACGATGGCCCCAGCCAATCGATCCGTGATACCCCAGCGCTCGTCCAGTTCACGGACCAGCAGCAAGCCGGCGGTTGAGCTCAGGTACTGGTCGGTCCCCTCGACCACGATCGAGCGGTTGAAGCTGAAGCTGGAAACAGTAGGCTGCCGTTCACCCATTGGGGGCCCTCGTGATGGTTTGTCCGACAACAAATCCATTCGGCGAGAAACGCCCCCAACGGGCCTACTATCCCGGTTCTTCGTGAATCATCCGGGGTCAGACACCTTGCACC
>JANNQS010000080.1:0-11156 GCA_031400875.1 Planctomycetota bacterium | reverse complement strand
CGGCGCTCGGGCCCGGCGACCTGGCGCGCGCCGACGAGCGGCAGCAGCATGTTCGTCAGCGCGATCCGGCGCAGGTGCGGCAGGGCGTGGTGCGACTCGACGCGGGCGACGATCGACGCCTGCGCGTCGACCTCGCCCTCGAGGATCGGGTCGCCGTTCAGCACCAGGACCGTCCCTGTGGGCCAGGTCGGCGCTGCGGAAGGCGCGCCGTCCGGGACCTCGTCGCACGCGCACGCGACCGCCAGGGCGGCGGCGGCGAGGGCACGGAAACGAAGGCGCGGAGCGGGGGACATCACGTTCGGGAGGATAGCCCGGCGATTCGGCGCGGTTGCAGGCGGAACGAACGGAGAAAAGAAGATCCTGGTGGCGCCGCGCGCAAGCGCGCGTCGCGTGCGTGCGTGCGCTCACTCCTCGTCTTCGTCCCCGTCGAGAGGGCCACCGGCCGTGTCGAAGCCGGCCACGAAGCGCATCGCGGGCTCGGTCAGGAATCGGTACGCCGCGTGGATGTTCTGCTCGACCTGGACCAGCGCCCCGTCCGCGCGCACGGGGCCGAACGTCGAGACGATCTCCAGGAAGAGGGAGCGCGGATCGTTGGCCCACGACTCGATGCGCAGGTTGTGGCTGCCCGGCCGGTCGGGCGTGGCCGGGAACACGAAACGCACGCCCAGGAGGGCCGGGGCGCCGCCGAAGACGTCGGTCTCGTCGCCGAAGCCGAACATGGCGTTGCGCAGGTACTCGCGGCTGTCCTGGAAGGCGCGCGGGTTGACCAGCGTGCGCAGCGTCACCTGCTGGGCCGTGAAGAGCGCCAGCCCGCGCTGCGCCACGACCGTCTCCGAGACGGAGCGCACGCGGCTCGCGAACTCGTCGTGCGTGACGCTCGAGAGCTCCTCGCAGAACTGGAAGCGGTCCGGCCGGAAGGCGGCGAAGGAGTTCGCGCCCGGCGTCGCGACCGGGTTCGAGAGCATGGCCCCGCCGGGCGAGACCAGGAAGCTCGAGTAGGGCGGTGAACCGCCGCGGAAGAGCTGGTCGTGGACGCGCTGGATCGCGGCCGGATCGCTCGGGACGGGCGGATGGAGGAGCTCGCAGATCAGCGAGATCGTGCGGGGCGCGTAGGAGGTCGTCCGAGCCATCGTGGTCCCGGCCGGGGTGGACCCGCGCCGCGGGGGGTGCGGTGCGGATCGGTCGGGCTCGAGGACGATGTCTAGACTACCCGGAACCCGGGAACGAGCCGCGCCGTCCGGAAGGCGGGCCGGCGGCCAAAAAACCTCTCGCCGCTCCCGGAGGCCGCCCGTAGCCTCCTGGCCCCGATTTCGTCCCTCCCCGCCTTCGTCCCATCCCGCTTTCTTCCTCCCCGCGGGCCCGGCTGCCGGCGGACGACCCGAATCACCACTCCGCGATCCCCATGGTCACGCGCCTCATCTCTCTCGGCTTCTCCGGCCTCGCGCTGGCGACCCTCGCGGCCTGCAGCAAGGACCCCGCACCCGCCGCGCCGGGCGCCTCGGCCACGAAGGTTGCCTCCGGTCCGTCCGCACCGGCCGAGACCTCGATCTTCGGGGAACCCCTGTTCGTGAACGGGCGGCGCGTGCCCGACCAGGAGATCCAGCGCTACCTGATCTACGGGCCTTGCCGGTTGCAGCTCGAGCTGTACCGGGTGGGCCTGATCGTCGAGGACGAGCTCGATCGCCGGGCGCGCGACGAGGCCGACGCCCTGGTCGAGCCGAAGGTCGGTCCGGCCTCGCTCGCGGCCGCCGAGAAGGCGATCGCGGCGCTGGAGGCCGGCAAGCCCTTCGAGTCGCCCGAGGCGCGCGCCAGCGCGCTGCAGGCCGAGACCGCGCGCCAGCGTGCAGCGCGCATGCAGGATGCGGCCCTGCGCGAGGAATGGTCGAAGTCGCGTGCGGCGCAGCGCACGTTGCTCGAGGAGCAGCTCGTGCCCACGGACGAGGAGTTCGAGGCCGAGTTCCAGCGCACGCTCAACGAGTTCAAGCAGAGCTACCCGGTGCTCGACATCGACGCCGAGGTCTCGCGCGCGTTCCGCTCGGTGCCCTGGTACCGCGACAACCTGCGCCAGACGCTCTACTTCGACCGGGTCTTCTATCCCGACAACCCGGACGAGTGGCCGGTCACGACGATCGAGGCCGTGCGCGCCGACTCGGGCGAGACGCTCCTGACCGACGCGCACGACAGCTACCGCATGCGCAAGGAGCACTCCGAGAAGACCGGCGAGCCGCTGCCCAAGGAAGACGGCATCTACACGCAGATGATGCGGCAGATCGTGCGCGACGCCATGTTCGCGACGATCGACTGGAAGACGTCCTACGACGGCCTGCCGAGCGACCTGGTGCTGACCGCCGACCGCGACTTCGACGGCAAGGCCGATCTGACCGTGCGCACGCAGGACCTGTGGGACAAGGTCAAGGACACGGTGGCCCAGTCGGAGATCGACGACGCCAAGCGCTGGTTCGTCACGTCGATGGCGACGCACGACCGGCTCGAGAAGGAAGACGCGTTGCTCGACCCGGCCGCGCGCGCCAAGGCGCTAGGCGACCTGAAGGCCCAGTTCGCGGGCACGTTCTTCACCGTCGACATCATGGCGACGCAGACGTACTACTTCCCCTCGACCGAGACGTTCCTCGCGTACCACATGATGCTCGAGGGCTACCGGAAGAAAATCGCGCCGCAGCTCGCGCAGCAGGAGAGCGGCGACATCGCGCCGCCGCTGCGCGCGCACCTGGACAAGGCGAACCGGATCATGGGCCTGGGCCAGGTCGACACGGAGATCCTGCTGGTCTCGGCCTTCGACATCCCGCACTTCAAGTGGAAGCCGGATGGCTGGACCTGGGCCAGGCAGCGCGCCGGCGAGATCAAGGCCCAGCTCGACGACAACGTCGCGGCGTACAACGCCGAGCGGGCCAAGCGCGCGCAGGCGCAGGCCGAGGGCAAGGAGTACACGGCCGAGAAGGAAGTGCCCGAGCCCTACCGCTTCTGGACGGACATGGTCAACGAGCACAGCGAGTACTGGGACCCGCCGTCGCCGGAAGGCCCGGGCAAGCGCGGCTCGGACATCGCGATGAAAAACCGCGGCCGCTTCGGCCTGCGCTACAGGAACGACCTGCAGGGCTTCGTGGGCGAGACGCCGTACTCGCACTGGGTCACGGGCACTTCGATCACGGACTACGTCTTTGCCGATCAGGCCGAGAACACGGTCGCGGGTCCGATCCGCGGTCCGCAGGGCTACTACATCACGCGCGTCCAGCGGCGCACGCCGCCGTCGCGCCCGCTGAACCTGGGCGATCCCAAGCACGTCGACCTGCTCAAGGACGACTACGTGCGCTCGACGTTCAACGCGTACTCCCAGGAAGCTCGCGAAGGTGCAGTCGTGCAAGGCTTCGACTTCGGCTACGGTCCGCGCGGCAACCAGTTCTAGTCGACAAGAGTGGACAAGGGTGTCAGACACCTTGTCCCGGGTTCCAGCCACCAGAACGGGTCGGGCCCGCTCAAGGGGCCCGCAGTGGTCGCCTCGAGGCGGCCGACTCCCTAAGCTCGCGAGACGCTCATGCGACTCGCGACCAAGCTGCTGCTGGCGTGGCTCGCGTGCGTCGCGTCGATCGCGGTCATCGTCGTCCTTCGGCCGCTGTGGTTCGACGAGATCCTGGGGCTCTCGGTCAGCACGCTGGAGTGGCCGCGCGAGGTCATGGCCGCGACCGCCGCGGGCGTCGACCTGAAGGGACCCGTCTGGTACGGCATCGCGGGCCTCGTGGTCGAGTGGACCGGCAGCGACCTGGGCTCGCGCTGGATCGCGTGGCTTGGCTTCTGCGCGGCGCTCGGGCTCACGTGGCGGTTCGCGACGATGCGCTTCGGCCCGCTCGCGGGTGCGATCGCGCCGGCCGTGCTGCTCCTCACGAAAGCGCCGCGCTTCGCGGCCGAGGGCTGCCCCTACGGATTGCTGCTCGGCCTCGCGGCTGGAGCGTTCGTGGCCTGGTGGCGCGCGACGCGTCCGGGTGCTTCGCCGGCGTGGGCTCTGCTCATGGCCGTCCTGCTAGCGACGGGCCTGACGCTGCACTACTTCGCGGCCCTAGTGTGGATCCCGATCGCATGCGGCGAGATCGCGCGCTTCGTGCGCGATCGGCGCGTCGTGCCGGTCGTGCTGGCCGGGCTCGCGCTGGCGCTCGCGCCGCTGGTCGTGCTCCTGCCGCACGCGCGTGAGGCGAAAGCGATGCTGCAGCACGCGCCGTTCAGCCCGCCGGCCGTCGAGTTCCTGGGCAAGCACTACCTCTACCTGCTCGACGTGGCGATCGCGCCGCTCGTGCTCCTGGCCCTGCACGCGGCGTTGAGCGCGCACCCGGGCGCAATCGCCGCGTTCGCGCGGCGGATCGTGCGCGATCCCGAATCGGCGTTCCTCGCGGCGCTCCTCCTGCTGCCGGTCTTCGGCATGGCCGTCGCGGTCGTGGGAGGCTCGGGGGTTTCGCACCCGCGCTACGCGCTGCCGTTCACGCTGGGAGTCGCGCTGGCGACGGCCGCAGCCGCGCGGTCGCTGAAGTGGAGCGACGTGCGGCTCGCGCGCGTCATGGGCTTCCTGGTCGTCGCCGCGGTCGTCGCCGGCGGCGTGAACGTCGTGCGCGCGTGGTCGAAGCGCTCAGCGGTCGAAGAGGCGGCGCCGCGCGGCTGGCCGCTGGACCTGCCGATCGCGTACGGCAGCTCGTTCGACGGTCTGCAGCAGTGGCACTACGCCGACGCAAAGACGCGCCAGCGGTTGTTCCTGCCGGCCGAAGTCGATCTGGCCGTGCGTCACGGCGAGAGCGCGACCGGCTACGTCAGCCTGCTCTCGGCGCGGCGCTTCGGCTTGTATCCCGTGGCGTCTTGGGCCGAAATGCGCGCGGAAAAGCCGCGTTTCGTGCTCGTGCAGCGCGCACACGCCGACAACTGGATCGCGATCGAGTCGCGCGCGCAGGGCGGCCGGCTCGAGCCGTTGAGCGCGCCGCCGGGCTGGGAAGCGTGGCTGGTCGACCTCCACGGAGACGGATGACCGCGCGCATCGCCTGGCTCGTGTGCCTGCTCGCGCTCGCCGGCGCGATCGTCGTGCGGCCGCTCTGGTACGACGAGATCCTGGGCCACTTCATGAGCGGGCTGGCGTGGCCCGACGAGGTGATCGCGGCGTCCACCGCCGGCATCGACTTGCAACCGCCGGGCTGGTACGGGCTGGCGTGGATCGCGGAGATCGCGACGGGCAGCGACCGCGGGCCGCGCTGGCTCGCGCTGCTCGGCTTCGGCGTCGCGGTGATCCTGGTGGGCCGCTTCGCGGCGCAGCGCTTCGGCTCGCTCGGAGGCGTGGTCGCCGCAGCTGCGCTGATCCTGACGAAGGCGTCGGCCTACGCGATCGACGGGCGGCCGTACGGGCTGCTGCTAGGGCTGACCGCGAGCGCGTTCTGGGTCTGGCACCGCGGGACGCAGCCGGGATCGTCTCGTGTATGGGCAGCGCTCCTGGCGTGCCTCTTGGCCGCGTCGCTGTGCGTGCACTACTTCGCGGTGCTGGCCTGGATCCCGATCGGCGTCGCCGAGCTGGCGCGCTGGATCCGCGCGCGTCGCATCGACTCGAGCGTCCTGGCGGCACTCGCGGTCGGGCTCGCGCCGTTGCTCTGGCTCCTGCCGCACGCGCGCGCGGCCGGGCGCGCGATGCACGTCGGGCCGATCACGCACCCGGCTGCGCGCTTCGCCGGGAAACACTACGCGTCGCTGCTCGACGTGCTGGCCTTCCTGCTGATCGCGCTGCTCGTCGCCGTCGCCGTGCGCCGGCGCTGGTTCCAAGGCGGAGCGCGCGGGTTCGCGACTCGCATCGGCGCGATGCTGCGCGAGCCCGAGGCTCTGTTCCTCGCGGCCCTGCTGCTAACGCCGGTCTGGTCGCTGATCCTCGCGCGGCTTGGCGGATCGGGGCTGTCGAACTCGCGCTACGCGCTGACGTTCACGCTGGGAGCCGCGCTCGCCGCCGGCGCGCTGGCGGGAGCGCTGCAACTGTCGCCGAATTGGAACCGCAGGCTCGCGGTGCTCGTGCTGGCCGGCGCGGCCGTCGTCTCCGTGCGCCGTCTCGTGATGGCCTGGAACGAGCGGGCCGAACTCGACGCGACCATCGTCACGACAGCTCCGGCCGGCGTCGCGATCGTCTACGCCAACGCGTTCGAAGGCTTGAAGCGCTGGTACCAGGCTGATCCCGCCCTGCGCGAGCGCATGGTGCTGGCCGCCGACGTCGAGGCCGCGCTGCGCCGCGGCGACCCCGCGACCGTGAGCGTCAATTTGAGCGCCGCCGGCCGCTTCTTCCCGCTGCCCGTCGCGAGCTGGCCCGAGATCCGCGCGCGCCACGCGCAGATCGCGCTCGTCGAGGAACCGGGCGTGGCAACGTGGCTGACGCGCGAAATCGAAGCCGGCGCCTTCGCCAGGCGCCCGCTCCCCGCACCCGCCGGCGTCGAGATCTGGCTCGTCGACCTGCGGTAGACACGGGTGTCAGACACCGTTCACCAGCGCCGCGCGTTCACGGAATCCAGGTCAGCGCCGCCCCGTTCGTCAGGTTGAACGTCGCCCCGGTGCAGAAGCTCGCGGAGTTGCGGTACCAGGCCTGGTACGTGCGCGTCTGACCCGCAGCGTTCGCGCCGCGCGTCGAGATGGGCGCGTCGCCCGGCGCGGGATGCACCGACCCGCCCGCGACGTTCTGCTCGATGCCCAGGCGCACGATCGAGCCCACCGCGCAGCGCAGCCCGTCGCCGAACGGCGCGCCGGCCCCGTTCTGCGCCCGATTCGTGCCCTGGAAGTAGAGCGTCGGCGAATCCGGCATGCGCGTGCCGCGTAGGACGAGCGTGTCGTTCGCGACGCTCGCGTCACCCGTCGCGCGCAGACGGCCGCCGATCCCGAGCGAGCTCAGGCAGCCTTCGTAGGCGCCGGCCGCGCTCGCGTTGCCGCACGGACAGGGCGTGCCACTGCCGTCTCCGAAGCAGAACGACGTGCCGACCGGATCGCCGTTGCCGACCAGGACGTCGAGCAGGAACGAGCGCGCTTCCGCGTCGCTCGAAGGGCCGAGAGCGCCGTGCCCGGCGCCCGGCACGGGACGGTAGACGGGTCCGAGCCCGGCCGACCGGGCCGCGTCGAACAGACGCTGGCTCTGCGCCAGCGGCACGACGGTGTCGGCGGTCCCGTGCGCGACAAGAACCGGCGGATCGTCGCTCGAAACGTGCGCGTTCGGGTTGGCGAGCGTGATGAGCGCGATCAACGCCGGAAACGGCGCGGCCGGGTTGGACTGGTTCGCACGCAGGACGCCGATGCCCTCGCCCGGCCCGTCGAAGCCGATCAGCCTCGATTCGGGTGAGGTCGCCGCATCGTGATCGAGCATGCTGCCCGGCGGGTTCGTGACGTCGAGGTTGATCTGCAACAAGTCGGTCGGGCCGAAGTAGTCGACGGCCGCGCTCACGCGGCTCGAGAACCCCGGGTTGCCGCCCGACGTGCCCTCGGTGTCGGCGACACCGCCGCTCGTCGCGAGCAGCGCCGAAAGATGTCCGCCGGCCGACGAGCCCCAGCAGGCGATGCGGTCGGGATCGAGCCCGTACGTCGCCGCGTTCGCGCGCAGGAATCGCACGACGCCCTTCACGTCGTGGATCTGCGCCGGGAAGATCGCCTGGCCGCTGAGCCGGTAGCCGACGGTCGCGATCGAGATCCCGCTGTCCAGCAGCGCGAGCGCCGAAGCAGGCACCTGGTTGTGCGATCCGCCCTGCCATCCGCCGCCGTGGATCCAGACGACGACGGGCGTCGGTGTCGCGACACCAGCCGGTTTCCAGATGTCCGTGAGGAGCGTCGTCGTGCCGCCCGCGTTGAGCGGCACCGTGCCGACCGCGACGTCGTCGAACGTCGGGGCCTGGGCCAGGACCGGAGCCGAAAGGAACAGGAACGCCAGCGCTGAGCGGTACTTCATGGCGACCTCCTGAACCAGACGCGCGCCCGCAGGTTGCGCCCGCCCGCAAGAATCCTCGGGCTGCGGTGGACAAGGGTGTCAGACACCTTTTCCCGCGAGCGGGGTCAGCGCGTCTGGCCGTGGTGCAAGGTGTCTGACACCGCTGTGCACCGCCGGTCGCGCGCGGCGAGCAGCGCGGTCTCGAACGCGCGGTACTGGCGCTCGAAGTCATAGGCCTCGAGCACGAACGCGCGGGCTGTCTGCGCGAGGCGCGAGCGCAGCTCCGGGTCACGCCACAGCCGCACGATCGCCGCCGCGATCGCCGGTGCGTCGCGCGGCGGGACGAGCAGCCCGGTGCGTTCGTGCGCGACGATCTCGGGCACTCCGCCGGCGTCGGTCGCGATCGAGGGCACGCCCATCGCGAGCGCTTCCTGCAGCACCATGCCGAACGTCTCGGCGTGCGAGGCCAGAACGAAGACGTCCAGCGCGGCGTAGGCCGTGCGCGGGTCGTCGAGGAAGCCGCGCAACTGCACGCGCTCGCGGAACGGCAGCGCGTCGCGGCGCGCGTGCAGGTCGGCCACGTACGTGCGGTCGTCCGTCGGTCGCTCGCCGACGAAGAGGCCGAACAGGCGCTCGCGCAGCGACGGCTCGGCCTCGGCGGCCAGGCGCAGCGCTTCGAGCAGCTCGCGCTGTCCCTTGCCCGGGTCGAACCCGCCCACGATGCCGACCACGAACGCGTCGAGCGGGATGTCGAGCGCCGTGCGCGCCGCGTCGCGCGCGATCGCGCCGGGCCGGAAGCGCTGCGTGTCGATCCCGTACGGCACGACCGCGACCTTGCGCGGATCGAGGGCCGTGAGCCCGGTCATCATCGAGCGCTGGCGCTCCGTGATCGCGATGCAGCCGTCCAGCCGACGGTGGACCGCATCCTGAAAGAAACCGCGTTTTCGGCGGTGGAACTGCATCTGCTGGTACAGGACCACGGCGCGCGAGCGCCCGGCCGCCAGCATCGCAGTCGACAGGTCGCGCGTGCGGGCGACCAGCAGCACGTCCACTCGTTCGTGCTCGAGCACGCGCCGCAGCTGCCACGCGGCGAGCGGGTCGGCGTAGTCGAGCCGCGGCGTCACGCGCGCGACGGGCAGGCCGAGCGCCGCGGCGTGCCGATCCAGTCCGGTCTCGCGCGTGAGCACGGCCACGGCCTGGTGTCCCCGGGCCCGCATCTCGGCCGCGCGGCGCAGGGTCGCGAGCTCGAGTCCACCCACGGTGGGGGAGAAGCAGATCGTGGCGAGACGGACCGGGCGCATGCGTGTCCTTCGACGCAGCGCTACGTACCATGCTCGCCGTTGGAAGCGAACCTGCGCACGCTCTACCGGCTGCTGGAGCCGCACCTCAAGCCCCGGATCCCGGCCTTCCTGGGCTTGATCGCGCTGGCGTCGGTCACGGCCTTCGCGCAGCGCGCCGTGGTGCTGCTGATCTACCCGGCGGTCGACGTCCTCTTCCCGGGCATGAGCGGCAGCGAGCCGCCGGCTGCGCTGAAGCTGGTCCTGGACCCGCTGCGCCGCTGGGTCCTGGGCCCGGACGGCGCGCCCGACACGACGATGGGTGCGCTGGGCAAGATCGCGATCGTGCTGGTCGTGCTGGCGGTCGTAGCCGGCGTGGCGCAGTACGCGTTCGTCATCCTGTCGCGCCGACTGGCCGTGAGCATGGTGGTCGGCCTGCGCGAGAGGATCGCGCAACACCTGCTCGGGCTGTCGATGTCGTTCCACGGCAAGCGGCAGTTCGGGGACCTGATCTCGCGGCTCTCGAGCGACACGGGCACCGTGCTCGCCGTCGTGAACCAGTCGTTGAAGGACCTCGTCCTCGAGCCGCTCTTCGTCGTGTGGTCGTTCGTGATCGCGCTGGCAATCGCGCCGATTCCGGCCATGATCGCCTGTGTCGGGCTGGTTTTCATCGCGGCGCCGCTCTTCCGGCAGGCGCGCCGCGTGAACAAGGGCTCGACCAAGTCGCTGACGGAGCTGGGCTCCTCCGTGCAGGCTCTGACGCAGATGTTCCAGGGCATCCGCACGGTGAAGGCGTTCCGGGCCGAGTCGCGCGAGCTGGAGGACTACCAGGAGGTCAACCGCTCCTACGTGCGCTCGACGATGAAGATGGTGCGCGCGCAGGCGCTGGCGAACGCATCCAGCCTGTTCCTGTCGCACGCCGGGATGGGCGCGATGATCCTGGTCGTCGGCCTGCTGCAGGCGCGCGGCCAGTTCGGCTCGGCGGCCGATCTGCTCGCGTTCTTCCTCTCGATCGCGACGATCTACACGGGCATGAAGGACGTCACGCGCGCGATCACGAACGCGCAGGAATCGGTCGGCGCTTCGGCGCGCATCCAGCAGATCCTGGACGAGACCGTCGACGTCGTCGACCACGAAGGCGCCAGCACGTGTCGCGGGCTGGGCTCCGGCATCCGTTTCGAGCGCGTGTCGTTCCAGTACCCGGGCGGCGCGGGGCCGGCGCTGACGGATATCGAGCTGGAGATCCGTCCGGGCGAGACGCTGGCGCTCGTCGGGCCGTCGGGCTCGGGCAAGAGCACGCTGGTCGATCTGATCGCGCGCTTCCTTGATCCGACGCAGGGCCACGTGCGTGCCGACGGCGCGGATCTGCGCGACCTGACGCTGGATTCGTGGATCGGGCAGTACGCCATGGTCGGCCAGGTGCCGTTCCTGTTCCACACGACGATCGGCGAAAACATCCGCTACGGCCGGCCGGACGCGACGCAGCCCGAGATCGAGGCCGCGGCGCGCGCGGCGGGCATCCACGATTTCGTCGTCGGGCTGCCGGAGGGCTACGACACGAACGTGGCCGACGCGGGCTCGCGGCTATCCGGCGGCCAGCGCCAGCGCATCACGATCGCGCGGGCTTTCTTGAAGGACGCCCCGCTCCTGCTGCTGGACGAGGCCACGAGCGCGCTCGACACCGAGAGCGAAGCCGTCGTGCAGGAGTCGCTCGAGCGCCTGATGAAGGGCAAGACGGTCGTCGTGATCGCGCACCGCCTGACGACGATCCGCAAGGCCGACCGGATCGCGGTGCTCGACAACGGCCGCCTGATCGAGGTCGGCACGCACGAGGAGCTGCTGGCGCGCCAGGGCGTCTACGCCCGGCTGCACGCCGCGTGAACATCGGTGTCAGCCCGGATGATTCACGAGGATCCGTGAAAGAAGGCCCGTTGGGGGCGTTTCTCGCCGAA
>JANNQS010000079.1:0-69853 GCA_031400875.1 Planctomycetota bacterium | reverse complement strand
CGGCGGCGGCGGCGGCGGCGGCGGAGGCGGCGGCGGCGGCGGCGGCGGCGCCGCATCCGACGGCCGGAACACGCGCACCGCACCGGTGTTTATGCCCAGGGCCGCTTCGCCCACCGCGCCCGCGATGCAGTCGGGACCGCCCTCGCCCGAGATGTCGAAACCGCCCGACAACGCGCCACCCAGCCGCGCGTTCGAGACGACGCCCTCGAAGCGCGCCAGGAGCGACCCGGTCGCCCCGGAGTGGACGTCCAGGAATCCGGCGTTCAGGAAGGCCGCGTCGGATTCCGGCGCGCCGACCGCGAAGTCGTCGATCCCGTCGTAGTCGACGTCGCCCGCGGCGGCCACGGCGGATCCGAAGCGCGCACCGATCTCCGTGGCGTCGATCTGCTGCAGCACGGCGCCGTCGAGTCCGGAGAGGACGCGCACGTAGCCCGTCGCGCCGGCCTGCAGCTGCCGCGCGCCGACGACCACGTCTCCGCGGCCGTCGTTGTTCACGTCGCCCAGGCCCGCGAGCGCGATACCGAACTGATCGTGCGCGACGCTCCCGCTGGCCGACCAGAGCAGCGCCCCGTCGACACCCGAGTGCAGGCGCACGAAACCCGGCTGCAGGCTGGTGGCGAAGTACGGCGCGCCGACCGCCACGTCCGGGCGGCCGTCGCCGTTCGCATCGGGCACGCCGGCGATGGACCAGCCCAGGACCTGTTCAACGCCGGTTCCGCGCAACGTGTAGAGCGCGAGGCCCGTCGCGCCCGAGAACACGCGCACGGAACCGGCCGAGCCCCCGTTGTCGTCGTCGTCGACGGCCGCGACGGCGTAGTCCGCCGTTTCATCGCCGTCGAGGTCGCCCAGACCCGCGACGGTCCAGCCGAAGTGGTCTTGCGCGCCGTCGCCCCTGTGCTCGCGGATCGTCGCGCCGCTGCCGCCCGAGATCACGCGCGCCATGCCGGCTGCGATCGCACCGGTGAAGTTCGCCGACCAGGCGCCGACGAGCAGGTCGGGACGTCCGTCCTGGTCGATGTCGCCGACGGCGGCCAGGCTCGCGCCGAAGCGCGTGCCCGCGACCGAGTTCTGGATCTCCCAGACCAGGCTCCCGTCCAGGCCCGAGTAGAGCCGCAGGGCGCCGCGGTTTGCGAACGCGGCGATGCTCGATCCGGCGAAGTCGGCACGTCCGTCGGCCGTGACGTCGCCCGTCAGGGCGGCGGCCACGCCGAACTGCTCAGCCGCCGCCGCGCCCGGCACGACGTGCACGAGCGACTGCGCCCACGAGGCGCCCGACAGGCTGAACGCAGCACCCACGCACGCGCCGATGAAGACCCAGGCGCGGCTCGAAGCAAGTTGCGGAACCATTCGCATCCCCCGCGGCTGCGCGTCTTCTCACACGCACCCGCCACCCCTGTTCCGCTCGGGATCCAGGCACACGATCGACGGCTCGAGCGGCCGATCCGGAGAAAAAGCGGCCCTTCCGCGCCCGGCGTGTATGAGTGCCGTTCGGGCTTCTTTGCCCGTGGAAAACGCTACGCGGGGGCCGCCAGCAGGCTGTCCAGGCGCAGCGGCGGCAGGACCTCCTCGGGTGGCGCGCCGCGGCGGAAGATGCGCGCGCCGGTCGTGCCGCCCAGGGCCAGCGCCGTGCCCTCCGCGCGCAGCCACGCGCCCTCGCGCAGGCCGACGACGACAACGCCGTCATTCTCCTCGAGGAACTCGCGCAGCCGCTGCTCGCGCGTCTCGCCCATGTGGGTCGAGCCCGGGGGCGGGTCCAGGTAGTGCGGGTTCAGCTGGAACGGCACGAGGCCCAACGCCTCGAACGAGCGCGGCTCGACGATCGGCATGTCGTTCGTCGTGCGGATCGTGGGGCAGGCCAGGTTCGAGCCCGCGCTCGAGCCGATGTAGGGCATGCCGGCCAGGACGCGTGCGCGGATCTGCGGCAGGACACCCAGGTCCTGCAGGGTCGCCAGCAGGCGGAACGTGTTCCCCCCGCCCACGAAGATCGCCTGCGCGCCGGCGATCGCGAGGCGCGCGCGCTCCGGATCGCCGGCGTCACCCGCCAGCGCACCGCGGCTGGGCTCCAGCAGACCGTCCACCTCCAGGTCGACGCGACCGAGGCGCTCGCGCACCTTGGCGACGTAGGCGGCACGATCCTGGATCGCGAACGGCACGAACAGGATCCGTCGCACAGCCGCGCCCAGGAACGCGCGCATCTCGGCCGCGCAATGGTCGAGGTAGCCCTGACCGTGCAGGGTCGAATTGCTGACGAGGAGGGCGCGGCGCATGGAACTCCTCGCGCTGGAGCGTCAGTTGCCGGCGATCGACTTGGGCTTGCGTCCGCGCGGCAGGCGCGGCTTGGGCAGCCGCACGCCCTGGGCGTACAGGTAGTCCGCGATCGGCTTGCGCGCCTGGGCCAGCGCGTGGCGGACCTGGTTGCCTTCGTCGTTGGCCATGTCGAGCGTCTTGTCGAGTTGACGCACGATCGTGAGCGTGGCTCGCACCGAGGGGGATTTCTTGAGTTCGGAGGCTGCAGCTCGGCTCTTCACCACTTGGATGCGGGCTTGGAGGTCCGCAATCATCTGCGCTGAGCTGCGGCGGTTGTTCGTCTGCTGGACTTCGTTGCTCTTCTTCCGGGCCATTTCTCGTTCCGAACGTCGGGATCGCGAGCGGCCGAAGGTTGTAGTGGCCCGCGCACCGACAATCAACCGCGTTCAGCGCTAGAATCGCCGACCTTGTGCGCATCGCAGCCGGAACGGCCGTGACGATCGAGTTCGTGCTCTCCAGTGCAGAGGACGGCACGCCGCTCGATTGGACCGAGCCCGGAGAGCCGCTCACGTTCCTGCACGGCACCGGACGCGTCCTGCCCGGATTCGAGCGCGCGCTGTACGGTTGCGAGCCCGGTCAGTTGCTGGAGATCGAGGTCCCGCCCGAGGAGGCCTACGGTTTCCACGACCCGGCGCTGATCGAGAGCGTGCCGCGCGCGCAGTTCGGCCCCGGCGGCCCGCCCGACGTGGGCGAGCACTTCGAGGCGCAGGCCGGAGGCCGCATACGCTTCGCGCAGGTCGTCGGGTACGAAGGCGACGAGGTGCAGCTGGACCTGAACCACCCGCTGGCCGGCGCGACGCTGCGGATCCAGGCCAAGGTGCTGCACGTGCGCGTCGCCACGCCGGCCGAGCTCGCGAGCGGCAAGCCGATCGCCGGTCTCGCCGGCAACCCTGGCCCGTGACGCGTCAGCGCGCGCGCAAGAGCGGCAGGTCGTAGCGGTAGTACACCTCGAGGCACAGCACGCACAACGCCGTCGTGTAGGCCTTGTCCTTCTCGTCGTCGCGCGCGTACTTCGCGTACGGGTCGATCGGCGCCCACGAGCCGTCCTTGGCCTGCGCCGGGAGCAGCGTCTGCTGCAGCGCCACGTTCCAGCGCCGCCACGCATCTCCGCCCACGCGCAGCATCGCCAGCGAGCCCTGGTACCAGAAGTACGGGTTGCCCTGCGCACGCTCGACGAACTCGCGCTCGCTCGTGAAGCGGTGTCCGTTCGGCGCGCGCTCGAGCACGAACTGCCGCGCGGCGGCGTAGTCGGGGCCGGTGATGTCGCGCCCCAGGCACGACAGCGCGAACAGCGCCGCCGGCGTCGACGCCGGCAGCGTCGGGTAGCCCGAGTTCAAGCGCTCGGGATCGTGGTTGTAGCGGTACCACGGCCGGCGCGTGTCTTTCGCCGCCTCGAGGAAGCGCGCGGCTTCCTCGAACGCCTGGTCGGGCACGGCGACGCCCGAGAGCCGCGCCGATTCGAGCGCCAGGATCTGCCAGACCGTGATCGACGTGCGCGGCCACTCGTCGAACTCGCGATCGGTCGGATAGTAGTAGGGCCAGCCACCGCGCCTGCGCGGGTCGGAGGCCGTGCTCTGCTTGGCCAGGATGTGCGCCACGCCCTGCTCGACGGACGCGCGCAGCGTCGCGTCGCCGGTCATCGAGAGCGCTTCGGCCAGCGCGAACGTCGTGATCCCGTGGCTGTACGCCGACGAGTCGCCGAAGTGCCCGCTTTCGGGATCCTGCGAGGCCAACAAGAACGCCAGCGCGTTCTGCACCGTCTCGGAGTGCTCCGTGCCGGAGACGTGCGTGTGACCCGCCGCGAGGAACGCCAGCGTCGCGAGCCCGGTCTTGCCGACGCAGATCTCGCCGTACTTCTCGTCGCGCACGTCGATCGGGCCCCACTGGCCCAGCCGGCCCTGGATGCGCGCGAGGTAGGCGAGCCCGCGCACGACGGCCGCTTCGGTCTCGGGCGTGCCGCCGTGCTCCTCGAGCGCGCGCTCCTTCTGCGGCCCGGTGCGCGACTGGTACGGCGTCGCGGCGACACGCTCGGGCGGCGCGGCGCCGGACCGTCCGCCCGCGCCGCGCGGAACGTCGTCGAGCATCGTCGCCAGCGCCGAGGGAGCGGGTGACGCGCCCGCGCCTTCGTCGGCGCTCGGGCCGGCGAAGACGGAGCGCTCGAGCGCGGCACCCTGGTCGTCGCTGCCGCGGGCGCCGCTGCCGGAGCCACCGCGCTGTCCCCCTCGCTGGTTGCGCGAGCTCGACGCGGGCGCGAGGCCCGCCAGAGGATCGCGGCGCGGCGCCGAGGCGCTGGAATCGCCCTGCGGCAGACCGGCCGGTTCCGCATCGGCGACGGCCGCCGGCGCCGAGCCCGCCGCGGGCAACGCGGTCACGGAAGGAGCCGGAGCTTGGCCGCGCACCGACGTCCCCGCCGCGAGCGCGATGGCCGGGCCCGCGGCGAGCTGGTTCGTGCCGGCACCGCCGGTCGTGCCCACGCCTGGACCTCCCGCATAGCGCTCGGACTCCGCGACCTGCACGACGGCGCGCGTCGAGCGGCCCGGCGACGGCAGCGCGCCGCCGGCCGAAGGCGCAGCGGACGGGATCGCTCCGGCAGACGGCTCCTCGACGCGCGACAGCTTCGTGCCGGCGGCGACGACGTCGGGCACAGCGGCTTCGCCGCGCCCGGGTGCGGGCGGCGCGACGACCGACTGCACGAGCTCGCTGCTGAGATCCCCCGCCGGCCCCAGCACCGCCTCGACGAAGCCGCCCGCGATCGACGCGCGCTGCAGCTGCAGCGGTGCGCCGCGTCCCGTGCCCGAGACGCCCGAGCCGCTGCTCGACAGGGTCAGCTGGAATGATTCGACCTCGCCGATCGGGCGCGCACCGGGCTGGTAGCCCTTCACGAACACGCGGTCGAGCCACACGAGCAGCAGGATGTGCAGCAGGATCGAGGCCGCCCAGCACAGGATCAGCGTGTCCCAACGCGAGCTGCCGCGCACGAGCCACGAGACGACGGCCAGCAGGAGCAGCGACACGAGGAGCAGGATCTCGCCGCGCGTCCAGGGCAGCGCGGGCACGACGCCCAGCTCGACGCTGCGCCCGATCCAGAGCTGCGGATCGCCGTCCGGCCGCGCGAAGACGAGCTCGAAGCCGGATCCGACCGGACACGGCGCGCGTTCGTCGGCCGCCGAGCACAGCTGTTCGACGGTCTGCGGCGCGAGCCAGTCGGCGCCGAAGCGGAACGCGCGCACGAGGTCGAAGCCCGACCCGGAGCCGGGCGCGGTGTCGCGCGCGAGCCAGAGCGAGCCGCCGTCGGGCGAGAACGCCGGCTCGCGCTCCGCGAACGGGCTGCACAGCTCATCGATGCGCGCGGCCGTCCCGCCGGCTTCGAACGCCGAATACAGGTCGAAGTTGCCGTCGCGGTCGGACACGAACACGATCTCGCCGCCGCTCACCGTCGGGTCGAGGTCGTCCTCGGCGGAGTTCAGGTCGCGCAGCGGCTCGGCGACGCCGAAACGCGCGCCGTCGAGCTCGGCGCGCCACAGGTCGAGGCCGCCGCGCCCGCCCGGACGGTCGCTGGCGAACCACAGTGTGCGGCCGTCGAACCAGGGCGAAAGCTCGTCGCCCGGCTCGTCCAGCTCGGTGATCGGCCGCTGGTCGAGAACGCGCCCGTTCTCGAGCTCGACGAACCACAGCGACGCTTCGCGCCCGCGCTCGCCGTTGGCGACGATCGCCGCGCGCCCGTCGGGTGAGAACGCAACGCGCGTTTCCGCGCCGCCTTCGTCGAGGCCCGCGCCGAAGCCGCTGGGCGAATCCGACAACGGCGACGGCACGCTCCACGCGACACGGCGGTTCGCCGCGGAAGAGTCGAAGCGCGCATCGCCGGCGACCCACGAGCCCGCGCCACTCTCGATCGAGCGCCACGCGTGCTGGCCGACCACGCCCAGCGCCAGGAGGAACGCAGCGACGGCGATCGCGATCTTCCAGCCGCGGCCGATGCCGAGCCTCTCGGTCCGGGCGCGGGCGCTCGGGGACGAAGTCGGACGCGTGCGCATCACGTGCCTCCGCGTTCGCGCGGGTTCTTGGGAGCGGGCGTGCCGGACGCGGCCTTCGGGCGCGTGCCCGGCGTCGCGCCGAGCGCTGCCTTGGCGCGCGCGCCGAGCGGCGTGCGCGGGTAGCGCTCGACGATCTCGCGCAGCCGCGCGCGCGCGGCGTCGGCCTCGCCCTGCTCCTCGAGCAGCTCGGACGCGAGCCACAGCGCCTGCGGCGAAGATTCGGGGTCGTCGGTCAGGAGCGCCGCCTTGAGCGCCTCGGAGAGCGCCGTCTCGCGGTCGCCGGCCGCGCGCGCCATCTGCGCGCGCTCGAGCCGCGCGCGTGCCGCGACCACCCCGCCGCCGGCCAACGCGCGCTCGAACGCCGCGCGTGCGCCGCGCTCATCGCCCAGCTGTGCCAGCGCGCGGCCGCGCTCGAGCTGCGCCGTCGCGACGGCCGCGCCCTTGGGGAACTCGCGCAGGTACTCGGCCAGGACGTCGGCCGCCTCGCGCCAACGCTCCGTCTTCGTCAAGGCGGTGCCCAGGCGCTCGAGAACGAGCTCGCGCAACGCTGGTTCGCGCACGAGCGCACGCGCCTCCATCAGCACCTGCGCGCACTCGGGCTGCCGGTCGAGACGCGCCAGCGCCTCGCCCCGCAGCGCCAGCGCGCGCGGCCGCTCGCGGCTCGGCGCGCACTCCTTCTCGAAGCGCTCGAGATCGCGCAGCGCCTCCTCGGTCGCGCCGGTGGCGAGCCGCTCCCACGCGAGGCGCACGAGCACGCGGTCGACCACCGGCGAGCCGGCTTGCGCCGCCGCGGCGAGCTGCGTGCACGCGCCGGAGGAATCGCCCGCTTCCGCCAACCCTTCGCCCAGCGCCAGGCGCGCTTCGGAGAGCGCCGCCGCGTCGCCGCCCGCCGCCGCCGCGCGATCCAGCGCGCGACGCGCCGCCCCGAGCGACTTCTTGGCCTCCTCGCCGGATGCCGGCCCGTCCGGCCCGCGCGATTCCAGCGCGAGCCAGGCGCGCTCGAGCTCGATTCCGACCAGGTCGGCGCCGCGCGCGCCCTTCGCCAGCGCGGCCAGCGCCGACTCGGCCTCCGCGCTGCGGTTCGCGCGCACGAGCAACGGCACGATCGGTCGCAGGCTCGCGAGCTGCCGCGCGGCCGGTACTTTCGCCGCCGCGAGCTTCGACCACGCGGCCAGCGCGCCCGTCGGGTCGCCGGCGCGCACGCGCAGGTTGGCGGCCAGCTCGTGCGTGGCCGCGGCGAGCTCCGGCCCGAGGTCGGAACGCGCCACGAGCGGCGCCAGGCTCTTCTCGGCCGCGGGCACGTCACCGAGAGCCGCGCACGCGAACGCCAGCCCGTATCGCGCGGCCGACTCGAACGCGGGCGACGGCGCCGTCAACGCGCGCTCGTAGGCCGCGCGCGCCGCGGCGTGGTTGCGCGCCTTGGCTTCGAGCTCGCCCAGCTCGAACGCGACCTCGGGCGTGCCGCCATTCTTCAGCTCCGACGCGAGCAGCGGCCGCGCCTCGTCCGGCTGCGACAAGCGCGACAAGCGCAACACGGCGTCGGTCGCGCGCGGCGCACCCGCGTGTCGTTCCAGGTAGCGGCGCCAGGCGGCCGCGGCGCCCGCGTCGCCGGCGGATTCCAGCGCGCGCGCGGCCAGGAAGCGTGCTTCCTCCTGCTCGTCGGTGCTGGTCAAGCCGCGCGACGCCGCGTCGGCGCGCGCGGCGGCTCCGGCCGCGTCGCCCGCTTGCCAGGCCGACCACGCGGCGCGCAGGCGTGCGCGCGCGCCGCGCCCCGCGTCGGTGTCGAGGTCGGCCGCGCGATCGAAAGCCGCGCGCGCGTCGGGCCAGCGCTCCTGCGCGAACGAGGCTTCACCGAGCGCGATCCAGCCTTGCGCCGCCAGCTCGGGCGCGGGGGCCGCGTCGATCAGCGCACGGGCGTGCTGCGCGGCTGACGCGGCGTCACCGGCCGCGAGGCTGGCGCGCGCGGCTTCGAGCCGGGCCGCGGGCGAGCCGCCGTCGGCGTAGGCCCGCGCCGCTTCCGCCGTGCGGCCCGACTTCTCCAGCGCTTCACCGCGCAGGCGCGAGAGCCTCTCGGCCCGCTGCGCGTCGCCGCGCGACGCCTTGCCCACGCGATCGAGCGCCGCCAGCGCGGACGCGGCGTCGCCGGCCGCCAACGCGGCGCGCGCACGCCACTCGGGCGCGTCCGGATCGGCGTCGAGGAGTGGGGCGTCGAGCGCGGCGCGCGCGCCGGCCGCATCGCCCGCGGCCAGGCGCTCGATCCCCAGGTGCAGCGCGCACTCGGACGCCTGCGGTCCCTCGGGCTCGGCCTTCAACGCGGCCTCGAACGCGCGCGCCGCCGCGGCGTGGTCGCCCAGCGCGGCCGATGCGAAGCCCGCTCCGCGCTGCGCGGCGCCCGACCACGCGCCCGCCTCGACGGCGCGGAACGCTTCGAGCGCGGCCTGGGTCTGCCCCAGATCGAGGCGCGCTTCCCCCAGCAGCACGCGCGCTTCGGCCTTCTCGTCCGCGTCCGCCTCGCGGTCGGCGACGAGCGTGCGCGCCGTGCTCTCGGCCGCGGCCGCGTTTCCGCCGCGCAGATCGCACCACGCGCCGAGCAGAGCCGCTTCGCGCTTGCGCTCGGGCGCCGTCGCGCCATCTCGCGCCGCCTGGGCGTCGGCCGACGCGTCGGCGTGGCGACCCAGCGTCAGTCGCGTGCGCGCGCGCAACAGGAGCGCGGACTCGCGCGTCGCGCCGCGCGCCTTCGACAATGCACGGCCGAGCAGCGCGTCGGCGCGCTGCGCATCGCCCGCGCGCAGCGCCGCTTCGGCCGCGCGCACGCCGGACTCGGCCGCGAACTCGAACTTCTCGTTCGCGGCCAGGGGCTCGAGCATCTCGAGCGCCGTGCGGTCGCGCCCCAGCGCGAGGAGCGAGCAGCCCATGCGGTAGCGCGCGACGTCGGCCTCGGCGCTGTCCTTGTGCGCGCGCAGGAACGTCTCACCCTCGCGCACGACCTCGGCGTGCAGGCCACGCTCGGCCAGACGGGCCAGGTAGGCGCGGATCTCCCCCGGCGCGGGATCTTGGATGGCGAGCAGAGCGAGCGCGGCGAACCAGGACGGCATCATGGGGAGCTCTCCGGCACCTCGACTACCAAGGTCGTCGACGACCAGGGTAGTTTATGCACGGAACGGCAGAGCGCGTCGAGGTTCCTCGGCGCAAGAAGGAGGTAAGCGCGCGTCGCAGCCCTTCACTGTCAGCGATTCCGCGTCGGAGACCCAGGTAGGTTTGCACTCGAATGCCCCCCCACGCTCACCACGTCCGACCGACCGCCGCTCTCCTCCTGTGTCTCGTCGCCGCCTGCGCGACGGAACCGACCGTCGACGCGGCCCGCCCCGCGCCGATCGCACCTGCTCGCGCAGCGGAGGAATCCGCCGATCCGCGCACCGCGACGATCGAGCGGATCTTCGCCGGCGCGCTGGCGACGACCCGCGCGCACGAGTCCCTGGCCATGCTCTGCGGCGTCGCCCCGAAGCGCCTGTCGGGCTCGCCCGGAGCCGACCGCGCGGTCGAGTGGGGCGTGGCAGCGATGCGCGCGGCGGGGCTCGAGAACGTGCACCTCGAGCCGGTCCGCGTGCCGCGCTGGGAGCGTGGCTCGGTCGAGCGCCTCACGATCCTCACCCCGGCCGGCGCGCACGGTTCCGGGCTCGCGATGTGCGCGCTCGGCGGCAGCGTGGCGACGCCCGCAGGCGGCCTCGAGGCCGAGGTCGTGCGCGTCACGTCCTTCGAGGATCTCACCACGCGCGCCGCGGAAGCGCGCGGCCGGTTCGTCTTCTTCGACCGCCCGATGGATCCGGCGCTGGCCGACCCGTTCGAGGCCTACGGTGGCGCCGTTTCGCAGCGCAGCCGCGGACCGGTCGAAGCCGCCCGCGTCGGCGCGGTCGGCGCGATCGTGCGCTCGATGACGCTCGCGCTCGACGACCACCCACACACCGGAGCAACTCGCTACGACGACGCCTTACCGAGCGTCCCGGCGGTGGCGATCAGCACGCTCGCCGCGCAGAGTCTCGCGGGCCTGATCGCGGCTGGCGGCGCCGTGAAGCTGCGCCTCGAGCTCGACTGCCGGACGCTCCCCGACGTTGAGTCGGCCAACGTCGTGGGCGAGCTGCGCGGTCGCGAGATCCCCGAGGAGATCGTGCTCCTGGGCGCTCACCTCGACGCCTGGGACGTGGGCACCGGCGCACACGACGACGGCGCCGGTTGCGTGCACGTCATCGAGGCCGTGCGGCTCCTGGCCGAGCTGGGTCTGCGCCCGCGCCGGACAGTGCGCGTGTGCCTGTTCATGAACGAGGAGAACGGGTTGCGCGGCGGGTTGGCCTACCGCGACGCGCACCGCGCCGAGCTGCCCAAGCACGTGCTGGCGCTCGAGTCCGACCGCGGCGGCTTCACACCGCGCGGGTTCGGGACCGACGCGCCGCCGGACGTCTTCGCTCGGCTGGCGGATTCGACGCAGCTCCTGAGCGCGTACGGCGCCGGCCGGCTCGTCCGGGGCGGCGGCGGCGCCGACATCTCGCCCCTGGCCGAGCACGGGGTCGTGCTGTGCGAGTTCCTGCCCGATGCCGCGCGCTACTTCGACGTGCACCACGCCGAGACGGACGTGATCGAGGCCGTGCACCCGCGCGAGCTGGCGCTGGGAGCGGCCGCGATCGCGGCGTTCGCCTGGTGTGCGGCCGACGCGGAGTGAGGACCGGTCAGACCGCTTCGCGGCCCGTGCGCGGCGCGACGACGGGGAGATCCGACGCGCAGCGCTCGCGCGCTTCGGCCGTAGCGGGACGCGTGCCGGGGACGTCCCCCGCCGCGATCGCTTCTTCGGCCAACTCGCGCAACGTGCGGTTGTAGCGCGAGCTCGCGGCCTCGGTCTCGAGGCCCGAGAGCGAACGGTCCGCCAGCACGTCACAGGGCGAGTTCGGCGGCAGGTCGACCTTGCCGCACGCGCGGCGCAGCGTGTCGAGCACCTCTTTGACGCGCACGGTCGTGGGGTCGCGCGCGAACACCCAGACCGTCTCCTCGCCCTGCTCCGTCAGCAGCAGGATGCCGTTCCGCTCGAGTTCGGCCAGCGCCTCGGAGACCTTGGGTTCGGGCAGCGCCAGGTCGAGGGCCAGCGCCTCGGTCGTGCGCGGCGGCGCGCCGGCCACGAAGGCGGTCGCGATCCGGACGGCGGCGCGCAGGCCGGTCGTCACGACCACGGCCGGATCGGTCGGTTGCGCGCGTGGCGCTTCGTGGTACGAGGGCTCGCTCTGGTGCGCGAAGCACAGCTCGGCCCCGAGCAGCACGACGACCCACGAGACGTTGATCCACACGAGGAAGATCGGCAACGCGGCGAAGCCGGCGTAGATCGCGCTGTAGCTGGCCACTCCGATCTGGAAACGGATGTGCAGCATCAGCGCGCCCTGCCACAGGAGCGCGGCCACGAGACCGCCCAGCACCGCCGAGCTGAAGCGCGTGCGCGCGTTCGGCATCGCGTAGTAGACGAACGTGAACGCGGCCCACAGCGCGACGAGCGGGACGAGCTCGACGCCGAGTTCCATCAGCCCGCCGAGCCCGACGTCTTCGCGCAGGAACCCGGCGAACGCACTGCCCTGCGCCGCGCTCGTGATGCCCGTGGCGGCCAGCAGCAGGATCGGCGTCACGACGACCATCGCCAGGTAGTCGGCGACCTTGCGCATCAGCGTCCGCGGCCGCGGCACGCCCCAGATGTCGTTGAACGCCTTCTCGACCGAGCCCAACAGCTTGAGACCCGCCCACACGAGCAGCACGAGTCCGACGATGCCGAGCGCGCTGAACTTCGTGCCGTCGACGAAGCCCAGGATCTGGTCGATCGCCATGCGCATGACCAGCCCGCTCTCGGCCGTCCCGATCTCGGTCCCAGCCTCCGGCAAGGTCCCGAACGTCCGGTTCAAGAACGGGTTGATCGTGTCGGTCTTCAGCATCGAGTAGAAGCCGAAGCCCTTCGCCACCGCGAATCCCAGCGCCAGCAGCGGCACGATCGAGAGCATCGTGATGTACGTCAGCGCCGACGCGCGCAGCAGGCACTGGTCGCGCAGGAAACCGCGCCCGGCCAGCCAGGCGACGCGCGCCATGCGCCAGACCGTGCCGCGCAGCCCCTTGGCCTTCAGGCGCTCGAGACGCCAGGCTTCGAGTGCCACGGATTCGCCCAGGCGCAGCATCTGGCGCTGCAGCCAGGGCACTTCCGCGTCGTCGTTCGCTCGCGGCAGGCCGTTCCGGTGCTCCATCAGGCTGATCCTAACGAAGCGCGGCGCCCAGCCGGAATCCGACTGGGCGCCGCGTACGCGCCGCTTGCGGCGCCAACCAGATCAGGGAGACCGTACGCTCGGTTTCTCCACGATCTCCGTCACCAGGTCACGATGTCGCGCGCCGAGACCGCCATGGGCGTGAACGGCGGCAGGTTCGCCACGTTGTTGAAGGCCGTGTCGTAGGCCCAGATGCGGTTCGGAGCCTGGTACCGGTTGCCGCCGTAGACCCACGGCGCCGTCCCGTAGTCCGAGTTCCACGTGTTGATCAGCGCGCCGCGGATCGTGCAGTTGCGGCCCGACCAGTTCTCGTGGAAGCGCGGCAGGTTCTCGAGACCGCCGTTGTAGCTGCCCACGGCGGAATCCCGGTTGCCGGCGATCATCGCCACGTTGTAGGTGGTGTTCGAGGCGCTCGGCAGCCCGCTCGAGTGCGTCTTCGAGCCGGTCCAGTTGTTGGACAGCAGGTTGAGGGCGTCGCAGATCACGGCCGCGCCCACCTTGGGATACGAGGCGTCGCCGATGTTGTAGTCGCCCTGGATGTAGACCGGGTCCTCGGACGCGACCGTCAGCTTGGACGGCAGGATCGAGGCGTTCGTCAGCTTGATGCCCTTGGCGTTCGTACCCGTGCCCGCGCCGTAGTGCGAGGAGTACATGAGCCCGTTGGCCGGGTAGTGACCCGTCAGGATGAGCGCCTGGACGTTGATGTTCACGACCTTCGTGACGCCCGACACGCCGTTGGCCTGGCGCGCGTCGTAGATCGTGCCCAGCGTGATCGCCGAGCTGACATCCGCCGTGATGACGTTGCCCGCGCCGTCGTAGGCCGTGTAGCTCAGGCCATCCGGCGCCACGATAACCGACAGGTCGGAGTTGTCGTGGTAGTAGCCCTTCGAGTGCGTGCCCGTGCCCGGCGCGACCGCGTCGTAGACGTTCGTCGTGCTGTTGAACACGTAGTCGCCGCTTTCGCTCTCCTCGAAGGCCTTGATCGAGCCGATGTGCGGCACGACCGCTTCGCCCAGGTCGTGCTCGCCGGTCTGCACGGTCTCGCCGCTGACGCCGGCGTAGCCGGTCGGCTCGTCCCAGTACTCGAGTGCACCCGGGCCGAAGGGCAGGAGGTCGCCCGGATCGAGGTACGAGCCGTCCATGCCGGCGTCCCAGCCCGTGATGAAGTTGCTGTCGAAGCCGCTGAGGCTCGGGATGCCCAGGCCCGTCATCTGCGACTGGCTCCACATCGTGTAGTAGCTGGTCGGTTCCAGCGCGTTCCACGGGTTCTCGACGTACTCGCGGACGATCACGTTGCCCTGCGAGAGGCTCGGGTTGTCCTTGCGGTGGCGGTAGATCCCGCCGATCGCGTGCACGTAGTTCGTGTTCAGCCGCAACGTCGTGTTCGAGCCGAGGTACATGTCGCCATTCGTGTGGACACGACCGGTGATGTTCATGCCCGGTCCCGGCAACACCTCGAGGTCGTCGGTGTAGAACACCGCGAACTGGAAGATGGGCGTCGCCAGCGAGTTGATGACGCGGTAGGCCTGCGAGCGCGACCGGCCCTCACGCGCCTCGGCGCGGATCTCGTAGCCGGTCTGCAGCGTCTGGATGCCGGCCTCGTCGATGACGGTCTGGCTGAAGCCCGTGGGCCTCACGAAGTAGTCCGCCGTCCGTCCGTCGACCGTGATCGAGCCCTGCGTGGGCACCGTGGCCCAGTTCGCGATCGAGTTCTGCACGGTCTTCTTGGCCGACTCGAGCGCGCCGTCGGCCAGGAACTCAGACTGCCGTGCGGCCGTCTCCGTGTCGGCCGTCTTGTCGCCCGCCAGGGCCATGCCCAGCATGAGCACGACCATCCCCGCCGCCACGAACGACGACATCACCGCGTACAAGAGCGCCACCCCCGCGCGCTTCTTGTTTCCGTTCCGAATCCAGGTCTTCATTGCCACTCAGCCTCCGTTCTGCAAGCGCACCACGGCTTCCGCGAAGTGGCGGTGCACCGTCCCCTTCTCATCCGGCAGGCGCAGCCACAAGCGCACCCGCACTGCCCGCAACGGAACGCCCACCGGATCGGTGGTGCTCGTGTCGAACAGGATTCGTTCCACGCCACGCACGAGGACGGTCGGGGACGCACCGTTGACGCGACGTTGGAGTTCGTTGACGCCGCCGGTCCCGTTCACGAGCACGAACGAGACTTCGTCGACGCTCCAGATCGCGGAGCCGTTCGCGTCGATGTCGGGCACGTCGTAGACCTTGACCACCGTCACGCCGCCGGGCACCGCGCCGGGCGCGTAGTTCGCGCCGTCGTCGCCCTGTGCGACCGTCACGAAAGCCGGGATGGCACAGACCATCTCGCGGTTCACGCCCTCGTCGGGCTCGCCCGCCGCGGCGTGCTCCGCCGCCGGGGCGTGCGCGTGGTTCGCGAAGGCCGGGTCGGCGGCGCCGTCCTCGAACAAGTACGGGTAGTCCTTGCCGTTGGCCGTGACGAAGCCGGAGCAGCGCAGGTCGCCCGTGATCCGCGTCAACGCCTCCGCCGCGCCCATCTGCAGCCGTCCGGCGGTGCCGCCCGAGCGGCCGAGCGCGCCGATCTGGTCCACGGCCTCGACCATCATCGCGGCCAGCAGGAACAGGATCGTGGCCGAAATCGTCAGCTCGAGCAGCGTGAAGCCCGCCCGTTCGCCGCGCGTCATGCCCAGTCTCGTCAGTCGTCTCATGGTCCGATCTCCGATCTATCGCGTCGTCATGCTGCGCAAGAAGAGGAAGCGCGGACGGCCACGCGAGTCCGTCCAGTTCAGCCTGAGGACGATGGGCAGCGGGTCGGGCACCGCCCCGCCCAGGACATAGCCCGGGTAGTCGACGAGGACCTGTTCGTTCGGCAAGTGCAGCCCGTCGAAGGCCGCGATCGCGGTGTCGTCCTCGTACAGGCTGCCGGCGATCGGGATCTCGTCGACCGGTCGCAGGAGGATGCGCTCCATCGCGGACTGCAGGTCGCCCATCGCGATGTTCGTCTCGCGCGAGGTCTGCATCAGCTCGCGCGCCCGCAGCTGGCTCGTGAACGTCGCCATGACGGCCACGAGGAGCACGATGATCGCGATCATCAGCTCGATCAGCGTGAAGCCGGCGCGCGCGCGGCGCGGAATTCGTCGTACCAGCATGGATGCCTGCCTGATCTGCCCGCGCGACTTCGGCGCCGCGCTTCTCCCAACCGCCCTGCCGAGCGGCCTCCGTCCCCGACTTCTTCGGCGGGCCTCGCGCCGGCTCTCGAAGGAAATCGCAAAGCTAACGAAGTCGTTTCACCAGCCAGGAAACGGCTTCCAGCAGGCCCCAGCCGAGGCCGATCGTGTCCTCGGCCTCGCTCGGCAGACCGATCGGCGGCACCAGGGTCCGCCCCGGATCCAGCGGCACGGCGCGCGCGGCGCGCTCGACGCGCAGCAACCGTTCACGCTCGGGACCGCCCCTGCGCACCCAGGCCAGCACGTGCTCCAGCTCCTGGGGATCCAGCCACACGCCGTGCAGCCGGCAGACGTCGACGATGACGCGCGACGAGCCTCCGAAGTTGCGGCGCGACATCAATTCGCCGCAGGCGGGGCACGGCCGGTAGGTGATCTTTTCCTCAGGCGCAGCGCTCCCGGACCCACGCGCCGCGGGCGGCGCGAGCGGGCCCGTGCTGGCGATCGCGGCGCGCTCGGCCGCGCCGCACAGCTCGTCGAGCACGCTGGCCGCGAGCCACAATCCGCCGCAACCCGAGCACTCCGTCAGCGTCCGCTCGCCGCAGACGCGTTCGCGCAGGGGCGCCAGGCAGCGCGGACAGCCGCGCCCCTCCGTCACCGGTGCCAGCGCCTGAGCGATGATCCGATCGCCGCACGTCGGGCACCAGCTGGCGCCCGCCGGCGCGCGGACCGAGCAGCGCGGGCAGATGGCGGAACGACCGCGGTCCTCGAGCGCGATCCCCGCGCCGCAGTAGGGGCAGGCGGCGGCGCCTTCCTGGAACGAGCCGCCGCAGCGGCCGCAGCGCAGCGGGCTGACCGTGGTGCCGGCGTCGGTACCGTTCCCAGGCATCCCCGATCGATCGGCAGGCGCGGTGGGGCGACCCCAGGGGTGGGTCGGAATTCCCGGCCCGATCCGAGCTTTCCGCACCCGGACCGCCCCCTGTCTTTGTGGCTGCGCGGGCGTGGGCTAACCTCCCGCACTCCCATCACGCTGCCCCACCGAAAACCCTTCCGGATCCCGACCATGTTGCGTACCGCCCTCGTCCTCAGCGCCCTGTCCCTGCCGATCGCCGTGTTCGCGCCTCTCGCCCTCGAGAAGGACAACACGACCGTCGTCCCCGACGCGTCGATGATCTCCCAGAAGTACCGCGAGCTCGGCGCCGGCAAGGTCTCGCTGGCCGACGCGGTCGCCGCCGCAGTCAAGGAGACGGGCGGGATCGCGAGCCGCGCCGAGCACCGCTCGGATGGCGGCAAGGCCGTCTACGACATCACGACGTTCAGCAACGAGCGGAGCTGGCAGTGCACCGTCGACGCAGCCTCGGGCGCGGTGACGAAGACCGAGATGCCGTCCTACGTGTTCCCCGGCGACCCGATCGCCAGCGACTGGCTCACGACGAGCACGGGCCTGCGCTACACCGACGTGAAGGTCGGCACGGGCGCGAAGCCCAAGAGCCCCAAGTCGCAGGTCAAGGTGCACTACTCGGGCTGGCTGCTCGACGGCACGAAGTTCGACAGCTCGCGCGACCGCAACGAGCCCGCGGTCTTCCCGCTGAACGGCGTGATCGCCGGCTGGACCGAGGGCGTCGGCTCGATGCAGGTCGGCGGCAAGCGCAAGCTCGTGATCCCGTCGGGCATGGCCTACGGCGACCGCGGCCGTCCGGGCATCCCGGGCAAGGCGACGCTGGTCTTCGATGTCGAGTTGATCGAGATCGTCTCCGACTGATTGCCTTGGACGCCGCCAAGCACGAGCGCCTCGCGCGTTTCGCGCGCGAGCGCGGTGTCGAAGCGGTCTGGATCCGGCGCCGCGCGAACATCGCCTGGCTGACGGACGGCGCGGACGTGCACTGCGACCTCGGCAGCGAGCTCGGGGTGGCGTCCGTGCTGTGGACGGCGCGCGGCGCGACCGTTCTCACGAACACGATCGAGGCTGCGCGGCTGCGCGACGAGGAACCGTTCGCGGGCTTCGCGTTCGAGGTCGCGGACTGGTGGCGCGACGCTCGGCCGCCCGCGGTCGAACACGTCGCCGACTGGCCCGAGGACCCGCTCATCGAGCTGCGCGCGCCGCTCACCGACCTGGAGCTGGAGCGCGTGCGCGCGCTGGGTCGCGAGACCGGCGAGTGCCTCGAAACGACTGTGAGCGAAGTGCGGCGCGGCGCGAGCGAGCTCGACGTCGCGGCCGCGCTCGGCGCCGCGCTGCGTTGCCGCGGGATCCGCGCGCCGGTGCTGCTCGTGGCCGCGGACGGCCGCATCGCGCGCTACCGCCACCCGATCCCGACCGCGGCTCGGCTGGAGCGCGTGCTGATGGCGGCCGTGTGTGCCGAGCGCCACGGCCTGATCGTCAGCGCCACGCGACTCGTGCACTTCGGCGCGCTCGACGCCGACCTGCGGCGGCGCCACGACGCCGTGTGCGCGGTCGACGTCGCGCTGCACGCCGCGACCGTGCCGGGCGCGCGCTACGGCGACGTGCTGCGCCGCGGGATCGACGTGTACGCCGCGACCGGCTTCGCGGACGAATGGACGAAGCACCACCAGGGCGGGCCGATGGGCTACGCGCTGCGCGACTTCTGCGTGGCGCCGGCCGAGCCGCGTGCCGTGCTCGAGCGCCAGATCGTGGGCTGGAACCCGTCGATCACGGGCACGAAGTCGGAGGACGCGATCCTCGCGGGCGGCGAGGTGCTGACGCGCGGTGCGGGTGACTGGCCGTTGCACAGCGATCGTCCGGACATCCTCGTGCGATCGCACGCGTAGCGCGCTCGCCCCCGCCGCCACCAGCGCCGCAGGCCGTCAAACGGGCGGCGCGCCGCCCATCTTCACAGGGACATCAGCGCCAGGATGAAGAGGACGCCGAGCATGATCCCGACCACGAGCGCCGCGATCTTCAGCCAGGAGTAGGGCGCGTCCCCCACCACGCGACCGCTCTGGCCGTGGATCAGGACCGCGAACGTCTTGCCGCCGTGCCGGTACGTGAGGCTCCACACCGGCAGGAGCACGAGCTTCCAGCGCACGTCCGACACGGTGTTCTGCACGCGCAGATCGCGCTGCGTGTCGCCCGGGACGTCGCCCGAGCAGCGCTGCGTCTGCGTCGCCTCCATCTTCTGCAATCCGGCGCGCCAACCGCCCTCGAGGTCGAGCGCGTACTCCTCCGCGCCCCAGCCCGACAGGTATTCGGGCCGGTACGGCACGAGCGCCTTCGTCTCGAACTTGCCCAGCTCGACCGCGAGCTTCGTCGAGAGTCCCTTCGAAGCGTGCACGAGCAGGTCGTCGAAGACGTCGCGCCGCTCGCCGAAGGCCGGCTCCCAGCGCACTTTCTGCACCGGAACCATGCGCACCGTCATCTTGCCGTTCACCATGACCGGCCGCGGCTCCATCACCGTGTAGTAGTAGCCCGCGTCGGCCGACCAGGCGCTGTGCACGCGCGAGTCGAACGACCAGGCCGGCACGTACAGCCCGCGCGCGTCGTCGACGCGCGCACGGCGGAGTTCGTTGGGACGGAACCACAGGGTCGAGGTCCAGCGCTGGAACGCCGCGTCGATCTGGCCGCGGCCGATGTCGAGCGGGATCAGGGATTCCGGGCGGAGCGCATTCCTGTACGAGGTCTCCTCGAGCACCGTCGGCGCGCCGCAGAACACGCAGGACATCGTCACGTCCTGCCCGACGAAGTCCGTCTTCGCGCCGCAGCGCGTGCAGACCGCGGCACGCGTGGCGACGCCGAACCCGCGCGCGGCGGTGCCGACCTCCTCCAGCGTGCGCTCGACGATCGTGCCCTCGGCCCGCGGCACTGGCATGCGGTGCTGGCAGTAGCCGCACGACAGCGCGTCGGACTCGGGGTCCCAGACCATGTTCGCGCCGCAGTTCGGGCAGCCGATCTGGACGGCGCGCGCAGCGGTTTCCGACGGAGGTGCCTCGGGCACCGCAGGGCTAGGCGGGGGGGGCTCGGACACGCTGGCGCGATCCTACGCCGGCTGCACCCCGACCTTCGATGCGCTTCCGAGGCCGTGAAGGATCGCGTAGGGTTGCGCGTAGGGAGTCGACCGGGCCGGACGCCCGGCTAACGGAGAGGAATTGCCCGATGGGAGTCATGGACTGGTTCAAGGGTGGCGTGGGCGAGCTCGTCATCGCGCGTCCCGACGAGGCCAAGGGTCACGTGGTCTGGAAGCACCCCGATCCGACGGTCCCCAAGTTCGCGCAGCTGACCGTGAACGCCGACGAGCAGGCCGTGTTCTTCCGCGACGGCCGCGTGGTCGGCACGCTCGGCCCCGGCCGGCACACGCTCGACAGCACGAACATCCCCTTCCTCGGCCAGCTGCTCGACAAGCTGACCGACGGCCGGCTGTTCATCACCGAGGTGTTCTTCGTGACGATGCGCGAGATGACGGGCGTCAAGTTCGGCGGCCCGATCGGCAACGTCGAGGACCCCAAATCGGGCGTGCCCGTGCAGACGATGGTGCACGGCGAGTTCAGCTTCCGCGTCACGAGCCCCGAGCAGCTGATCGTGAACCTGGTCGGCACCGGCAGGGCACAGGCCTTCGAGGTGCAGCCCTGGATGCGCGAGCAGGTCCTCAAGACGATTCGCGACCGCATCGCGCAGCTGCTCGTGAAGAACAAGTGGCCGCTGCTCGACGTGACCTCGGGCGCGTACACGGAAGAGGTCGAGGTCGAGGTGCTGGGCGCGCTCGACGCGCACGTCGCGACGTACGGCCTCAAGATCGTGCGGATGGGCAACTTCGTCGTCGCGATCGAGGAGACGGACGCGGCCAACCTGAAGAAGCTCTACACCGACGCGGCCTACCTGCGCACGGTCGGCGGAGTCGGCGCGTTCCGCGAGTTCGCCGCCGGCAAGGCGATGCTGGGCGCCGGCGAGGGCATGGCCAAGGGCGGCGGCGGCGCGGGCGGTGACGGCGGTGCCGGCCTGCTGGGCGGCGCCGGCCTGGGCGTCGGCCTGGGCATGGCGCAGATGATGATGAACCAGCAGAACCAGAACCGCGGCGGCGGCGAAGCCGGTGGCGCGGCGCCCGGCGCCGGCACGTCGGGCCCAGGCGGCGGCGGCGCTCCGGCTGCGGGCGCGAAGTTCTGCCACCAGTGCGGCGGCGCGCTGCCGTCGCAAGCGAAGTTCTGCCCCGCCTGCGGCCAGAAGCAGAACTGAGTGCACAAGGGTGTCAGACACCTTGCACCACACAGGTGGTGCAAGGTGTCTGACACCCTTGTCTACGGTGTGAGCTCCCTGGCTGTCCGGCGGCCGGCTTCCACGTCCACGCGCGAGAGCAGGATCGCGCCGCCGACGAAGAACAGGATCAGGGGCAGGATCCCGGCGCGCGTGCTGCCGGTCCAGGCGATCGTGGCCGAGAAGGCCAGCGGGCCGAGCACGTTGGCGAAGCGCTCGAGCACGCCGAACAGGCCGAAGAACTCGCCGGCCTTGTGCGCCGGGATCATGCTCGCGAAGAGCGAGCGCGAGAGCGCCTGGCAGCCGCCCTGCACGAGGCCCACGCCGGCCGCCACGACGAAGAAGTCGAAGGTCGAGTCCATCCGCCAGGCGTACAGCGTGATCGCGACGTAGACCGCGAGGCCGATGAGGATCGCGCGCTTGGGACCGATCCGGCCGGCCAGCCAGCCGAAACCGAACGCGGCTGGCACGCCCAGGAACTGCACGGCCAGGACCGCGATGATCATCTGGTCGCTGTTGATGCCGAGCTCGCCGCCGAAGATCACCGCCAACCGGATGACCGTGTTGATGCCGTCGCTGTAGACGAGCATCGCCAGGAGCATCAGGAACACCTGCCGGTACCGGCGTGCCTCCTTGAGTGTCTCGCCCAGCCGCGTGAACGCGTCGCGCAGCGGCGAGTTGCTCGGTTTCTCGTCGCGCTCGTAGCGGCGCGCCGGCTCGGGCACGCGGCGGAACAGCGGGATGGCGAACGCGATCCACCACACGGCGACCGAGAGGAACGAGAGCCGCGCGGGCAGCGTCGAGTCCTCGGGCAGCCCGAACCACTGCGGGTGCAGGATCCACGTCAGGTTCAGGGCCAGGAGGAGGCCTCCGCCCAGATACCCGAGCGCGTACCCGGCCGAGGAGACGCGGTCGAGCTCGTCCGGCTTCGCCACCGACGGCAGCAGCGCGTCGTAGAAGACGAACGACCCCGCCACGCCCAGGTTCCCGACGGCGAACAGGACGCAGGCCAGCTTCCAGTCGCCGCGCTCGACGAAGAAGAGCCCGGCGGTGGCCAGCGCACCCAGCGCCAGGAACGTGCCCAGGAACGGCTTCTTGCGCGCACCCGTGTCGGCGATCGCACCCAGCACGGGGCCGATGATCGCGATGACGAGCATCGCCACGCTCGTGACGAGGCCGTACGTCTCGAGCACGTCGTCGCGCCCGGCAGCCGCGACCTCGCGGTAGTAGACCGGGAACACGGCCGCGACCACGGTGGCGAAGAACGCCGAATTGGCCCAGTCGTAGAGCGCCCACGCGCGCAGCTCCGGGCGGTGCAGCGCCAGACGCTCGAGGAGCGGAACGCGCGGGGTTCCCGGAGCTGCGGCCAAGGGCACAGTCTGTCAACCGCACCCCTGGTCCGTGCAAGTTCAGTCCCGGTGTCGCATCGGGTACGGTGCCGGCGATGTTCCCGGCCCTCCTGCTCGCCCTGTGTCAGTACACGCCGCCCGCCGTCGCGACCACGGCTGCCGCGGACGCCGATCTGCTCGCCGCGGGCCGCGTCGCGGGCCTCGAGTTCACCGAGAAGGAGGTCGAGCAGCTGCGCAAGTCGTTCGCGGCGAGCGCCGAGACGTTCGCGCGTCTGCGCGGCCTGTCGTTGGAAAACGAGCTGCCGCCGGCGTTCGAGTTCCACCCGCTGCTGCCGGGCGTCGCCGTGCGTCCTCCGCGGCTCGAGCTCGAGCCGCCGGCGATGCCGAAGATCGAGAAGCCGCCGCGCATCGAGGACCTGGCGTTCGCGTCGATCCCCGAGTTGGCGTCGCTCTTGCGCGCGCGGGCGATCACGTCGCTCGAGCTGACGGACATGTGCCTCGCGCGGCTGACGCGACTCGACCCGACGCTGCACTGCGTCGTGACGCTGCTGCCCGAGCGCGCCAGAGAGACGGCCAAGCGCGCCGACGCAGAAATCTCTGCGGGCAAGTGGCGCGGGCTCCTGCACGGCGTGCCCTTCGGCGCGAAGGACCTCTTCAGCGCGCGCGGCGCGCCGACGACGTGGGGCTCGCCGATCTACCGCGAGCAGGTCCTCGGCCCCGACGCGGCCGTCATCCGCCGCCTCGAGGAGGCCGGCGCCGTGCTGGTCGCGAAGCTCGCACTGGGCGAGCTGGCCTACGGCGACCTGTGGTTCGACGGCCGCACGCGCAACCCGTGGAAGCCCGAGGACGGCTCGAGCGGCTCGTCGGCCGGATCGGCCAGCGCGGTCGTCGCCGGCTGCGTGCCGTTCGCGCTGGGCACCGAGACGTTGGGCTCGATCGTCTCGCCCTCGCGCGTGTGCGGCGCGACCGGGTTGCGGCCCACCTTCGGGCGCGTCAGCCGCGAGGGCGCCATGGCGCTCTCGTGGACGATGGACAAGGTCGGCCCGATCGCGCGCTCGTGCCGCGACGCCGGCATCGTGTTCGCGGCGATCGCGGGACCTTCGGCAGGCGTTCACGACGCGCGCGCCGCGGCGTTCGCGCCCGGCACCGCGAAGAGCCTGAAGGGCCTGCGCGTCGGAGTGCCCAAGGGCGCGTTCGACCGCGCCAAGGAGCAGGCGCCGATCCTCGACGTGCTGCGCGACATGGGTTGCGACGTCAAGGACGTCGAGCTGCCCGCCACGCGCGCGGGCGACGTGCTCGTGATGTTGACGTGCGAGGCAGCCTGCGCGTTCGACGCGCTGACGCGCAGCGGCGACGACGACCGCATGGTCTGGCAGGACGAGGAGGCCTGGCCCAACTCGTTCCGCGCGGCGCAGCTCGTGCCGGCCGTCGAATACATCCGTGCCGCGCGGGTGCGCACGCGCCTGCAGCGCGAGATGGCGGCCGTCATGGAGCAGGTCGACGTGCTCGTGCACCCGACGTGGGGCTCGGCCGCGCTGACCGTCGCGAACCTGACCGGTCATCCCGCGGTCGCGATGCCGGACGGTTTCGACGAGAAGGGCCTGCCGACGGGCATCACGTTCACCGGTCAGCTCGACGGCGAACAGGACCTTTGCGCGGTGGGGTCGGCCTGGCAGGAGGCCACGGGCTACCATCGACGGCATCCCGATCTCGAAGCGAAATGACGATGCCCCGCGATGCCCAATGACGAAGCCCAGCCCCGCTCACTGCCTTCCTTTCCTCGTCCTGGCCGCTTGCTCCACGGAATCGAAGATGCGCGTCTTCTCGGACAGCGAAGCGCCGGCTGAGCGCATGACCTACCCGGACGCCGAGCGTCAGGACGTCGTCGACGCCTACCACGGCACGCAGGTCGCGGATCCCTACCGCTGGCTGGAGGATCCCGACTCGCCGCCGACGGTGCGCTGGATCGAGGCGCAGAATGCGCTGACGCGCGCCTACATCGACGCCGTGCCGGAGCGCGAGGCGATCGAGAAGCGCGTGACCGCGCTGTGGAACTACGAGCGCATCTCGCCGCCCGCGTACGAGGGCGAGACGTGGTTCTGGACGCGCAACGACGGGCTGCAGAACCAGGGCGTGATCCTGTGGGCCAAGCGGCCGGGCGAGACGGGCCGCGTGCTGATCGACCCCAACGCCTTGCGCGCCGACGGCACGATCTCGGTGACGGGTACGTCAGCGAGCAAGGACGGCAAGTACCTGGCCTACCAGCTGGCCGAAGCGGGCAGCGACTGGAACCGCGTGCGCGTGCGCGAGATTGCGACGGGTCGCGATCACGCCGACGTGCTCGAGTGGATCAAGTTCTCGGGCCTCTCGTGGGCGCCGGACGGGTCGGGCTTCTACTACTCGACGTACCCCGAGCACGACACGACGGGCACGAAAGCGGTCAAGAACCACACGCTCTACTTCCACAAGCTCGGGGAGAAGCAAGCGCAAGACGCGATCGTGCATGCGCGCCCCGATCAGCCTGAGTGGGGCTTCGGCGGCCGCGTGACGGACGACGGCGAGCTGCTCGTGATCGCGCAGACGCAAGGGACCGAGCAGAAGAACCGCGTCTACCTGAAGTCGCTGAAGGAGCCGTCCGCGCCGGTCGTGAAGCTCTTCGACGCGTTCGACGCCGAGTACGGTTTCCTGGCCAAGGAGGGCTCGCGCCTGTGGTTCATGACGGACAAGGACGCCCCGCGCGGCCGCGTCGTCATGGTCGACCTGGCCGACCCGTCGCGGATCGTGACGGTGGTGCCCGAAGGGGCGTACACGATCGAGGGCGTGACCGCGGCGGGCGGGAAGCTCGTCGTGACGTACCTCGTCGACGCCTCGAACGAGCTGCGCGTGTTCGCGCTCGACGGTCAGGACCTGGGCCCGATCGCCGTGCCGCCGCTGGGCTCGATCGCGTCGTTCCAGGGCGATTACGACCAGCCCGAGGCGTTCTTTGCCTTCACCAGCACGACGACGCCGACCGAGGTCTGGCGCTGGGACGCGCGCACGGGCAGGACCGATCGCTTCTGGGCGCCGAAGGTGCCTTTCGCGACGTCGGACTACGTGACCGAGCGTTCCTTCTACACGAGCAGGGACGGCACGCGGATCCCGCTCTACGTCTCGCACCGCAAGGACGTGAAGCCTTCGAGCGACACGCCCTGCCTCCTGTACGGCTACGGCGGCTTCAACATCCCGGTCAAGCCGGGCTTCTCGCCCGGCGTGCTGGCCTGGATGGAGCTGGGCGGCACGTACGCCGTCGCCTGCCTGCGCGGCGGCGCCGAGTACGGCCGCGAATGGCACGAGGCCGGCACGAAGGAGCGCAAGCAGAACGTCTTCGACGACTTCATCGCGGCGGCCGAGCACCTCGTCGCGCAGGGCTGGACCAGCTCGCAGAAGCTCGCGATCCACGGCCGCAGCAACGGCGGCCTGCTCGTGGGCGCGTGCATGACGCAGCGGCCGGAGCTCTTCGGGGCGGCGATCCCCGGCGTGGGCGTGCTCGACATGCTGCGCTACCACAAGTTCACGATCGGGTGGGCCTGGGCCAGCGACTACGGCCGCAGCGACGACCCGGTCGCGTTCCCCTACCTCACGGCGTACTCGCCGCTGCACAACCTCACGGCCGGGACGTGCTACCCGCCGACGCTCGTCACGACGGGCCAGCACGACGACCGCGTCGTGCCCGCGCACAGCTTCAAGTTCGCGGCCGAGCTGCAGCGCGTACAGGCTTGCGAGAATCCCTGCCTGATCCGCGTCGAGACGCGCGGCGGGCACGGCGCCGGGAAGCCGACCGCGCTGCAGATCGAGGAGATCGCCGACCAATGGGCGTTCCTCGTGCGCGCGCTCGACTTCACGCCGGGGGCGCGCCCTTGAACGGCGCGCCCGTACCGTTGGGCGGGCGCGCGCCGAACGCGCGCTCCGCGCGCGTAGGTTCGGGGGTCAGCGCAGGCCCACGAGGTCGAACGCGCACTGCGTGCTGCCGATCTCGGCGTAGCGCAGGACGACCTCGGCGCGCGCATCTCCGTCCAGGTCCACCGCCTCGAGGTCGGTCAACCGCCACTTCGTCGGATCGCGCAGCGCGAGGCCCGCGACCGCCGGCCGTCCGCCCGTCAGCGCCTGCACGCGCCGCTCGGCCCAGCCCGAGAGCCACGCGACGAGGCGGTCGAGGTCCCAGGTCGTGTCCTTGTCCTCGAAGAGCACGCGCCGCACGGTGTCGGCCGCGCTCTCCGCGGCTGCGCGCGTGCCGGCCGTGTCGCCCAGCCACAGATCGAGGCGCGCCCCGTCCTCGCTCACGACCGCCGCGTCCGTGCGCCCGTCGCCGTCGAGGTCGCCTTCGTCGCTCGCGCGCAGCTTCTTGCCCGCGTCCTCGAAGCGCCGCAGGATCGCCTCGGGATCCTTCAGGATCGACAGGATCGCCGGCACGCGGAACGCGAGCTCGCTGCGCCAGGCCGGCGTCGGCTCGAAGTCGCGTTCGCCGCCGGCGCGGTAGCCCAGCGCGGCGACCTGGATCTCCCACTCGCTGACGAGCCCGCGCAGGAGTGTCGCGACAGTCGGCACCTGCACCTTGATCAGCACCAGGTCCGGCCGATCGTTGCCGTCCAGGTCCAGCAGGAGCAGCGCGGTCACGTCGTCGGCCGTCTTGAGCACGCTCGTCGGCGTCTGGAAACGCGGCGCGTCCTGGCCGCCGTGAAAGACCCACACCTTGCGCCGGTGCGCGATGACGTGGTCGGGGATGCCGTCCTTGTCGAGGTCGCGCATCTCGTGCAGCGCGCGGTCGAGCCCGGCCAGCGTGCGGCCCGGCGCGATCGAGGCCTCGGCCGTCGTGTCGCGGAAGATCGAGAGGTCGAGCACGGAATCGGGCTCGAACGGGATCGTCCCGTCGGCGCGCACGAGGTGGAACGCGCGCGTTTCGTCCTTCTCGACGATCAGGTCGAGGCGCCCGTCGCCGTTGACGTCCACGCGCCGCAGGCCCGGGATCGTGATCGAGGAGCGCAGCTCGTCGGACAGCGCGTTGTGCCCCGTGGCACGCGAGGCCGAGATCGGCACGTTCACGGTTGCACTCTTCACGAAGGCAAACGTCGCGCCCGCACCGGTCGCGGGACGTTGTACCCAGATCTCGAGCGTCTCGCCGTCCGGCACGACCGCGTCCGTGCGGCCATCACCGTCGATGTCGAGCGCGAGCGGCGCTGCGAGAGGGACGCCCGTGCGCAGACGCATCCGCGCGCGCGGGGCGGCGGCCACGGGCTTCTCGCTGTACGCTCCGTCGACATCGGCGCGGAAGACCTCGAGCCCGCGCGTCGACGCCACCCACAGGTCCGCGACGCCCTCGCCCGCGAGCGGCGCAAAAGCGAACACGGCGCGGCGCGGATCGGCCAGGACGAGCGCTCCCAGTGGGCCCTTCGCCTCCCCGTCGTGCAACGCGAACGTGCGCACCTCGCCCCGCGCGCCGATCGCGACGATCTCCGCGCCCGGCTTGCCGTCGGCGTCGATCGCGCGGTGGTCGGCCAGCTCGAACGCGGGCGTGATCGTCGCGACAACGCGCAGCGACGGAGCCGGTGCGGGCGCCTGCGCGCCGGGCGCAGCTGCCAATGCGACGAGCGTCACCAGGATCAGCGGAAGCTGGCGCACACCACCCCTCCCGGCTCGATCACGAACAGGTCCGGCGTGCGCTCCATGATCACGCCCGGCATCAGCACGCGCGCCGAGGCTGCGATCGCCAGCTCCCACAGTGGCTTGTCGACGACCGTCAAGGCGCCGTCCTTCCCGCGCCGGACCATGTACGCGCCCAGGCGATCGCGGTCGGTGCGCAGGAAGAGCTCGTGCACGCCGTCGCCGGTGATGTCGCCGGCGAAATCCGCCAGAAACGGGTTCGCCCCGCCGTTGTCCCCGCCCGACGCCTGCAGCGACAGCACGCGCGTCAGGTCCGGACGCTTCGAGAACCCTTGCGTGCCGCGGTTCCTGAAGACGTAGAGCTCGGTCTCGATGCGCTCGCTGGCCGCGGCGCGCAGCGCGTCGATCAAGTTCGGCCGCAGCGCGGCCGCGACGAGGTCGGGCAGACCGTCGCCGTCGACGTCCTTCAGCGCGATCGGGCGCGCGAAACCGTCCAGGACGAGCACTTCGGACGGCTGGCCCGCTTTCCCGAACAACGGCGGCTCGCCTTGCGGCTGGCGCCCTTGGCGGAAGACGAGCACCTGCGTGCGCGCCGAGTCCGCGCGTTGGTCGAGCGCAAAGATCACCATGTCCGCGCGCGCGTCGCGGTCCAGGTCGAGCGCCCTGACCTGGAACGAGACGTCCAACTCGCGCCGGCGGTCGCGCGGCACCGGCGAGGGCAGCCGCAGTGCACGCGCGGCGTCGACGACACGCGACGGCTCCTGCACGAAGACGTGCAGCGCGGCGTCGGACAGCGCCAGCACGTCGCGATCTCCGTCGCCGTCCCAGTCGATCAGCTCCACGGCCGGCGCGCTCTCGTCGATCGAGAGGTAGGGCCGAGCACGCTGGCCCTCGCCGCGCAGGTTGAAGTCGCCGCCCAGGTCGAACTGAACGCGGCGCCGTCCGCCGGGCGAGCGCAACGTCACGCGGTTCCCTTGCGGTCCGCCGGCCGCCAGGTCGTCCTCGGCCACGAACAGCCGCGTTGTCGCCGGTCCGAAGCGCGCGCCTTCGCCGGGCGGCAACTGGAACGCGATGCGCAGGCCGTCCGGCTCGGGGATGCACAGGTCCTCGCGCCCGTCGCCGTCCAGGTCGACGACCGCGGACTGCAGGTGGAACAGCGAGCCGACGCCCGGCATCTGCCACAGGAGGTCGGCGTCGAACAGGCGCACGACTTGCTTCGTCTCGTCCTTTTCGCGCCAGCGCCAGGCGAAAACACCGCTCGGGTTGAACAGCAGCACTTCGCGGCCCTCGTCCGGCAGGACGTCGGCGGCCGCGAACGCGATCACGTCGGGCGTCAGGTCGATCGTGGCGTCGGGCGTCGCCGCGAAAGCGGCCGCGGCCCCCGTGCGACGCACGTGGATCTGCAGGCGGTGGCGCGTCGCGCCTTTCGAAGCGACGCACGCGTCGGCCACGTCGTCGCCGGAGAGATCGCAGGAGAGGAGCTCCTCGATCTTGAAACCGTCGGGCACCGGAATCGCCGAGGTCCTCGCGATCGACGCCTGGCCCTGCACCGCAGCCGACGCCGGCGCGAGGATCGCCAGGAGCAGGACGCTCGCGGGCACGCTGGCTGCGCGTGCCGTCATTCCGAGGCCTGTGTCCCGGCCGCACCGTCGACCGGATCCTCTTCCAGGCGATCCGCGTCACCGCCCGAGAGCTCGATGAACCACAGGAGCCGCGTGCGCCACGCGGCCTTCGTGCTCTCGTGCTTGTAGAGCCCGAGCAGCACCGACGTCTCCGAGCGTCCGCGGTCGTTCTCGTACGAGTAGATCAGCGGGATGGAGAACGTGTGCAGCTCGCTCTCGCGCTCCGTGACGCCGACCTCGACGCGCAACGGCTGTCCGTCGCGCACGATGTCGAGCGCGAGCTTCCCGTCGGCCGGGACCGCGCGGATCGCGTCGATCACGACCTGCGGATGCGCGACGGTCACGCCGTCGACGGCCTTCACCAGGTCGCCGAAGCGCAGGCCGGCCGCGCGCCACGGGCTCGCGCGCGACAGCCCGACGAGGACGGCGCCGCCGCCCGGCCCGAGTCCTGCGGCTCGCGCCTCGACCTCGGTGGCCGTGCGCAGCACGACGCCGGTCCGCTCCTCCTCGCGGAAGCGTTCGCCCGGCTCGCGCGGCCCGGGTCGCGCGCGCGGCACGGTCGTCAACGTGACCTGGCGCTCGGCGCCGGCGCGGTCGAGCACGAGCTCGATCGTCTGGCCGGGCGGCGTGGCCAGCTCGAGCGCGCGCCACTCGCTGGGCCAGCGAGGGACCTGTGTCCCTCCGCCGGCGCGCACCTCGACGATCAGGTCGCCGGGCTCGACGCCGGCCAGGTCGGCCGGAGAGTTCTCCACGACGCTCTCGACCGCCAAGCCGCCTTCGTCCGACGCCAGCGCGTCGAGCGAGGTGCTGGCGGGCACGATCGCGATGCCGGTGAACGACCCGGTTGGGAGCGCCTCTCGCGCGGCCTCGTCGCGCGGCTCCTCGCGCAGCTCGAGCGGCTCGTCCAGGTCGGCGAGCGGCGGCGGATCGAGGGGCAGCTCGCGCTGGCCGATCGAGCAGGCCTGAACGAGCAACACGAGCAGGAGCACGAGCGCAGCGACGCCGGCCCTCATGGCACGTCCCTCCGTCGCACGATCGCCGTCGCGAGGAGCGCGGCGGCGAGCGCCCAGGCCAACGGCACCAGGACGGAGCGCGCGCCGTGCTCGAAGCTAGCGTTGCTGACACCCTGGCTCACGTCGACATAGAACCGAACGAAGGACGTGTCGGAAAGGGGCGAGGGCAGATGATCGCTGGGAAGCACGCCGCGGGCGCCCACGGCGCGCAGGAACGCGCGCGCAAGATCCAGCACGACGCCCGTGCCCAGCGCGAGCGCCATCGCCGCCGCCCCGACGCGCATCACGGCTCCGGCCAGGAAGCCGATCGACAGGTAGGCGCACAGCGGCGCGATCGGCGCCAGCAGCGCGAGCCGCAGGTCCGGCCACAGCGCCGCGGCCGGCACGAGCGTGAAGCGCGCGCCGTTCGGCAGCACCTCGCTGACGTCGCCGAAGCCGAACAGGAGACCCGCGAGGCCCAGCGCGGATCCGGCCAGCAGGACGTACGAGCCGAACACGGCGGCGGCCAGCGCTCCCAGCTTGCCCCACGCGAGCTGCGCGCGCGTCAGGGGCCGCAGCAGCAGGTTGCGCAGCGTGCCGCGCGCGAGCTCGGCCGCGATGCTCTGGCTGGCGAGGCCCAGCGCGACGAACGCCAGGAGCGGCAAGCCCGCCTGGAGCGCGACGCCGACCGCCTCGAAGCCGTTGACGTCGGTCGCGCTGAAGACCTGCTGGCCTTCGACAGCGCGCGCGTCCTGCGCGGCCTGCGCGGAGCGCCGCGCGATCGACAGTGCCCCGACTGCCGCCGGCGCGACGAGCAGCGCGGGCACGGACAGCGTGCTGACCCAGCGGCGCAGATCGGCGCCAAGGACGCGTACGACCGCGCCGCGCGGTGCCAGGCGCTCACGCGGTGCCGAAGCGGTGACGGACGCCACGGTCGCCGTCTGCGCCGACTCGGCCGGTATCACTCCGTGCGACAGCCGCAGGTAGATCTCCTCGAGGCTCTGCGGCGCCGGCGCGAAAGCGCGCAGCGCCACGCCGCGACGCACGAGCTCCGCGGCGACCTCGGCCGGAGCGCGGCGCTTCAAGTCGAAGGACAGCGTTGCGGCCGCGTCCGGCGCGCTCGACGCGATGCCCATCTCCGCCAGCGCGCGCTGCGCCGCGACCACGTCGTCGGTGTCGAGCTGGTAGCGCTCGCTGGAGCCCAGGAGCGCGCGCGTCTCGGTCTCGGCCACGAGCTGTCCACCGCGCAACACCCCGATGCGATTGCACAGGGACGCCAGCTCGTGCAGCTGGTGGCTCGAGACGAGGACGGTCGTCCCCTTCTCACGGTTCAGCCCGCGCAGGAGCTCGCGCATCTCGGCGATGCCCTCGGGGTCGAGCCCGTTCGTCGGCTCGTCGAGCAGCACGATCCGCGGCGAACCGAGCAGCGCCTGCGCGATGCCCAACCGCTGCCGCATGCCTTGCGAGTAGGCCGCGACCTGCTTCTGCGCCGCGTGCGCGAGCCCCACGCGCTCGATCCACAGGCCGGCTTCGCGCCGCGCGTCGGCGCGCGTCAGACCCTGCACGCGCGCCAGCTCGGCCAGGTTGCGCGGCCCGCTCCAGCCGGCGTGGAAACCGGGCGTCTCGATCAGCCCGCCCATGCGCGCGCGGGCTTCGCGCGGGTGATCGGCCGCGTCGAAGCCTTCGACGAGCACGCGGCCGGCATTCGGGCGCACGAGCCCCAGTGCGATCCGCATTGCCGTCGTCTTGCCCGAGCCGTTGTGGCCGATGAACCCGTACAGGTCGCCCGGGCGCACGTGCAGCGACACCGCGTGCAACGCGTCGTTCGCGCCGTAGCGCTTCGTGATCCCGACGAGTCGCAACGCCATGGCGATGGACCGTCAGAGCCTGATCGCGGGGATCACGCGGCAGTCAGGGACGTTGGAGGATCGCGTCCATGCGGCGCGCGACGTCGCGCAGGTGATCGCGGCCGCCCGCTTCCACCTCGGCCGTCAGCCAGCCCGTGTAGCCCACCTCCGCCAGCGCCGTGAGAACGGCCGGCCAGTCCTCGTCGCCCTCGCCGATCGGCACCCAGCCCTTCGCCTTGCTGAAGCCCTTGAAGTCCACCTTGAGCAGCCGCGGGCCGAGCTTCTGGATCCACTCGGCCGGGGCCACGCCGTACTTGATCATGTTCGAGCAGTCGAAGTACGCGCCCACGGCCGGGTCCTCGAACTCGTCCACGTACTTGACCAGTTGCTCGGGCGTCGTCAGGAAGTCGTTCCACACGACCTCGACCGCGATGCGCACGCCCGCGGCGCGCGCGGCCGGGATCGCCTTCTTGATCTCGGCCTGCGAGCGCTCCCACACCTGCTGGAAGTTCTCCTTCTCGGCGTCGCGCACGGCGCCGGGCACGACCAGCACGGTCGACGCCCCGTAGGTCTTCGCGTCGGCGATCGCGCCGAGCAGGGCCTTCAACGCGGACTCGCGAGTCCGCGGATCGGGATCCGAGAAGCGCGTCTGCCAGTGCACCGAGTCGATCACGCCGTGTACCGCGACGCCGCTCGCCTTCGAAGCCTCGACGACGGCGGCGCGGTCGATCTCGAGCGGGCTGTCGAGCTCGACGCCCTCGAAGCCGCACTCGCGCACCAGGTCGAACTTCTCGCGGACGGTGCCTGCGCCGCCGACCATCGCGTACTTGACGGCCTTCTTGAGCGCCGGCGTCTTGGGCTTGGGCGCGGCCTTGGGCTGCGCAGTCGGCGGGTCCTCGTTCGCGCGGGCGCATCCGAGTGCGGCCCAGAGCGCCCCGCCCGCGAGCGTGGTGCGCAGGATCGAACGACGAGTGGGTTGGTACATGGTCGAGCGCTCCTGGAGATCCTGGCCGCGCAGGATCGAACGCCGGCCGACCGCTGTCAACTACGCAGCGTCAACGCCCCGCGTATCACGCGTCAGCACGGCGATCGCCTGCACGAGCTCGTCGAGGCCGATCGGCAGGTGGACGAACCGCTGCGCGCCCGCGGAGCGCGCCTCGGCCTCGTGCTCGGAGTCCTGGTAGACGTGGCAACCCAACACGACCGGCAGCTCCTGCGCCGTGTAGCGGTCGCGGATCATGCGGCACAGGTCGAAGCCGTTCTTGCCCTCGAGCAGCACGTCGAGCACGACGAGCTCGGGCTTCTCGAGGCGCAGCCAGGCCAGGCACTCGAGCCCGTCGCGCGTGGTGCGCACGCTCCAACCGGCGCGTTCCAGCGCGGAGCGGCGCGCGGCCGGGCTGGCCTGCTGGTCGTGGACGAGGAAGATCTGCGACATGGGATGCTCCTGACTGTCTCTCACCGCGCCGCGCGCGGTTCCGCACGGCGCCACAAGGTCTGTCAACGCGCCAGGGCGCGCTCCACCTCACGGCGAGTCGTGAGGCCCTGGCGTACGAGCGACGCGCCGCGCTCGGACAGGCTCGGGAAGCCCAGCGACGACGCGGCTTCGCGGATCGAGGCCGCGTTCGAGCCGCGCTCGAGCGGTGCGCGCAGCGGGCCCTCGAAATCCAGCACTTCGTGCAGCACGGCCCGTCCGGACCAGCCGGTGCCCTGACAGCTCTCGCAGCCGCCCAGCTCGGATCCTTCCGGGCTCGTGGTGCAACAGGCCTGGCACAGGAGCCGCACCGTGCGCTGCGCGATCGTCCCGCGCAGGACGTCGGCGGCCGTGAGCGGATCGCCGCCGTGCACGGCCAGCGCCTGCGCCGCCGCGGCCCCGTCGCGCGCGCAGCGGCGCGCGACGACGAACGTGTCCCCGCCCGCGAGCCGCGTGGCCGCGCGCAGGTCGTCGCCGCTCGCCAGGTCGCCGGCGTCCACGACGTCGGGTGTCTGGCGCGCCAGGCGCTCGAGGTCATGGGCCAGCTCGGCGCCCGCCGTGCGCGCGATCAGCACGGCTCCGGCCGGGCTGCGCGGCACGTCGCTGAACATGTAGACGCGCCGGCCCTCGCTGGCGCAATGCTGCAGGATCGAAGCCGCGGTCGCGGTCAGCGCGCAATCCTCGCGCCCGACGAGCAGCACGAGCCCCGAGCCCGCGGCCCAGCGCCGGATCAGGCTCAGCTCCTCCGGTTCGAAGTCGGAGTCTGCAAGACCGCGCAGCTCCTCGATCGAGTCGATCGCGGCGCGCGCGCAGCGGCCTTCGAGGCCGACCAGCAGAGCGACGTCGAGCGCGAAGCGCGCGCCGCCGATCTCGCACGACCCGCGTGCCGAATCGGCTTCTGCCCCGCCGCCCGCCAGCGCGAGCAGGCGTTGCACGAGCGGCTCCGTCCACTCCGGCGGCAGGATCGTGACCGGCGTGCGCGCGCCCTCGACGCGGAACGAGATCTCGGTGCCGCGCGCGGTGGCCTCGACGTGCAGTGACGCGGCGCCGACGGCGCAGGCCTCGCGCAGCGCGCCGCGCGCCAGCGCGTCGGCCGCTTCCTCGGGATCCGTGTCGGGCAGCGGGCCGCGCACGAGGCTGAAGCGCGGCTGCTCGGGCTCCGCCGGCGGCGGCGCGGCCGGGTACACGCGGTCGAGCATCTCGAGGATGCGCTCGGGCTCGGCGTGGACCGGGAAGATCGGCTCGCCCAGCGCGACCGAGATCGCGTCGACGTCGTACTCCTCGGCCGGGTCCTCCATCGCGACCGTGATGCGTCCGGCGACGCGGTGCACGGCCACGGCCACGTACTGTCGCGCCATGGCCTCGGGCAGGAGCCGCGCGACCTCCAACTCCACGAGCCCGGGCGTCAGGTTGAGGCAGTGCACGCGACCCTGCGAACGCAGCGCGTTGGCCAAATCCTGCTGGGTCACCAGGTGCAGCGCGACCAGGGCCTGGCCCAGCTTGAGCCCGCGCTCCTGGCGGTAGGCCAGGGCGGCTTCGAGCTCCTCGCGCGACAGCTTGCCTTCGCCGACGAGGAGTTCGCCGAGCTGGGAGCGGCGCAGACTGACCGGCGTGTTCGACATGGGGAGAGGCGCTCGGCGGCGGAGCTGGTGCAGCTGTATCGGAAAGCCCTTCTCAGCGGGTTGAGGCCATCGGGTTCCGTTGTCCGCTCCGCGCCCGCTGGCTATCCTGCGCGCGCACGATCACCGGCCCGACCGTCCTGCATGCCTTCCCTGCCGACCGAGACGGATCCGAGCCGGGGCGCAGAGCCCGTGCCGCGCGTCCAGCGACCGGCGGTCGTCGTCACGGTGCCGACCTACAACGAGGCGCGGAACGTCGAGCTGCTCCTCGATCAGCTCCTGGCGCTCGGTCCGGGGTACCACGTGCTCGTGATCGACGACGATTCGCCCGACGGGACGTGGAAGCTGGTCGAAGCGCGCTCCGCGCAGGACGCGCGCGTGCACCTGCTGCACCGCACGCAGGATCGCGGGCGCGGTCGCTCCGGCCGCGACGGTTTCGTGCGCGCGCTCGAGCTGGGCGCGCCGGTCGTGATCGAGATGGACGCCGACCTCTCGCACCAGCCCCGGTACATCCCGGACATGATCCGGCGATTGAACGGCGGGCCGACGCCGGTCGGGCTCGTCCTGGGCTCGCGCGCGACGGCCGGCGGCAAGGACGCCGACCGCGGCGCGCTGCGGCGCGGGATCACGAAGCTCGCCAACCTGTACATCCGCGTCGTGCTGGGCGTGCCTGTGCGGGATTGCAACTCGGGCTTTCGCGCCTGGAAGCGCGACACGCTCGAGCGGATCCGCGTGCAGGACACGTTCTCGCAGGGACCGGCGATCGTGCAGGAGCTCCTGTTCAAGACGGCGCGGGCCGACATCGGGATTGCCGAGGTGCCGATCGAGTTCGCGAACCGCCTGCACGGCGAGTCGACGTTGACGTTCGGGAAGCTGCTCCAGGGCTACGTGACCGTGCTCAAGCTGCGCTGGATGAGCTTGACGGGACGGATCTAGGCCCGTGATGCGCCGTGTCCCGATCGGGCTCCTGATCGCGATCGCCGCCTACGTCGCGCTGCGCGCGCTGATCCTGCACACGAACTTCGAGTCGGTCGCCCTGCCGATGTACGAGCTGTACCCGATGGGCACGATGGCCGAGCTCACGCTGCGCGGCATCGATTTCCCGCTGCGGTACTTCTACGACAACGCGGCCGGCCAGATCCTGATGGGGTTCCTGACCGTGCCCGTGTTCGCCGTGTGCGGGTCGAGCTATCTGGCGCTCAAGCTGCTGCCGGCGGCGCTCGGGCTCGCGACGCTCGTGCTCGTGTGGAAGCTCCTCGACCGGCACTTCGGCCGCCGCGCGGCCGACATCGCGGCGCTGCTCTTCGCCGTCGGACCGCCGACCCTGACCAAGTACTCGCTGATCAACTCGGGCAACCACTTCGAGAACCTCGCGTTCACGATGCTGGCGATCGTGCTCGCGTACCGCTGGTTCGCGAGCGCGGCGAAGTCGCGCGCCGCCTTGTTCGCCTACGCCTTGGCCTGCGGCGTCGCCGTGTTCGTGTTCCTGGGCGCGCTGATCCCCGTCGGGATCCTGTTCGGCCTGCACCTCGGGCTGCGCGGGCTCAGGCAGGCCGCGCGCGACCTGCCCGTGCTCGTCGCCGGCTTCGCGCCCGGCGTCGCACCGCTGGTGATCGTGAACGCCGTGACCAGCGCGCGCGGCCTGGACTTCCTGGGCGCGAAGTTCGGCAACGACAACAGCGGTCGCGGCGCCGACGTGCTCGCGCGCTCCCTGGATTTCATCGGCTGGCGCCTGCTCGAGGCACCTGTATTCGAACCCTTCGCGGGCTTGTCGGGTCCAGCGCTGAGCGGTCTGTTCCTGGCCGCGTTCGCGATCGCCTGGCTGGCGTCGCTGCCTTCGGTCGCGACGAGCGTTTCATCGTTCGCTCGCGGGTTGATCGACCCGCCGCGCAGTTCCGAAGCACAACTCGCGGCGTTCGAGCACGCCCGGCTCGTGCCCTTCGTGATCTACGTGCCGCTCGCCGCGCTGGCCTACGGCATCTCGAACTTCCGTCTCGGTGGACACGCTCCGCCGATCGAGGTGGCCGGGTTCCGCTACTACCTGCCGACGATCCTCTTCGCGCTGATCCTGATCGCCGTGTGGGCCGACCGCTGGATCGCGCGCCGCGGCACGATGCGCCTCGCGGGCCTCGCGCTCGTGACGATGGCCGCCTTGCCCAGCGCCTCGAGCCTGGGCCTCGTCGACTGGAGCTTCCGCACGCGCGCAGTGGGCGCGCGGCTCGAGGGCTACAACCTGGCCCAGATCGCGCGCGCACTGCTCAGCTCGCGCAACGCGGTCGACCGCGCCGAGATCGTGGCGCGCGTCGACGGCCTGCCGCCGGAGATCCGCCCGCGCGTGCGCACGGCGCTCGGCTTCAACCTGGGCGTGCAGGCGCGCCAGGACGCGGCCAAGTCGTGGGGCGCGGAGTGGTCGCTCGATCTCGATTCGTTCCTCGCGCCGTGGCCCGCCGAATGGCAGCCCTGGCTGGTCGCCGGGCTCGGCGCGGGCTTGCGCTGGCACGCGCGCATGACGAACGCGCCGATGGATCGCGTCGTCGAGAGCGCGCGGCGCGTGAGCGGCGTCCGTCCCGACCTCGAGATGGCGCTGTGGGCCGGGCTCGCGCGCCCGGGCGTCAACCTGCCGTTCCCGTGGGAGACGCAGCGGATCCTGGCCGAGGACGCGGACCTGATCGCGCGCCGCGGCGACGAGCTGCCGCAGTTCGTGCGTGCGACGCGCACGCTGTGCCGCCAGCTCGTGGAGCGCGGGATCGCCTCCGACGTCGAGCACGTCGAGGAGATCGAACAGCGCCTGGCAGACGTGCGCGCTTGGCAGGAGTCGGCCGGGGTGGGCGAGTACGGCCCGCGCTGGTGAGCGTGATCAGCTCTCTCGCCGCAGCACGAGACGCAGCCGCGCCCCGGGCAAGAGTCCCGCCCGCATCAACCCGTCGAGCGTGCGGAACACGCCGCGCTGCAGCCGCTGCGCGACGCTGGGCGAGCGGTTCTTGAACAGGTGCGCAGGCAGCGGCACGGAGCGCTCGACGCGCTCGACGCGGAATCCGGCGCGCTCGGTCAGCCTGCGCAGAGCCAGCAGGTCGAACTCGAGGATGTGGTACGGGTAGCCGGAGTCGGCGCCGTCGAGCTTGAGCAGCTTGAGCGTCTGCGGGCCGAGCAGCGCGCGCGGAACGACGGCCTGCGCCGCCAGCATCAGGCGGAAATAGGGCGAGTTCACGTAGCTCGGGACGATCACGATCAAGCACCCACCGGGTCGCAGCAGCTCGCGCAGGCGCTTCAGCACGCCTGCGGGGTCCGTCGTGTGCTCGAGCACGTTGTCGGCCAGCGCCAGATCGAAGCTGCCCGCTGCGAACGGCGCTTGCTCGAGCAGGCCCTGGAACACGTCGTGTCCCAGCTCGCGGATCGAATACTGCGCCGCCGGCGGCGACAGCTCGACGCCCTGCACCCTCCAGCCGTGCCGTCGTGCCCCTTCAAGGAAGAAGCCGCCCGCGCTGCCGAGCTCGAGGAAACGGCCCGGTGCCAGACCCGTCTCGCGCTCGTACTGCGCCGTCGCGGCCTCGTACTGCGCGATCAGCTCGTCCTTGCGCTCGAAGTAGTTCTCGGTCTCGACGCCCAGGTTGTAGCCGTCCGTGTAGTAGTCCGGGTCGTCGTACATCGCGCCGAGCGTCGGGCCGTCCGGCCGCGGGTCGACGTACACCATCCCGCACGGACAGCGCACGAGGTCGAACGCGACGTCGCCGATCCGGTACATCCCGCGGCGATAGGGCCGCGCGTCGTCGCACGCGCAAACGGGACAGCGGACCTTCTCCGTGCGCACGGGAAAGCTGCGCGTCGGGCGCGGTGTCGTCGGGACGGAGCTCGCGGTCACGGGATCCCGGCCATCCTATCCCACACGCGAGCTGTGCCGAGAGGCAGGATGTCGACGAAGGCGTCCGGCGCGCAAGTCGTGTCGGATCGTCCCGGAATGTCCGCCGTTTCAATTGGACTTCGCGGAGGCAGGGCGAGCGCGAGTCCGGTTCACGCATCCGGCAGTCCTCCGGCAGGGTGCAAGGTGTCTGACACCGATGTTCACGGCTTCACCGGTCCGCTTCCGAGGAGCAGGCGCACCATCGCGTCCAGGTCGAGCACGTTGGGCGTCCGCGGGTCGTTCGAGTTCAGCGTCACTTGCTTCAGGTTCAGGTTCTGGGCCGCCTTGCGCGCCAGCAGGAGTCGGCCGCCCTCGGTGTCGTAGAGCTCGTTGGCCAGGAGCTCCTGCAGACCCTGCGCCTGGAGCAGCGCGCGCTCGCCCTCGGCCACGAGGCGGTCGTACTCGGCCTGGGCCTCGACCTTGCGGCGCCGGTCGTACTCCTTGGCCTCCTGGCCCAGCGCCACGATCTCGTGGCGGCCTTCGGCGAAGCGGCGCTGGATCACCTCGTCGCGCTCGGCGCGGATCCGTTTCTCGGCCGCCTCGATCGTGGCCTCCTCGATCGAGATCAACTCGCGGCTCGATTCGAGCTCCTGCTGCGCGGCGGCCATCAGGGCCTGCTGGCCAGTGAGCTGCTTCTCCTGCAGCTTCTTCTCGTACTCCATCGCGAAGAGGAACTGCGTCACCATGAGCGAGTCGGCCTCCACGTGGTAGGCCGCGAGCAGCGCGTTCAGGCGCTCCAGCGTCGCCGCGCAGCGCGCCAGCCGCGCGTCCGTGTCGGCGTACTCCGGAGTCGTCAGCTTCCCGAACTCCTCCAGCACGATCTTCTCGGTCGTGCCCTTGACGCGCTGGTGGAAGGCGATGCGCAGGCCGTCGCGCACGAGCGCGTGGGCCTCGCCGGCCTTCACGCGGTAGAGCAGGGCCAGCCCCAGGTGGCAGATGTTGCCGTCCTTCGTGCGCACTTCGAGCGGGGGCCAGTCGCCGCCCTCCGTCTCCCAGGCGAAGTCGAGGACGTGCGTCTTGCCCTCGACGTTGTGCCACGTCACGAGGCCGCGCGGCGCGAAGTAGATGCCAGCTGCGTAGTCCGCCGGCCGGATCCCGGCGCCGAAGTTGTCCTGGCGCACGCCGACGAAGCCGGCCGGCACGCGCTGGAAGCACAGCCAGCCGGCGCCCAGCGCGATGCCCGTGAAGAGCGCGGTCCAGAGCGCCAGGCGCACGGACGCGAGGAGGAGCGCGAGCCCGGCGCGGAACGGACGGCTGCGCGCGCCGAGGAGCAAGCCCGTGCGTGCGCTGAGCGCTGAACGGCGCACGAGACGGTCGCCGCGGCGCAATCCGGCCAGGAGCAACTGACCCGAGGCTTGGAGGAATGATCGCATGTTGGTCACCGTCGGTCAGGGTTGCGAGGCCGGTTGCTCGTACTCGACCCGCTTGGGTGCCGGATCGCGCGCGTAGGGCATCAGCGTGAACTGGACGTTCGCCAGTTGGTCCACGAGCGCGGCGCGCACGGCGCCGCTGCCGTGCACGCGCAGCGCCTCGGCGCGGCCGCGCGCGTCCTCGGCCAGGCCGCGGTACTTGGCCGCGAGCACGGCCGCCTGCAGCTCCTTCTCCGCCTTGGCCGTGCGCCCCTGCGAGAGCTTCTCGGCGAAGACGTTGTCGGCCTCGGCGCGCGCGCGCACGAGCTCGCTCTGCGCCGCGCCGAGGTCGCGCGCCAGGTTGCCCTCGAGCTTGAGCATCTCGAGGTCCTTGTCCTTGCGCACGCGCTGCTCGCGCAACTTCCCGTCGGCCTGCAGGGCCGCGATCTGCGCGCGCAGGCGCTCGGCTTCCTGGTTGGCCAGCTTGCGCCGGTTGATCAGGTCCTCGTAGCCCTTGTCGTAGGCCGGCTTGGGCGAGCTGACCTCGAGCACCTCGATGCCGTGGCGCTCGAGCGCCGTGTTGAGGCGGTCGAGGCTGGCGCGCGTCGCGACCTGCAGCGATTCCGGCTTCCCGGCGTCCTGGGCCGAGAAACGCCCGAACTCGTCGCGCAGGATCGCACGCGCGTGCGCCCGCAGGAGCTCCTCCTTGAAGGCCTCGCCGCCACCCGAGTCGTCGAGCACCGACGCCGCGCGCTCGACCCGCAGCGCGTACTGCAGCGTCAGCTCCTCGAACCAGAAGCTCGAGCCGTCGCGCGCGCGCACGAGCAGGCGCGGGACGTGGTTCAGGTCGGTCGCCTTGTTGCCGCGGAAGACGAACGCGTTCGGGCTCTTGTCGATCTTGTGGACTTCCTGGAACCAGGGCAGGTAGGGCCGGTAGCCGGGCGTGTCGACCACCTCGACGTCGCGGTTCCAGGCGTCGACGACGACGCCGACCTCGTCGTCGCGGATCTCGGCGACGCCCGGATCGTGCGCGAGGCGACGCACGCACTCGACCACGAGGAGCGGCGCGATCACGAGCGCCGCGATGGGCTCGATCCAGCGGCGGCGACGCAGGGGACGCGCGCTTGGATTCGTGGGTGGCGGCGGGGTGGCCGCGATCGCATGCGGTTCGTCGGACATGGGCAGTCTCTGGTTTCGCTCCGGGAACCACGTCACCGACGCGGCAGTGCGATCCTTGGCGAGCAATCGAGGAAAAGGTCGCGTCGCAAGGCCGGGTGGGCTTGCAACCCGGAGGCACGCGGGCGACCCTCAGCCCGTCGCAGTCCAACCAGGCACACGAACCATGAAGATCATCTCCACCACACTTCCTCTGGCCGGCCTCGTGCTGGCGGGCCTCAGCCTCACCGCAGCGAACTGGACGTCCAGCCCGCCGGCGATCGCGCCGGCCGCCGTGCCGGTCACGTACACGGTCGATTCCGTCCACTCCTCCACGGTTTTCTCGACGACCCACCTGGGCGTCAGCCGCTTCTACGGGCGCTTCAACAAGGTCGGGGGCACGTTCACGGTCGACTCCGACAAGCCCGAGAACTCGAAGGTCTCGATCGAGATCGACATCGGGAGCATCGACTCGAACCACAAGGGCCGCGACGACCACCTGCGCGGGCCCGACTTCTTCGACGTCAAGCAGTTCCCGACGGCGACGTTCGAGAGCAAGACCGTCACGAAGGCCGGCGACAAGAACTGGAAGGTCGTCGGCGACCTGACGCTGCACGGCACCACGAAGTCGGTCACGATCCCCATGGAGCAGACGGGCACCGGCAAGGGCCGCGAAGGCGAAGCCCTGATCGGCTTCCACGGCACGTTCAAGATCAACCGCAGCGACTACGGCATCCAGTTCATGAAAGGCGGCCTGGGCGAAGAGGTCACGCTGATCGTCAGCGTCGAAGCGGCCGCCAAGTAGGCCGCGCCGTTGCTCGGTCCTACAGACCTCTTGTTCGGCATCCTGATCCCCGCCGTCGTGGCGGGGATCCTGCTGCTCGTCGACGCACGCCTCGGTGCGCAACGGCCGCGGGTGCGGTCGCTGCATCTGGGCGCCGCGGGGCTCGGCGCGGGCTACTTGATCGCGCACGCCTGGCTCGTCGGCGTGCCAGCCTCGCCCTTTGCGGGCGGCGCGGTGCCGTTCACGGCCTGGATCTTCTGGATGGTCGCAGTGGCGATCGTGCTCGCGCCGTTGCGCGGCGTGCCGGCGCTCGCGCGCTGGTCGCACGTCCTGTACGTAGGGCTCTTCTGCGTGTGGATGCGGCGCGTGATCCGCAGCCCTGGGCCGGGCGAGGGCGCGGATTTTCTCCTTTCGTTCGGCGGCGTGCTGCTCGTGTTCGTCCTGTGGAGGCTGCTCGAGCGTCTGGCCGAGCGCCGCCCCGGCCCATCGTTGCCGCTCGCGCTGTGGGCCGCGTGTGCGGGCACCAGCGTGACGCTGCTCCTGAACAAGAGCGGCTCGCTGGCGCAGCTCGTCGGCGCCGTGTGCGCCGGCCTGGGCGCCGCGGTCGTCGTCACATGGATCGTGCGCGGCGCTCACCTGGCGCGCGGCGTCGTTGCGATCGTGGCGATCGTCGTGGCGTCGGCCGTGCGTATCGCTATCGTCTACGACCTGCCCGCCGCGAGCTGGGTGCTCCTGGCCGTCGCGTTCGTCGGCCCCTGGCTGGGCGAGGTACCGGGGCTGCGCGCGCGCTCGGCGCGCCTGGCCGGCGCGGTGTCGTTCCTCGGCGCGGCGATCCCGGCCGGCGCCGCGGCCGTGGTGACCGCCGTCGCGCGCGAGCCTTCGCCGTACTGAGCTGCGCGCGGACGACGATCCCGATGACCAAGACGATCCAACGCGTCCCGACCGTGCGCATCGGCGCGCGCAACGCGCACGCGGTCCGCGCGCAGGGGCAGTACGTCCTGTACTGGATGACGGCCAACCGGCGCACGGCCTGGAACTTCGCGCTCGACCGCGCCGTCGAGCTGGCGCGCGAGCACGGCCGGCCGCGGCTCGTGCTCGAGCCCTTGCGCGCGGGCCATCGCTGGAACAGCGACCGCATCCACCGCTTCGTCCTCGACGGCATGCGCGCGAACCGCGACGCGTGCGCGGCGGCGGGCGTTGCGTACTTCCCCTACGTCGAGCCCGAAGCCGGCGCGGGCGCGGGTCTCCTGGCCGCGCTGTCGGCGCAGGCCGTCGCGGTCGTGACCGACGACTGGCCCTGCTTCTTCCTGCCGCGCATGGTGGCCAGCGCGGCCGAGCGGATCCCGGTGCGCCTCGAGGCGGTCGACGCGAACGGCCTGTGGCCCGTGCGCGCGGGCGGCGGCGACACGTTCCCTTCCGCGTACGCGTTCCGGCGCAGCCTGCAGAAGAGCCTGCGACCGCACCTGAACGAGCGGCCGTACGCGACGCCGCTCGAGCTGGTTGCGCGCATCGGGGGGCCGGTCGAGGTCCCGGCCGCGATCGAGGCGCGCTGGCCGCGCGCGTCGGACGCACTCCTCGATGGCGATGCGCGCGCTCTCGCGGCGCTGCCGATCGACCACGCCGTGCCGGTCGCGCCCAAGCCGGGTGGCGCACCCGCGGCCGCCGCGGCGCTGCGCGAGTTCGTGCGCCACCGTCTGCCGCGCTACGCCGAAGAGCGCAACGACCCGTCCAAGGACGCTGCATCGGGCTTCTCGCCTTGGCTCCATTTCGGCCACCTGTCGACGCACCAGGTGCTCGACGCGATTGCGCGGGCCGAGGATTGGACACCCTGCACGGATCGCGACGACGACCAGCGGCAAGAAGGACGGCTGGTGGAACCTCGCGCCGTCGAGCGAGGCGTTCCTGGACCAGATCGTCACGTGGCGCGAGCTGGGCTTCCACTTCGCCGCGCGTCGCGACGACCACGACCGCTACGAATCGCTGCCGGCCTGGGCGCGCGCGACGCTCGAGGAGCACGCCTCCGATGCGCGCGAGCACGTCTACACGCTCGAGGAGTTCGAGCGCTCACAGACACATGACGCGCTGTGGAACGCGGCGCAGCGCCAGCTCGTGCGCGAGGGCCGCATCCACAACTACATGCGCATGCTGTGGGGCAAGAAGATCCTGGAGTGGACGCGCCACCCGCGCGAGGCGCTCGACGTCCTGATCGAGCTCAACAACCGCTGGGCGCTCGACGGGCGCGACCCGAACTCCTACAGCGGCATCTTCTGGACGCTCGGCCGCTTCGACCGGCCGTGGGGACCCGTGCGCAAGGTCTTCGGCACGATCCGCTTCATGAGCTCGGCCAACACCGCCAAGAAGATGGACGTCGAGCCCTACCTGCGCCGCTGGGGCGCCGCTCCTGCCCGCGACCTGTTCACCAGGTGATGTGCCAGACGAGGGGCTCCTTGCCCTCGCGCGCCGCCTCGAGCGGGACGATCAACGTCGCGATCGCGCCGTCGGACGAGTTCTTCGTCCCGCGCACCTTGCCGGTGGCGCCGTTGCTGACGACGGAGGAAGGCAGCTCGATCTCGATCTTGAACGTGCGGCCGACGTCGCGGGACTTGCCGGCGACTTCGAAGGCTTCGGTGGCCGAGCGGCGTTCGGCCTCCGTGAGCGGCACGAAGAGCGACGGCCAGCGGGCCTCCGGGCCGGTAGGCACCTCGACGCGGCAGGAGCGCAGCCCGCCCTCCGGGACGTTGCCCGAGAAGATCACGTCGCCGACCTTCAGGCCGTCGAGCGCCGGGAAGCGGCCCTTGGCGCCGCGCAGCGCGATCTGGCGGTCGAAGGAGGCCCCGACGGTCGCCTGCTTGACCGCACCGGGTCCGGTCGGCTGGGCCAGCCCGCTCGTGATGATCGTCCCGGACAGGTCCTCCGACAAGCGCAGGCGGACCGAGACCGCGTTGTCCTCGTCGCAGCCGGTGAGGAGGGCGAGGAGCGTCAGGACCACCAGGGCGCGCGGCAGCTTCATGCGAGCTGAGTCTAGGCAGCGAAATCGGCGAAAGGGAGAAGGATCGGGCCGCAGGCGGCACCCTGGGGGCATCATGCCCAGCCCCGCTCCCATCAGCCCCTCCGGAGGGAGCTCCGGACCCACGGGCGCCGAGGTCCACCTCCGGCAGAGGATCCTGAGCGGCGAGACCACCGCCGCGACGGAGCTGCTCGACGAGCACCTGACGCCGATCTACCAGTTCGTCCACTTCCGCGTCGGACGCGACCGCGGGCTGGTCGAGGACGTCGTGCAGGAGACGTTCCTGACGGCGCTCCAGACGTTGCCGGCCTGGGACGGGCGTTCTTCGCTGCGCGGCTGGCTCGTGGGTATCGCGCGCAACAAGATCCGCATGGCGCGCCGCAAGCGCACGCCGGTGGCGCTCGAGGACGTGCTGGCCGAGTCCGACCTCGAGATCGACGCGATCCTGGCCGACGTGGCGCGCGAGCCGCTGCCCGACCACGTGCTCGAGCGCAAGGAGACCAGCGAGCTCGTCGGCGCCGCGCTGTCGTCGCTGCCGGCCGACTACCAGCGCGCGCTGCTGGACAAGTACGTCGAAGGCCTGTCGACCGCCGAGATCGCGCGCGCCACGGGCAAGAGCGAGAAGGCCGCCGAGTCCATGCTGACCCGCTCGCGCAGCGCGTTCGCGCGCGTGTTCGAGCTCCTGGCGCGCAAGCGCGGAGGTCTGGCGTGAGCCCCCACGACGTCCTCGAGGAGAACCTGCAGCGCCTGTTTGCGCGGGCGTGGCATCCGGTGCTGCCGGCACCGCGCTTCGCGTCCGAGCTGCGCACGCGGCTGGAAGCGGAAGTCGCACGCAGCGCGCCGCTCGGCGCGGGATCCGGCACCGCCGTGCGCCCCGTCCGCAGCGCGCCGGTCCGTCCGTTCCTGACGACCGCGCGTCCGTTTCTCACGCTGGCCGCGGCCGCGCTCGCGCTCGTCGCTGGCCTGGTCGCGACGTGGCTCTTCGTGCGCGGATCGTCGGCACAGCTGACGCCCGATGTGATCGTTGCCGAGGGTCACGTGGCCGTGCGCGAGGCCGCCGGCTGGCGCGCCGCGAGCGCGGAAGAGCTCGAGCGCGGCTTCGCCGCCGGTACCGGCGCAGTCGGCGTCGCGACGCCGCCCGACCAGCCGTTCACGGTCCACCTGGGATCCTCCGGGCGCGTCGAGCTCGGTCCGCGCACGCGGGCCGAGGTCGCCAGCCGCGAGAAGGACGGCGCGCGCGCGATCGCGTTCGACACCGGATCGGCGAGCGTGCGGCGCGACGACGCCGGCGAGCCGTGGCGCGTGGAGACGCCGCACGGCCTCGTCGCGCTGGCGCGCGGCGTGCTGAGCTGGTCGTTCGCGGCCGACGGGCCGGGCGGCGGCGCGTGCAGCCTGGTCGAGCTCGCGACCGGTTTGGCCTGGATCGTGACCGAGCCGCGCGCCGAGCTCTCGGTCGGCCAGCGCACGTGGCTGCGCGGCGGCCGGATCGTCGTGTCGAGCGCGATCGCGACGCCGGATGGTGCTGCGGCGCGCACGGCGGCCGGCTCGATCCCGGCCGGCTCGATCCCGGGTGCCGCGGACGTGAACGGTCCGGGCGCGGGTACCGGCTCGCCGGCCGGCGTGCCCGTGCCGAGCCTGGCCGGCACGCTGCCGCTCGCGCCCGGCGCCACGCCGCCGACGAGCTTCCGCGTGACGCTCCTGCGGCACGAGCGCCTGCCGAGCGTGAGCCAGCCGCGCTCGGCCGAGTTCCAGGGCACGCTCTCGTTCGCCTTCGAGAATCTGCGCGACGGCACGTACGACGCGTACTTCGAGGCCGAGGGCTTCGCGGTCGCGCGCCTGTCGGATCTGGTCGTCGCGGCCGGCCGCACGGCGAACGCGCTGTTCCTGCTGGCGCCCGCGCGCAGCCTGCGCGGCACCGTGCTCGACGCGCAGACCGGCGCGCCCGTCCCTGACGCGGCGGTGCTGGCCGAAGCGTTCCTGCCCGCGCAGATCGTCCCGTTCCAGGTCGACCTCGAGGCCGCAGGCTGGCGCGCGGCGGCCATCACGGCTGCGGACGGAACGTTCGTGGTCCATGGGCTGGGCTCCGCGCCCACGCGTCTGCGCGTGTCGATCGAGGGCTACGCCCCGGCGTGGACGGGCGAGATCGTTGCCGCGAACACCGCCGTGAACGCGCTGACGATCCAGATCGCACGCGGCGGCTCGGTCACCGGCGTCGTGCAGCACGACGACGGCTCGCCCTGGAGCGGCGCGATCGTGATCGCCAGCCGGATGGTCGACGGTCCGCTCCTCGAGCGCATGAGCTACGCGCAGGCGCAGAGCGACGCCGGCGGACGCTACACGATCGAGGACCTGCCTCCCGGCTCGTACGTCGTGTTCAGCTTCGACCCGCAGGCCGGCCAGTCGACGCCGACCACGCGCGAGCTGCGCATCACCGGGACCGAAGAGGTCCAGCTCGACCTGGGACCGACGCCGAACCGCACGCGCGTCGTGGGCGTCCTGCGCGACACGGCCGGTCAGCCCGTCGCGGGTCTCGACGTGATGCTCTCGAACCTGGGCGACCGCAACAAGTGGATCGCGGACCGCTCGAACACCGACGGCTCGTTCGAGTTCGCCGGAGTCGACCCGGGCCGGTACGAGTTCTTCGTCGGCACCGACCTGGGCATGAGCTTCGCGCACATCGGCCCGATCGACGTCGCGCTGGCGCCCGAGCAGCGGCACGACCTCGTGTTCCCTGCGGGATCCGTGAGCGGTCGGACGTTCGCGCCCGACGGCACGCCGCAAGCCTCGTCCTGGCTCATCCTGCACTCGCTGCGCGACGGCCAGTCGGAGTTCGCGGGGCGCACGCAAGCCGACGCCGCCGGCAACTTCCAGCTGCGCGGCCTGCCGCCGGGCACGTACCAGGTCTCGGCGCACACCTTGCGCACGGGGATCGCCGCCGTGCTGAGCGACGCATTCGACGTCCTCGACGGCCCGCAGACGCTGGAGCTGCGCTTCGTGCCGGGCGTCGAGCTGCTCCTGCGCGCGCTCGACGCACGCGGTGCGCCGGCCGCGGGCCGCCCCGTGAAGTTCACGGACGATCGCGGAAGGCCGTGCGAGTTCAGCGCCGACGACCGGACGGACGCGAACGGCGTCCTGCTGGTCCCCGGCCTGATGCCCGGCAGATGGCTGATCGAGGTCGAGGGCGCGCCGCCGCAGCGCGTCGACCTGGAGCTCGGACCGCGGCGCGAACTCACGATCCGGTTCGGCGGCGACGCCGCCACGAAAGAAGAAGGCCAACGATGAACACGAACGTCCTCCTCCCCGTCCTGGCCCTCGTCTTCGGCGTGGGCGGCGGTTTCCTGGGCGCACGCCTGGCGGGATCCTGCTGCGCGAGCACCGCCAGCGACGCCGCGGTCGCGCCGGTCTCGCAGCACGGCGCGACGATCGCCGCGCTCGAGCAGCGCACGGCCTCGATCGAGCGCGGGCTCGAGAACCTGCAGATGGGCCTGGCCGACGTCGCGGCTGCGAACCGCACGGCCGCCGCCCGCGCCCCCGAGCCGGTGGCGGCACCGGCGCGCGCGACGCCGCCGAAGTCCGAGCCGGGCGTGTCGACGGAGGTCCAGAGCGCGATCGACAAGCTCCTGGCCGGCAACGTGGACTGGGACGAGTCGCAGAAGCTGTGGAAGGAGATCGAGGCCGCCGGGAAGCTCGACGAGGTCGTCAAGATGCTCGAGGAGCGCGCCAAGGCGCGCGGCAACGACCCCGACGCGCAGGTGGAGTCCGGTCTGGCCTACCTGCAGAAGGTCTTCCGCGCCGGCGGCGGGCCCGACGCCGGCGTGTGGGCCACCAAGGCCGACAAGGCGTTCGACGCGGCGTTGGCGCTGGACGAGAACCACTGGATGGGTCGCTTCCAGAAGGCCGTGAGCCTCTCGTTCTGGCCGCCGGTCATGGGCATGCAGACCGATTCGGTCAAGCACTTCGAGATCCTGGTCGGCCAGCAGGAGAACGCGCCGCCGCACGAGGGTTTCGTGCACACGTACCTCATGCTCGGCAACCTGCACCTGCAGATGGGCGCGAAGGACAAGGCGATCGCGACGTGGCAGAAGGGCCTGGCGAAGTTCCCGGACAATGCGGAGCTGCAGAAGAAGCTGAACGACGTCCACTAGGCGATCGTTCCGGGTAATCGGAGAGAGCTTGCAGGGCCGTGCCTTAGGGCACGGCCCGTTGCACATTCGGGCCGACTTTGGTGGGCTCGGGCGATGGCCGGCGATTCGATCCTCGTGCGCGGCCGCGGGCCGCAGCAGGTCGAGATCGGCCTGCTCGAGCGACTGCGGTCGGAACGCGACGCGATCCGCGCCGACCCGGGCCTGCTCGCGTCCCCGCTCGTGCTGGCTGTGCCGTCGGATGGCCTGCGCGTCCACGTCGCGGCGCGCGTCGCCAAGGAGATCGGAGCGCTGGCCGGCGTCCGCCTGCAGACTCTCTTCGGTCTCGCGCGCGACGTGCTCGCGCGAGCCGGGTCGCCGGCGCCGCGCGGCATCGAGCTGGCCGACGTGCTCGTGCGCCGCGCCGCGGCGCGCATCGGCCAGCCCGGGCAGCAGGCCGACGGCCTGGTTCCCGCGGCGCGAGGGACGATCGTGGACCTCCTCGACGCCGGCCTCTCGCCGGAGAACACGGACGCGGTGCTCGACGCGCTCGACAGCGCGCATCTCGCGCGCGAAGAACGGAAGCTCGCGCGCGACCTCGTCGCGGCCGCTCTGGCTGCGCGCGCCGACTGCGCCGCGCACGGCGTCGGGCGCACGAGCGAGACCTACGCGTTGGCCGCCCGCGCGCTGCGCGCCGATGCGGCTGCGCTCGGATCGCGCGCCGTGTGGGTGCACGGCGTCGCCGACGCGACCGGACTGCTGGGCGATTTCCTCGAGGCGCTGGTCGCGACCGGCCGCGCGCGCCTGGCGTGGGACGACGCCGCGGTCGGGCCGCGCTACGGAGCCGCGCTGCGCGACCGGCTCGGCATCCGCGCGCAACCGGTCGGCGAGACCGCGGCGCGACCGCAGTCCTTCCGCGCGCGCGGCACGGAAGCGGAGGCGCGCGAGGTGCTGCGTCGCGTGCGCGTCCTGCTCCACGCCGGCGCGGTCCCGGAGTCGATCGCGATCGTCGCGCACGACGTCGCGCCGTACCGACTCCCCCTGCGCACGCACGCCGCGCGGCTCGCCGTGCCGATCTCGGCCGAGCGCACCGCCGGGCCGTTGACGCCGGCGGGGCGCCGCGACCTGGCGCGGCTTGAGCTGCTGCAGGATCCCGCGCGCGCTCCGGTCGACCGCTGGTTCGCCGCGCAGCTCGAGCGGCAGCCGGACGAGCTTCAGCTGCTGGCGGGTTGGCGCGCGCTCGGCGCGGGCAGGCTCGGCACGGCTGCGTCGCTCGACCTGGACGAGGCGCTGGGCCAGGCAGCATCGCTGAGGCTGCGTGCCCGCGAGTCGGCCTCGCGCGAACCCGCCGAGGAGGAGCGGCACGAACCCGACGGAGACGAGCGCGAGGATGACAGCGAGGACGCCTCGACGGCCCAGCCCGAATCCGAGGAGACGGTGTTCGAAGCGCGACACGTCGCACGCGAGGCGCTGACGCGCGAGATCGCGCGGGCCGGCGCGTTCCTCACGGCGTCGAAGGCATGGCCCGATTCCGGCGGCATCGCGCGCCACCGCGACGTGCTCGCGCGGGTGCTCGCGTCGCTCGGCGGCACCGGACCGGACGACGAGCTGCTCGCGGCGGCGGACAAGCTGGCGCAGACGCGTACGACGCACGAGTTTCGGCTCTCGCGTCGCGAGTTCCTGGATGCGATCGCACCGGAGGTCGAGGCCCGGGCGCGCGACGAGCTCGGCGGCCGCGGCGGCGGGGTACAGGTCCTGACCGTCGCCGACGCGCGAGGCCGCACGTTCGAGCACGTTTTCGTGCCCGGTTTGAACGCCGGCGTGTTCCCGGCCGTCCCGCGCGAGGACCCGCTCCTGGGCGACGACGCGCGCATGCACGTCGCCGCCTGCCTGCCCGATCTGCCCCAGAAGCGCGCGCGACCCGAGGAGGAGCGCGCCCTCTTCGAGCAGCTCTTGCGCGCCGCGCCGGACGTCACGCTGTCGTGGCTCGTCGCGGACGCGGACGACGAGCCGCGCGGCCCGTCGCCACTTCTCGACCGGGCCGGGATCGACGAGGCCGATCGCGTGCCGATCTGCGACTTGGCCGTCGCCGCGTCGCAGGACGTGGCGCAGCCGCCGCACGAGCACGCGCTGATCGCCGCGCGCGCGGGCGGCCGAGCCGCGCTGGATTCCGTCCTCGCATTCGCGCTGGAACGTGCCCGCGCGGCGCACGGCCTGGATCCCGCGCTCGCGGCGCGCGTCGCGATCGCGCGCGCCGCCGTTGTCGCCGAGCTCGATCGTCCGCCCGGACCGCCCGAGTCGCTGGGGCCGTTCTTCGGGTTCGTGGGCGCGCGCCGCGCGGGCGACGCGCGCAACGCAGAGATGTACGTCACGACGGTCGAGCGTCTGGCCACGTGCCCGTGGCAGACGTTCTTGCGGCGCGTGCTGAAGATCGCACCGCCGATCGACCCGCTAGTCGAGGCGCCCAGCATCGATCCGGCGGTCGTCGGGCTCGTCGCGCACGAGCTCCTGGCTAGTGCGGCACCGGTGAAGCATGTCGACCTCGGCTCAGTCGGCGACGATTCAGGCGTGCCGGCCACGTGGCCGAGCGACTTGAAGCTTGCGATCGCGGCGCGCGCCAGCGCCCGAACTGCGTTGCGTGAGGCGGGCCTCTTCGCACCGGGCCTCGACGAGCTCGTCGCCGCGCGCGCACTGCGCCTCGTCGAGGCCGCGCGAGCAGTCGACGCGCTCGAGCCCGGCCTGCTGCTCGTCGCGGCGGAGACAAAGGGCCAGATCGAGCTCGACGGTGACCGTCGCCTGCACTTCCGCGCGGACCGCGTGGAGCGCGTGGACAACCAGCTGCGCATGACGGACTGGAAGAGCGGTTCGGTCTTCGGCGGCGAGAAGTCCGTTGCCGCGAACCGCTTGAAAAGCCTCTTGAAGGGCCTCGCGCGCGGCACGCACCTGCAGGCCTGGGCCTACGCGCGCGCGACCGGCTATGGCCGCTACGTGGCGCTGTCGCCCGCGATCGAGGACGACGCGAACCGGACGTTTCCGATCGACGAAGGGACGACGGGCGCGCAAGAGGCGTTCGAGAAGGCATGGCGCGCGCTGCTGGCGGCGTGGGACGGGGGCGCACTGTTCCCGCGTCTCCTGCGCGGCGACGGGCACACGGTGAACCCGGCCTGCGCGACGTGCGAGGTCGCACTGGCCTGCGTGCAGGGCGACACGGGCGCGCGCCTGCGCCTCGCGCACCACGTAGCGCGCGATCCGGCCGGTGTCACGGGCAACGACGCGCTCGTGCGCGCCGTGTGGGACCTGCAAGTCGAGACGCGCGCGCCCGCGAAGCCGGCCGCGGCGAAGGGACGGCGCAAGTGACCGCGCTCGAGCAGGATCGCGCCGCGCGCGCGCTGGCATGCCGCGAGTTCACACGGCCGGTCGTGCTCGTCGCCGGCGCGGGCACGGGCAAGACGACGGCGCTCGTCGCGCGCGCGGTGACGTGGTTCCTCGGTCCCGGATGGGATGAGGCGGCCGAGCGCGAGACGACGTCGACCGGCGGCGAGCGACACGACGCCGTCGCGGCGCGCTGCGTCGACGCGTTGCTCGCGATCACGTTCACGAAGGCCGCCGCGGCGGAGATGGACGAGCGCGTGCGCAAGGCTCTGCGCAAGCTCGAATCGGGCGGGCTGCCGACCGGCGTGCTGATCGGCGGAGAGGAGCGACCGCCGGGAGCGGACGAGCGCGAGCGCGCGCACCGGCTGCGCCTCGCGATCGACCGGCCGCTGGCGACGACGATCCACGGCTTCTGCCAGGCGCTGCTCGCCGCACATCCGGCGCAGGCCGGGCTGGCGCCGGATTTCCAGGTGGACGCCGACGCGGAGCGGATCCCCGACCTCGCGCGCGGAGCCGTCGAGGCCGATCTCGCGGCGGCGTTCGACGGCCGGCGCGACGAGGGCTGGCTCCTCCTGGCGCGCGATGGGGTCGGGCCGGATCGCGTGACGCAGTGCGTGAGCCAGCTGCGCGCGGAAGGCGTGGCGGCGGCAGAGCTCGACGAAGATCCCACGACGGACGCGCGGCTCGATGCGTTTCTGAGCGAGCTCGAGCAGCGCGCACGAGCGTTCGCGCGCATCCGGCCCGAACGCCTGGCGGCGATCCCGGGAGTCGACGCGGTCCAGCGCGCCGTCGCGTCGTACGGCGAATTGGTGGGCGTGCTGCAGGCCCGCGATCCCGTGAACCCCGGCGCTGCGCTGCAGGCGTTGGGAGCGCTCGAGCTGCGCGACCTGCTGAAGAAGCTCTTGGAGTGGGCCAAGGGCAAGTGGGGCGTGAAGGTCGGAGCCGTCCTGGGCGACGGGGTCGACGACGCGACGTGCCTCGCCAGCGAACTGCTCGTCGTGCTCCGCCCCCTCGCGCGACTCGACATCGCCGGCTTCCGCGCTCGACGCGCGATCGTGCGGCGCGTGCTGGCGCAGACCGAATCGCTCGGCGCGAGCGAGGGCGTGCTGACGTACGGCGATCTCTTGACGCGCGCGGCCGACCTCGTCGAGCGCGAGCCGGGACTCGCCGCGCGCTTGCGCCGGCGCTACCGCCAGATCCTCGTCGACGAGTTCCAGGACACCGACGCGGTGCAGTGCCGTCTCGTGCGCGCCCTGGCGCTGCAGGGCGAGGGTCAGCGTCCGGGTCTCTTCCTGGTCGGAGATCCGAAGCAGTCGATCTACGGCTGGCGCGGCGCGGACCTGGCGGCGTACGACGCGTTCGTCGACGAGGTTCTGGCGGCGGGCGGTGAGCGCGGCACGCTCGTGCGCAACTTCCGCTCGACGCCGGCCGTGCTCGCGGCGGTCACGCGCCTGATCGACCCGGTCATGAAAAAGGAGCACGGCCTGCAGCCCGAGTTTCAGCCTCTGGTCGCGAACGACGAGAGCGTCGGGCCCGAGCCCGAGATCTGGATCACGTGGGAGCCGCGCGCCGACGCGGAGAAGCCGTTCGGCAAGACCACCGTCGACGTCGCCGCGCGCCACGAGGCGGCGTTGCTCGCGCGCGAGCTCGCGGCCGAGAAGGCGCGGGGCCAGGTCGAATGGAAGGACATGGCCGTCCTCGTGCGCTCGCGCTCGCGGCTCGACGTGGCGCTCGAGGCGCTGCGCGCGGCCGACATCCCCTTCCAGGTCGAGGGCGACCGCAGCTACTACCGCCGGCGCGAGGTGCTCGACGCCTGCGCGCTGCTCGGCGCGATCGCCGATCCGGGCGACACGCTGTCTCTGCTGGCCTACTTGCGCTCGAGCGCGTGCGGGCTGCCGGACGCGGCGCTCGAGTCACTCTGGCAGCAGGACTTCCCCGCGCTGTGCCAGGAACTCGGCCGGGCGGGCGCCGACGACATCGACACGATCTGGCGCATCCGCAGGATGGCCGAGGATCGGCAGCACGCGCTCGCGTCGGCGCAGCCGCCCGGCGGCCGAGCGATCCCCGAGTTCGCGGCCGCGCTGACGCACGCGCTCGAGTCGCTCGCCGTGTTGCGCCGGAGCCTCCATCTCGATCCCGCCGACGTCTTCCTGGAGACGGTACGCACGCTCGTGCTGCTCGAGCCGGCCGAATCCGCGCGCTACCAGGGACGCTACCGCGCCGCGAACCTGGAGCGCTTCTTCCGGCGCCTGGGCGAGGAGCTCGACTCGCACGGCGATGCGCAGGCGCTCGTGCGCGCCTTGCGTCGCGCGGTCAGCGAGGGCCGCGACCAGCGCGACGCGCGCCCGCAGGACCAGGTCGAGAACGCCGTGCGCTTCCTCACGATCCACGCCAGCAAGGGCCTCGAGTTCGACAGCGTGTTCCTGATCGGCCTCGCACGCACGGCGCGGCGCGGCAACGCGCGTGCGGACGCGTTCGATCGCGCGTCGGGCGAGCAGCGCCTGCTCGGCCTCGACAGCCCCGGCTGGTGGCGCATCGCCGAATCGTCCGCGCGCCGCGAGTCGGCCGAGCTGGCGCGACTCCTGTACGTCGCGACCACGCGCACGAAGCGTCACCTGCGCGTGTCCGCCGTGTGGAAGGAAGAACCCGAGCTGCGAGCGCCGACGAAGTGCCAGTCCTTCCGCGACCTCGCGCAGCACGGCGTGCCGGCTGACCTGGCGCGCACGGCGCGCGCGATGCTCGACGAGCGGCGGCTCGAGTTCCCGCTCGACGGTTTCCAGGTGCGGCTCGCCATCGAGGAGCAGGCGCAATCCCCGCGCGCCGCGCCCGCGGCGGTCGACGGCTCGCTGCTGGCGCGCGCCCGGGCGGACGCGGCACGCCTGGACGCACTGTTGCCGCTCGCCGCGTTGCGTCGCGAGCGCGTGCGCGTCGCTGGTCCGAGCTCGGGCACGAAGCACGATGTGATCGACGCGCCGCGCCGTCGCCGCGCGCTGCCGCGCACGGAGGCGCAGGTCGCGGGCACGCTCGTGCACGCCGGCTTCGAGATGCTGCCCGATCTCGGCGCCGCGCGCGCGCGTATCGCGCAGGTCGCAGACGACCTGGCCGCGACGGAGGCGGCGACCAACGATGCGCTGGCGCTGCTCGAGCGGGCGTCATCAGGTCCGATCGGTGCGCGCCTTGCGGCGCTGGGATCGCGGATCGTCGCGCGCGAGCTGGCGTTGATCGCGCCGGCGGGAGAGCACGAGGACGGTCCGCTCGAAGCCTACGCCGGCTCCGCCGACCTCGTCTATCGCGACGGGGAGCACTGGGTCGTCGTCGACTTCAAGACGGAAGCGCTGGGCGGGGTCGCCGCGACGGAGGCGGCACGGCGGCATGCGCCGCAGCTCGACGTGTACGCGCGGGCATTGCGCGAAGCGCTCGATCTGCCCGAGACGCCGCGGCGCGAGGTGTGGTACCTGCGCGAGGGAGTCGTCGCCGAGCTGGCGTGATCGCGTGGGAAGAACCCGCTGATCGCGATCCGGTGGGTAGGAGCCTGGCTCGGTACTACCGGTCGGGATAGATCGGGAACGCGCGCGCGATCTCGGCCACTTCGCCGCACACGCGCTTCTGCACGGACTCGTCGCCTGGTTTCGCAAGCACGTCGGCGATCCAGCCGGCCAGCTTGCGCATGTGCTCCGTGCCGAGGCCGCGCGTCGTCACGGCCGGCGTGCCGAGCCGGATCCCCGACGCCTCCATCGGCGGCCGCGGGTCGTACGGGATCAGGTTCTTGTTGCAGGTCAGGTCGACCGCGTGCAGCGCGTCCTCGGCGCCCTTGCCGGACAGACCAGTCGAGGTGACGTCGACCAGCATCAGGTGGTTGTCGGTGCCGCCCGACACGACGCGCAGGCCGCGCGCCTGGAGCGCGCCGGCCAGCACCTGCGCGTTCTCGATGACGCGCTTCTGGTAGGTCGTGAACGCCGGCGACTGCGCCTCACGCAGTGCGATCGCCTTGGCCGCGATCACGTGCATGAGCGGGCCGCCCTGCCCGCCCGGGAAAACGGCGGAGTTGATCTTCTTCATCGTCTCGACGTCGGCGAGCACGAGCCCGCCGCGCGGTCCGCGCAATGTCTTGTGCGTCGTCATCGTGACGACGTCGGCGTGACCCACGGGCGTCGGGTGCAGGCGCGCGGCGACAAGGCCGGCGATGTGCGCCATGTCGACCAGGAACTTCGCGCCGACCTCGCGCGCGATCGACGCGAAGGCCGGGAAATCCAGCGTGCGGGAGTAGGCCGACGCGCCAGCCAGCAGCAGCTTCGGGCGTGTCGCCAGCGCCTTCTCGCGCACGCGATCCATGTCGATGCGCTCGCTGCCCTTTTCCACGCCGTAGCTCTCGATCGCGTAGAAGACGCCCGAGAAGTTCTTGGGGTGTCCGTGCGAGAGATGGCCGCCGTGGTCGAGCGACATGGCCAGCACCTTGTCGCCCGGCTGGATCAGCGCCATGTACGCGGCCATGTTGGCCTGCGTGCCGCTGTGCGGCTGCACGTTCGCGGCCGGCGCGCCGAAGAGCTCCTTGGCGCGCGACCGCGCCAGATCCTCGACCGTGTCGACGTGCTCGCAGCCGCCGTAGTAGCGCCGGCCCGGATAGCCCTCGGCGTACTTGTTCGTCAGCACGGTTCCGCACGCGGCCATGACCTCGCGCGACGTGTGGTTCTCGGACGCGATCAGCTCGAGCTGGCGCTCCTCGCGGCCTTGCTCGGCCTCGACCGCCTCCCACACGGCGCGGTCGGTGTGCAGCGGTCCGGTCGTCTGTAGCGGGTCTTCCAGGCGGGAGCTCATGCCTCGTACCTTTGGATCACTGGTTCCTCGGGATCACTTGGGGGCCGAAGCCGCGACCTTGACGTCGTCCTTGTACTCGCCGGTCTGCGCCTCATCGACGCTGCCGTTCGCATGGAAGTACTGCCACGGCCCCTGGCGCTTGCCGGCGACGTACGCGCCCGCGCGCTGCAGCTGGCCGTCGTCGTACCACTCGCGCCACTCGCCCGTGGCGAGGCCGTCCTTGTAGGCGATCTGCGCCTTGATCTGCCCGTTCGGGTACCACATCGTGGCCGGGCCTTCGGATTTTCCGGCGACGTAGGTCGCTTCGGCCTCGGGTTTGCCGTCGGCGCTCCACGACTTCCAGGTCCCCTCCTGCACGCCGGCCACGTAGCGGCCCTCGCTCTGCAGGCGTCCGTCGGGGAACCACGTGCTCCACGGGCCGTCCTGCTTGTCGTCGACGTACGCGCCCTCACGCTGCTTCTGGCCGTCGCCGTGGAAGTAGGTCCAGAGCCCCTGGCGCAGCCCCTGCGCGACTCGGCCGGTGCTCTCGACCTTCCCGTGCCGGTACCAGGTGGTGACCTGCCCGTCGGGCTGGCCGTCGACGAACGAGCGCTCGCTGCGCCGGCTCCCGTCCTCGTGGAACTCGAGCCACGCACCGTCCATCTGGCCTGCGCGAAACGTGCCGCGCGCGGAGACCTTCCCGTTCGGATGCCAGTACGTCCAGGCCCCCTCCGGCTTGCCGCCGCGGATCTCGCCCTCGCCCTTCTTCTGCGTGCGCGCGGCGTCGTGGAACTCGCTGAACGGCCCGTCGGCCGGCGGCGCGGGCGTCTGCGCTCCGACCGGCTGGCCGCCGCCCGGCCGAGCGCGTTTCTTCGGGGCCTTGTCGTCGCTGCACCCGCAGAGGAGCAGCACGAGCAGGAGCGCCAGCAGGTGAGATGGCAGGGCCACCGCGGCCATGGTGGAGGTGCGCAGCATCCCGGTAGCCTAGCTGGCCCGCGCGCGCTGCGCACGGGCACGCTCCAACGCGGCGTGCCGGCCTCCGTATGCGCAGAACACCCGAGCCCTGATGACCCGACGCGCCTTCCTGATCGTTCTCCTGGCCGTCGTCGCGGCAGGCGGCCTGGCCTGGTGGTGGACACAGCGCGCGGCCGGCAAGCGCTGGAACGTCGTCCTGATCACGCTCGACACGACGCGCGCCGACTACCTGGGCTGCTACGGACGACCGGGCGATCCGACGCCCAACCTCGACGACCTGGCGCGCGAGGGCACGCGCTTCGACCTGGCCATCGCGACCGCGTCCGTGACGCCGGTGTCGCACGCCTCGATCCTGACCGGCCTCGACAACCACGAACACGGCGTGCGCGTCCTGTCCGGGCTGTGCGGCTACAAGCTGAAGAAGGACGTGCCCTCGCTGGCCACGATCCTCTCCGGCGCCGGTTGGTCCACCGCGGCCGTGCACAGCGCGTTCCCGGTGTCGGCCTATTTCGGGTTCGACAACGGCTTCGACGTGTTCGAGAGCTTCGACGGCAAGTTCGGCCCGAGCCAGGCCGGCACGATGTCGTGGGATCTGCCGCGCCTGCAGCGCCGCTCGGACGAGACGACGGACATCGTGCTCGAGACGCTCGCGGCCGCAGACCGCCCATTCTTCCTGTGGGTCCACTACTGGGATCCGCACGACGCCGCGATCGTGCCACCCAAGGAGAGCATCCCGGCCGACGTGCCGCGGCTGCCCGACGGACGCTTCCCGCCTTCGCACGGGTTGTACGGTGCCGAGGTGTCCTACGTGGACCGCGAGATCGGACGCCTGTTCGACCAGCTGCGCGCGTCGGGCGAGTGGGAGCACACGCTCGTCGTCGTCGTCGCCGACCACGGCGAAGGGCTGGGCGACCACGGCTGGGACTACCACCGCATCCTGTACCAGGAGCAGATCCGCGTGCCGCTCATCGTGCGGATCCCAGGGCAGGCCAGCGCGCCGGTCGTCCCCGGCACGGTCAGCACGACCGACATCGCGCCGACGGTGCTCGACTACCTGGGTCTGCGCGCGCCGCGCACGCCGTCGGGTCGCAGCTTGCGCCCGCTCCTCGAGGGTCGACCCGACGCGCCGCGCACGGCCTTCGCGGATCAGATCAACGGCTACGACCTGAACGCGGGCATGCTGTCGCAGCGGCCCTTCGACGACTTCGTGTACGCCGTCGTCGACGCGGGCTGGAAGCTCGTCTGGCGGCCGCTCCATCCGCAGGCCAGCGAGCTCTTCGATCTCGCGAGCGATCCGCGCGAGCTGCGCAACCGATTCGTCGACGAGCCGGCGCACGTGCTGCGGCTCCAAAAGCTCCTGGCGCAGCACGGCGGCTGGATGACGACGCCCTGCAGCCAGCCCGACGACGCGTCTCTGGACCCGGCCGCGGCGGCCCGCATCCTGGCGCAGCTCGGCTACGCCGGCGGCGGGGCCACGGTCGAAGCGCGCTGGGGTTTCGCCTGCCCGGGCCAACCGGAGCGCGTGGTCTCGGACCCGGCCGAGTTGGATTGCCCCGAGGGGGTGCTCCTGGTGCCTGCCGCGGGCGGGTGAGGCTGGATTCACCACTCCTTGATGCGGCGCCACCCCGGGAGCCCGCCATCGCGGGTAAACTGCATCGATCGGCACGGATCCAGGAGTCCGCACCGATCTCCCCCGTTCGAGCCGCCCGCCCCGTCGCGGGGGCGGCGTCGTTCGTGGTGGAGGTGCAGCCGCGGGGGGACGACCCCACCTCCCGCGCCCGGCATCCAGAGCAACCCACGGGGATTCGACTCAGTCCATGTTCCGACACTTCATTCCCCTCGCGGCCGCTGTGGCGATCTTCGCCAGCTCGGCCACGGCCCAACTCCAGCTCAACGAGGTCTTCGTCAGCCACACCGGCACCGACGACCGTGAATTCATCGAGATCCGCGGCCCGGCCGGCACCCCTCTGACGGGCTACATGCTGTGCGTCGTCGAAGGCGACGGCGCCCTTGCGGGGGTGCTGGACGTCGCGATCGACCTCTCCGCGGGGACGATCGGCGCTGCAGGGCTCTTCACGGTCGGCTCTTCGGTGCTGGTCCCCCCGGTCGACCTGATCTTCACTGGCTCGTTCGAGAACGGCGTCGAGACGATCTACCTGATCCAGACCTCGAACCCTGGCTACGTCACGAGCCTGCTCACCACAGACATCCGCACCACCCCCGGCTCGGGCACGCAGACGGTCTTCGCCGCGCCGCCGGCGGGGACCACGATCACGATCCTCGACCTCGTCGGCCTCACGGGCACCACGGCGGGGCTCACCACTGACGGCGCGCCGGTTTACGGACCGGACGGCACCTTCTATCCCGCGGGCATCGTGCGCTGCGGCGACGCGCCGTTCGGCTGGAGCCCGCAGTTCCTCGACTTCGACTTCGTCCCCAACGTGGGCTACACGGACATCTCGCCGACGACGGCGAACCCGAACTGCGGCCTCTCCACCGGCACCTCGTTCTGCCCGGGTGACGGCACGGGCACGGCCTGCCCGTGCGCCAACAACAGCCCGGTCGGCAACAACGAAGGCTGCCTGAGCTCGCTCGGCACGGGCGGCAAGCTCCTCGTCTCGGGCTCGGCCAGCCTCGCGAACGACACCGTCGTGCTGTCGGGCACGCTGATGCCGAACTCGAGCGCGCTCTACTTCCAGGGCACGAGCCAGCAGGGTGGCGGCGCGGGCGCCGTGTTCGGCGACGGCCTGCGCTGCGCGGGCGGCAGCATCACGCGGCTGGGCACGAAGTCGAACGTCGCCGGCGCGAGCCAGTACCCGGACGTCGGCGATCCGACGGTTTCGGTGCGCGGTCTCGTGACGGTTCCGGGCGTGCGGACCTACCAGATCTGGTACCGCAACGCCGCCAACTTCTGCACGGCGGCGACCTTCAACCTGTCGAACGGTTGGGAGATCACCTGGGGGACCTGATCCCCGAGCTGCACGCCGTGATGCCACGGTGGTGAGAAGCTGGCGTCGCGCGAGCGGCGCCAGCTTCGTTTTGCCATTGACCGTTCCAGCCATCGCGGTCAGCCGGGCGGACGCACCGACAGGCTGGGTTCCATCGGGGTTGGCTCGTGGAAAGCACATGCCCCGCGAGCCCACCTCGACCTTCACGGTTGGCTTGTGGTTGGGGTGGCCGCCCGGCGGCCCGCGGCCGCCGGAACACTACAAACAGGCGTCGTTGTCAGCGCGCGGCGTGCCCGTGTCCGTGTTTGTCGGGCCGATCGGGCTCGACGCATGGCACCAATTGGCCGGGTCGTCGTTGGCCGTGGCCGTCCGCGTGCTGTTGCGCAGCGCGATCGCGCGTCCGGCTGTGTCGGGCCACAGGACCCCGTCGTCGTACGCCACGCGGTCGACCAGCGTGCCGTCCCCCTTCGAGAGCATGATCTGGTCTGCGCCGTTGCCCAGCGAGAACGAGCTCCAGGCGTAGTCGACCTGCACGCCGCCGTTCAGCGCGGGATCCGCGTTGTTGCCGAGCACGACGTACTGGCCCGGACCGAGGCGCAGCGCACCGCTTGGAGCGTGGATCACGTGCTGCGCGCCGCTGTCGTCCGAGAGCACCCAGCCCTCGAGGTTCACGCGCCAGGGCATGGCGTTCCAGACCTCGATCCACTCGCCGCGCGCATCCGTGACGGTGCTGGGGTCCTTCATGAACTCGGTGATCACGATCTGCCCGGCCTGGTTGGGCTCGCCCGGCAGGAAGCCCGCAGCGCGCGGCGAATCGGCCTCTACCCGGAGGGTGAACTCGCGCGAAGGGGCGGGAGCGCCGAGTGCGGTGCCGCCGCGCGCGACCTCGGTCGGCGCGGCGCAGAAAAGGGTGGAGATGGCGGCGGCGCTGGCCGCCTGGAACACGATCGCAAGCTGCATCGGTCGTCCTCGAGGGGCGTTGCCTGGGTGGCGCGACCCGTGCCCCACGGCGGGTGCGCGCACCCCCAAGACCGCTCGGAACCGGAAACGGTTGCACCCCGGCCGTGAGAGACCGGATGAGCGTTCCAGAAAGCCTTGCCCCCGTAGGTTTTGCGGCCTTGACCAACCCGCGGATGTGGGTGAGGATTCAGGACGATTCAGCGTGCCGCGTCGGCGCGCTGGACACCCCGTATCTGCTCGTGCCACCGCGGCGCCGAGCCCCCGAGTCGAGCATGCCGCAACCTGATCGAGCCTCCGCGCACCGGCGTTCCCTGGCCCTCGGTGCCCTCTTCGTGGCCGCGGCGGCGCTGACCGCCGGCGCTGTCGTCCAGACGCAGCTGCAGACCACGCTGAACGACTTCCGGCAACCGGGCACGCAGCCGGGCATGCTGCTCCAGCCGATCACCTCGTCGGGCAGCTGCACCGGCTGCCACAGCGGTTTCGACGCCGAGCAGGAGCCCTACGAGAAGTGGGCCGCCTCGATGATGGGCCAGGCCGGCCGCGACCCGATCTTCTACGCCGCGCTGGCGATCGCGAACCAGGACGCGTCGCAGTCGGGCGAGTGGTGCCTGCGCTGTCACGCGCCGGGCGCGTGGCTCGACGGGCGCAGCGTGCCGGCCAGCGGCGCGGGGCTCGACCCGAACCTGGGCGACCTCGACGGCGTCACCTGCAACCTGTGCCACCGCATGGTCGACCCGTTCGAGGATCCGGCCCACAACCCGTCGGTGGACACGCGCATCCTGCAGCAGGTCGCGAACGTCGCCGGACTGCCGCCGACGCCCAACAGCGGCCAGTACATCGTCGATCCGAACGACACGCGCCGCGGACCGTTCGACCTGGGCCCGAGCTTCTTCTACCACGACTGGGCGCAGTCGCCGTACCACCGCGAGACGCAGATGTGCGGCACGTGCCACGACGTCTCGAACCCGACGCTCTCGAAGCAGCCCGACGGCTCCTTCGCGCTGAATGCGGTCGACCAGCCGCACCCGACGCATATCAAGACCGAGGAGTTCCCGATCGAGCGCACGTTCAGCGAGTGGACGGCGAGCCAGTTCGCGCTGGGACCGATCGAGATGAACGCGCGCTTCGGCGGCAACAAGACCGCCTACTCGACGTGCCAGGACTGCCACATGCCGGACACCGACGGCGTCGCCTGCCAGCCGGTCCTGGGCCCGGTCTATCGCCACGACCTGCCGCAGCACAACTTCAACGGCGTGAACTCGTGGGTGTTGCACGCGGTGCGCGCGCTGTACCCCGACTACGAGACAGGGCTGACCCCGACGTCCGTGGACAACGCCATGGCGCGCACGCAGGAGATGCAGCGCGACGCGCTCGACGTGCAAGCCTGGGAGAGCCTGGGCGAGCTGCGCGTGCGCCTCGTGAACCAGACCGGTCACAAGCTGCCGACGGGCTACGGCGAGGGCCGGCGCATGTGGCTCCACGTGCGCTTCCTCGACGCCGCGAACCAGTTGATCGCCGAGCGCGGCGCGTACGACCCCGCGACGGCCACGCTGACCACGACGGACACGAAGGTCTACGCGGTCGAGCAGGGACTCGACGCGTCCCAGGCCGGGGCGACAGGGTTGACGGTCGGGCCTTCGTTCCACTTCGCGCTCAACAACAAGGTCTTCTCGGACAACCGCATCCCTCCGCGCGGGTTCACGAACGTCACGTTCGACGCGGCCGACGCCGAGCCGGTCGCCTACGCCTACGCCGAGGAGCAGTACTGGGACGACACCGTCTTCGCGATCCCGCCCGGCGCGGCGCGCGCCGAGATCGAGGTGTTCCACCAGACGACGACGAAGGAGTACATCGAGTTCCTGCGCGACGCGAACGTCACGAACGGAGCGGGACAGGTGGCCTACGACCAGTGGGTCGCGCACGGCAAGAGCGCGCCGGTGCTCAAGGGCTCGGACACGGTCGTTTTTGCCACGCACACGTACGTGCGGCCGATCCAGTACGGACTGGCGAAGCGCCTCTCGAACGGTCGCACGCCAGGTCTGGCATGGTCGGGCGTGCCGAGCGCCAGCGGCGCGGGCTTCGCCGCCGTCGTGCGCAACGGGCTGCCCGGCTCGCTCGGCCTCCTGCGCTCATCGCCGATCCAGGCCAGCATCCCCTTCCAGAACGGCCGGCTCCTGCTCGGAACGCCGATGACCGCGGTCGCGGGCTTCCAGCTCGACTCGACCGGCCAGGCGCTCGTGCCGATCGCGGTGTCGCCCGGCATGGTGGGCTCGCAGCTGAACTACCAGGCGTTCTTCCGCGACCGCGGTGTGCCGGGCGGAACCGCGCTCACGAACGCGATCCACGTCGAGTTCTGCCCGTAACGCAGCGTCGCCCGGGCCGGGCGCCACGCGAGCTCCGCGAGCGTGGCCACCAGAATGGCCGGCCCGTCCCAGGGGCCGGCACGCTGGTGGATCGGCCAGCCCCGGCCTATCGTCACGGGCATGCGCATCCTCCCTCGGATCCTGATCGGGCTGGCGGTCGTCGTCGTCGGCGCGGTGGGCCTTCTCTGGATCTTCCAGGGCCGCGTCGTGAAGGCCGCGATCCAGAGCGGCGGCACGTGGGCGACCGGCGTGCCCACGAAAGTGGACGACGTCTCGGCCGGGCTCCTGGGCGGGAAGCTCGAGCTCAGCGGCCTGACCGTCGCGAACCCCGAGGGTTTCGCGCCGCAGCCGTTCGTGGCGATCGGCACGGCGCGCGCGGACTGGGAGACGCGCTCGCTCTTCTCGGACGAGGTGCACGTCAAGGAGCTGGTCCTCGACGGCCTCGCGCTGCACATCGAGCGCAACGCCAAGGGCACGAACTACGGCAAGATCCTCGAGCACGCCAAGTCGCACGGGAAGGGCGAGAAAGCGCCAGACGCGGGCGGCTCGAAGCGCGTGCTGGTCGTCGACCGGATCGTGCTGACGAACATCACGGCCGAGCTCCTGCTGGCCGACCTGCCGGTCGCGACCGGTCCGTTGAAAGTCACCGTGCCGCGGATCGAGCTCAACAACTTCCGCAGCGACGGCAGCACGAGCGAGGTCGTCGGCCAGCTCCTGTCGGTGGTCGTCGAGTCGGCGCTGAGCGTGGCGCTGGAAGCCGGTCAAGGCATCTTCCCGCAGGATCTGGTCAAGGACCTCGAGAAGCAGCTCGAGTCGAGCGCGCAGGAGCTGAAGGACGTGCTCGAAGGATCGCTGAACGAGGCCGGCAAGGGCCTCGAGGGGTTGAAGGACGTCTTCGGCGGCAAGAAGCAGTAGGCGGTTCCTCCACCTCCTGCGTCTCGACGCTCGGATCGCCACCAGGACCGCTTTTCCCACTCCGGCTCGCGCGTTGCTGTGCGGATCTCGTCGTGGTCAACCTGGCGACCAGGATCCCAAGGCACGCGGTGGAGGTGCAGGACAAGGCCAAGCGTTCGACCTTGCCGCCGCACGGCTGGAGAACAAGGACTGGTACCTCCATGCTCTTCGAGCTGGGCCGATTGGACCGCACTGGGACTACCGGGATTCGTCAGGCAACTGGGGGCGCGTCTTCGCCGACGGAAGTAGGGTGCCGAAGTGATGGGTGAGGTGAAGAGGCCGGCGCCAGATGATTGGCGCCGGCAGGGCCAAGAGCGGTATCTGACCGGAGCCAAGCTGGCTGCGCGGGCTTATCGTCCGTACCGCCCGGAGTGGGAGCACGATCACTGCGAGTTCTGCGGATCGAAGTTCTCGTGCCACGAAGGTGACCCCGAGAGCGGGTACTCGACGAAAAACGGCTACCACTGGGTTTGTGCTCAGTGCTTCGGCGACTTCAGAGACGAGTTTGGCTGGGAACTCGATGCTGATCTACCGCAGCAGCGCTGACTGACAGCGCTCCACCGGTTCGCGCGATGGGCTGCCGCGGAGTTGCGAAGTGGATCGTTGCGAACGTCGTGCCAAACTTGATTCGGCATAGAAACTTCTAGCACGCTCGTCACCGCGGTCACGCATGACGCGCAGATCCTCCGACGCACCCGCCGCCCCGTCACAGGTCCGTCGTCCCGTCATGCTCGTCGGGGCGCCGTGCCATCGGAAGAAGGATCTGACACGCTTGTCCTCGCGCGGAGGGAGAGCGAGGGATCCAGCCCCCGCGAGCGTCGTTACACGGCCTCGACGGTTCCGCGCGTCGAGCGCGACGAGCTCGAGACAGGTCGCGAGTGCTTCGTCGTCGCGACGCGTCGAGGGGCGAATCACGTGACCGTGTTCCACTCCTTGACGCGCTGGTAGATCTTCGCGCGCGAGATGCCCAGCATGTCGGCTGCGCGCGTCTTGTCGCCGCCGCACACCGCGATCGCGCGCTCGATCGCGCGCCGCTCCATCTCGACCAGCGGCACGACGGGCATCTCCGCGCCCTGCGCTTCGAGGGCCACGTCCGACGGCGGCCGCACGAGCGACGGGTCGTCCAGGTCGCCCGGGCTCAGGACCAGCAGGCGCGCCACCTCGTTGCGCAGCTCGCGCACGTTCCCGGGCCAGGCCCGTCGTGACAGCGCCGCGACGACCTCCGCGGTCGCGCGGCGCGTGTGACCCGCGCGCGCGCCCTCCAGGCGCAGGAAGTGCTCGACCAGCAGCGGCACATCCTCCACGCGCTCCGACAACGGCGGCATCGTGATGCGCAGCCCGTCGAGGCGGTAGTACAGGTCCGGGCGGAACCGCCCCGCGCGCACTTCGGCCTCGAGGTCGCGGTTCGTCGCGGCGACCAGCCGGAAATCGACCTGGCGCACGAGCCCTTCGCCCAGGCGGCGCACCTCGCCCGTCTCGAGCACGCGCAGCAGCTTGGCCTGCAGCTCGAGCGGCAGCTCGCCGATCTCGTCCAGGAACAGCGTGCCGCCGTGCGCGCGCTCGAAGAGGCCGGCGCGCTCGGTTTCCGCTCCGGTGAACGCGCCGCGCGCCGCGCCGAAGAGCTCGGCCTCGACCAGCGACGCCGGCAGCGCAGCGCAGTTCTCGACCACGAACGGCCCGCTCGCGCGCGGGCTCTCGACGTGCAGCGCGCGTGCGGCGAGCTCCTTGCCCGTGCCGCTCGGCCCGACGACCATCACCGGCATCCCGACCGCGGCGAAGCGCGCGACCAGGTCGTGCACGCGCCGGATCGACGGCGATCGGCCCACGAGCCCGCTGACGACGCCCGGCATCCCGGCCGAGACCAGCGCGGCCTGCGCCGTGCGCAGATCGGATTCCGTGTGCGCGACCTCGTGCTCCAGCTCCTGGTTCAAGCGCCGGATCTCGTCCAGGCGCCGCACCTGGCGGATCGCCAGCGCCGCCTGCCCGGCCAAGAGCGCCAGGAGCCTTTCGCTGCGCGGGCCGAACGCGCCCGCGCGCACGCGGTGGTCGACGTAGACGACGCCGCGCGAGCGCGCGTCGATCGCGAACGGCACGCACAGGATCGAGCGCAGGTCGAGGCTCAACACGGAAGGCGCGGCGCCCAGCTCGGGATCTTCGCTGGCGTTCGACAAGACCAGCGGCACGCCGCGGTCGAGCGCCTGCTGCACGACGCTGCGGCTGATCTCGAGCTCGGGCGCGGCGATGTCTCCGCGCTTCGAATCGAGCGCCGTGTCGAAGACGAGGTGGCCGTCCTCCTCGAGCACCAGGAACCCGCGTTCCGCGCCGGTCATCGTCAGCGCGCTCTCGACGATCGTGCCGAGCAGCTTCTCCAGGTCCTGCTCGTCGACGAGCCGCTGGTTGATCTCGAGCAAGCGCACCACGTCCATTTCGAGCTCCTGATCTTCCGATTCGGCCGGTCCCAAGACGCCCAGATCGCCCGGCTTCGGATCCGGACGCGCGAGCAGGTGCCGCGCGAGCACGGAGGCCTCGGCCGGATTCAACCCTCGCGCGCAGTTCGAAAACAGCGCCCCGGCGCGCGCACGCGCCGACTGGCGCGCGAGCGGATCGCGGGCCCGGGCTGCGATCGCGCACCACAGGCGCGCGGCGAGGTCGTCGCGACCGCGTGCTTCGAGGTCGCGCGCCAGATCCTGCGTTTCCGTTAGCGGCAACGGGTCGCGCAGCGCGGCCAGCACGCGCTCGTCGCTGCCGGCTCCCGCAGATGCGCCACGCCCCGGATCGTTCCCGGCGCGCGCGCTGCGCGCCAGCGCCGCGGCCTCGGCCGCCGTCGAGCCTTGACCCAGCGATTCGGCCAGCGCGACCGCGCGATCGGCGCGCTCCAGCGCGCGGCGCGCGTCGTGCCGCATCCAGGCCGCACGCGCCAGCGCGACGAGGGCGCGCGGATCGGCGTCGAGCAATCCGGCTGCGTCGCCGCGCTGCCGGGCGCGCTCGACCGCGCCCGGTGGACGACCGGTGCGAGCGGCCAGCTCCTCGAGGCGCGCTTCGAGCAGCGCCGCATGACTGCGCCGGCCGAGACGCTGCAGCTCGGCACAAGCACGCTCGAGCTCCAGTCGAGCTGCGTGCAGGTGGCCGCGCTCGGCCAGCAGCAGGCCGTGCGTGCCGCGCGCGACCGCCGCGCCGGCGGCGTCGCCCAGGCGCTCGGCCAGGTCGACCGCGGATTCGAGCGGCACGGCCGCCGCCAGGAGTTCTCCCGCCTCGCGCAGCATGCCGCCCAGCTGCGTGCGCGCGTGCGCCAGCCCGGCCACGCCGCCGCCGTGCTCGTGCAGCGCGGCCGCGCGCTCGAACAGCGCGCGCGCGGCGGCCGCGTGACCCGCGCGGCGCTCGAGGGTCCCGAGGTTCTGCGCCAGCGCCGCCTCGCGCGCGCCGTCGCCGCGGCGCCGGGCTTCGTCGAGGAGCTGCGTGAACAGCGCGCGCGCGCGCTCGACCGCGCCGCGGCGCTGCAGGCTCGCGGCCAGCAGGTTGCGGGCGTTGGCGCGCGTGCGCGCTCCGGCCGAGAGCTGGGCGACGAACGCTTCGAGCTCGACATCGCGGCCGGCTTCGAACAGCGCGCGTGCCTCCAGATCGACGAGCGCGTCCGCGTGCGACGGATCGAGCGCGGCGGCCGCGCG
>JANNQS010000078.1:0-11577 GCA_031400875.1 Planctomycetota bacterium | reverse complement strand
CTTCGAGTCCGACACGTCGTCGCGCGAGGACCTGCATCAGGAGGTCATCCTCTACGTGCTCGAGCGGATCGACGCCGGGAGCTTCGACCCCGCCAAGGGCTCGTTCGCGACCTGGCTCTACCGGGTCACGTGGTGTCGCTGCGTCGACCTGAAGCGCAAGACGAACGCGCGGCGGACGCCCAAGCTGACCGCCGTCGGCGACAAGATCCCCGAGCGGCCCGATCACGCGCCCGGCCCGGGTGAAACGGCCGGATCCGAGGAGATCGAGGGGATCGTCCAGCGCGGGATGGCCCTCCTGGAGGGGGAAGAACGCGTCCTGCTCGTGCTGCGCTTCGTGGATGGCCTCACGCTGGTGGAGATCGGGGACGAGCTCGGGATCTCGATCGAGCAGACCAAGTACCGGCTGAAGCGCGCGGCCACGAGCCTGCGCCGCGTGCTGCTGAACGAGTTCGCGATCGAGGAGGCCGTGAGATGAACGGGGAAACCCACGAAAATCCCGGGCGGAGACCCCCGGGCGAGGGCCAAACCTCGGATTGGAAGGCGGCGATGAAGAGCAATCCGAACGGGCCCCGGTTCCATCCCGCCGACCTCCAGAGCGATCCGAAGGCCGCCCACGACGCCCTGTTGCACTGGGACGAGCAAGGCGAGGAGATCCTGAGGCTGCTCGCCGAGCATCCGGAGCACAGGGGGCGGCTGGAGACGTTGCAGCGTGCCGATCGCTGGTTGCGGCAACGCGCGGTGCAATCGATCGTCGAACGGACCCAAGACGGCGTCCACGGACCGGGGCCCGACCTCCTGACGTGCCCCCCGGCCGACGAGCTGTACGACTACGGTCGGGGGCCTGGATCGCAAATCCTGGCCCCGGAGCGCGAAGCGGCAATCGACCGCCACCTGGCCACGTGCCTGCAGTGCGAGCAATTCGTCGCGACTTTGGGAAATGCGCCGCCGGTGCCCCTGCTGATGGGCCTCCCGGGCGCCGAGCTGGACGCCCCGGCCGAGACCTTCACGCCAGCCCCGATCCGGGCTTTCCCGCGGCGGCGCGTGGCCGTCGCCTTGGCAGCTGCCGCCGGACTTGTCCTGGCGGTGGGAATTTGGCGGTCGTGGTCCCCCACAACGTCTCGGGCTGCCTGGCCCGAGGCGCCGCTGCTTCGGGGCGAGATCGCCGACGCCTTGATCCACCCCCGTGGGAAGGTCCTGGAGCGCACCCCCGAGCTCGCAGGCCTGTCCACCGCCTTCGCCGGGCCGCTGGTCTTCGAGGTCCAACCCGCCACGGCCGCCAGCGGGTACCGCCTGCAGCTGTTCCGGACCGAGGGCGGGGCGTTCGACGTGCCCACCCCCGTCTCGGAATGGACCCCGACGACCGCCGAGAGCCCGGCGCCGCGTGAGCTGGGCGCGGGCCACTACACTTGGAAGGCCTGGACGCGCGTGCACGGACTCGACGACGAGCTCGGCAGCCGCGATTTCGAGGTCGTGACCGATGACGCCCTCACGCGCGAGCTGGCCGACATTCTGGCGCCGGGCACCCCGGACGCCGGCGTGCGCGGCGTGGCTCTGTTGGATCAGCGCGCGTATCGCAGCGACGCACGGGCGCTGGCTCGGACGCTGCCGCAGTCGCCGGAGCGCGACGAGTACCTCGGCCGAGCGCCGGGCCGGTAGAGCCGTGCGGATCGGTGCCGTACTGCTCGCGCTGGTGATCAGCGCGCACGGCGGCCAGAACGAGCCGGTCCTCGATCTCGCGACGGAGCGCGTGACGGCTGCGAACGCGCTCAGGGCGTTTAGGAGCGGGGATGATGCTGCGCTCGCAGAGCTGCTCGAGAGTGCCGAGCGGATGGCGAAGCTGAAGCGCCCGGATGTCCTCGTTGCCGTCGAGTTCTATCGCGGCTTGACGCGCGAGGAGAGGAAGGCGGGGTTCGAGGCGGAGGAGAGGTACGAGGCACTGTGGGCGCAGGTCCACGCGTCCGAGGGTGCAAACCCCGAAAGCTGGCGTCCTCGGCGCGACAGGATCGTCACCGAACTCGAGCGGCTCATCGCGGAGACTCGTACTGCACCCGATCCGACACCGGCCGCCGGCGCTTTGGCGCTGCTGGCCCGTCTCGAAGAGCAGCGAGCCAGACAAGACGACACGTTGACGAGTGAAGAGCGCGCGACCCATCTCTCGCGCAGCGAAGCGAGGGCGCGCGAAGCGCTCGCGATTTTCACAAGCGCGGGCTTCGCAGCTCTCACATTCGAACCCCTTTGGCTGCTGGCACGCGTAGATGACGCGCGCGGAAGGGTTGCCGTCGCACGCGAGGGCTTCGAGGACTGCCTGGACCTTGCCGAGCGAGTCGCGAACGAGAGCTTCCGGTTGCGCTCGCTTCGCGGTTTGCTCCGCCTCGCTGAAGCCGAGGGCGATCGGATCGAGCAGCACAGTCTGTTGCGCGAAATGGCCTCGATCCAAGGTCCCAAGGGCGATTGGTGGCTCGCGCGGCATTGGGCCGCCTATCTGCTGGAGGGTGACGAGACCGACGCAACCCTAGCCTTCCTGGACGAGAACATCCCGAAGAGGCCGGCGGATAAGAGTCAGTGGCATTTCCTCTACGGCAGCGCGCTCCAGCGAGACGGAAAGGTCGACGAGGCAGAACGTCATTTCCTTGAGGTCCGTTTAGTGACCCCAACGGGCACGCCAAACTGCGCCGAAGTCAGAGGACAAGTGTGGAAGGCACAGGCCGCACTTCAGCGCGGAGATGCGGAAGACGCCTTGGAACTCCTTCTGCCGCTGACCGATTCCGCGTGCCTCGCGGACGTGCGTTCGGCCAGGTCGTACACGCTTGGCAAGGCGTACCTGCAGCTGGGGAAATACGCACTGGCGGAGAGCGCGTTGCGCGGGGCGCTCGAGCAGGGTCGCGAGATCGAGTCGCGACTCGAGCAAGGTCAGGGCGAGAGTGTCTTCGGAGAGGTGGTCGGGCTCGAGACCGTGGCTCTGTTGGCCAACGCGCTGACCCAACAGGGTCGTGCGCTGGAGGCGGTACGCGTAGCAGAAGAGGCGCAAGCACACTCGCTGAGGAATCAGGACGGAATCGCGGTCTCTGAGGAGGACCTGCGAGCCTGGGCCGGAGGCTTCGAGCGTGGGCTACTGACCTGGATCGTGGGCGCGAACACGACTGTTTGCGCCCATGTGGGAGCCGATGGGACCGCGAAAGCAGAGAGCATCGCGCTGGGACGTGAGGCGCTGCACGATGCGATCCGCCGACTTCGCCAGGCCGCGATCTCCGGTGACGAAAAGCGAGCCTTCAAGCTCGCAGCTGAGATCGAGACGAGGGTCATTCCTGAGGCAATCCGCGCACGACTGGTGGGCGCCGGACGCCTGCTCGTTCTGGCACACGGTCCACTCGAGCGCATGAGCTTCGAGGTCATGCCGCTCGCGGAGCAGGGTCCCCTCGCAGTACTGCCTGGGCTTCCCGAGGACCAACCGGGTGCTCTCGACCTTGCAGGACTACTGAAGACTTGGTCGATTCTCGGAGATCCGAGTTCAGTCAGCGGTGTCAGTGTTCTCCCCGGCGCACGCCTCGAGGTGGAAGCTCTGGGGCAGCTCCTCGGTTCGAGCCCGCTTACAGGCAAGGAGTTCGATCGTCCAGCCTTGCTCGAGGCATTGAAGAGCCGAAGACCCCTCCACGTGGCCACTCACCTTGTCCGTGGTTGCGCATCCGATGGGCCTGATGGCAATGCCGGTCTCCTGCTTACGGGTGGCGACCTCATGTGCGCCCGCGAGATCCGTGAAGTCGCGCCGAAACTGCCCCTCACGGTCCTCGCAGCATGCGAAACCGGTGAAGGCGGTTTCGTGGATGCTCAGGCCCTCACGAGCGTGTGCAACGCGTTTCTCGGTTCGGGCACTCGGAACCTGTGCGTGACACTCTGGCCGATCGAAGATGGTGCGGCGCGTCGGTGGTCAGAGGCTTTCCACCGTGCCCTCGCTTCCGGCGCGAAGCCTTCGGAAGCATGCCTCGCGGCGCGGGAGTCGCTGCGACGGGACGGGACGCCGGTTTCTGAATGGGCTGCGTTCCGATTCGCCGGACGCGACTGAGTTCTTCGTCTGGCGGTGCAGAGCCGTCGGGTGGCTCGAGCCTGGGTCCCAGCCTGGCCGCTTCGAAGTTGGCGTTTCTGGAGAGGGTCGAACCCGAATCAGAGAAGGGACATCTCGGTGGCCTTTCACGCTCCGAGAGGCCCTCTGCGCACCGCAGAAGGGGCGTAGGGGGCCGACGAGGGAGACCCGGAAGCGTTTTCGGGAAGAGGTAAGCCCAAGGTCGCGAGAGCCCGCCTGAAGGAGCCTCAAGGCTGGTTGGCGGGCTGCCGATGGAGGTGCGGTCGGAGGGCTCTTGCCCTCACGAAACCGAGGCCCTCCCGATGCTCAAGACGACCACCGCGATCGCTGCTGCGATCTTCCTCACTTCCCCCCTATCCGCCGTTGAGGAAGGCTCGCAGCCCGCGGAAATCGACGTCGGCATCTGCGTGACGAGCACGCAGTTCTTTGCGCGCAACTTCTCACCGGTGGATCAAGTGCTGCTCTTCAAGGGCGGCGGCGTGATCGCTTGGCGCACTCTGGCGCCCGGCTGCGATCTCTCGTGGAGCTATCCGACGCAGCTCCTCGAGGGGATCCACGTGGAAGTCGGGACCTGGAGCGGTGGCGCGTGGCATCGCACGGGCACGCATGCGTTGGAGAGCATCGCCGCGAGCGGCGTCGACGCTCTGTGGGTCCAGGGAGATTCGGCCCGCACGAGCTGGTTCGAGATCGGCGCGTCGCTCTTCGTCGAGACTGCGGGCGCCAGCATTTTCCCGGCCACGCTGCCCAGCTCGACCAGCGCGGGGACGACCGCGGACACGACGCTGATGGCTCCCATTCACGTGCCCGAGATCACTCCTGGGGACGACCCCGAAGGCGACGTCCCCCCCGTCATCGAAGAACGCCCGCCCGCGCCCTTCTAAGCGAGCGAGCGGTGTGAGAGAGAGCCTGAGAGAGAGCTCGCGATTCTGACCGAGAGAGATTGAGGAACGCGCAGCCGGCCTCCCCAGGTCGGCTGCGCGCTTCTGTATCCTGCGCGCCATGCTGGCACGCATCTCGTCGCTGGGAGCCGCGCGGTTCCCCTCGCCGCTCCGCAGCTACGTCTCGGACGGCGTCTGCGTCCCCGAGACCGTCGTGCGCGTCGACGGTGACATGGAACCCTGCACGACCTGGGAAGTCGCGGGACCGCGCGAGCGGCTTTTCTTCGAGCCCAGCTCGTTCCGCGCGGCCGTCGTCACCTGCGGCGGCCTGTGTCCGGGGCTGAACAACGTCCTGCGTTCGCTCTTCCTGCACCTGCACCACCTCTACGGCGCGGGGGAGCTGCTCGGCGTGCGCTACGGCTTCGCGGGTCTCGATCCCGACTCGCCGGCGCCGCCGATCCCGCTCACGCGCGAGAGCGTGGGTCGCATCCACCGTCTCGGGGGCACCGTGCTCGGGACGTCGCGCGGGCCGGTTCCTGCGGAGCGCATGCTGGCGACGTTGCGGAGGCTGAAGGTCGACGCGCTCCTCTGCGTCGGCGGGGACGGCACGTTGCGGGGGGCGCACGAGCTGTCCATGGCGGCGCGCGCGGCCAAATATCCGCTCGCGGTTGTCGCGATCCCCAAGACGATCGACAACGACATCATCCACGTCTCGCGCTCCTTCGGCTTCCGCACGGCGGTCGAGGCGGCGCGGGAGATCCTCGACGCGGCGCACAACGAGGCGACCAGCACGCGCAACGGCGTCAGCATCGTGAAGTTGATGGGCCGCGAGGCCGGGTTTCTCGCGGCCGAGGCGGCGCTCGCGAGCCAGGACGCGAACTTCGTGCTCGTGCCCGAGGTTCCGTTCGTGCTCGAGGGGCCCAACGGGTTCCTGGCGCACTTGCAGCGGCGGCTGGCGCAGTCGGGGCACGCGCTCATCGTCGTCGCGGAGGGCGCTGGTCAGGAGCACCTGGGTCACCTCGAGACACGCGTCGATGCGTCGGGCAACCGCCTCCTGGGGGACATCGGCGCGTTTCTCAAGGAGCGCATCCAGGCGCACCTGGCGACCTTGCGCATCCCGTTCGCGCTGCGCTACATCGACCCGAGCTATTCGATCCGCAGCCGGCCGGCGAATTGCGAGGATGCGATCCTGTGCGATCAGCTCGCGCGGCGTGCGGCCGATGCGGCGCTGGCGGGGAAGACCGACCTCGTCGTCGCCAGCTCGCACGACGTCTTCGTGCACCTGCCGCTCGAGTCGGTGCGACAGACGAAGCGGCTCGATCCGCAGGGCGAGCCGTGGCGGTCCGTGCTGGCTTCGACGGGACAGCCGGAGCGATTCGGCGAGCCGAGCGAGAAGGAATCGAGCGCGCGGTCGCACTGATCGCGGCGACGCCGCCGTGCTCGCGACGATCGTGCGTTCCTCGTGCGGTGCGGGCCGCTGGCGGTGAGTTCCGCCGGCCGCGCGTCAGGGCGCCAGCACGAGCGTCGTCGTCAGCCCCGCGTCGACGCGCACCAGCTCGTCGTAGGCCGTGCCATCGGCCAGGCGACCGCGCACCCGGTACGAGCCCGGCGGCAGGCCGCGCGCGACGAGCGCGTTGGCGTTGGGCGCGAGCTGGAACGGCAGGCCTTGCGCGCTGAACAGCTCGATCAGCGCACCGTCGGTCGCCGTGACGAGCAGCGTCCCCGGCTCGGTGAGGCGCACGTCGCCCAGGTCGAGGCGCTGGTCCTCGTGCACCGTGTGCACGCCCAGCGTGCTGGGCGCCTGTCCGTCGGGCCAGAGCAGCAGCTCGTACGTGCCCGGGTGCAGGTCGCACTTGATCTCGCCGGCCTCGCCGCTCGCGGCGCGGTGCTCGGCGCCCGAGCCACGGCGCACCGCGATCAACGTGCCGACGGCCGGCCGGCCGCGCGTGTCGAGCACACGCGCGTGCACGTAGCCGCGCGGCTCCTGCACGCGCACCTCGACGCCCTTCGCGCCGGCGGGGACGCCGTCGACCGCGCCCAGCACGGGTCCGCTCCACGACGCACGCGGCCGCAGCTCGAGCCGGTAGCGTCCGGCCGCTCCGCACGGCACGACGAACGTCCCGTCCATCGCGGTCCAGCACTGGCGCACGTCGCGGCCACGTTGCATCGGCACGTGCGCTCCGGCCCACGAGGCCAGCGGCGCCGAATCGGGCTCGTCCTCGCGCACGGCCTTCACGAGCCACGTCTTCACGGGCCCGCCGTGAACCGAGCGAGCGACGCCGCGGATCACGGGCGCGTGCTCCAGCCGCGGGTTCCATTCGATCGCGCCGCCTTCGCGCACGACGCCGCGCAGCTCGACCGCGGGCGCGTCGTCGGAGACGCTGGCGCGCACGAGGAACTCGCCGGCCGGGACGCCTTCGAGCAGCCACGAGCCGTTCGCGTCGGCGCGCGTGGTGAGCGGCGAGCGGAACCCCGCCGGCCAGGCCTCGATCCGCGCGTCTTCGGCCGCGACGCCGTCCAGGAACAGCGCGACGCCGTGGAGTCGCGCACTGTCGTCGAGCGTCACGAGCGAGCCAGCGTCGGCCACCTCGATCTCGCGCAGGGCGTAGCCCGCCGCGAAGATCGTGAGCCTCTCGACACGCGCCCGGTCGACGCACAGGCGCACCGAGCCGTTCGCGTCGCTGTGCGTGCGCGCGGCGCGCCCGTTGAGCACGACCGCGCCGTCCGCGCGGAAGCGGGCAACGGCGGCGACACCCTGGCCCTGCACGAGCGCGCCGGCGATCGGCGCACCACGGCGGTCGGCGACGACGAACTCGAGCGGCGGCTCCGGATCGCCCAGCACGAGCGACACGTCGAGCGAGTCGCGCTGGCTCCAGCCCGGGCTGGCGAGCCACAACGCTTCGGACGCGGCGCGCGCATCGGCCCGCGCCCACACGTTCAGCGCGCGCGGCACGTCGCTCAGGTGGAAGCGTCCGTCGGGTCCCGTCGGCTCCGAGATCCGCCGCGGCTTCGCGTTCGGATCGTCCGCCGCTTCGACGACCGCGCCGGCGACCGGGTTGCCGCGGCGGTCGAGGACGACGCCGGTCAGCTCGATCCCGGGCGGGAGCGCGATCGGCAGGTCGGTGCGGTTGCCCGCCACGACGTCGGCGCGCGCCTGCACGCCGCCCACGTCGAGGTCGAGGTGCACGCCCACGCGGCCGGCGTGGACGCGCGCGAACTCCGCTGCGCCTTCCGTGTCGGTGACCAGGGTGCGGTCGCGCTCGTGCCAGCGCGGGTCGCCCCAGGCCAGGAGGTCGACGCGCACGCCCGGCACGGGCTCGCCGCGCGCATCGCGCACGACCACGCGCACGGATCCCAGCGGATCCACGGTCTGTACGGGCGCGGCGGCGGGATCCGGCGCTGTTTCGGCACCGGCCACCGCTTCGACGTGCCGCCCCGGATTCGAGACGTCGCCGGCCCGGAGGCTCGACCCCGACGCGACGGCTTCGTCCAGCGTCAGGCCCTGACCACCCGCTCCCCCGCCGCCGAGCCAGGCCGCCGCGACGGCGCCGCCCAGGACCAGCGCGGCGACCGCGACCTTGAGCGCGACCTGCGAGGCCGGCAAGGCGCGCGGGATCGCGGAAGCCGGCAGGCTCTTGGCGCGCGCGGCGGCCGTCAGCACCTCGCGGCGCACCGTCGCTAGCGCGGTCCGGTCGACGAGCGACAGCGCGCCGAACGCGAACCCGGCCGGCAGCGCGCGGCGCACGAGCCGCAACCCGCGGTGGAGCTGCGCGCGCACGGTGCCCTGCGGACGCCCCAGCTCGCGCGCGATCTCGTGCGGCGGCTTGCCCTCGGCCAGGTGCGCGACGAGCACCTCGCGGTACGTCGGCGGCAGGTCGGCCAGCGCCCGCGCCACGGCGTCGCGCACCTCGTGCGCCTCGGCGTCCTCGGGCTCGCGCGCACCGTCGGCGACGTCGTCGGAAGGCGCCTCCTCGTAGCGCGTCGCGCGCCGGCGGTTCGCCAGCCGCGCCTGGTTGATCAGGATGCCCATGAGCCAGGGCACGATCGGCCGCGCCGCGTCGAACGACTCGGCGCGCTCGATCGAGGCCAGGAACGTCGACTGGACGACGTCCTCCGGATCGATGCCGCGCCCCGCGACGTGGCGCGCGACCCGCATCATCTCGGGCGAGAGCTCGTCGAACAGCTTGGCCAGCGCCGACAGGTCGCCTTCGCGCCGGTAGCGGTCGAAGAGAGCAGAGAGCCTCGGATCCTGGGCCACGAGCACCCTCTTATCCCAAGCTCTCGGCGCGTTGCGGGGAAGGGCCGGCCTGGATCCGCAAGCGCCGGAAGTGGATCCTCGCGGGCCTTGGAACCGGGAAGGAAGTGCCGGTAGTGGGCCCTGCGGCATCGCCGGAGTGGGTCGCGGACGTCGCCGAGCTGGCGGGCCTTGCGGTCGCAGGACGCATCCTGCTCGCGTGGCTGCCTCCCGGCCGCCCGGGGAGCCACCAGGGGCGAGAGATCGTCGCGACGTGGGCAGCGAGCCATCTGCTCGGTCTCGCGGGCCTGACGATCGGCGGAGAGCTGGCCGCGCGGATCGGGCTCGCGCCCCGGACAGCGCTGATCGTTGCGTGCGTCACCTTGGGTTTGCTCCTCGTCGCGCGGATCGTGACTTCGCCCGCGGGACTCGTCCCGCGGCACGAACCGGCGCCGGTGCGGTGGTCGTGGGGCTCTCGCATCCTCCTCCTGGCATGCGTCGCAACGGTCGCCTGGGTTCCCGCAGGGTCAGGTCCACCGTGGTCGGACTCGCTGACGCTGGCGAGCGCGATCGCGACGCTCGTTTTCGTCGCGTACGGCCTGGCCTTGGCGTGCGCACCAGCGTGGCTGCAAGCCGTGGCCTGCGCTGCGTTCGCGGCGTTCGTTGCGATCTCCCCTACCGCGCGCTGGGAGGTGAGACCCGTCATCCTTGCGACCACGGCCGCCGCCGCCGGCGCGATCGGGTGGCTGCGCCGCGCAGACGCGCGCGCGCTCGCGCTCGCGGCCATCGCGGTGGGCTACGCGGCGAGCGAGCGGACGTCGGGGTCGGCGGTCGCCGTCGCGTTGGCGCTCTGGATCGTGATCGGCACTCCGAGAGCGGCGCGCTTGCGCGCCGCAGCCTGGTGCGGCGCAGGCTGCTCGATCGGGCTCGCCGTCAGCCTGCCGCACGATCGCACGGACACCGCCTTCCTCGTCGAACCTCTGCCCGTCACAAGGTGGATTCCGTTCATGCTGCTGGCCCTGGTCGTCGCCGGAATCGTCGCCGGTTGGCTCTCGGATCGCCGCCGCACGACCGGCGTGTGGAACGCTTCTGGCGCCGCGCGCGGTCACGAGGGTCGCGTGCTGCTCGGCGCGATCGTGACCGCGTTCGCGCTGGCGACGCTTTCGTTGCGCTTCGCGCGCGAGCTCGACACGTCGTTGCCGCTCGCCCCGGGTTGGGTGCTGTTCGGCATCGTGGGCGGCCTGGGGCTGACGCGCTGGGTCGTCGAGCGGCCGGAAGCAACGTGACGGACCTCGAGGACCTGCGCGCGGATCCGTCGACGGAGCCGGAACCGGCGCCGCTCCCGCGCGGGGCGTTCGAGACCGCGCTCGAGGCCGGGCGGCGCGGCGCGACGTTCCGCAGCGCGCTCGAGGAGCTCTTGTTGACGCTCGACGAGGAGTCGGCGGACAGGCTGATGCAGATGCTGCGCGAATCGCGCGGCGCGTGGTTCCCGCTGCTGCGCGCCGGCGAAGGCGAACTGCTATTCCTGGGCAACGCACTGTCCGGCTCGATCACGCCGCTGGCGGCCGCTGGTTTCCGCGTCACCGTGCTCGAGCGCAATGCGGAGCGCGCGCGCTTCGCGTTGCTGCGCGCCGCTGCGCACACGCCCGGCGCCGTGCGCGTCGTGCTAGGTGGCGACACGGTGCGCTTGCCGTTCGAGGACCGCTCGTTCGACGCCGTAGTGCAGGAGGACGGCTTGTCCCCCACCACAGGCCACTACGCCCACGGCTTCGACGAGGTGCTGCGCGTCGCGCGCGGCGAGATCGTGCTGACCGCCGACAACCGCCTGGCGTACAAGCGCTCGAGCGGGCGGCGCAGCGATTTCCACGTGCCGGGTCCGCTGGAGTTCGCGCGCGCGGCGCTGTCGCCGGAGCGCGGCGAGCGCACGCTCGGCGGCTACCGCAGGCTCTTCGCGCACGCCGGCTTTACGCTGCCGCGCGCGTTCGCGCTGTACCCGCACTCGCGCGACTTCACCCACGTCGTCGCGCTCGACGAACGCCTGCCGACGCTGACGATCGGGCCGATGGAGCGCAAGAACCGCGTGAAGCTGGCGGCGCGCTCGCTGGGGCTCTTCCCCATGTTCACGCCGTCCTTCGTCCTGATGGGCGCGCGCGACGGCGTCGTCGGTCCGACGCGGATGTCGCGGATCCTGGCCGCGTTGGCCGAGCGCACCGGCGAACCGGTGCCTGTCGCCGAGCAGTTCGTCGGGACGCGCGGCAACACGCTGCTCGTGCAGACGCGCAGCGTGCGGGACGACGTTCGAGGCTCGTGGACGCTGCACATCCCACTGTGCCCCAAGAACGTGCCGCAGCTCGAGCTGCACATGGACTCGCTGGCGCTCGTGCGCC
>JANNQS010000077.1:0-75685 GCA_031400875.1 Planctomycetota bacterium | reverse complement strand
CTGGTCGTCGGACTCGTGGTCGGGGAAGCGCTCGCGCGGGTAGGTGTAGATCCGCCACGAAGCCTGGGTCGGCGACCAGTGCAGCCGATCGCGCAGGTCCGTCGCCACCTTGTAGGCGCCGACCGACGACGTGTCCGGGAGCAGGATGCCGAGGCTCTTGCGATCGAACCACCCGACCGCGTCGGTCTCGCGCACTCGGCCTTGGATGGCGAACAGGAGCTCGGCCGGCTGGAGGTCCCGCCAGTTGGCGTGGCTCAGGTCGAGCACGACCAGGGAAAGCTCGGAAACCACGCGGTCGGCGCGGCTCCGCTCCCTCGCGATCAGTCTCCGGAACTCGTCACGCGCGAGGACTTCCGGAACGATCGTCGATGGCAGAGGGGATACGAAGGCCTTGAGGTTGGAAAACCAGCGAGCTGCGATCATGGTTCACGCCCTGGGGGGCAGCCGGACGGGGCTGGGCCGTGAGTTGGGGGGAGCGCCGGGGAGGGAAACCTCGACGCGAGCGGACGGAGCGAAGGATACCCAGGTGGGGGGTGCCAAGCCAACGGAACGGGTGGGTTGCAGGTGCAACCGGAGCACAGGTGGAAGGTCTCGGAGCCGCCGGCAAGAATTGCTGACGAGGTTGGACGGTAGGACAGCCTCGATTGTTCCGAAAAGCATCGTCCTGCTAGAGGCCTTCGCCGAGCGGCAACGAACGGCCCAAGTCCGACTTGCAGCGCCTACGGTCGGAACCGCACGCCGTGAGCGCCGGTCCGCGGTCCGAAGCGACCCTTCTTTCCCGGTGCGGCGAGTGTCGGTCCTAGCTCCGGCCCTGCCGGCCCTTGCCGCGGAACCACGCCGGCAACTGCTCCTGGTGGCGGTTCAGGATGGTCCCGGCCAGGGGGATGCCGGCGGAGGCCAGACTCCGGACCATCTGCGCCGCGTCCCTCTTGAGGGTGCGCCCTGCTCTCCACACCGCCACGGTCGCGTCGACCGTCCACAGGAGCGGGATCGTGCCCGGGTGGACCAGCACCGGCGCGACGTCGATCAGAACGTGCCGACCCAGGCTCGAGCACGCATCCCAGAGTTCCTCCGCGACCTCGCGAGTCAGGCCGGGCTGCGCTGTCCCGCGCGGCCCGCTGGCGCGCGTGCCCTCGGTTCCACCCCAGGGGACGAGCGTCAGGCCCGGTACGTCGGTCGGGCGCAAGGCCGCGCCCAGCGTGATCGTCCCGCGTTGGATCTCGTCGACTCCCGGTCCCGGCTGGATCGCGAGCATCCGCGCGAGGCCTGGCGTCGTGCCGTTGGCCTCGAACAGGACAACCTCCTCGCGCAGGTGCTGAGCCAGGCTGATCGCAGCGCACGCTGCGACCGTCGTCGCGCCGTCACCGTGTCCGCACGCGCTGAACGCCAGCCGCAACGGGCGCTGCGGGCGGCCGCCGGGCATGAGGCCGGTCCAGAGGCTCTCGATGGTCGGCTCGAGGCTCGCGAACGTGGCCCGCAGAGCGACGGCGCTGGACCGATCTGGAGTCATGCCCGGACTCGGGTGGACTCCGGGGGTTGCGGGCGAGCGCGCGGACCCTTGCGTCGGAGGTCTGGGACGACACCCAGGACCGGCGTGCCGAGCACGCGCCCGACGTCCTCGGTCGTGCGCACGCGGCGGTCGAGGCTCTGGCGCAGGAACCCCAGGCCGATGCCACACGCCAGGCCGAGCATGCCTCCGATCATGACCAGGCGGCCGCGTTTCGGCCCGCTCTTCGCGAGCGGGAAGGTCGCCGCCTGCAGCGGGCGCAGGTTGATCATCTTCTCGCTGTCGAGCAGGTCCAGCGTGCCGACGCGCTCGCGTGCGACCAGGAACGAGTCCAGCCGCGCCTTGTTCTGCTTGGCGGCGGTCTCGAGCACGCGCAATGCGGGACCGCAGCGCTCCAGAGTAACGAGCCGCTCGCGCAGGTGGGTCAGGCGCTCGACGCGCTTCGACGAGCTGCTGCGCAGGGAGACGTCCTCCTCGCGATTCCGGTCGAGCTGCTCGCGCAGGCGCGTGTAGCGCGGGTTCGGCGTCTCCTGAGTCGACACGCCCGGTTCCAGGAACTCGGGCTCGCTCTCCAGCTCGGCCTTGGCCACCTTGACCTGCTCGTTCAGCGTCGTCCGCTCGGCCTCGAGCTGCTGGGCCGTGAGGTCGCGGCGCCCGTCGAGCGCCAGCAGGTCGTCGCGCAACCGCACCAGCCGCTGGTTGATCAACGAGCGCTCGGGGTTGGGCAGGACCGCGCCGTGCGTGGTCAGCCTCGTCGTGGGAGCCTCTTTCTCCAGCTCGCTGCGCACGACCTTCTCCTCCGCCTCGAGCGCCGCCAGGCGCGCGTTGTCGTTGGCCAGATCCGTCTCGAGGGTGTTCACCTCGGTCAGCAGGTGCCCGCGCTGCACCTCGGCGTCGTAGAAGCCGCACGAGACGCGGTACTCCGACAGGGCCTCGTCGGACTGCTTCGCATCCGCGACGGCGGCCTGGACCTGCTCGTCGAGGAAGCTGAGCGACACGTCGGAGGAGAACACGGCCTGGTGGTGGACGAGCGCTTCGGCGATGAAGGCATCGACGATGTCAGCCGACAGCTCGGCCGAATTCGTGGTGCAGATCACCGTGATCACGTTCGAGCCGGGCTCGGCATGGGGCTCGATCGCGGTCCGCAGGGACTGGGCCGCCCGTGCCACGCAGGCTGCGCAGTGGTCCGGGGGGTGACCGAGGTTGTCGCTCTCCGAGGCCGTGCGCGCGAACCACCAGGACTGGAAGCGGTGCATCCAGCCGGTCGCGAGGTCCTTCTCGCCGTGCCCGTTGGCCGGGTCGTAGGCCGAGAAGATGCGCGCCGGGCCGACCTTGCGCGCCACGTTCTCGTAGACGATCGGGTTCGAGAGCAGGTGCAGCTCGTTCTGGATCGCTTCGCGAGCGCTCATCGAGTCGGAACGCTCGCCGCCGACGACGCGCGATTCGGCCGAGCCCTGCTCGCGCGCGCCCGCCCGCGTGAGCAGCTTGCCGACCGAGTCGTACGTGTTGGGCTTGATGGCACCCAGGAAGGCGCCACGCCCAGCCCGACGACCACGAACAGGACGATCCAGCCGCGCGATCGCCACACGGGCACGATCAGCGTGTCCACCGTCTCGAAGGCCTCGCGCGGAGTCTCCTCCGACAGATCGAATTGCGGTTCGTCCTTCACGTCGGGTCCATCAAAGCGTCGGAATGAGATACGGGAATGGGATCATCTGCCGGAGGTACTGGTCGACCCAGATGTTGACGTCGTCGATCGCGGTGTTCGGAACGAAGATCACATCGTAGGGCTGGAGCAGCAGGGGATCGCTGGAGTTCCAGGTCTCGACCCCGGCGTCGATGTTCCAGGTCCGCTGGCGGCGCTCCTGGGAGATCCAGCGCACGAGCAGCGTATTCTCCAGCAGCGCCGTCGCCTTCAGCGGGCCGCCCGCCAGGCCGATCGCCTCGATCAGCGACACCGGTCGCTCGATGGGATAGGCCCCGGGTTCGTGGACCTCCCCGAATACGTAGATGTTGCGCGGAGCGAGCGTGGAAGTGCCGAGCGACACCTGGAGCTGCGGAAACACGGCCGCGTAGGCCTGGCGCAACCGGACCTCGGCCTCGGGCAGGGTCAGGCCCCCCAGCTGGAACTCGCCGACCGCCAGGAAGCTGGCCCGCCCGTCGGGTCGCACCTTGACGCTCTGCTCCCACTCCTCCTTGTCCGGAAAGCTCGCCAGGAGCGTGTCTCCGGGCACGATTCGCGACGGCCCGACATCCAGCGTGGCGTTGATCTCCGGGGTGACGTCCGCGAGAGGGCGGCCGTGCGACGAGCAACCCGCAGCGCCGAAGAGCGCGGCGGCGCACGCGAGCAGCGCCACGAGGGAGTGGAGAGGGGTCGATCTCAAGGGCGGACTCCAGGGCCTGACGGGACGCACGCCGTGCTCCACCGGGCGGGGACTCTACGCCGTATCCGGTTGGGGCTCCAGATGCGTGCAGGCGGTGTGCTCACTTGTCGGACGTTTCGCCCCCTCCACCCGAGGGCGTCTCGACCCTGCATTCGCTTCGCGGTCGGGGCTGCTGGGTCTCTCAACGCGGCGCGGACGACCTCCACGACCGCACGACTTCGGACTCCGAAACCGCCGCGGCCGCGACGCGGTGCCCGACCGCGTTCCAGTGCGTGTCGGCCGGGAACCAGGGCGCGGCCCCGGCGCGCGCGGACTGGACGAGCGCCGGGGTCAGGTCGACGTACGCGACGCGCTCGCGCTCGCTCCAGGCGCGCAGGTACTCCGGGGCCGGCCCGCAGTGCGCGCGCCAGTCCGCGATCGCCGAGCCATCTCCGAACGTGCACAGCGGACCCAGCACGCGGATCTTGGCCGGGATCAGGACGACGGCGTAGCGCCCACCGGCCGCCTCGACGTAGCGGCGCATCTGGCCCAGGCACTCGGTGATCGGTCCGAGCTCGTCCTCGTAGCCGCGGAACGAGTTCGAGAGCCAGTTGAACCGGTAGGGCGTGCCGTCGATCCAGCCCGTTCGCAACTCGACCTCCGCGGCCTTGTCCTGCGTCAGACCCTGCAGGCGCAAGACGAGCTGGTGCGCGAGCGTGCGTTCCCTCCAGCTCTCGCCTGGCGCCTGCCCCGTCGCCGCTCGGCGCCAGCGGGCCGAATCGCGCAGGTCGTTGCCTTCGAACACGAAGTGCAGCACGAGCCGCCCGCTCAGGTCGAGACCGGAGGCCAGGAACAGCTCGCGCTCTTCCTGCGGCGAGAGGCCGACCAGCGCCACGTTCATGACGGGCCGACCCAGGCGGTGCTCGAGCTGCGCCGAGAGGATGTCCTCGAAGGGCACGAGGCCCGCGACCAGGAACGAATCGCCCAGGCAGTACACGTCGGCGCTCGCACGATCGGGCACGTTCCGGAAGCCGCGCCGGTCGGTTTGGTAGCGGTAGCGGATCGACGGCGACGGCAGGTTCCATTTCAGCGCGAGGTCCTCGCGCGTCTCGCCGCTCTCGTCGAGGTGCGGGACGGCGCGCACGCCCCTCTGTTCCTGCGCTTGGCCGCGATTCAACTGCGAGTACGACACGAGGCCGAGCAGCCCGACGAGCTCCAACGCCGCCCACGCGGCCGCGAGCGTCGCGCTGACGATCACGGCGCGCCGCAGGGCGCGGTCAGAGCGCGCTGCCGCGAGTGAGACGCTCGCGATCCAGAGGGCCGCAAGCGCCAGGAGCAGGTGTCGCGTCCGCCACAGGCCGAAGAGCCGCCGGCCGCCGTCGACGTCGCGGGACGGTTCGGCCCAGAACCACAGTCCCGCCGTCGCCACCGCGAGCACGGCCAGCGCCAGGACGAGCGCGCCGCGCCGGAAAGCGCCGCTCCTGGCGCGGTCGATCCGGGGAGCTCCGCTCGCGCTCATGAGTGACGAACTCACGCTCCTCGGGCGGGCAGACGCCCCCGTTCCCCGCCACGCGAGGCGGGGCCGTGCGAAAGGAAGGTGGACGACATGCGCGCAGCGGGAGCAGGGCCGGGCCGGGAGACTACCGACTGCGCGCGTGCCGCACAGCAAAGGAGGGTTTGACGACCCCGTGATCTCGCCGCGGCACCCCGCCCGAAATCAGCATGGCTCCGCCCGGTCGGCCGAGGGACCGGGGAGCACCGGCCCGATGGAGTCGGCCCCGACCGCGATGAGCATTCCGGCTGCGTCGCGATCCGCGCGTGCAGCTCGGGCGGGCGTGAGAAACCCGGAGGTTCCTAGTGCGGCACCCGCAGAGCGACCTGTGCCGCGCCGACTCCACCTGCCGCCAGTGCCGCATCGAACGCCGCACGCATGCGCGCCGCCAGCACGCGCACGTGCGGCTCGAGCACCATGTTGTCATGGTCGCCCGGCACGACCTGCAGGTCGATTTCACCCTCGATCCACGGACGCCAGCCGTTCAGCGGCTCGACCCAACCGCCCTGCGCGTTGAGCACGTGATCCGGACCGAGCCTGTAGGCCTCGACCTGCGGCGGGCGGAAGAGGGCGACGCGGCCGGCCCACTTGCGCAGCACGTAGCTGTCGAGCGCAGCATAGAAGGCGGTCTCGATGCGCTCCGTGCGGTACTCGGTCGGCTTGAGGCGCGCCAGCGGCTTGTTGACGAGCAGGCGCATCGCGCGGCGTCTGTCCTCGAGCTTGCGTCGGATCGCCTCCGCGAAGAAGCCGGCGCCTTGCTGCGCGATGCGCTGCCGCGCGAGGTTCAGGCGCTTGGGCAGGGTCAGCGGCGGCTCCTTCAGGGCTGGCGTGTCGAGCAACACGAGCAGCGCCACCTCCTCGCCGGCCGCGGTCAGCTGCTGCGCCATCTCGTAGGCCGTGATGCCGCCGCCGGAGTAGCCGCCGATCAGGTACGGGCCGTGCGGCTGCACGGTGCGCATGTCCTCGATGTAGGCCGTCGCCATCTCCTCGAACGTCTCGTGCGGATCGTCGGTGCCTTCGAGGCCGCGCGCCTGAATGCCGTACACGGGCTGATCCGCGCCGAGGTGACCGGCCAGGTGGCGCAGGTTCATCACGTTGCCGAACATGCCGGCCACGAGGAAGAAGGGCGGACGCGCGTGCGAGCCCTCGCCGTGCATCGGCACGAGGTGGCGCAGCTTGCGGCGCTTGGGGGCCGTCACCGGCGCGCCGACCGGCGCGGCCTCGCCGCGCTCCTCGCGCATCCGCGCCGCGAGCGTCTCGACCGTCGGCGCCTCGAACAGCACCGAGAGCGGGAACTCGAGCTTCCAGGCCTTTTTCACGCGCGAGAAGAGGCGCACCGCGATCAGCGAGTAACCGCCCAGCTCGAAGAAGTTGTCCTGCACGCCGACGCGCTCGACGCCCAGGAGCTCCTGCCACAGTTTCACGAGCGCGGACTCCAGCTCGTCGCGCGGCGCGACGTAGTCGGTGGCCAGCTCGGGGCGCGCGAACTGTGCGCTGGGCGCGGCCGTCTCCTGCGCGCTGTGCGCGTCGATCGCAGCGGTGAGTGCGCCCAGGTCGAGCGAGCTGACGGCGATGGCGCCCGAGCGGCCCGACGCGAGCACGCGCTCGAGGGCCTCGCAGCCCTCCTGCGGCCGTATGCCCTGCTCGACGAGGCGTCGCAACGTCTCGTCGACGTGCACGAGCCCGCCGCCGGCGTCGGCGCGCACGCTGCGACCGCCCGCAGCGCGCGGCGCGCCCGGAGCGAGCGCGGCCGAGCTCTCGAAGCGCCGCAGCGCGAACTCGTCGACCTCGAGCAGCACGGCGCCGGCCTCGTCGCACAGCGTGACATCGAACAGGGCCACATCCTGCACAGTACTCGTGGGCCGCTCGCTAGCTGCTCGCTGGCCTGCCGGCCGGCGCGCGCTGAGGCGCGCGTGGCTGAAGACCCGCGCCGGCAGCGCGCCGTGCACGCGGACGCGACGGTAGGAGAGCGGCGCCCAGAAGACCTCGTGCGCGTCGTAGCCCGGGATCAAGCGCAGCGCGAAGCCCGTCGCCAGGTCGAGCAGCGCCGGGTGGAGCTGGAACTGCTCCTGGTCGCCGCGCCAGGGTTCGGGCAGCTCGAGCCGCGCAAGCGCCTCGCCGTCGCCGAAGCGCAGCTCGCGCACGACGTCCCAGCGCGGGCCGAAGCGCAGATGCCGGCCCTGGCGTTGCAGCGCGTCGTTGGCGAGCATGCCGCAGCGCTCGGTAATCTCGTTCAATGGCAGCCGCTTCGGCGGCGTCAGGTCGAGGCGTGCCGCGTGGCCTTGCACGTGGACCTGCCACCCGCTGCCGCTGGGCGCATCGGCCGCGCGGCTCGAGACCTCGAAACTCCAGGCGCCATCCTCGGAGCGCAGTCGCACGAGCACGGCGCGCGTCTCGTCGTCGGCGACGGCCAGCGGCGCGACGAAGGACAGGTCGCGCAGCTCCAGGCCGCTGCCAGAGCGGGAGAGTGCCGCGCGCGCCATCTCGATGTAGCCCGTGCCCGGCACGAGCGCCGTGCCGTCCGCGAGGCGGTGCTCGGACAGGATCCAGTGCGTGCGCGGGCTGTACTCGGCCGAATACGCGATCTCGGCCGGTCCGTCGACGATCTGCCGGCCCAGCAGCGGGTGCTGCAGCGGGTGTTGCACGGCTGCGTCGCGCGCCGACGCGCCGCCACGCGGCGTCGTGGGCACCGGCTGCACGAGGCGCGCGGCCATGCCGACCTCGCCCCACACGCCCCACCCGACCGCGATCGTGCGCGCGCCCGGTCGGGCCGAGCGGTGCACGGCGAACGCGTCCAGGAACGCGTTCGCGGCCGCGTAGTCGATCTGTCCGGCCGGTCCCAGCCAGGCGCTGGTCGAGGAGAACACGACGAAGAAGTCGAGCGGCTCGCCCGACAGGAGCTGGTCGAGCAGGAGCGTGCCGTGCACCTTGGGCGTGAAGACGCGGTCGACGGCGGCCGGCGTCTTCGTCGCGATCACGCTGTCCTCGATCACGCCCGCGGCGTGGATCACGCCGTGGATCGCGCCGAAGCGCGCGTGCGCGTCGGCCAGCACCTGGCGCAGCTCCTCGATGTTGGCGACGTCGGCGCTCGCGACCATCACCTCGGCACCCGACGCTTCGATCTCCAGGAGCTGGCGCAAGCGGCGGCTCGTGGCGTCGAGCTCGCCATGCGCCGCCAGCCAAGCCGACCATTCCGCGCGCGGCGGCAGAGGCTGGCGTCCGAGCAGCACGAGGTTCACTCGGGCGGACCGCGCGAGCTGTGCGGCGACCGCGAGGCCGATCCCGCCCAGCCCGCCCGTGATCAGGTACGTCGCTCCCGCGCGCACGGCCGAGCGGCCGGCCGCGAGCGCCGGCAGCGGCACGGCCTCGAACGCGCGCTCGTAGCGTTGGCCGCCGCGCCAGGCGACGACGGCGCACGACGGCTTGGAAGCGATCTCGACACCCAGGTGCGTGCACAGCGTCGCGAGGTGCGCGCCGTTCGTGGCGCCCGCATGGCGCGTGGAGTCGGGCCAGTCGACGTCGATGCTGGTGCACGTGACGTCGGCGATCTCGCGCGGGATCACCTTGCACGCACCCAGCACGGCCGCCTTGACCGGATGGCGCAGCAGCTCGTCTGCGACCTTCTGCATCCCGTTCGAGACGACGGCCATGTGCAGCGCCTGCGGCAGCGTCGCGTTCGCCAGCGCCTGGCCCAGGAACAGGAGGCTGTAGAAGCCGCGCTCCTGCACCCAGTGGAAGAACGTGGTCGTGACCGCCGTGTCCTCGGTGGCCGTGACCATCCACAGGTGCACGATTCGCTGCGGCAGCTGCTCGCGCGCGGCCAGGTCCTCGAAGAGCGCGGTGTAGTCCTCGCGCTCCTGCGGCGAGATCACGTACTCGGTGTCGGAAAGGCGCTCGAAGCGCGGGCCTTCGCGCACGCTGACGATCGCGTGGCCTTGCGACTGCAGGAGCGCGACGAGCGCTTCGCCCAGGCCACCCTCGTCCTCGAAGACGAGCCAGCGCAGCGGCGCAGCGGCTGGCGCGGTCGTCGGCGCGGCCGCCGGCAGCTCGGCGGCCAGCGGGGCGGGTCGCCACACCGGCACGTGGAACCAGTTGGCCAGGTCGGGCAAGCGCTCGAGCGCGGCCGGCGCGTCAGACGAGGCGGCCAGCGTGCGGCCGGGCTCGATCCAGAAACGCTGGCGCTCGAAGGGGTACGTCGGCAACGGAACGCGCAGGCGGCGGTCGCCGCCGTGCAGCGCGCGCCAGTCGGGCCGCGCGCCCGCGCACCACAGCTTGCCCAGCTGGGACAGCACGAAATCGAGGTCGTCGACCTTCTCGTCGCGGTGCCGCAGCGAGCTGTGGATGCTCCGCGCCAGGCTCGCGTCGCCGTGCAGGCGCGTGAGCGAGGCCAGCGTGTTGCCCGGCCCGACCTCCAGGAAGACTTGCGCCGCGCCGTCGGCCAGCAGCGTCCGCACGCCCTGCGAGAAAAGCACCGCGTGGCGCAGGTGCCCGACCCAGTACTCGGGATCCGTGGCCTGCGCGTCGGTGATCCACGTACCGGTCCGGTTCGAGACGAACGGGATCTTGGGCGGCGACAGCTTGATCTTGCGCAGGTACGCGCCGAACGCCGGCAGGACACAATCGAACATCGGCGAGTGGCCGGCGACGTCGATGTGGATGCGCGTGCAGTCGATCTCGCGCTCGCGCAGCCGGCTCTCGAGCGCGTCGACCGCGGCCTTGGGCCCTGAAGCCACGCACAGCTCCGGGGCGTTCACCACCGCCAGCACGAGCTCCGTGCCCAGCAGCGGCGCCAGGTCCTGCGGCGAGAGCCCCACGCTGAGCATGCCGCCCGGCGCGACCTGCTTCAGCAGCTCGCCGCGCAGCGCGACCAGGCCGACCGCGTCCTCGAGCGACATCACGCCGGCCAGGCAGGCGGCGGTGTTCTCGCCCATGCTGTGGCCGAGCATCGCCGCCGGCTGGAGCCCGAAGGACATCCACATCCGTGCCAGCGCGTACTCGGTGGCGAACAGCGCCGGCAGCTGGAACCACGGCAGAGTCATCTCGCGCGCCGTCTCGGCCTGCGCGGCCGCGTCGGCCGGCACGCTGAGCAGCAATCTGCGCACGACCGGGCCCAGCTGCGGGCCCATCAGCGTCAGGCAGCGCTCGAGCTCGGCGCGGTAGATCGGCTCTTGCGCGTGCAGGTCTCGGCCCATGCCGGGGTACTGCGCGCCGCCGCCGGACAGCAGGAACACGAGCGACGGATCGCGACCGGCCACCTTGTGCGTCCACACGCGCTCACGGTCCCCGCGCTCGAGCACGGCCTGCGCGTCGGCCGAGCTGCGCGCCGCGAACGTGCGCCGGAACGCGAAGGCCTTGCGCCCGCTCTGCAGCGTCCAGGCCACGTCGGCCAACGACACGTCGGCCAGCGAGTCGGACTGAGCCTGCAGGTAGGCGCGCAAGCGGTCCGTCGCGGCGTCGAGCGCCGCGTTGCTGCGCGCCGAGAGGCACAGGAGCTGCACCGGCCGCGACGCGGCGCCGCTCGTCTGCCGCGGCGCCTCCTCGACGATCGTGAACGCGTTCGTGCCGCCGACGCCCAGCGAGTTGACGCAGGCGCGCAGCGGCCCGCCCGTACTCTTCCACGGCTGCAGGCGCGCGTTGACGTAGAACGGGCTCGACGCGAAGTCGATCTGCGGGTTCGGGGCCTGGAAGTGCAGGCTCGGCGGCAGCTCGCGCTGCTCGAGCGCCATGGCCACCTTGATCAGGCTGGCCACGCCCGCCGCCGTGTCGAGGTGGCCGATGTTGCTCTTGACCGAGCCCAGGCCGCAGAAGCCCTTCCGCTGCGTGCTGGCGCGGAAGGCCTGCGTCAGCGCGGCAACCTCGATCGGATCGCCGACCGGCGTCGCGGTGCCGTGCGCCTCGATGTAGCTGATCGAGTCGGCTTCGACGCCGGCCACCGACAGCGCTTCGGCCATGGCCTGCGCCTGGCCGTCGACGCTGGGCGCCAGGTAGCCGACCTTGAGCGCGCCGTCGTTGTTGATCGCCGAGCCCTTGATCACGGCGTACACGTGGTCGCCGTCGGCCAGCGCGTCCGCCAGCCGGCGCAGCACGACCACGCCCGCCCCGCTGCCGAAGACCGTGCCCTTGGAATCCTGGTCGAACGGCCGGCAGTAGCCGTCGGGCGAGAGGATCTCGTTCTCGTGGAAGATGTAGCCGCGCCCGTGCGGCAGGAGGATCGTGACGCCGCCGGCCAGCGCCATGTCGCACTCGCCGCTCAGGAGGCTCTGCGCCGCGAGGTGCACCGCGACGAGCGACGTCGAGCAGGCCGTCTGCACGTTCACGCTCGGCCCGCGCAGGTCGAAGAGGTAGGAGACGCGCGTCGTCAGGAAGTCCTTGTCGTTGCCCGTGTGGCGCAGGAGGAACAGCCCGACCTCGTCGACCAGCTGCGGGTTGCTCAGCAGGTTGAAGGTCATGTAGGCCGTCATGCCCGAGCCGGCAAAGACGCCGATCGGCCGGCCGAAGCCTTCGGGCGTGTGACCGGCGTCCTCGAGCGCTTCCCAGCACGCCTCGAGGAAGTGGCGGTGCTGCGGGTCGGTGATCGCGGCGTCCTTGGGGCTGTAGCCGAAGAAGCCGGCGTCGAACTGGTCCAGCCCCTCGAGCATCACCGCGCGGCGGACGTAATCGGCGCGCTGGATCGTCGCGGGCGGGACGCCGGCCGCCAGGAGCTCGGCCTCGCTGCGGTCGTGCATGGACTCGACGCCCTGGCGCAGGTTGCGCCAGTACTGGCGGACGTCGGGCGCGCCGGGCAGGTGCGCGGCCATGCCGACGATCGCGATGTCGGTCGCGGAGACGGACGGGGACGGGTCCGAGGTCATGGGGGGCGGAAAAGGGCGGCCGGCCGACCCGGCGCGCAGGGGGAATACTCCCATCGGCGAATCGAGGACCCGGGCACGAACCCGAAGCCGACCGACTGCGCTGCCAGAGCGAGACGGGGCGCCTGGTGGTGCCTGGAACGTCGCCGGCGCGGGGAACGCGCGTGGCGGCATCCGGCGCTGGCGAGAGAGAGCGGTCCGGCGCGGGAGGCCCGGATGGGAGGTCGAGGGCCCCCCGGTCGACACGGACCACCGCCGGCGATCTGCACGCGCGCCGGGGTTTCCGCAGCTTCGGGAGTGTACACATTGGCCCTCGTTCCGAAGCCCGCAACACGCGAGTACGCAGACAGATCTGTGCAGATCGGCGGGCTCGCCATCCGAGAGATTCAGGTCCGATTCTCGGGCCCGCCGCTCTCACCCGAGCAGGCGCGGCCCGACTCACGCGTGCGCCCTTCCCCTACGCCCCCCACCCGACCCGCGCTCGAGGCCAACCGCCTGACGGTGCCGGCGCGTGCCCTGGTCACCGCGCTCGTGCTGCTCGGGACCGTGGCGCGCCTGCTGCCGCTGCTCGACCGGGACGGGCGCCTGCTGCGCCAGTTCCCGACCGAGGACGGGTACTTGATGCTGACGATCGCGCGCAATGCGGCGCTCGGCCTGGGCTTCAGCACCGGTGCGGGCACGTTGCCGACGAACGGGACGCAGCCGTTCGCGACCGCGGTCTACTCGCTGCTCTTCCGGCTCGTGGGCGGCGATCGCACTCCGGGTGTGTTGCTGATCCTCGTACTGCAGTTCGCGGCCGCCGTCGCCGGCGCGTGGCTCCTCTACCATCTCGGACTGCGCGTGCTGGGACGCGACTTGCGCGGGCGCACCGCCGCGGCGCTGGCGGCTGCGACCTGGTACGCGACCGTGCTGACCGTGATGCACGGCATGAACTGCCTCGAGACGGGGCTCTACGCCCTGTCCCTGATCGGGTTCGCGCTCGTGTTCCTGGGACGCGCCGGCGATCCGCTCGCGCCGTGGAGCTGGCGGCGCGCGCTCGCGCTCGGTGCGGCGCTCGGCATCGTCCTGTGGGTGCGGTTGGACGCCGTCTTCCTGGTGGCCGCGGCCTGCTCGGCGCGGGCGCTCTTCGGTCCGGGCGGACGGCTGGCGCCGACGCTGGCGAATGCGCGGGTCGCCGTCTTCATGGGCGCTGTGGCGGTGGTCGTGATCAGCCCGTGGCTGCTGCACAATCGCGCGCAGTTCGGCAGCTTCATGCCGGTCAGCGGGCGCTCGGAATCGCTCTCGGGCGGCGCGGGCTCGAACCTCGTGACCCTGCCGGCCGCGCTGGCCGAGTACGTGCTCGTCGTGCTGCCCATCCCACAGGGACTCGAGCGGCATCCGGCAGTCCTCGCCGGGGGCAGCCTGCTCCTCCTCGGGCTGCTGGCGTTCGTCGTGACACGCGCGCGGCGCTGGCCGGAGCCGACGCGGGCGCTGGCGATCCTCGTCACGCTCTTCGCGCTGGGACTCGTCGGCTACTACGGCGTGCACTTCGGCGCGCCCTGGTTCGTCTCTCGCTACATGTTCGCCCTGTCGCCGTTCCTGGCGCTCGTGTGGGGCGCGGCGGTCGCCGTCGTGTTCCTGCGCTCGCGCCCGGGCGTGGCGGCGGTGGCGGCCGTGGCGCTCGCGGCCGTCGTCGCGTACCCCAACGTGCGCCTCTACCGGAAGGGCCACGACCACATGCACTTCCAGGTCGTCGACTGGGTGCAGGCGCACGTCGGCGAGCAGGAGTGGGTCGCGGCTGTGCAGACCGGCACGGTCGGGTTCTTCCACGACCGCACGATCAACCTGGACGGCAAGGTCAACCCGGAAGCGCTCGCGGCCGTGCTGGAGGGCCGGATCCCGCAGTACGTGCTCTCGAAACCCGTCCGCTACCTGGCCGACTGGGTCGGCATCGCCGACTGGGCGAAGTTGCCCGAGCTGGCGCCGCACTTCGAACTCCTGGTCGAGGACCACGAGCACAACCTGGCGGTGCTGCGCCGCACGGACCCGTGAGCACCGCGAGCGCACCATGTGCGGCATAGCCGGAGCCATCGGACGGGTCGACGCGCGCATCGTCGCGGCCGTCGAGCGCGCGCACGCGGCGCAGGCGCACCGCGGGCCGGACGCCGAGGGCCTGTGGCTCGAAGCGCGCGACCCGTCGCAGGCGCGCGTGATGCTGGCGCACAAGCGCCTCTCGATCATCGACGTCAGCGCGGACGGCAACCAGCCCATGCACGACCGGGTGCACGGCAACGTCGTCGTGTTCAACGGCGAGATCTACAACTTCCAGGAGCTGCGCCGCGAGCTCGAGGCGACCGGCGCGCGGTTCACCACGCGATCCGACACGGAGGTGCTGCTGGCGGCCTACGCGCACTGGGGCGACCACTGTGTCGAGCACCTGCGCGGGATGTTCGCCTTCGCGCTGTACGACCCGGCGCGGCGCACCGTCCTCCTGGCGCGCGACCGCCTGGGCGAAAAGCCGTTGTACTGGACGCTGGTCGACGGTCCCGGCGGAAAAACGCTGCTTTTCGCCTCGGAATTGCGGTCCTTGCTCGCGACGAACCTCGTCGAGCGACGCCTCGAGCCGCGCGCGCTGGCCACCTACCTGTGGAACGGCTGCGTGCACGGCCGCCAGTCGCTGGTCGCGGGCGTGCAGCTCCTGCCGGGCGGGACGCGCGCGACGGTCTCCCTGGATGCGCCTCAGCCGGTCGAGCAACGGTTCTGGTGCGTGCCCTGCGCGCACCTGCCGCGCACCGGCAAGCCGGGCAGCCGTGAAGAGCTGCGCGCGGAGCTGCAGAAGTCCGTGCGCCTGCAGCTCATGAGCGACGTGCCGCTGGGCGTGTTCCTCTCGGGCGGCATCGACTCGAGCGCGGTCGCGAGCCTCGCGGTGCGAGCCGGAGCCGGGAGCGTGCGCACGTTCACGATCGGCTTCGAGGAGGTCGAGTTCGACGAATCGGCCTCGGCGCGCGCGGTCGCCAACGCGCTGGGCACGCAGCACGAGGAGATCCGGCTCGACGCGCAGAGCTTCGGCGCGGGCCTCGAGGACGCGCTGGGGAGCCTGGACCAGCCGACGTTCGACGCGATCAACACGTTCTTCGTCAGCCGCGCCGTGCGGCGCGCCGGGATCACGGTCGCGCTGGCCGGCACGGGCGGCGACGAGCTGTTCGGCGGTTACCGGAGCTTCCAGGACGTGCCCCGCGCGCGGCGTTGGGCGCTCGGGCTCGCGCCGCTGCCGGCGGGTTTCGTGCGCGGCATGGCGGTCGCGGTCTCGCGCACGCGCACCGGAAAAGCAGGCGAAATACCCTCGCAGACGCGCTGGGGCAAGCTGGAGGACGCGCTGGCGACGCGCGGGTCGCGGGCGGCGCTCTACCAGGTCGCCTATGCGCTCTGGACGCAGAAGTTCCTGCACGAGCTTGCCGCGCCGGCAGTCTTCGAGGGCACGCGCTACGGGCTGCCGCGCGAGCGCTTCGAGTTCCTCGAGGAACTCGTGCGCGGCGCAGACCCGCGCGCGGCCGTCGGCGCGCTCGAGCTCGAGAGCTTCGTCGGGCAGCGCCTGCTGCGGGACGCCGACTCGGCCGCCATGGCCGTCTCGCTCGAGGTGCGCGTGCCGCTGCTCGACGCGCGCGTCGTCGAGGCGGCGTCGGCGCTCGACCCCGACGAGCGCTTCGAGCCGCTCGGACGCAAGCAGCTGCTGCGCGATCTGGCGCTCGACAACCTGGATCCGCGGCTGTTCGAGCGGCCCAAGTCGGGCTTCGTGCTGCCGATCGAGCGCTGGTGTCGCGCGTCGCTGCGCGGCGAGGTCGGGGCGTTGCTCGAGGACGCGCAGGCCTGCCGCGCGGCCGGCCTGGAGCCCGAAGCCGTCGCACGCGCGTGGCGCGCCTTCCAGGCCGGCGCACCCGGGCTGTACTGGTCGCGCGTGTGGTCGCTCTACGTTCTCCTGTGGTGGTGCCGAAGATACGGGGTCAGCCTCTGACCGCCGCGATGACGAGCCTCCCGCCCTACCTGGTGATCACGCCCTGCCGCGACGAAGCCTCGTTCGCGCGGCGCACGCTCGACAGCGTCGTGAACCAGACGCACCGGCCGGCCTCGTGGCTGATCGTCGACGACGGCTCGACCGACGCGACGCCCGCGATCCTGGCCGAGTACGCCGCGCGCCACACCTGGATCCGCGTGCTGCGCCGCGAGGACCGCGGACGCCGCAGCGTCGGCCCGGGCGTGATCGACGCGTTCTACGCCGGCTGGGCGGTCGCGCAGCCCGAGCGCTACGACTACGTCTGCAAACTCGACCTCGACCTCGACCTGCCGCCGCGCTACTTCGAGATCCTGATCGCGCGCATGCAGGCCGAGCCGCGTCTGGCGACGTGCAGCGGAAAGCCCTATTTTCCAGCTGCAAACGGAGAACTGGTCTCCGAAGCCTGCGGCGACGAGATGTCGGTCGGCATGACGAAGCTCTACCGCCGCGCCGCGCTCGAGCAGATCGGCGGCTTCGAGCGCGAGGTCATGTGGGACGGCATCGACTGCCACCGCTGCCGCATGCTGGGCTGGATCGCGCGCAGCGACTCCGATCCGGAACTTCAGTTCCTGCACTTGCGCGCGATGGGCTCGAGCCACAAGGGCCTGTGGACGGGCCGCGCGCGCCACGGCGCGGGCCAGCACTTCATGGGCACGGGCCTCCTCTACATGACGGCCAGCGCGTTGTTCCGCATGACGCGCCCGCCCTACGTCGTGGGCGGCCTGGCGATGGAATGGGGCTGGCTCACGAGCTGGTGGAAGAGACGGCCGCGCTACGGCGACGCGGAATTCCGGCGCTTCCTGCGGCGCTACCAACGCGAGTGCCTGCTGTACGGCAAGCGCCGCGCGACCGCGCGCCTCGACGAGCGCCAGGCACAGCGCTGGCGCGCAGTCGCGCGGGAGGACGCCGGTGCCCTCGCGCGTTGAGCCGTCGCGCGCCAACGCGCGCGCGAGCAGCTCGCGCGCCTGGCCGCGCGTCGCGCTGCGCGGCATCGAGATCGACGCGCTGAGCGAGGTGCAGTGCGTCGATCACGTGATGGCCGAGCTCGCGCAGCACCGCGGCGGCTGGATCGTAACGCCCAACCTCGACCACCTGCGGCGCCTCGTGCACCAACGCGAGTTCCGCGAGCTGTGCGCCGGCGCGGACCTCGTCGTGGCCGACGGCATGCCGCTCCTGTGGGCCGCGCGCCTGCAAGGCACGCCGCTGCCCGAGCGCGTCGCCGGATCGAACCTGATCTGGAGCCTCTCGAGCGCCGCCGCATCGCAACGCCGGCGCATCTTCTTCCTGGGCGGCGATCCCGGCACGGCCGAGGCCGCGGCGCGCATCCTGACCGAGCGTTTTCCGGGCCTCGTCGCCTGCGGCACGCTCTGCCCACCGCCCGGTTTCGAGCGCGATTCCGCGCAAATGAGCGCGCTGCGCGCCGCTCTCGAAACAGCGCGGCCCGACCTCATCTACGTTGCTCTCGGATCGCCCAAGCAGGAGCGTCTGATCGCCGACCTGCGCACGCTCCTGTCCGAAGCGTGGTGGCTGGGCCTGGGCATCAGCTTCAGCTTCGTGTCGGGCGACGTGCGCCGCGCACCGCGCTGGATGCAGCGCGTCGGGCTCGAATGGACGCACCGGCTGGTTCAGGAACCGCGGCGACTCGCGCGGCGCTACCTGGTCGACGGCCTGCCGTTCGCCGCGCAGCTGCTCGTCGGCAGCGCGTGGCGCGGCCTGCGCGGCGACGCAGCGGCACCGCGATGACGCGCGAGCCGGATCCGCCGACGCTCAATTGGTTGCCGGCGCCCGCGGGCTGGCGCACACAGGCTCTGAGTGTGTCGCTCTGGTGCGCCGACGTCGATCGCTCGGCCGCGGAGCATCCCGAGGAGGACACGCTGCTCGACGAGGCCGAGCGTGCGCGCGCAGCGCGGCTGCGCACGCCCTTGCTGCAGAGGCGCTTCGTCGCCGCCCATGCGATCCTGCGGCGGATCCTGGCGCGTGCGCTCGGACGCGAGCCGGCCGCGCTGCGCTTCCGCGCCTCGCGGCACGGCAAGCCCCGCCTGGATCCACCCGAACCCCTGGCCTTCAACGTCTCGCGCCGCGAAGCGCTCGTGCTGGTCGCGCTGAGCACCGCCGGCGAAGTCGGCGTCGACGTCGAGCGCGTGCGCGCGCTGGACGACCTCGACCGGATCGCGGCGGACGTGTTCACGCCCGCGGAGCGCCGCCTTCTCGCGTCCGGCGCCGGCTCCGAGCGCGAGCGCCGTTTCTTTGCGGCCTGGACGCGCAAGGAAGCGGTGATCAAAGCCACCGGCGAGGGGCTCTCAGCACCGCTGCAGGAGATCGAGATCGCCGCGTCGCTGAACGACAGCCTGCAAGTACGCCGCACCGGCGTGTCGGGCGAGCTGGCGCTGCGGCCCGAGTGGACCGTCCTCGACCTGGAACCGGCCCCGGGCTACGCGGCGGCGCTGGCCCTGCCGGCCCGCCCGGGTGGGATCGAGCGGTTCCGCTTCCCCTGATCAGGACACGGCGCTGTAATACATTGCGCACTCAGCACTTAGGACCCTGCGGCACGGTTGAGATCAGCCTCGCACTGCGGTGATTCCAGTCCGTATTCACCGCATATTCTGCGGTGAATGCTGGACCGTGCGGCGGATGCCGCCGACAATCACTGCAGGCTATGCGGCGAACCCAGTTCATCCATCAGCGTACGGGCTGGCCGGCTTTCAGCTGGGACAGCGGGGCTCTGGGCACTGCGCTGGCTGCCGTGCGCCACAGGCAGGGGCGCCTGCTGGGCAGGATGGAAGCACTCGGCTTCGAGCTACAAACCGAGGCAAGCCTGATCGTCCTCACGGCCGACGTGGTCAAGACTTCCGCCATCGAGGGCGAGGTGCTGAACCCGGAAGAGGTCCGATCCTCGATCGCGCGGCGGCTGGGACTCGAGCTCGCAGGCTTGCCGGTGGCCCGGAGAGAAGTCGAAGGCGTCGTGACGATGATGATCGACGCTACACGCCACTTCGAGAAGCCGCTCACCGAAGAGCGCCTGTTCGACTGGCACGGCGCGCTTTTCCCCACCGGTCGCAACGCAATGGGGAAGATCACCGTTGGCGCCTGGCGCGGGAAGGATTCCGACCCCATGCAGGTCGTCTCCGGACCCATGGGGCGTCGAACGGTCCATTTCGAAGCGCCGGAGGCGGATCGCCTCGGTCCTGAGATGGCTCGATTCCTCGACTGGTGCAACGAGCCCGCATCGATCGACCCTGTGTTGAAGGCCGCCATCGCACATTTCTGGTTCGTGACCATCCACCCGTTCGATGACGGAAACGGCCGCATTGCACGGGCGATCGCCGACATGGCACTTGCGCGTGCCGACGGCCTCCAGGACCGGTTCTACAGCATGTCGTCACAGATCGAAGCAGAGCGCGCGGACTACTATCGACAGTTGGAGCGGGCCCAGCGCGGCGACCTGGACATCACGACGTGGCTTGCCTGGTTTCTCGACTGTCTCGATCGGGCGGTGGCCGCCGCGGATGGCACCCTGGCCGCGACGCTCCACAAAGCCAGCTTCTGGCGGCAGGTCGGCCAGCACTCCATCAACCAGCGCCAGCGCCTCGTCATCAACCGGATGCTGAACGGCTTCCAGGGGCACCTCAACACGTCGAAGTACGCGAAGCTGGCCAAGTGCTCGACGGACACCGCTCTGCGCGACATTCGTGAGTTGGTCGAGCTGGGCATCCTCGTTCAGAACCCGGGACGGGGTCGAAGCTCCAGCTACGCATTTGCGGCTCTGAAGCCTTCGTCTCCGGCCTGACCGGGATTCGACCGACGTTCGCCGGGCAGATGGTCGGCAGGTCGGCGATGGGGCCGCTCGGAACGGCTCGGAAGCGGAGTTGGCCCTCTCGGGCCTCACAGCGAGATCGAGCACGTGCGGTGAACCGATGACGGCTGGCATGACCCCGACCCGGGCGGGTTAGACTGCGCGCGCCTCGCTGCTCGCGCACCTTCCCGGTGGTCGGCGCACGGTCAGGGCGGGTCCGCACCCGCTCCGGCCCGTCTCCGCTCGCCCGGGTGTGTGCCGGTTGCAACGTCGTTCGACGGAAGACCGCCTCCACGAGCCCCCTCAGGGGCCGCCCCCCCTCACTGCGCAGCGCAGAAGTGTCGAAGAACAGCGACGTGATCGACGCAGAACACCCGCTCACCCCCATCCAGCAGGGGATGCTCTTCCACCACCTCTCGGGCGGGCACCCGGGGGTCGACCTGGAGCAGATCGTCTGCGACCTGCGCGAGGAGCTCGACGCCAAGGCGCTGCTCGGCGCCTGGCAGCAAGTCGTCGCGCGCCACGAGGCGCTGCGCACCGCGTTCCGCTGGGAAGGACTCGAAGCACCGCTGGCGCGCGTGCACGCGTCGGTCGAGCTGCCCTGGGTGCAGCACGACTGGCGCGAGATGCCGCGCGCGCAGCAGGAGTCGCGCTTCGCCGACCTGTTGCGCGAGGACCGACAGCGCGGGTTCGACTTGTCGCGCGCGCCGCTCCAGCGCTTCGAGCTCGTGCGGCTGGGCGACCGCGAGCACCGGCTCGTGTGGTCCTTCCACCACCTGCTCCTCGACGGCCGCAGCTTCGCGCACGTGCTGCGCGAGGTGTTCACGCGCTACGACGCGAGATCCGCGCCGAGCCAGGTCGCTGCTCCGGACGCGCGGCCGTTCCGCGAGCACGTCGACTTCCTGCGCGCGCGCGACACGTCGGCCGAAGAGCCGTTCTGGCGCGCGGAGCTGGCCGGTTTCGCCGCGCCCACGGCGCTCGCGCTGCCGCCGCCGACGGGTCCGGCACCGGAGGCCGGGCACGACCGCGCGGAGGTGCAGCGCACGCTGTCGCAGGCGACGACCCGAGCGTTGCGCGGCGTGGCGCAGGCGCAGAGCGTCTCGCTCAACAACATGGTCCAGGCCGCGTGGGCGCTGCTACTCTCGCGCTACAGCGGCGAGCGCGAGGTGCTCTTCGGCTGCATCCGTGCCTGCCGGCGCTCGTCGGTCGCGGGGGCGGAGAACATCGTCGGCACGTTCATCAACACGCTGCCGCTGCGCACGACGGCGGACTCGGACGCTCCGCTCACGAGCTGGGTGCAGTCGATCCGCGCGCAGCAGCGGCGCATCGCGCCGTTCGAGCAGACGCCGCTCGTCGAGCTGCAGCGCTGGTGCCACCTGCCGGCCGGGCGGTCCTTGTTCGACGCGATCCTGATCTACGACGAGCACGTGCTCGACGGCGAGCTGCGCGACCTGTCGGGCCCCGGGCGCGAGCCCCAATCGGGCACGGGACGCGAGCGCCATTTCGAGCTGCACGAGCGCACAGTCTTCCCGCTGACGCTGTACGCATACGGCGAAGATGAGCTGCGGCTCAAACTGTCCTGGGACCGCGTGCGTTTCGGCGACCAGGCGATGGGCCAGATGATGGGGCACCTGGCGAACCTGCTCGAATCGTTCGCGCTGCACCCGGGAGCGCGGCTCGAGGAGCACGCGCTGCTGGGCGCGCAGGAGCGCGCGACGCGGCTCGGAGCGTGGAAGACCGCGGCGCGCGTGTGGCCGCGCACGCAGACCCTGCCCGACCAGTTCGAGGCCCAGGTCGAGCGCACGCCCGACGCGGTGGCGCTGAGCTGCGGCGACGAGTCGCTCACCTACCGCGAGCTCGACCGGCGCGCCAACCAGATGGCCTGGCAGCTGCGCGAGCTGGGCGTCGGAGCCGGCACGCTGGTCGGCCTGTGCACCGATCGCTCGGTCGAGATGGTCGTGGCGCTGCTCGCGATCCACAAAGCGGGCGGGGCGTACCTGCCGCTCGACCCGAGCTATCCGTCCGACCGACTGACGTTCCAGGTCGAGGACGCGCGCGTGCGCGTGCTGATCACGCAGGACGAGACGGCGCATTTGTTCGCCGGCAACAGCGGGGCGATGCTGCGCCTCGACGCGGACGCCGCGGCGATCGCAGCGCGCCCGCACACGCGACCGCCGCGCGCGATTTCGCCCGCGGACCTGGCCTACGTCATCTACACGTCGGGCTCGACCGGCCGCCCCAAGGGCGTGATGGTCGAGCACGGCAACGTCGTCAACTTCTGCACCGGGATGGACGAGCGCCTCAGCGCGAGGCCAGATGGCGCCGAGCGCCTGGGCGCGAGCCCGGGCCGCGTGTGGCTCGCCGTGACGAGCCTGTCGTTCGACATCAGCGTGCTCGAGCTCGTGTGGACGCTGACACGCGGTTTCCACGTCGTGCTCTACACGGGCGAGGATCGGACTCGCGCGCCGCGCGCCGCGCCGCAGCGCGACGTGGGCTTCAGCCTCTTCTACTTCGCCAGCGACGAGAGCGAGAAGTCGTCCGAGAAGTACCGCCTGCTGCTGGAAGGCGCGCGCTGGGCCGACACGCACGGTTTCGAGGCCGTCTGGTCGCCCGAGCGGCACTTCCACGCGTTCGGCGGGCTCTACCCGAACCCGGCCGTGACCAGCGCGGCGATCGCGGCGATCACGCAGCGCATCGCGATCCGCGCCGGCAGCGTCGTGATGCCGCTCCACGATCCGCTGCGCGTCGCCGAGGAGTGGGCGCTCGTCGACAACCTGTCCAACGGGCGCGTCGGCGTGTCGTTCGCGTCGGGCTGGCAACCGAACGACTTCGTGCTGGCGCCGCAGAACTACGCCGCGCGCAAGGACCTCATGGTGAGCGGCATCGAGACGGTTCGCGCCCTGTGGCGCGGCGAGGCGATCGAGCGCACGCTGGCCGACGGGCGCGTCGTCTCGGTGCGCACGCTCCCCCGCCCCGTGCAGAAGGAGCTGCCGGTCTGGCTGACGACAGCCGGCAACATCGACACGTGGCGCGCGGCCGGCCAGATCGGCGCCAACGTGCTGACCCACCTGCTAGGCCAGACGGTCGAGGAGCTGAAGGAGAAGATCGCGGCCTACCGCGCGGCGTGGCACGCGGCCGGCTTCGGACCGGGTGAGGGCCGCGTGACGATCATGCTGCACACGTTCGTCGGCGACGACGACGCGGCCGTGCGCGAGATCGTGCGCCGCCCGATGATCGAGTACCTGCGCAGCTCGGTCGGGCTGATCCAGTCGTTCGCGGCCTCGTTCCCGACGTTCAAGACGAACGCGGCCGGCGAGGCCGAGCAAGTGAGCAGCGACTTCAAGCTGCTCACGCCCGAGGACTTGGAGGCGATCCTGGGCCACGCCTTCGAGCGCTACTTCGAGACCAGCGGTCTCTTCGGCACGCCGGCGACGTGCCAGAAGATGATCGACCGGCTCGAAGCGGTCGGCATCGACGAGATCGCCTGCCTGATCGACTTCGGCGTCGACTCGGACCTGGCGCTCGAGCATCTCGAGCCGCTCGACCGCCTGCGGCGACGCGTCGCGCGCAGCCGATCGGGCGCGCGCGCGGCCAGCATCCCCGAGCTGATCGCGAAGCACGCGGTCACGCACCTGCAGTGCACGCCCTCGATGGCGTCGATGGTGCTCGCGCAGGACGGCGCGGCGCAGGCGCACGCGGCGCGCGAGGACGTGATGAGCGGCGGCGAAGCGTTCCCGCCCGCGCTGGCGCGCGAGCTGCGCGACGCGGTCGGCGGCCGCATCGTCAACATGTACGGCCCGACCGAGACCACGATCTGGTCCTCGACGTACGAGCTGCGCGGCGGCGAGAGCACGATCCCGATCGGCACGCCGATCGCGAACACGGAGCTGCTCGTGCTCGACGCGCGCTTCGAGCCCGTGCCGGTCGGCCTGCCGGGCGAGCTGTACATCGGCGGCGCAGGCGTCGCGCGAGGCTACCTCGAGCGGCCCGAGCTGACGGCCGAGCGCTTCATCGCACACCCGGCGCGCCCCGACGGCGGACGCCTCTACCGCACGGGCGACCTGGCGCGTTTGCGCGAGGACGGCGAGTTCGAGTTCCTGGGCCGCACCGACCAGCAGGTGAAGCTGCGCGGCTACCGCATCGAGATGGGCGAGATCGAAGCCGCGCTGAGCGATCTGCCCGGCGTGCGCGAGGCCGCGGCCGTCGTGCGCCCCGATCCGTCCGGCGAGCCGCGCCTCGTCGCGTACGTGTCGGCGCAGGCCGGCGCGTCGCTCGTCCCCTCCGAACTGCGCGCCGCGCTGCGCGAGCGCCTGCCGGAGTTCATGATCCCGGCGCTCGTGGTCGCGCTCGACACGTTGCCGCTGACGCCGAACCGCAAGATCGACCGCAAAGCGCTGCCCGCGCCCGAAGCGTTGCAGGCACCGGCTGCGCGCACGCCGCGCGCGCTGGAGAGCGACCTCGAGCGCTCGATCGCGCAGATCTGGCAGGAGGTGCTGGCCGTTCCGGAAGTCGGGCGCGACGACAACTTCTTCGACCTCGGCGGCCACTCGCTGTTGACCGTGCAGGTGCAAGGGCGGCTGCGCCGCACGCTGGGCCTGCAGGCCGCGATCACCGACCTGTTCCGTTTCCCGACGGTGCGCTCGCTGGCCGAGTTCCTGGTCGAGGCGCCGGGTGCGGGCGCCACCGCGACGGCCGTCGCGCCCGAGCGCGTGCAGGCGCGCCGCGACGGCGCCGACCGCCGCCGACTGCTGCTCGAGCGGCGCAACAAGCAGGACGAGCGCGACTGACTCGGAGTCAGGTTGGCGCGGAATGTGCCAACTGACGCGGAGACTCGATCGAGTTGGGCCGGGCCGCCGGGCCGATCGCTACACTCCAGCGCTGGCATGGATTTCGCCAACGTCCCAAGGTCGGGGCAGATTGCCCCTGCGGAACTCGGCCAGACGCCTCTCTCGGAATACTCCGCCCATGGAACTTCCTGACCGCCGTCAAGTTCTCCTGACCACCGTCGCGGGCGCGAGTGCGATCGCCCTGGGTCTCCGCACGACGTCGGCGCAGCAAGCACGACCGCAGGGAACAGCTCCCGCGGCGGGCGTGGCGCCGGCGGGTGCGGCGCCGTTCGTGCTGCCGCCGCTGCCGTACTCCGAGGATGCGCTCGAGCCGGTGATGAGCGCACGCACCCTCAGCTTCCACTACGGCAAGCACCACAAGGCGTACGTCGACAACCTGAACGGCCTCGTCAAGTCGGACGCGGCCCTGGCTGCGATGACGCTCGAGGACCTGATCCGAACGGTCCAAGGCGACGCGGCCAAGGCTTCGGTGTTCAACAACGCCGCGCAGATTTGGAACCACACGTTCTTCTGGCACTCGATGCGGCCGAAGGGTGGCGGCAAGCCGGGCGGCAAAGTGCTCGAGAAGATCGTGGCGTCGTTCGGCGGGTACGACCAGTTCAAGACGGCGTTCACCGAAGCGGCCAAGACGCAGTTCGGCAGCGGCTGGGCCTGGCTGATCGAGGACGGCGACAAGCTTGCGGTCGTGAAGAGCGCGAACGCCGACACGCCGATGGCGCACGGGAAGAAGTGCCTGCTCACGCTCGACGTGTGGGAGCACGCCTACTACCTGGACTACCAGAACCGCCGCCCCGACTACGTCACGGCCTGGCTCGACGGCCTCGTGAACTGGGAGTTCGTGGAGCAGAACCTGGGGTAGGGCCCCGGTGATACGCGCCACTTCGCAGCGCCGTACGATCCGCGCATGGAGCACGATCCGAACGCGGGCATCCCGCCCGCTCTGCCGCCTTACGCCGACGGGATCGAGCGCCGCTTCGAGGTCGCCTGGATCCAGGTGCAGCGCACGGGCGGGCTGATCTTCGCCGCCGTTGTGCTGAGCGTTGCTGCCGTCGGCCTTTTCGCGTCGATCGCCACGGGCAACCTGCACGGCGCGGCTGCGTGGGCCACGTGCGCGATCTACGCCGTCGTGGCTCCGGCCTGGCTCGCCCTGGCCGCGCTCTGGCCGAAGCTCGAGTGGGACAAGGCCGGCTGGCGCGTGCTGCCCGACCGCATCGAGACGCGGCGCGGTCTCGTGTGGCGCAGCGTCACGAGCGTGCCCATCTCGCGCGTGCAGTACACCGACGTGAAGCAGGGACCGCTCATGCGGCGTCACGACATCGCGTCGCTCGTCGTGCACACGGCCGGCACGCTCGGTTCCGAGGTCGAGTTCCCCGGGCTGGCGCGCTCGACCGCCGTCGAGCTGCGCGACTGGCTCGTCGCGCAGACGGGATCCGATGCAGTCTGAAGTCGCGCGCGAGCGACACCTCGCGACCAGCTCCCTCGTGCCCCTGATCCTGGGGCGGTCGAAGAACCTGCTCCTGCCCGCCGCGCTCGTCGGGTTCTACGCGCGCGAGGATCGCTGGGAAGCCTGGCTCGCGCTCTTGTTCGTGCCCTTCGTGCTGGGCGACGTCGCGCGCTGGCTCACGCTGCGCTGGAGCCTGGGTGCGGACGAACTGGTCGTGCGCAAGGGCATCTTCTTCCGCAGCGTGCGCCACGTGCCGTTCGCGCGCATCCAGAACGTCGACCTGAAGCAGACGATCGTGCACCGGCTCCTGCGCATCGCCGCGGTGCGCGTGGAGACAGCCGGCGGCCTCGAGCCCGAGGCGGAGCTCGACGCGATCACGCTCGACGCCTACGAGGAGCTCCGCGCGCGCGTCTTCGCCGGCCGCGCGCGTGGTGCCGCGTCCGACGCCAGCGGGGATGGCAGCGCCGCCCCGCCGGAGTCGCGCACGCTGCTCGCACTGAGCCTGGGCGACCTGTTCATCCTCTCGCTGCGCCCGGTGCGCGCGGCGGCGATCCTGGCCGCGGCGCTCGGCCTGTCGCACGAGTACGGGCTCTTCGACCGGGCCGACGTCGCGCAGGGCTTCGAAGCCTGGATCGAGGCCACGCCACCGGTCGTCCTCGCGCTGGTCCTCGCGGCCGGCGCCATCGTGCTCGTGTTCGGCCTCTCGTTCGCGGCGACCGTCATCGCCCTGCACGGCTATCAGCTCGAAGAGAGCGACGGCATGTTCCGCATCCGCCGCGGCCTGTTCACGCACGAGAGGCAGACCCTGCCGCGCGGGCGCATCCAGCTGGTCGAGGTGCGGCGCACGCTCTTCGACCGCGCGTTCGGGCGCGTGCGCGTCCGCGTCGGCACCGCGGGCGGCGAAGTCGGCGGCGGCGGGGGCAACCGCGCGCGCGGGGCGCACTTCGCCCCGCTCGTTCATTACGAGGCGCTGCCGTCGATCCTGTCGGCGATCCGGCCCGGCCTCGACCTCGACGCGCTCGCGTGGGAACCACTCGACCAGCGCGCCGGTCGCCGCAAGGTCGTGCGCGCGCTGCTGGGTTTCCTGCCGTTCGCCGCGGCGCTCGTGTACTTCCAGCCGCTGTGGGGCGCCGTTGCCGCGCTGCCGATGGCTGCGATCCTCGTGTGGAGCGCGCTGCGTGGCGCCCGACGCGCCGGCTTCGCGCTGGCCGACGGCGTGGTCGCGTGGCGACAGGGCGCGTTCACGACGACGACGTCGGTGACGTTCGACGACAAGGTCCAGGCCGTCGTCCTCCAGGAGAGCCCGTTCGACCGCCGCCACCGCCACGCGCTGCTCGCGGTCGACACGGCCGGGGGCTTGATGCGGACGCTCGAGAGCGTGAGTGTCCCCTACCTGCGCCGCGAGCGGGCGGAGGCCGTGCGCGACGAGCTCGCCGCGCGAGCCGCGCGCGCGCACTTCCGCTGGTGAACCGCGCGCGGGGCCGTCACGGCATGCGCCAGACGATCATCAGGTCGCCGGGGCGCACGAACGCGCCACCGTGCGCGACTCCGAAGCTGGCGACCTCCTGCCCGCCGCGCGCGCGCACGGCGTTGTCGAGCTCGTCGTGGTACGCGTGGGTCTCGCCCACGTCCACGGTGACCACCCATCGCGCTCCACACTCGTCGATCCGGGCCAGCGCCTCGTCGATGTCCATGAGCTTGTCGCGCAGCACGCCGCGCGCGAAGGCCGAGCGCACCCGGCGGCGCGGCACGGACTCGTCGCCGCACAGGAAATCGAGCTCGTACCGCTGCCAGGGCGAGAGCGTCCAGCCCGGCAGGCGGCGGACCTCGTCGTCCTCGTCGCGCAGCGGGAGCGCGGCCTGCAGGCCCACGAGCACGACGTCGTCAAGCGGAACGTTGGCCTCGATCCACTGCGCGACCTGCTCGCGCGTGTCGTCGCGCGCGACCGCCAGCGAGTGGCGCACTCCGCGGCTCAACGGTCCGGCCAGTATGGCCAGGGCCACGACGGCGGTGACGATCGTCCGCGCGCGCTCGCCGACGAGCCGAGCAGTCCCGTGCGCGGCGGCGCGGATCGCGAACGCGGTCAGCACCGCGCAGGTCGGCATCAGCGGCAGCAGGAACCGCGGGTAGAACTGCCCGAGCAGGCCGAACGGGACGATCGTGCACGCGGCGTGGGTCGCCACGACGAGCACGGCCGCAGCCCCTGGTCCGCGTAGCACGGAAGGATCGCGCAGGGCCAGGCCGATCAGCAACGCCGTGCTGCACAGGGCCCCGACGACGAGCCACGGGTCCCACAGCCACAAGCCCGGCAGCATCTTCCGGAAGCCGCTCCCGTCCCAGGATTCCCAGCGGATCCCGAGCTGGCCCACGTCCAGGGTGGTGCTTCCGTCCGTAGTGCCCTCGGCCCACGGCATCGCGAACGGATAGGCGAGCACGAGCGCGATCGCGATGCACACGCCCGCCAGCGCGAGGCCGCCCAGTCGCTCGCGCCATCGGCCGTCGCGGCGCGCTCCCAGAACACTCGCCACGATCAACGCCGGCACGACGAGGGCGCCGCTGTGGAGACATGCCACGGCCAGCGCCGCGCAAAGCCCCGCGAGCACGTGGTCGCGCGCGCGGCTCGAGCGCACGAGGCGCACGCTCGCGACCAGCGCAACGACCGTCAACGCGGCCAGCGGCGCGTGCGGTTTGGCCTTGAGCGACAGGTCGAGGTACTGCGCGCACGTCGCCATGAGCGCGGCTGCGGCGAGCGACCACGACCGCTCGAACCACGTACGCGCCAGCCGGTACGTGGCCGGGATCGCGAGAAGGGAGAGCAAGGCCACGAGCGTCCGGCCGCGCACGTAGGGCGAGCTGGCCGCCGCCAGGTGCTCGCGCAAGCTCGCGCCCTTTCGTGCCGCGCGCGGCAGGTTCTGACCCGGCACGACGCTCAGGATCCCCGACAAGAGGTAGGGGTAGAGCGTCGAGGGGTACGCGTTGTCGGTGTAGGGCCCCCCCGGCGGGAGCTCGAGCGCCATCGCGCGCTGCACGATCGCCGCGTCGGGCTCGACCAGGTGCGGCAGTCCGCGGTCGAGTGCGCGGAACCGGGCGACGCCGCAAGCGAACGTCAACAGCAAGAGACACGCGGCTGCCGTGCGACGTCCGACCCGGAACCGTTGGCGCGCTTCCACGAGCGCACGAGTCTACGCCCAGTCCTGCCCCGCGCGCGCGTAGCGCGCGCCTCGGCGCGCGTTTCGCGCGCCCAACGGAATGTAGGCGCGCGGTTCAAGCGCGCGCCTACGAAGCGCGCGCCTTCGCGCGTCTACTTCGCTGGCCCGAGCGGAGCAATCGCCGGGAACCGCGCCTCGAGCCAGTCCTCGACCTGATCGGGCTCGAAGCCGAACGGACCGGTCTCGCCCTTGTAGGCGATGATCCCCATCTCGTCGACGATGTAGAAACGCTCCGGCCAGCCCGCGTACAGCTCGTCGGCCGGATTCTCGATCGGGTCGACGAGCATCGGGATCGCGAACCCGCTGCGCTGCACGAAGTCGCGCGCGATCACCACGCGGTCCGCCATCGACTTGGGCTGCGCGTAGCAGACGCCTTCCTTCTCGTTGCTGGACATCTGCCACTCGTTCGTCGGATGCGCCTCCTTGATGTAGACCGTCACGAAGCCCGCGACGGACCGGAAGCGCTCGTGAAGACCCTCGAGGCGCTCGACCGAGCGCCGGAAGGGAGGTCATGTGTAGCTCCCGAAGATCACGACGAGCGGTCGCGAGCCCAGGTGGTCGAGCAGGCGCACATCCTGGTCGTCGAGCGTCCGCAACGTGACGTCGGGTGCCTTGTCGCCGACCTTCAGCGAGCCCTCGCGCCGCTGGTCGTACATCAGCATGCCGAGCACATTGCGCGGCCCGATCTGCCACACGGCCAGGCCGGCCAGGAGCACCACGATGACCACGACGCCGAGGAGGATCTTGCGCCACATGCCAGCGGAAACCCTACCCCGGGTCTCAGAGACTGAGAAGAATTCGACGTCTCTGCGCGCCGCGCGGTCCCGCGCGGCGCCAAGAGGACTGTCTGGGGCTCTCGATCGATTTCTTCTCGCTCTCTCAGTTGCATGCGCAGCAACGCACCATCAGCCGCCGAACATGGCCGTGTAGCGCCGCAGCACCTCGTCGGGCGCCACCTTCTCGATCGAGTGGCCCAGCATCCACGTGTGGCCGAACGGGTCGAGCACGCGGCACGAGCGCTCGCCGTAGAAGTGCTCGGCGGGCTCGTTCAACATCCTGGCCCCGGCAGCCACGGCCCGTGCGCCCATCGCGTCGCCGTCGTCGACGTGCAGGTGGATGCACACGACGGGCAGCCCGTTGGCTGGCGGCGCGGTGAAGCCCATCTCGGGGAACTCGCCGGCCAGCATCACGATCGACGGACCGAACTGCAGCTCCACGTGGCCGATGCGGCCCGAGGGCTCGACGAGGCGGAACAGCTCGACCGCGCCAAACACGCTCTTGTAGAAGTCGATCGCCGCGGCCGTGTCGCGCCGCAGAAGTACGAGAAGACTTCGTGGACCTGGGCTGCTCGGGCGGAAGCAGGCGCGGACGACCTGGGGAGGTCTCGAGGACGGGATCGGATCGGCGTGACCCCGGTGTCCAGCGGCAGCCCAGGACGACGATCTGGCCTGCATTTCAGCCCAGCGACGGATCGTGCGCCACACTGGGGGCGGCACGGCGCCCAGGAAGAGTAGGGCTTCTCGCCTGGCGAGGAGCCGGCCCACTCCGATCCCCTTCTCGGGCGGCCCTGGAGGTCGACCATGTTCGAGCGTTCTCCGATCTTGGCTGCGCTGGTCCTGGCTGTGTGCGCCGCACCGCTCGCGGCGCAGTGCCCCGACCTAGACCTGCGTTTTGCGGCACCGCCCAGCGAGCTATTCGCCGCGCTCGCCGTCTACGACCATGGATCCGGCCCGCGGCTCTACGCCGGCGGCTCCTTCCTGGGAATGGCCGCCTGGGACGGGAGCGCGTGGTCCCCGGTCGAGCCCGGTGTCAACGGCACGGTGGACGCACTGCTGGTGCACGATTTCGGCGCGGGGCGGGAGCTCGTCGTCGGCGGCAGCTTCACGCAGGCCGGTGGGATCGCGGCCGAACACATCGCACGCTGGAACGGGACGAGCTGGAGCGCGATCGGCGCGGGCTTCGACAACAGCGTCTTCGCGCTGGCCGTCTACGACGCGGGCCTGGGCCCGAAGCTCGTCGCCACCGGGCGGTTCACGCGCTCCGGCGCGAGCCCTGTCGAGCGCATCGCGCAGTTCAACGGCGTCAACTGGTCCGCGCTCGCGGGCGGGCTCGACCTCGATGGTCTGGCCCTGGCTGTCTTCGACGACGGCACCGGCTCCGATCTCGTCGTCGGCGGCTTCTTCGGGCAGGCCGGCGCGAGCCCCTGCGCGCACGTGGCGCGCTGGGACGGCGCGTCGTGGAGCCCGCTCGCCGGCGGCACGGACGACGCGGTCGCGTCGCTGCTCGCTCTGGGCACGCCGGGTTCGCAGACGCTCGTCGTGGGCGGTGCGTTCACGCTAGCGGGCAGCGTGTCGGCGAGCTTGATCGCGAGCTTCGACGGCACGGCCTGGAGCGGGTTGGGCCTGGGGCTCGACAACAGCAACTCCCCCGTCCGCGGCGTGAACGCGCTGCTGGCCGACGGCGCAGGCTTCATCGCGAGCGGCGGCTTCGAGACGTTCGCCGCGCCCGGCAACGTGTCGTCGAACATCGCACGCTGGGACGGTTCGGCCTGGCAACCGCTCGCGTCCGGGCTGGGAACGATGTCCTACCTCGGAGTGGAGGCGCTCGCGCGCTTCGATCCGAACGACGGCGGCGGCACGCGGCTCTTCGCCGGCGGCGGATTCCTGCCGCAGCAGGGACAACCGCGCTCGATCGCTCAATGGAACGGCACGACGTGGTCCGCGCTGCGCGACGACCATGCGCAAGGGCTCATCCACCAGGGGGGTCAGGCCGGATCCAGGAGCGCGACGATGTGGCAGGGCGAGCTCGTCATCGCCGGCGATTTCGAGGGCGCCGGTTCCGCCCCCGACGCGCGCGGCGTCGCGCGCTGGGACGGCACGCGCTGGCGCACGCTCGGCACGCAGCCCGCCGCGTGGAGCTACCTCGATCATCCCGTGCTGGTCGAGACCGTCAACTGGAACGGCGGGCCGGAGCTGGTCCTCGGCTTGACGAACCATTTCGAGGCGAGCCCGACCTCCGTGCCGCTCTACCGCTGGAACGGCGTCGACTGGCTGCCGTTCGCGTTGGGCGCCATGCCGCCCGAGACCTCCATGGCCGTGAGGGACGTGATCGTGTTCGACGACGGCAGCGGCACGAAGCTCTACGCCGCCGGCAGCGGGTTGCGGGCGCAACCAGGCGCCGTGCCCGAAGCCATCGTGCGCTGGAACGGCAACGCCTGGGAACGACTGAGCCAGCTCCCTTCGCCGACGCTCGACGGCTACATCATGTGCCTCGAGGTGTACGACGACGGCAGCGGACCTGCGCTCTACGCCGGCGGCTCCGTCCCCGGTGGAATCCAGCGCTGGGATGGCAGTGCCTGGAGCATGGTTGGCAGCGGATTCACCGCGTTTCCCGGCATCATCGTGGCCGTGGCGGACCTGGAAGCGTTCGACGACGGCACGGGCCCGATGCTCTACGCCGGCGGCAATTTCCACAACGCCGGGAACGTGAACGTGCGCGGCGTCTCGCGCTGGAACGGTACCACGTGGCAGCTCGTGCCCGGCATCGATGCCGGCTTCTGGTTCATGGGCGGGATGCACGTCTTCGACGACGCGAGCGGCGCGGGCGAGCGCCTGATCGCCATGCGCGCGACGGACGAGCTCGTGGCCTTCGACGGCAGCGCATGGACGACGCTGGCGTTCACCTCTCCGTACTTCACGGGCGCGAACGTCGCGACGTTCGACGACCTGCCCGGCGGCCGCGGCATCGTGCTGCACGGCAACCACCGCGAAATCCTGCAGCCCGGCGAAGCCTTCGTGGCGCAGGCCGGCTTCACGATCCTGCGCGGCTGCCCGCCGGTCCAGAGCTATTGTGCAGGAGACGGGCTCGACGCCCAGCTCACCGTGGGTTGCCCGTGCGCGAACACGGGCGGGAGCGGGCGGGGCTGCGCGTGGAGTGCGGGCGGCGCTGGCGCCTCGGGCGCGCGCCTCGGCCACCAGGGTTCGCCACAGGGCAACGACCTCGTGCTCGTGGCGGACTCGATGCCCGCAACCGGCTCCTGCCTCTTCTTCCAAGGCGCGACGACGAACGCCGCGGGCGCCGTCTTCGGCGACGGCCTGCGCTGTGCCGCCGGCACGGTCACGCGTCTGCGCACGCGCACGAACGTGGCTGGCACCGCGAGCGTCCCTGTCGTCGGCGAGCCCCCGCTCTCCAGCATGGGCGGCGTCGCTCCAGGCAGCGGCGACGTGCGCAGCTACCAGGTCTGGTTCCGCGTCGCCGCCAGCTTCTGCACGAGCGCGCCGTTCAACACGACGAATGCTCTGCGCGTGCACTGGTAGTCGCGCGCGATCAGCTCGCCATCGATGCCCGGCACGGACCGCCGTTTGCCGATCCAGCGTGATCTTGCAGGCACCGGTCCGAACCAACGGAAGGCGACGAGGCGTTCCTTGGCACGTGTTCGTCGTGGAGCTGCGAGGCACTACGCGTAGAAGACGGCTCGGGGCTCTGGGGCCGGATTTTCGACGGCGGAAGCGCGAACACGATGTACGCCGTGCTGTGTCCGGATGGCTCGCGCGTGGCGCACTGGGGTGCACGCACCGCGGTGGACGGAATCAGGGAGCTCCCTCTTGGACGCAGCCTCGAGTAGCCCGGCGGCGCCTGCGTTCGCTGCTATCCCGGCGGCATCGCCTGGACGAGCGACGGCCGTTTCCTCGTCCTCGACATCTGGAGCAGCGTCTGCCTCCAACGGTTGGACGGCGCAACGTTGGAATCGTTGGCCGAGCTCCGCCTCGAGTGGGGCTTGGCGGCGAAGCCGAATCGAAGGGTGGCGTGCATCCCTTCGTCCACCCGGCGTGAGTACAGTCTCGGCCCTCGCTCATCCTGCGCGCAGTCCGCGCGCGCCGTCTGCTCGTTCGCTGGAGGGATCACCATGCCTTCGCTGACGTCCGTGTCTCGCACTAGCGTCCGGAACTCCGTCTTCATCGTTCTCGCGCTGGTTGCTTGCCAAGCGAGCCCGCGAGCGCGAGAGGAAGCGCCGAACCCGACCGCACGAACACGCTCGATCGCCAGCCCCGACGAGCCGCGGCACGAGAACGGATCGGCGGAGTGGCAATCAGGGACGGGCGAGCACGCGCAGCGCGCCAAACTCACCGAAGGCTTCGCGGGTGTTTGGACGACCTCGTACGGCGCTCTGCGACTCGCGCAGGAGGGTATGCGCGCGCACGGGACGTACACCTACGACGGGCGCTCCACCATCGAGGGACTCGTCGAGGGAAACCTGCTGCGGGCGACGTACGCCGAGCCCGATGGCACGCGTGGAGTCGCATTGTTCCAGCTCGCCGGCGACGAAGCCTCGTTCCGCGGCGTGTGGAGCCCCGACCCGAAGGCCGTGCTCGCGCTCGATGACGCACGCGCGAGCAAGTGGACCGGGAAGCGCGTCGTGCCCGTCGAAGGCCGCGTGTGGCTCGTGATCCTCGAGGCGCACTGGGAGGGGTCTCTCGCCGCGCCGGAGTACTCGTACGGCGCGATGTTACGCTCGTTCTTCACGCGCCTGCCGAACGTCGAAGTGCGCCACCGTTTCTTCCACGACCGCGCCGACTTCGTGCGTTTCTGCGGCGAGCTCGGATCGCTGGTCGAGCCGGTCGTGCTCTACGTCTCGTCGCACGGCACGCGCGCGGGCATTCAGACGGGGGACGGATTACTCGACGGCGCGGCGATCGGAGCTGCGTTGCGCGACGCGGGCGACCTGACCCTCGTGCATTTCGGCGCGTGCGAGATGCTGGCCGGCGATCTGCCCAAGGAACTGCGCGAGGCGGCGGCGCCTCACGCGGCGTTCCCGATCTCGGGCTTTCCCGTGGCGGTCGATTGGGCTGGCAGCGCGCTGGTCGACTTCACTTACATGGAGCTCGTTCTCGGCCGCGGCGTGCGGCCGGCGGACGCCGTGCGGCAGACGCGCGAAATGCTGTCCTTTGCCAGGCCGGCCGAGAATTCCGTCGGCCCGATTCCGGGCACGGGACTCGCGATCCTCGACACGAAGGAGTGATCGGACCCTTCGGACACCGACCGCGGCGCATGCATGGGTAGCCGCGCTCGGTCGTCAATCCCGATCCGTCGATTGCAGCGCGCGCCCGTGCGGATCGACGCGCACGAGTGCCCCGGTCTGCGGATCCAGGCGGTGCATCGGAAACCGCCGCGCGATCTCGTCCGCGCCCGAGACGCCGAAGCGCTCGATGAGCGCGCGACCGCGTTCCTCCGCATGCTCGTTGAAGCGCTCGATCCGCGCCGCCGCGGTGGGAGCACCGAGGCTCTCCAGCGCCTCGCGATCGGCGCGCGCAGATTCTTCCAGCCAGAGCGCCAGTTCTGTGGCGTCCCCTGATCCCGACTCGAGGCCGAGCCGGGAGGCGAGCGCGAGGACTGCGTCCGCGCGCGCGCGGCGCTCGGGCGCCTCGACCACACGCGTCTCCAGCGCGCGCGTCGTCTCGTCGTGCTCGTCACCGGCGCGCGCGTCGTCCCGCGCGCGCGCAAGGGCCGCACCGGGATCTGTCGTAGGCGGCGAGGTTGAGATGGCCGTGCGCCTCGCCGCTCCTCCGTCCGCGATCGGCTGATCGACATCTCGCTCGGCTCGCGGCGTCAAAGCGGCTGCGGGTGCATCGATCCTCGTCGTGGGGCTACTCTCGCGCGCGTTCCAGGACCACAGCGCCACCAGCAAAGCCGCGGCAGCCAATGCGGCCGCGATTTCCCAGCGCGCGTTCATCGTCCGGCGCTCTCGTCGTGGCGGCCGGCCGCGTGCGCCGCATGATCATGGCCATCACCCTTGCCGGTCGCGTGACTGCAGTCGCGCAGATCGGCCAGGTCGATCGCGGTCCAGCCCGGATGCCCGAGGCGTGGATCCGCCAGCAACGCGTCATCCGGTGTCAGGACCAGCTCGACGATCTCCTGCACCACGCGCCGGCCGTCCTGCTCGTGCACGGTGCGCAGCGGCAGGTGCAGATCGGCGCTCCACAGCACTGCACGCAACGCGCCCGGCGACGTCAGCGTGACGAATTCGTGCCCGAAAGCGACCATGCGCTCCGCGCTTGTCTCGAGCTTCGCGATACGTGCGAGATCGAAGCCGAGGCCAGCGGCCTCTTCCCAGCTCGCGGCGATGCCTTCGCCAACGAGGTCGGAATGCGTGTGTGCGGCCAGGTTCCGCTCGACCGGGTCAATGAGCAGACCGTCGTACTGCGCGGGAGCGATCGGGTTGCGGCGCAACCACCAACCCACCGAGCCATCTGCCGCGCCGAGGAATAGCCTCTCGGCCGAACGCGTGAACACCTGGTCGCGCGTCACCGACAGGCCTTCGCGCTCCTCGGTCGTGCGGACCACGGCGCGCAAAGGCCGCGTCGCGGCCGCGCACGGCAACGCCGGAGCGGAATCCTCGCGTGCCCGGGTGCCCAGGCGTTGCGGCGGAGCGGGAAGCTCGCGCTCGAGCGCGATCAGACGTCCGGCTTCGGCCAGCAGAGCCGGATCGAGCCCTGCAACGGAAGCGCCCGTCGCGTCCCTGAGCGGAGCCGCGCTCGCCGCATTGTTCGCGGAGACGTACCAGGCCGAAGCCAGTCCGACGAAGGCGGTCGAAACGAGGACCAGCAGGGAGAGAGTGCGTGACATGGCGGCTGCGTGTGCGGGTGAGTGCGGGTTGGGTGACGAGACGTGCGAACGAGCACGGGAGGCGACGGAACCCCGCCGCCTCCCTTCGGATCAACTCGGAATCGAGGCCACGTGGCCAGAGGGCTCGGTCTAGAGGCCCGACGCCACGCGCATCACCTCGAAGATGTAGGTGTTCTTCTTCGTGCCGCGCACCGAGCGCGAGCCGGCCCCGATGGCGTAGATCGCGACTTCCTCGCCAGAGTGCGTCTCCGAGCTCATCGGTACGGCCGCTTCCTGGAAGTAGGCCGGGTCGCCCGGTCCGTTGGGGATCGCGTTGTTCCAACCGGGTGTCGTGTCCGTCAGCGGGTTGATGCGCGGCCCGCTGCGGTAGCCGGGCCCGTTGCCGTAGACGAGCGCCGTGTAGGGCACGCCGTTCGAGTCGGTTGACGCGAAGACGTTGCCGGTCACGGAGTCGATGTCGTAGACGATGTTGAACAGGCCGCTGTGCGGCGCCTGCAGGTAGTTGGCCGGCTCGGTGCCGGTCTGGTACGCGAGCTCGGCGTGCGGACGGAGCGGGTATCCGGCGATGTTGAACACGTGGCTGTGGTCGGCGCTGATCACGATCAGCGTCTCGGCCAGGTTCACGTTCGCGATGGCCGCGCCGATCGCCTCGTCGAGCGCTTCACAGTCGGTCAGCGCGCGCCATGCATTGCCGGCGTGGTGCGCGTGGTCGATCCGGCCGGCCTCGACCATCAGGAAGAAGCCGTCCTGGTCGCCTTCGAGCATGTCGATCGCCTTCGTCGTCATCTGGGCCAACGTGGGCTCGCCGCCGACGTCGAAGACGCGGTCGTACTCGAATTCCATGTGGCTCGCCTCGAACAGGCCGAGGACCGGCAGACTGCTCTGGTCCAACAGGCTGAACCCGGACTTGTTCCAGACGTAGCTGTATCCAGCTGCCTGGTATTCGGCGCGTAGGTCGCGCCCGTCACCACGAGCGCCGTTGTCGCCCTCCTCGTCGAGCGTCCCGGACGGGACGAAGAAGCGGCGTCCCCCACCGAAGAGCAGGTCGACACCGGTGGCCAGGGCGGTGTTGTACGTGGCGTCGCTGGGGAGGGCCTGGAGAGCGATCGCGTTCTCGTTGTCGCGGTTGTTGGTATGCGAGTAGCACGCCGCGGGCGTGGCGTGCGTGATGCGCGCCGTGCTGATGACGCCGGTCTTCTTGCCAGCCTGTGCGGCCAGCTCGAGCAGAGTCGTCGTCCGCGCGCCATCGCCGTTCTGGTTGAAGTCCCGGTTTTCCGTGTCGGGACCGAAGCCGATGACGCCGTTGTTCGTATTGATGCCGGTCATCATCGCGCTCATCGTCGGCGCGCTGTCCGGGGTGATCGTGTCGGAGGAGTACGTGCGCGACAGCGCCGTGAACGGGAACTGGTCGACGACGAGCTGGCCGGAGACGCCGACCGAGAAGATGCGCGTCGCGGTGATGGTCGAGACGCCCATGCCGTCGCCGACGAAGAAGATGACGTTGCGGGCCGGGGGATTGGCCACTTGCACCTGCTGGGCCCCCACCGAGGGGACCAAGAGGGCGCCGAGGCAGGCGACGCTTCCAGCGAGCTGGAGGGTGGTAGTCGAGGACATCGTTGAAATTCCTGTGAAGGGGACTCGGGTCACGGCCAGCGAGAACGGACCGGACGCGCACCCTTGTCCGGCAGCGACGCAAGCGCGCGATCAAGCGGCGCTCAGCTCTGCGACAATCGAAGCGTGGTCGTCCGATCTGGATCGGTGAATCGGGCATCGCCGCTCGGTTGGGCCTGCGCAGAAATTGACCAACACTTCGCGCAGCGCTCCATACTCCCTCTGTGAACACGGCCCGGAACGAGCGCGCGAACGTCGAGGACCTCCTGCGGGAAGGCGTCTGGGTCCGCGCACTCGCACGGCGCCTGGTGGTCGACGACGCGGCGGCCGACGACGTCGTCCAGGACACGTGGGTCGCGGCGATGCGCAGCGCGCCCGTCGAGCGCGAGCGGCTGCGCCCGTGGCTGGCGCGCGTCGTGCACAACTTCGCCACGGCGACGCGCCGCACGAACGCGAACCGCGCAGCGCGCGAGGCCGAGGCCGCGCGACGCGAGCCGGCGCGCTCGGCGCTGGACACGGCCGAGCGGCTGGAAGCGCAACGTGCGCTCGTGGACGCGCTCGAAGCGCTGGCCGAGCCCTACCGCACCACGCTGATGCGCCGCTACTTCGACGGCCTGTCCTCGGCCGACATCGCGCTCGCGGACGGGATCCCCGCCGCGACCGTGCGCTGGCGCATCGCGCACGGCGTCGAGGAGCTGCGCAAGCGCCTCGACCGCCGCTACGGCGACCGCGCGAGCTGGGCGCTCGCGTTCCTTCCCCTCACGCGCACGCCGGCGCCGGTCGCTCTGACCGCTGCGGGTGTGGGCGGTGTCACGACGTTCGGGATCCTGGCCATGAGCACCGCGACACGTGCGACGATCGCGGCGATCGTCCTCCTCACTGCATCCGTCGGTATCTGGGTCGTGGTCGAGGGTCGCGAGCCGCTCGCGCCGCCGCCGGACCTGTCCTCCGACGGTGGAACAGCGCTCGCGGCAGCACCCAGCGAGCCGGCGACGACGGCGGCGGAGCTGGCGCCTGCTGTCGACGACGCGGCCCGTGCTGAAGTGCAGCTCGAGGCTCCAGCTGAACCGCTCAGAGTCGAAGCTACGTCCGCGAATTCCGTCCGTGTCGACGGCCGCTTCGTGGATGCCAGCGGTCGCGGCATCGGCAAGGTCCGCATCGTTCAACCGGAGCTGGACCGGGTCGTCGAAAGCGACGAGCAGGGTTTCTTCGCATTCACATTCGAAGCCGGCAGGAATGCGAGCAAGCATCCCTTCCAGGCCCGCGCCGACGGCTGGGCCACGCACTTCTCCGACGTGCTGATCCAGCGCGGAACGGATGTGCACCGCGGCCCGATCGCGCTCGCGCCGGGCGGGACGATCACCGGCACCGTGGTCGACGAAAACGACGAGCCGGTCGAGGGCGCGCACGTTCTCGCGACGAAGCCCGCGCTGAACGACGACGTGGTGAACCTACGTCGAATCGGCCCGTCTCTCGACGCCTGGAACGACCTTCCGTCGGGCGTGCCGTTGACGACGAGCGGTGCCGATGGCTCGTTCCAGCTGGAAGGTGTGCCGGCCGAGCTCGTCCGCGTGTGGTCCACGAATGAAGGCATGCGCTGGACATTGAGCGAGCCGCTCGACGTGTCGGCGCGCGGCGTGGTCCGCGGTCTCGTGCTGAAGCTCGTGCCTCTCGCCGTCGACGATCGCATCGAGGGCATCGTTCTCGACCCCTCTGGAGCCCCGGTGCCGCTCGCCGGCATCGACATGAGATGCATGGACCCGTATGGGAGCGGGAACAAGTACATCCACAGCGGCCCGGATGGTCGCTTCCGATACGCCGTCCCGCGCAAGTGCTCGTACGACCTGCGCTGCACGGCCCGGGGCCACGATTGGCCGGCCATTTCGATTTCCGGCATCCAGCCCGGGACGTTGGACCTCGTGCTGCAATTTCGCGAGCCGCTCACGCTCGAGCTGCTCGTCCAGGACGAGAAGGGCGAACCGATCGAGTCGTATGAGTCCATGGTGTGGGCGGACCGCAACGGCCAAGGTGGGCCGAGGGGGCCACACGAGAACGGGCGCTCTCGGCTCAAGATGCCGACGATCCCGTTCACGGTCGAAGTGTCGGCGCGAGGTCGCACGGAAGTCGTGCTCGGCCCGATCGATCCGACGACAGCGAACGCGCCGCTCGTGGCCACTCTCGAGCCCCTGCCAGGAATCCGCGGGCGCGTGATGGACGGGGAAACGCCGGTTGTCGGAGCCACGCTGTCTCTCCTGGAGATGGTGGCTCCCGAACAGCGGATGGAGTGCCACGGCTTTCCCAGCCGCATGCAGTCGACCGGAGTCGACAAGGAAGTCACGGACGCTGAAGGTCGATTCCTCGTCACCGTGCGCAAGGCCGGCTCGTTCGTCCTCTTGTGCGAGGCGAAGGGTTACGCGCTCGGTGAGCTCGCACCGCTGGAATTCGACCCGGGTGTCGGACTCGACGGGCTCGTGCTGCGGATGCCAGCCGGCGGAGTGATCGAGGGCCGCGTGTTGACGCCGGATGGCCGCGACGCCGCAGGTATCGTCGTGGGGATCTGCCGGTTCGACTGTCGGCCGCTGACGCAGCGGGTTGGCGCGGACGGCCGGTTTCGCTTCGAGAACCTGACTCCCGGTGGGTGGAGCGTGAGGCGATCCACTCACGAGGTCGTTCCAAACACGAGCTCGATGTCGTTCGGCTCGGCCTCGAACCCGGTCAGCTTCGATGCCGACTGCACGGTCGCATCCGGTCGAGTCACCGAGTTCGACCTGGACCTTCGGAATGCCCTCGACGTGACCTTCGTGGGCCATGTCACGCAGAACGGCGTGCCTGCGACGGGCTGGACGGTCGCGCTCACACCGGAGGACGTGGCGGCCTATCCGGGCAACCCTCCCTCGGGGGTCGTCGATGCGCGTGGGAACGTGCGCGTCACGCTGCCGCGCCCCGCTTCCTATCGCCTGGACCTCACGCCAGTCTCCGAGAGCGGCGCGCCTGGGCGTGCGTTCCGCTCCCTGGCGATCCACGGCGGCGACAACGCGTTCGCGGCCGATCTGGAGTGCGGAACGCTGGAGGGGGTCGTGAGCGAGTGGCGCGAAGGCATGCGCCTCGACTGCTCCTCGGTCGGCGAGGGCGAGTGGGGCTTCCACGGGACCGTCGCGTGCGACGAGAAGGGTCGCTTCCGAGTGCCGCACGTGCCGACGGGTCAGGCGCGTCTGACGTTGTGGGACACGCGCGCGGAAGACGGCTGGCGCCCGCTCTCGACGAAGCAGCTCGAGATTCGGCGTGGCGACACGGCCAGCGCGGAGCTTCCATAGCGTTCACGCTCGCCGAGGCGTAGTCCCGGATTCGGCGCCGTGCCCGCGACCGGGCTAGCATGCGCGCATGAGCACCGCGACACGCGCGACGATCGTCGCGATCGTCCTCCTCGGCGCTGCGCTGACCGTCTGGTTCGTCATGGCGAGCCGCGTGCCGCTCGAGCCTCCGGGTCTGGCGACCGCCAGCGGAGCGTCCGCGCTCGCCGCCCCATCGCTCGAAGCGCCACCCGCAGCGGGGCTGGCTCGCGCCGACGACGCTGGCACGCGTGCCGAGATTGCGTTGGAATCCCCCTCCCAAGCGGCGGAAGCCGCGCCAGCTGTCGACGTCACGGCGCGCATCGACGGTCGCTTCGTGGACGACACCGGCCGCGGGATCGCTCGCGTGCGCGTCGTGAAACCCGCGCAGGTCGACGGCGCCGTCGTCGAGAGCAACGAACAGGGCGAATTCCTCCTCACGCTGGCGCCGGGCTCGCGGATTGGAAGGCAGATCTTCGAAGCGCACGCCGAAGGGTGGGCCACCCACTTCTCGTTCCTCACGGTAGAAGCCGGCGCGACGTTCCACCGCGGTCAGATCGTCCTCGTCCCGGGCGGAACGGTCGCGGGCACCGTGGTCGACGAGAACGGTCGGCCGCTCGAGGGTGCGCGCATCCTCGGCACGAAGCCCGCGCTGGACGGTGACGTCGCCGACCTGCGGCGAACCGGGCCGACCGCGCAGTGGAACGTGCCGGAGACGAAGAGCGCCGCGGACGGCTCGTTCCGGCTCGACGGCGTTCCGGCCGGGCTCGTGCGCGCGTGGGCCTCGCGCGAGGCGCGGCGTTGGGCGTTCAGCGAGCTGCTCGACATCCCGGCGCGCGGCGTGATCGGGGGCGTCGTGCTCAGGCTCGAGCCGCTGGCGGACGACGATCGGATCGAAGGCCTCGTCCTCGATCCGGATGGCCAACCCGTTCCGCGCGCGACCATCGGCTACAGCTACGAGGCGTTGAACCAGAGCGGATCGAGCTCGTCCAAGGCCGGCGACGACGGCCGCTTCCGCATCGTTCTGATCCGGAAGGTCCCGCACGATCTGCGCTGCAGTCCGGGCGAGGAGAACTGGACGAGCGCGTCGTTGGAGGACGTCCCGCCGGGAACTCTCGATGCCGTGCTGCAGATGCGCGCGGCGCGCATGCTCGATCTGCTCGTCCGCGACGAGAAGAGCGCTCCGCTCGGCGAGTTCGCGTTCGCGTTGAGGTCATCCGAGGGTAACGTCGAGCTCTGGGGCGGGAACGACGAGCCGCGCGCGGACGGGCGGGCGCAGGTCAAGATGCCCTCGATGGCGTTCTTGATGGACGTGTGGGCACGGGGGCGGGTTCGCGTCACGCTCGGCCCGATCGATCCGAACGCACCGCCGGTGCCGCTCGTGTGCACGCTCGAGGCGCTGCCCGGAGTGCGCGGTCGCGTGCTGCACGGAACGACGCCTGTCGCGGGTGCGAGGCTGATGCTGAACCGCATGGTGCCGGTGGAGGAACGCTACGAGCACAACGGCTTCCTGAGCCGCATCACCGGCGCCGTCGTCGAGAGCGACGTCAGCGATGCGGACGGCCGGTTCCAGGTGACGGTGCGCGAGCCGGGCACGTTCGCGCTGCTGTGCGAAGCGGGCGGATACGCGCTGGCGGAGATCTCGCCGCTCGAAGTCGATCCGCGTGTCGGGCGCGACGGCATCGACGTGCAGGTCGGCGCGGGTGGCACGCTCGAAGGCCGCGTGTTGGCTCCGACGGGCCGCGAAGCGGCGGGCGTCATCGTCGGGATCTCGCGTTTCGACTGCCGGGCGCGCACGTTCCGCGTCGGCGCGGACGGGCGCTACCGGTTCGAGAAGCTGACGCCGGGTGGGTGGACCGTGCGGCGCGCGACCCAGGAGCTCCACCCCGGCTCGACCACGACGTCGTCGGGCCAGACCTCGACGCCCGTGCGCTTCGACGCCGATTGCGTGGTCGAGGCCGGCCGCGTGACGACGTTCGACCTTGACTTGCGCGATGCCTTCGACGCCGTGCTCCTGGGGCACGTAACGGTGAACGGTGTTCCCGCGACGGGCTGGACCGTCGTCGCGCAGGACGTCGGGCCGTCGGCCGATTTCTCGCTCGGTCCGCCGACGGGCGTCGTCAACGCGCAGGGTGACGTGCGCCTCGCGCTGACTCGCCCGACGAAGTTCCAGATCGAACTCGCGCCCGTGGCGGAGACCGGCACGACGCTGAAGTTCTCGCGCGAGCTGGAGATCCACGGTGGGGAGAACCACTGGGTCGCCGACCTCTCGTGTGGAACGCTCGAGGGCGTCGTCACGGACAAGCGCGAGAGCCTGTTGCTTGAATGCTGGTCGGTCGACGGGGGCGAGTGGCACTGCCGCGGATCGGTCCCTCGCGACGCGAGCGGCCGCTATCGGGTGGCCTGGTTGCCGGTCGGCCAGATGCGCTTGACCTTGCGCGACAGGCAGTCCGATGGCTGGAGGATCGTCGCCGACAAGCAGGTCGAGATCTCACGGGCCGGGACCGCGACGTTGAACATTCCCTGACGACGATCCTGGGTCGATGCGCCGACCGACGCGTTGTAGATTGGTCGCGCGCATTCGCTGCGTCTTCACTGCATGGCACCCCGAATCTCTCGACGCTGGCGCGGATTCCTGGCCGGCGTGATCGGCGTCGTGCTGGCGCTCGCGCTGATCGAGATCGGCCTGCGCGTCGTGCGCGGACACGACGCGGACCAGTTGCGAGCGCACTGGGAGCGACTGGCCGCGGGCGAGCAGCAGTACAACCCGACGTTCCGCGGCATCCTGCCCGCGCTGGCCGAGGGCGAGCTGCCGGCTTCGGGCGACAACCAATTGCGCCTCCTGCATCCGTTCGTCGGCTGGGAGACGGCGCAGGGCATGGATCAGGTTGCGGAGCTCATGCGCGCACAGGAAGTCGCGCCCAGCGACGCGCGACCGGTTCGCGTGCTGATCACAGGCGGCTCGGTGGCCGCGATCTTCGGTCGCGTCGGTGGTCCCGCGCTCGCGGAGCAGATCGCGGCCGATCCGCGTTTGCAGGGCCGCAAGGTCGAGCTGTGGCCATTCGGGCGCGCGGCGTTCAAGCAGCCGCAGCAGCTCATGCTGGTCGCGTGGTTGATGACGCTCGGGTTGAAGCCCGACGTCGTGCTGAACCTCGACGGACACAACGAAGTCGCTTCCGCAACCGACAACGCGGTGCGCGGCACGCATCCGGCGTACCCGTCGATCCCCTACTGGGGCGGGCTCGCGCTCGTCGGAGCGCTCGACCGCGACGTGATCCGCACGGCGTCGCGCGCACTCGAAGTGCACGAGGAGGTCTCGAGGCGCGCGCGCTCGGCGCTCGACTCGGGGCTCGAGCGCAGCGCGTTGGTCAGCTGGTTCACCGACAGCCGGCTCAACGCGTTGAACCGCGAGCAAGGCCGGCTTTACGAGGGGTTCTTCGCCGCGCTCGATCGCTCGGCGTCTTCGGGCGTGTTGAAGGGCCCGCCCTTCGACACGGATCCGCAGCGCGTGCCGCGTCAGGCGGTCGACGTGTGGGAGCGATCGTCGGGTGCGCTGCACGCGCTGTGCACCGCCAGCGGCGTGCGCTACGTGCACGCGTTGCAGCCGGCGCTCCACGATCCCGAAGGCAAGGTGCCGACCGAGGCCGAGCTGGCGACGGGCAAGATCTCCGAAGCCTGGATGCGCGGCGTGACGCTGGGCTACCCGCTCCTGCGCGAGGCCGGCCAGCGCTTGTCGGCCGCGGGCGTGCACTTCGTCGACCTGACCGGCGTGTTCCGCGGGCTGGAGGGCGACGTCTACTACGACTCGTGCCACTTCGGCGAGCGCGGGAACCAGATCGTGGCCGATCGTCTGGCACGCGCGATCCTCGCGGCCATGTGACGCGCGCCGGCTCGGATCAGAGCCGTTGTGCCGTCGACACGACCACGTCGGACACGACGATCCAGTGCTCGTCGGATTCGTCGAAGACCTCGAGCACGATGTCGTGTCCCGCCCAGGGCGTGAGGTCGTAGTGCAGCGCGGCGCGTGAAGTCGGGTCGGCGGTCCGGAAGACCTCCACGACGCGGTCTCCGACCCGGACGCGCGCGCCGCAGCTTTCGGCCGACGACGCCGCCATGCGCAGCTCGAGCCGGTCGCCCGCAGCAGCGGGAAAGAATGGCGAGCGCGCCGTGCCCTGACCGCTCCCGCGTTGTTGCGCGTCGCGCGAATCGAGCCCAACGTCGTGCGCGCAACGCTTGGCGGCCAGGTAGGTCGGCGCGAAGGGCAGGTTGGCGCGCGGCGAGCCCTCGAAGGCCGCGTCAGACAACGTCCAACCCGTCGCGCCTTCCGTGAAGCAGCCGACCTCGCGCTCGACGGCCCAGCTCCACACATCGCGGCCCGGCAGCGCGCTCTCGACCCACTCGGGGAACGCGGAGTCGAAGGGCATCCAGACGTCGTCATCGATGCGCAGCGCGTACATCGCGTCGCGCAAGGCTTCGCCGCGCGAGCGTTGGGCGGGCTGGATCCGCATGTTCACGCCGCGCTCCTGCAAGTAGCTGAACGGCGCGACGCGGTCGTGGGCCATGATGCGCTCTGCGTTGGCGCGTCTGGACGGCAGGCGCGCCACGAACTTGTCGGTCAACCCCATCTGGTCGATCACCTCGACGTCCGCGAGGTAGTAGCCGATCACGCCGGTGCTGATGCGCGCGATCGTCCCGTCGAGCGGCAGGATTCCTTTCCCGCGCGCGATGCCGTAGGGACGCCACTGCTCGAGCTCGTCGCGCCACATGACCTCGTTGACGCGCCACAGGACGCCGACGCCGTGCGGCGCCAGCTCCGACCGCAGGTCGTTGTAGAGCGGCAGGAGCTGGCCCATCCCGGGCAAGGCATGGATCCATTCCGAGCCCTCACGCTCGATGCGGCCGGTCAGCTGGCGCGCCGTCTCGCGCGTGTCGAAGGGCCTCGTCACGATCGCCTTCGCCAGCTGCACGCTCGAGCCGTACACGACCGCGAGCGCCACAAGCGCGAGCGTCGTCGCGCGACCGAGCCACGCCCGACGCCGCGCTTGGCCGAGGTGATTGCCGATCGCTGCTGCTCCTTCGATGGCCGCGATCGCGGTGAGCGGCCAGTAGAAGTCCAGCGGCCGCAGCTCGAAGTTGTCGCCGCCCACGCGCGTCACGTAGACCGCGTGCGGCACGATCAGGAAGGCGCTCAGGAGGTGCGTGCGATCGCCGCGCTTCGCACGCGCCCATCCGCCCGCGACGGCCAGCGGAATCAGGAGCCAGGCGCCTGTCTCGATCGCCGCCGCCGCGAAGTAGCGCAGGCCCATGTCGGTCCACGGGCGCACGTACTTGGCGTAGTACGTGTTCGGCAGCCACTCGCCGTAGTAGGCGTGACGCCACAGGTAGTGGGCTCCGACGAGCAGCACGAACGGGAGCGCGTACGCGGCGAGACGTCGCCAGACGCCGCGCTCGCGACGCAGCAGCAGTTCGAGGACGAGCCAGGCTCCGCCCATGCCCCAGATCAGGTTGCCCTCGGGCCGCGTGTACTCCGCCGCCGCGAACGCGAGCGAAGCGCACGCGAGGCGACGCGCGCTGCCCACTCCTCCCGCGAGCGCCAACACGCCCAGGAGGACGCACGTCGTGAACTGGCGCGTCTCGAGGCCGCTCGTCGACCAGACGGCCCACGTGCGGCTCGTCACGAGCAGGAGGGTCGCCCCTGCCGCGATCGGCAGCCGCCACTCGGGCCATGGGCCGCGACCTGCCAGCTGGAAGACGCAGGCGAACGCTGCGATCGTCCACAGGATCGAGAGCCAATCGCAGGCGACTTCGGGATCGATGCCAAGGATTCTCTTCAGCGCCGCGAGCTCGATCACCCACAGGAAGTTCGTGTAGCCCTCGACGCGCTCGCCCGGGTTGAAGACGAGCCCGTGACCGTTCACGAGCTGCCAGACGTAGCGGAAGCTGATGTAGGCGTCGTCGCACTGCCAGTACGTCGCGCGCACGTGGTACGCGAAGAGCACCAGCAGACCGGCCAGCGCCACGACGATCAGAGGGCGTTCGCGCACCGAGCGCAGGCGGGACGGGGTGCTCACGTGACTTCGACGCACGACGACCGGTTTCGACGCACGGACGCGCCTCAGTCCTTCTTGCGCCCGCCGCCGTCGCCGTCGCCGCCCTGGCCGGTGTAGCCCAGGTTGTGCAGGTCGGAGCGATCGTGCTCGTCGAACGTGCGCGTCGCCGACGTCAGCGCCTGCGCCTCGAGCGCGTCGACGCGCTGCATCAGCCGCTGGCGCAACTCCTCGGCGCGCTGCATGCGCGCCGCGGCCAGGTCGTGCTGCTCGCCCGGATCGGCGGCCAGGTCGAACAGCATCGGCAGCCGGCCCCCGATCAGGATCAGCTTTTCGTTCCCCACGTAGAGCGCCTTGCCCTCGCGCGCTCCGTAGAGCAGCGACTCCGCGAACAGCTCGCGCGCGACGGACGGCTTGCCGTGGCACAGAGGCACGAGGCTAACCCCTTCCATGCCGCTCGGAGCGGGCAGCCCGGTCAGCTCGATCAGCGTCGGCAGCACGTCGATCAACCCGGCGCGCGCCGCGACGCGCACCGCGGCCGGCAATCGCCCGGGCGCCGACAGCACGAGCGGCACGCGCAAGCCCTCCTCGTAGAGCGTGTGGCCGTGTTCGTAGCCGCCGTGGTCCCAGAACTCCTCGCCATGGTCGGAGTGCAGGAGGATGATCGTGTGCTCGAGATCGCCGCGCTTCTTTAGCTCGTCGAGCAGGCGTCCGACCTGCGCGTCCGTGTACGCGATCTCGCCGTCGTATTGGTCGACCATGTACGCGCGAAATCGCGCGTCGGGCACGCTGGCGCGCACGGGCTCGACCTGAACCGGCCACTCGGGCTTCTCTTCCGGCGGCCAGTCCTTGAACTGGCGATCGAACGGCGCAGGCGGCGTGTAGGGCTGGTGCGGGTCGACGATGTGCACGAACGCGAACCACGGCGCGCCGTGCTGACGCTGGGTCCACTCGAGCGTCAGGTCGACGGCCCCCGCAGCGCGGTTCTTGTAGTGGACCCACCGGTTGAACCCGCGGTCGACGCCTGACTCTCCCGCCAGGTACGGGTTCGAGTGGAAGCCGGCCGTCGCCCATCCGCCCTGGCGCAGGATCTCGGCCAGGGTCGGCAGCGCCGCGGCCAGGTTGTCGATGGCGGTCGCCGCGGTGGCATCGCCCTCGTTCCGGAACGCCGCGGCACGCGCCGGGTTGACGCCCGCGCGGTGCACGGTCGGGCTGCGCGACGTGAAGAGCGAGCCGTAGCTGGGAAGGGTCCAGGGTGCACTCGACTGCGCGTGCTCGAACAGCACCCCGGTCTGCGCGAACGCGTCGATGCGCGGCGAAGTTGCGCGCGCATAGCCGTAACAGCCCAGGTGGTCGGCGCGCAGCGTGTCGATCGAGACGATCAGGACGTTCGGCCGCCCCGCGACGGGCATCGGAAAGTCCGGCGCGGCCAAGGACAGCTCGGGCGCGGGCGTCTGCGTCTCCGCCCCCGACAACCGCGCGCGGACGGACAACGCCGCCGGGCGCCGCAGCGGTGCACCGAGCGAGAAGGCCACGGGCTGCCAGCTCTCGCGCGCCGGCGGCAGTCCGAGCCGCGTCTCCAGCACACGACGGCGCGACGTGCCTTCGACGAGGTCGATCTCGAGCACGAGCTCGCGACCCTCGGTCGACTCGCGCGACCCGGAGGCCGCGATCGACGTCTCGATCGCGCTCGACCCCTGCGGCACGGGGATCACGAGCTCGCCGTCGAGCGGCAACCGGTGCGCGTCGCGGCGGTCCCGCAGGAGGACCGTGTTCATGCGCGCCCAGAACGGCAGGTCGCGCTCCGGATCGCGCTGGCGGAAGAGCCCGAAGTCGGGCTCGACCTCGATGCGCGTCGTGGGCGGGCTCGGAACCCGCGGCTCGTCGTCACCACATGCGGCGAGCAGGATCGCCGTGCAGGCGAGGAGGATTCGGTTCAGCATGGGTGCCGAGCGGGCAACGCGCGCCCCAGGCTAACCCGGCACGCGAAACGGGAGTAGCGCGCGGATCACGGTCTCGAGGCCGATCTGGCCGCCGCGCGCGCCGATCCAGTATCCTCCGATCGTTCATGTCGACGGAGCTTCGGACGCACGAGATCCCAGAGTCATGCGGGACGATCCGTGAAACCGACGTGCGCAAGGTCGGCTTCTGGTCGGGGCGGCTGCCCGGCGGCCTGCGGCCGCCGGAACACGCGATGCGCGCGCTCGTGCTCGCGCCGGTGCTGGCCCTGATGGCCTGGTACTCCGCGTCGATCCGCTGGCAGTGCGACGACGCGTTCATCAGCTTCCGCTACGTGTGGCACCTGGTGAACGGGCACGGCCTGGTCTTCAACCCGGGCGAGCGCGTCGAGGGCTACACGAACTTCCTGTGGGTGCTCGAGCTCGCGGCCGTGTGGCGCTGGCTGGGCGTGCCGCCGGAGGTCGCGGCCGACGTGCTCAGCGCGATCTGCACGGTCGTCGCCGTCGGTTGCGTCATTGCGTTGGCGTATCGCATGCCAACAGGCGGTATCGATTCCAGTGGTGCCGCGCGTGAACGCGCGGCAACGGCGCGTACGTTCATCGCGTTCGGCGCGCTCCTCCTGCTGGCCACGAGCCGCACGTGGGCGGCGTGGACCACGAGCGGGCTGGAAACGCGGCAGTTCACGGCATTCGTGCTGCTCGGGCTGTACCTCGTGCACACGGGACGCGGCCGCCCGGGCCGGCTGGCGGCGGCCTCGCTGGCCTTCGTGGGAGCGGAGTACACGCGGCCCGAGGGACCGTTGCTGTGGGCCTTTGCGGGAGCGTGGCTTCTGGTCGAGATGGGCCTCGCGCGCAAGTTCTCGTGGCGCGACGCGCTCGCGTACGGCGTGCCGTTCGTCGCGCTCGTCGGCGCGCACTACCTGTGGCGCCACGCCTACTACGGCGACTGGCTGCCTAACACGTATTACGCCAAGTACGTGCGCCCGTGGCCCGAGGCCGGCGTGCGCTACTACGCATCGGTCGCGCTCGAGACCGGGGTCTGGCTGCTCTTGCCCTTCGCGATCGTCGGCGCCGTGGCACGCCTCCGCCTCGGAGACCGTCTGCACGTCCTCTCGGCGCTCGTCGTCGGCGCGCACGTCGTGTACCTCGTGCGGGTCGGCGGCGACCACTTCGAGTGGAGGCCGCTCGATTTCTACTGGCCGCTCCTCGCCATCGCGGCGGTCGAGGGGATGCTCGCGACCGCATCGGCCGCGGCGCGCTGGATGGAGCGCCGTCGCTGGGGACGCGCGTCGAGGCTGGAGGTCGCCGCCGGATTGGCGCTGCTCGCGCTGGGCAGCTTCTACGGATCGGTGATCCAGCGCGCGAAGGCCGACGCGACCGCGTCGCTCACGACGCGCGACGAGACGTTCACGCTGATCGTGCAACTCGACCAACGGAACGCAGCGGGTCTCTTCTCGGTGCCGCTGATGGGCCCGATCGTCAGGGTCTACAACGAGCTGCAGGACTACTGCCTGCGCCACGGCGTCGGCACCGTGTGGCGCGAGCACGAAGTTTTCTGGCGCGACGAGCTGCGCAAGTGGAGCCGCTACGAAGTCGCGCGCGGCCGGCAGCCGCTGCCGCCCGACGCGGTGACGGCGCGCGGCAGCATCGGGATCTTCGGCTACTACCTGGCCGACATCGTGTTGATCGACCTGAAGGGTCTGACCGACCGTACGGTTGCACGCCAGACTTCCGACCGGCCGAACGAGCGCCGCTACATGGCGCACGATCGCTACGCGAGCCTGGAGTACTTGCACTCACGCGGCTTCAACGTCCTGGTCGAGCCGGCCGCGCGCACGCGCGAGGAAGCGCTGAACGTGGCCCCGTTCGTCCTGCAGCTGGCGGACGACGCGTGGATGCCGTTCAACTCGCGGTTGCCGGAGTGGGTCGACGAGACGTTCACCGGCCGGCCGTTGTGGCTGTGGCGCACTGCACGCGAAGTCGGCTGCTTCGGAGACGGCCTCCCGCCGGGCTGGATCTTGGAAGGCGACGCGTTCGTCGACGGGCTCAGCCAGACGGCACTCCCCACGCGCACGCTGCTGTGGCCCGAGCGCTGCGCGATGACGCGCGTGCTGTCGACGCGCGACGGCGGCGCGGCTCGGAAGGGCTCGGCCCGATCGCCGCGGTTCGAGGCGCGCGCGGACACGATCCTCGAACTGCGCCTGGGCGGCACACATGTCGACCAGGTTGGCGCCCGGCTCGTCGATGTCAGCGGTGCGATCCTGTCGACGATCATGCCCATCGACGAATCGTCGCTGTTTCCTGAGCATTTCGACCTATCGCCGTTCGCGGGCCGCGAGTTGTCGCTGGAGATCTTCGACGACTCCGCGGACGGTTGGGTGATGGCCACGGCGATCGTCGTGCTGCAAGCGCGGCGTATCGCGGACGGGGACTGACGTGAGCACGAAGCGACGCTCCGTCATGTTCCGGATCGTGGCCGTCCTCGTCGGGCTGGTGCTGGCCCTCGTCGCGGGCGAGATCGTGCTGCGCGTGCTCGCGAGCCGCGCCGGTCGCCCGCACGACAGCCAGAAGGAGCGCGCCGAGCTCGAGCGGCTGGCACAAGGCGAGTCGCAGTACCACCCGACGTTCCGCGGCGCGCTGCCGGCGCTGAGCGAGGGCCGGCAGTACGGCGCGACCGGACCCGAGGCGCAGGCTCTGCGCATGCTTCATCCGTTCACCGGCTGGGAGACCGCGCCGGGGAACGAGATCACGGCGCGCCTCGTCGGCGCCGACGGCAGCGCGCCGCGCGATCCGCGCGACTTCCGCATCGTGCTGACCGGCGGCTCCGTCGCCGCGATCTTCGCGCGACTCGGCAGCCAGCGACTGGTCGAGCGTCTCGCGGCCGACCCGCGGCTCGCCGGCCGCAGGATCGAGGTGCTGGGCTACGGCCGCACGGGCTTCAAGCAGCCGCAGCAGCTGATGATGGTCGCGTGGCTGACGGCGCTGGGCGTCGTGCCCGATCTGGTCCTGAACCTCGACGGACACAACGAGGTCACGGTCGGCGCCGAGAACGCCGGGCGCGGCACGCACCCGTTCTATCCGTCGATCCCCCACTGGGCCGCGCTGGCACTCGTCGGCGGCCTCGACCGCGACGTGATCCGTACCGCCGGCCGCGCGCTCGAAGTGCGCGAGGAGGTGACGGAGCGCGCGCGCACCGCGCTGAGCCTGGGTCTGCACCACACCGCGATCGGTGCGACGTGGGCGCGCCGGCGCCTGGCGCCTCTGCAGCGCGAGCAGGCGCGCCTGTACGAGGAGTTCTTCCAGGCGCTCGACCGCTCGGCGACGTCGGGCGTGCTGCGCGGCCCGCCGTTCGACGCCGATCCGCAGCACGTGCTCCTGCAGACGGTCGCGGGCTGGGAGGAGTCCTCGCGCCTCCTGCACGAGCTGTGCGCAGCGCGCGGCGTGCTCTACGTCCACGCCCTGCAGCCCGCGCTCTACGACCCGGCCGGCAAGACGCCGACCGAACGCGAGATCGCCAGCGCGCGCGTCGTCGACGCGTGGCGACGCGGCGTGGAGCTCGGCTACCCGCTGCTGCGCGAGGCCGGTAAGCGTCGCGCGAGCGCAGGCGAGCGCTTCGTCGATGCGAGCGACGTGTTCGTGGGCGTCGAGGGCGACGTCTACGTCGACTCGTGCCACTTCGAGGAGCGCGGCAACGAGATCCTGGCCGATCGGCTGGCGGCCGAGGTCCTGCGTAGCCTGCCCTGACGGCGGATCGCGGAGGCGAGATGAACACCCGGCGCAGCGGACTCGACGACGATCCGATCCGCCAGCGCATCTGCGCCGTCGTCGATTCGATTTCGCGCGGCTCCACGGCGAGCTACGGACAGGTCGCGCAGGAAGCCGGCCTGCCGCGCCGCGCACGGCTCGTCGGGCGCGTGCTGAGCGAGCTGCCCACTGGCTCGAAGCTCCCGTGGCACCGCGTCGTAAACGCAAGCGGACGCATCAGCTTGCGCGGAGCCGCGGCTCGCGAGCAGCGCCGGCGCCTGCGGGCCGAAGGCGTGCGCGTCGACGCCAGCGGGCGCGCGCATCCTCCGGCCCGCGGTACCGTGTAGCGCGTGAAGACCCCCGCCATCGCGTTGGGCTGTCTCGGCGCTCTGGTCCTCGCCGTCGGCGTCGCGTTCGCACTGAACCAGAGCGGCTGCGGCATGATCATGACCGACGCCGCCACGCGGCTCGCGTTCCAGATCGAGGACGAGGTCGACGCGCTGCGGGAGTCGGGTGCGACGCAGCGGACGTTCGAGCACAGGCCGGCCCGCTGGCCCGAGGGGATCGCGGGCGCCTACCGCGTCGAGCTGCGGGAATCGAGCGGCGGTACGCGCGGCGCGCTGATCGTGATGGAGACGCACGCCACCGCCGTCCACTACCACACGACCGCCCACTCGAACTGGGTCGACGTCCCCGCGACGCTGGTCGCGACGCACGCGAAGGGCGCGCCCACGCTCGTGACGATCGAGATGCGCGGCGGAAAGCCGGTGATTACCGCGCTGAAGTGAACCGCTCCGCGATCACGCCCGCGGCTCGGCGTAGGCCGGCTCGCGCTCGATCCGCGTGTCCTCGACCGCGCCTCCGACCGTGAAGTGGTACAGGCTCTGCCACGCGCGATCGCGCAGTCCGAACACGCCGTGCACGGCGTCGTCGTAGAAGCAGCCGATGCCCGTCGAGCGGATGCCGAGCGCTTCGGCCTCGAGGTACAGCACCTGACCGATCACGCCCGTCTCCCAGAAGAGACGCGGGTACATCCAGGCGCCGTCCTCCGCGATCGACGACGTGAAGCGCGCGATCATTCCCAAGCTGAAGCAACCGTCGCCTGCGATCTGTTGGTCGCACGAGACGCGCGCCGCGAGACCGCGCACGTCGCCGCCGTGGAGGAACCAGAGCGGGAGCTCTGGCGGACAGGCCGGCGGCCTGGTCCACGTGAACTCCGGCCGCATCGCGGCCCGCAGCGCGGCTTCGTCGGCCGGATCGCGCACGAGGACGTAGAGGCCCGCGTCGAGGTCCGCGACGCGGTGCACGAACAACGCCAAGTGCACACGCGGCGACCACGGCAACGCGAGAAAAGGCGTGTTCTCCGAGCTGGGCAGCGTGCGACGCAGCGTCTGGTAGAAGGCGTCGCGCGCGAGCCCGCTGCGGCCATCCATCGCCACCGCGCTGCGACGCTGGTGCACGATCCGGCGGAACGGAATCGGCTCGTCGGCGACGGGCATCGCGGGCCAGGGCGGCTCGAACCCGGAGCGAGCCGGCACGCCGGCCGGCTTGCGCGCGGCCTCCGCCGCGATCTGCACGACATCCCACTCGACGTGGTCGGGGCTGAGCGCGTTCGGTCGGCCTTGCCACGTCAGGCCCGCGAGCTGCGCCACCGCCTGCGCGTCGAGCGCGCTCGCGCCGCACGTCGTCCCCTGCGGGTGGATCGCGAGCACGCACTCGGGCTCCTCCGCTTCCGGGTGCTGCGTGTCACCCAGCCCGAAGAGCCGCGCGACCTCGCCCGAGCCCAGGCCGTCGAGCATCGTCGCCTTCCAGCCCATGGCGGCGGCCGCGAGAGTCACGCTCGCGATGGCGTGCCCCGCGTCGTGGTTACAGTAGCGGTACGCGCGCTCGCCGTACTTCCAGGCTTCGCGCCAGTGGATCGAGGCCAGCCCGACCAGCACGCAGCCGTCTGGCAGCTGGCGCGCGAGCTGCTCCCACCGCGCACGATCGAAGCGCGCCCGCACCTCGAGCACGTGCGGTTCGGGCGCGTAGTGCGCCACGAACGGCGTCGCCGAGAGACCGGCGACGGCCGGAGCGAGCAGGTACCCCTCGGTCGGATGCAGGTTGCCGCTCGAGGGGTTCACGCGCAGCGACCAGCGCGACTCGCCGGCGCGCTTCCAGGCCGAGAGCGCCAGGCTGTCGAAGAAGAGCTGCGAGACGAATGCGCGGTCGAGCGCACGCGGCGTGAGGGAGCCCTCGACGAAGACCTGCTCGTAGCGCGGCTCGGCCCCGATCGGCGTGTGCGCGAGCGGCAGCAGCTCCGCCCCGGCCCAGCGCCGGAACGGGTCGGGCTGCGTCTCCCAGTCGAGTCCGGCCGGCCCGCGCGCGAAGCGGAAGGAGCCGTGCTTCGTAGCCTCGTGGTAGGCCAGAATGATTTTCCGGTCACGGTCGGCAGGCTGCTCCCCGGCGGTCTCGGGCTGCGCCGGCTCGCGCGCGAAGAATCGTCTCCAGCTCATCCGCGCATACCGTAGCCTCGAGCAAGGCGTCGCAAGCCGGGGCTGACCGGGTCGGCGGCCGACCCGAGGGGCGGGATGTGAGCGTCGCTCCGCCCTTGTAACCCTCGACCGGGCAGGTAGTTGTCGCGGAGCTGAAACACGCGGGGGGGCGCGGCCAGGAATCTGGTCATGTCAGCCCCCGGTCGGCGGCCGAAAACCGCTCAGCCTCTGCGGGTCTCGACCGATAACTTCCTTGGGGAGGAAATCCTTCCCACCGAAGAGGTCAGCGATGCAGATCCACGATCAAGGGGCAGGAAAGGTCCGCGGGCCCAGCCCCGACCAGGCCGCGGAGTCGGCCCTCTTCCCCCGACCCACCGATCGCGCGGACGCGACCCGCGGCTCCGCGGTCGTGCGAGTCGCCTCGGACGAGGCCTCGGAAACGGACCGCGACCGGCTCGAGCTCTCGGCCGCATCGCAGGCCCTGGCGAGCGAGGAAGATCCGATCGAGCTCGCGGAACGCCGCGCGCGGATCGACGAGCTGCGCCTGGCGATCGCCGAGCGCCGCCTGGTGACGCCCGAGCTCGTTGCGCGCGCTGCGAGGCGCTTGATGGGCGGCTGACGCCGCCCCTCTCGTCGGCCGCAGGCCGACGGCGACCCCCCCAACCAGAAGCCGACCGGGGGTTCGCCGCATCTGCTTGGTCGTAGCTCCCGCGCCTGGTGAGTGGTGGATACCGAGCCAGGCTCGCGACAACCGGATCAGGATCCGGTGAATGTTGGCCGTACCCCTGCGCTCGGGGGCCGCGTGCCTGTTGCCCACGGGTTTCCCCGGATCGTGATCATGTTGTTCGGAGCCTGGCTCCGTCAGAGCAGCATTGCGGCTTGCATCGCGGCGAACTCGGCGATGCGGCGTGGGGAGAGGAAGTCGACGGCGCGGTCCGTCTCGCCGCCAACTCGCATGGCTTCCTGCCAGGCTTCGATCGCTTCGCGCGTCAGCGTGTCGCCCGTGTCGACCCGCACGGTGCAGGACCAGGTGGTCAGGCCGGTTTCGACCACGACAAGGTCGATCTCGAGGCCCAGTCGCAACGGTTCGTAGTGGCGCAGGTCGGTGACGCACACGGACATCACCGCGTCGAGTGACGCGCGCCGGGCCAGGTCGAGCACGGCTTCGGGTCGCGTGCGGCCCGTGCGAGCCGGCTCGAAGGCGGCGACCGCCTCCATCATCGACGGCGTCAGGGGCACGAGCTCGTAGCGCGTCTCGGCCGTGAACGCGGCCGCGATCGCGTCGCGCAGGGCACCGGCCAGCTCCGGATCGAGCCCCTCGCCGTGGGGCGGCAGGACGCCGACGCGGCGGATGTCGTACGTCGCGAAATCGGACGACGCGCGCGCGGTCCCGATCGGGGGCACGGAACCGCGGGTCGCGACGCAGGACGCGCTGCACAGGGCGAGGAGGAGCGTCACGCACTTCATGGTTGCTTCTCCAGTCGGGCCTTCTCGGCTTCGAGCCGCGCCAGCTCGGATTCGACGAGGCGCCGCGCGAGCTCGAGCGACTTCGCCTCCAGCGCCTTCAGCTCGGCGTCGAGCGCGGCGCAGCGCGCTTCCAGATTCGCGCGCTCCGTCTCCAGCTCGCTTACCATGAGGACGGCCGTGTCGCGCTCGCGGCCCAGCGTGTTCACGCGTCGGCCGAGATCCTCCTTCTCGGCCAGGGCCCCGTGGTAGAGATCGAGGAGCCACACGCGGCTCGATGTCGCGCCTTCGATCGGACGCACGGGCTCGTCGACCATGCGCACGGTCCCGGGCTCGTCGGCCGGCGCCAAGGTCGAGTCGGAAGGTCCGAAGAGCGTCGTCGCCGGCGCTTCGGTCTCGGGGATCGGAGCCGAGCTCTGGGTCGTCCGGCAGGCGCACAGCGCCAGGAATGCAAGGATTGCAGGCTTCATCGGGCACCTTCCGGCTTGGCGTTGCCGCCGAACTGCAGCTCGACGCGCGTGAGCTCGCCGCAGGAACAGCGCACTTCCAGCGCCGACGTTCCGTTCTCGCCCGGCAGGAGGCGGACTTCCTTCGCCCCGGCGTGAGCAGCAGCCGTTGCACCGGGAGCGCCGGCGGACGGCGCGCGCGTTCCAGCGGTCAGGCCCACGGTCTCGGCGCGCGGCGGCGCTGCCGCGAGGTCGCGGCTCTTCAGGATCCGCGTCGGGACGCGGTCGACGGCGTCGATCATCGGGGGTCTCCTCCGTGCGTGAGCACGAGCTTTCGATTCAGGCGGTAGACGGCTTTCGAATGGATCTGGCTGACGCGCGATTCGCTGACGCCCAGCACGTCGCCGATGTCGCGCAGGAGCATCTCCTCGCCGTAGTAGAGGAGGATCACCGTGCGCTCGGGTTCGGGCAGCTCCTGGATGGATGCAGCCAGGAGCTGCTTCATCTCCTCCCACTCGGCGGTGCCGACGGGATCCTCCGAGCGGGGATCCGAGAGCAGCGCGCCCAGCGAGCCGACGCTCCAACCCTCGTCGAGCGACGATTCGACGGCCACGCGCGCCATCGCCAGGGCTTCGTCGACGTCCTCGGCCGACAGGTCGCAGCGTTCGGCGATCTCCTCCGGCGTGGGCGGGGCGCCGAGCTCCTGCTCGAGGACCGCGGCCGCGCGCTCGATCGCCTGCAGCGCTTCGCGACGCTCGCGCGGCAGCACGTCGGCGCGGCGCAGCGCGTCCAGGATCGCGCCGCGGATCTTGGGGTACGCGTAGGTCGAGAACTTCAGGCCGCGCGACTCGTCGAACGTGTCGGCCGCGGCCAGCAAGCCGATCATCCCCCACCCCAGCAGGTCGCCGCGATCGACGCCCGGGGGCAGGCCCATCCGGCCGGCGATGTGCCGCAAGAGCGGCACGTGCGCGAGCACGAGGCTCTCGCGGATCGACGGCTCGAGGGCGTTCATCCCACACCTCCGGCACGTGGCCGGCGCGCGATGCGACCGAGCAGGGCGCACACGAGCAGGCCGAGCACGAGCACGGCGCCCGCCCGGACCGACGTGGCGATCAACGGCCGTCCGAACAGGAGCCCGGCCAGACCCGTCCCCGCGGCGATCACCACCGTGAGGCGACGCGCGAGCTCGGCCGGTTGGAACGGCTGTGCAGCAGTGCGCGGCCGGGACACGCTCACCGCGCACCTCGACGTCCGGCGGTCTTCGAGCGCGCGAAGCGCGCGGCGAGCTGGTCGAGGCAGGCGTGCGCGATCGAGAGGCGCGGCTCCGCGCCGAACGGCCGCTGCACGCGGCACGAGTCGGCGACGACCGGCGATTCGGGCAGCCAGCCGGCCCAGTTCGGCGAGCGCGCCAGGAAGCGCTCGGCGACGCCGCGCAGGCGCGCAGCCGTGCGCTCCGCTTCGTCGAGCCCGCTGGCGCGGTTCACCACGATCTCGGGCGTCGGGATCTCGGGTCCGCCCGCCTCGCTGCGCTCGTGCAGCGCCTTGAGCAGGCCGTACGCATCGGTCAAGGCGGCCGGGTCGGGCGTCGTGACGAGAAGCACGCGGTCGGCCGCTGCGGCGAAGCCCAGCACGTCCTCGCCGATGCCGGCCGAGCCGTCGACAACGACGACGTCGTAGCCGCGCGCCAGCGTGCGCAGGTCTTGCACGAGTGCGGCGCGGCGCACGATCGGCAGCGCAGCCCACTCGCGCGCGCCCGAGACGCCCGCGATCAGGTCGAAGCCGCAGGTGGTCTGCTCGACGCAGTCGGCCAGGTCGACGCCGTGCGCGAGCGCGTCGACGAGGCTCTTCGAGCTGCAGTGGCGCAGAAGGACATCGACGTCGGCCAGCCCCAGGTCGAAGTCGGCCAGCAATACGCGCGCACCGCCGCGCGCCAGCTTGACGCACAGGTTGACGGCCAGGACCGTGCGGCCGACTCCGCCCTTGCCGCCGGTGATGTAGACGAGCGGCCCGCGCTCGGGGTGACGCTGCGCGGAGGCCGCGGGTTCTTCTCGGACGGCGAGCTTCACGCGATGCCTCCTTTCGACGCGATTCCGCCTCTCAAGAAGACGTCCGAGGCGCGCTCGGGATCGAGTCGGTGCAGGTGCCGCTCGTCGCGCGCCCCGTCGCACAGGAACGCGATCGGCAGCTTCGCGTCGGCCGTGATCTCGAGGCCGGCGGCAGGCCCCTGCGCCAGGTCGAGCCGTGTCAGCACGGCGCAGACCGGCGCGAGCGGCATGAGCGCGCGCACGTCGGCGCGCAAGCGCTCGGGCGCACCGTCGCCCGCCAGCACGGCGATGCGGATCGCGTCGAGCCGCGCTCCTCCGCCACGTGTGGCGAGCGCTTCTAGGACGGCTCCGTCGCGCGCTGCATCGCCGCAGCCGTCGACCAGGACGACGTCGTGACGCTGCAGTGTCCGCACCGGCGCTTCGTGGCCCGTCGTGACGATCCACGCAGCCGCGCCGATCTCCCCCAGCCAGTTGGCGAGCCACTCCGGCTTGGACGAGCCCGGCTGGTTCACGAGCAGGACCGCGACGCGCCGCCCCGATCCGCGCAGGCGCAGGGCCAGCTTGCGCACGAGAGCGCTGCGTCCGGCACCGCGCGCACCGAGGAACGCCAGTGTCTGCGGTCCACCGACGCCGGGCCGCAACACGACGCGCGGGAAACGGTTGCCGATCGCCTCGGCCGCCAGGTCGAGCGGATGCGCGCCGTCGCGCGTGCGCGCCAAGTGCTCGACGCGCGCCATGATGCGGCGAGCGAACGCCGGCGATGCGCCGTTGGCGAGCAGGCGGCGCGCGAGCTCGCGCACCGGTGCAACCTGGACGCTCTCGAGCACAGACGCGGGAATGTCTCTCAGCACACTGGGTTTCATCAGCGGACCTCTTCGAAGCGCACGACGGCCGCGGTGCGGACGGAGCGCGCAGGCTGGATCTCGTTGTAGGAGAGCACGGAGACCTTGGGCATCGACGCGCGCACGAGCTCGTGCACGAAGCGGCGGACGTTCGAGCGCACGACCAGGACGACATCCTTGCCGCCCTTGGCGGCCTGCGCGACGCTCGTCGCGGTGCGTTCCATGAGCGCGTGCAGCCAGGCCGGGTTCGCGGCCGCGGCCTCGGCGTCGCGCCCGCCGGAGAGCGCCGCAGCGATGCGGCCCTCGACCTCGGGATCGAGCGTGACCGCGTGCAGCGTGCCCTCCGAGTCGGCGTGGCGCTCGACCAGCACGCGCGACAGCCGCTGGCGCACGGACTCGACGAGCGCCTCCGTGTCCTTCGTGCGCGCCGCGGCGTCGGCCAGGGCCTCGAGGATCGCCGGCAGGTTGCGGATCGGCACGCCCTCGCGCAGCAGACCGCGCAGCACGCGCTGCACGTCGCCGTAGCTCATCTTGCCGGGCACGAGCTCCTCGACGACGGCCGGCGCGCTCTTCTTGACGCTCTCGAGCAGCGCCTTGACGTCGTCGCGCGTGACGAGCTCGCCCAGCTGCGCGTGCAACGTTTCCGACAAGTGCGTCGCCAGCACGCTGGCCGCGTCGATGACGACGAAGCCGCGCGCCTCCGCGTCGTCGCGCTTCGAGTCGGCGATCCACGTCGCCGGCAGGCCGAACGCGGGGTCCTTCGTGGCCTTGCCTTCGAGCTTGCCGGCGGCGTGGCCCTGGTCCATCGCCAGCCACATCCCGGGCTCGATGTCGCCGCGCGCGACTTCGCTGCCGCCGACGAGGACGCGGTACGCGCCCGGCGCCAGCCGCACGTTGTCGCGCACCCGCACGGGCGGCAGGTGCACGCCCTGCTCCTGCGCGATCTTGCGCCGCAGGCGCGCGACGTGCTCGAGCAGCCCGCCGCCGGATTGCTGTACGAGCGGCACGAGGCGGTACCCGATCTCGACGGCGATGCGGTCGATCTGCATCAGCTCCGACAGCTCCTCGGGCGCGCCCGTCTTCGTGGTCGCCTCGAGCGCGGCGGCCTTCTCGCTGGCGGCCGCGGCGAGCTGCTCCTGCGGCGTGGGCTGCTTCTGCATGCGGCCGAGCGCCATGAGCACGCCGGCCAGCACGAGGAACGGCATCGCCGGCAGCCCCGGGAGGAGCGCGATGATCGCCAGCATCCCGGCCGAGATCGTGGACGCGCGCGGGCTCGAGGAGATCTGGCCCAGCAAGCCCGCGCCGAGCGATTTGTCGCTGTTGTCCTTCGTCACGAGCACGGCCGCCGCGGTCGAGATCAGGAGCGCCGGGATCTGCGAGACGAGGCCGTCGCCGATCGCCAGCTTCGAGTAGCGGTCGACGGCGTCGCCCATCTCCATCCCCTTCCAGGTGGCGAAGGCGATGCCGCCCAGCAGGTTTATGCCCGTGATGATCAGGCTGGCGATCGCGTCGCCGCGCACGTACTTCGTGGCGCCGTCCATCGCGCCGTGGAACTCGGCTTCGCGCGCCACGGCCGCGCGCCGCGCGCGTGCCTCGTCGGCGTCGATCAGGCCGGCGTTCAGGTCGGCGTCGATCGCCATCTGCTTGCCGGGCATCGCGTCGAGCACGAAGCGCGCCGCGACTTCGCTGATCCGGCCGGAACCCTTCGTGATGACCACGAACTGGATCACGATCAGGATCAGGAACACGACGAGGCCGATGGCCAGGTTCGCGCCGCCGACGTACTCGCCGAAGGCCTCGATGATCGCGCCGCCCTCGCCGTGCGTCATGATCAGACGCGTGCTGGCGACGTTCAGGCCCAGACGGAACAAGGTCGTGAACAACAGGATCGCCGGGAACGTCGAGAGCTCGACCGCGCTGCGCGCGTTCAAGGTCAAGAGCAGAAGCAGCAGTGATCCGGCCAGATTGATCGCCAGCAGCACGTCCAGGACGGCGGGCGCCACCGGCACGATCAGAACCAGGACGAGCCCCAGCACGCCGATGCCGAGCAGCCAGTCGGCCCAGCGCTGCACGAAGGCGCCGGCGGTCCAGACGGGGTTCGGACGGGCGGTCGTCAAGGGACTCAGCCCTCGCTCTTCGCGTTCGGCGCCAGGTCCCAAACTTGCGACAGCACGGCGGCGACGGCCTGGTAGAGACCGGCCGGGATCTCCTGCCCGATCTCGCACTGCGCGTGCAGCGCGCGCGCGAGCGGCACGTCCTCGCGCAGCGGCACGCCGGCTTCGAGCGCGACCGCCTTGATGCGCTGCGCAACGAGGTCGACGCCCTTCGCGACGACGACGGGCGCGCGCGAGCCGGGCTGGCCGCGGAGGGCGTCGTCCTCGCCGCTCCAGCGCAGCGCCACCGCGACGTGGGTCGGGTTCGTGATGACGACCGTGGCCTTGGGAACCGCGGCCATCATCCGCTGGCGCGCCAGACGGCGCTGGATCTCGCGGATCTTCGCGCGGATCTGCGGGTCGCCTTCCGTGGTCTTCACTTCCTGGCGCAGTTCCTCGCGCGTCATGCGCAAGTCCTGGTCGTGCTGCCAGCGCTGGTACAGCGCGTCGATGATCGCCAGCGCCACGAACGTGCCGATCGCGCTGCCGGCGACGAAGCTCAGCACGCCGCCGATGCCGGCCAGCGTCGCGCCCAGCGGCGCGCCGGCGAGCGCGCCCAGCTCCGGCACGGACGACCATGCGGCCCATGCGGCGACACCGCCGACGAGCCCGATCTTGAGCATCGAGTGGCCGGTGCGCACGACGCTGCGCTGCGACATGAGCTTCTTCCAGCCGCTCGCGGGCGAGAGGCGCGACGGGTTCCACTCGAGCGCCTTGGGCGTGATCTGGAACCCGATCTGCCCGTAGCCCGCGAAGAGGCCCATCGCCAGCAGCGGCAGAACGACGAACAGCGTCGGCACCACGAGCCTGCCGGCCGACGCGGCCACGACGTCGCTCCACGTCTCGACCCCGAGGCTCGCGGTGCCGAGCTGGCCCAGGTCGGCGGCGGACTGCTGCAGGAGCGCAGCGGCAGCGCGCGTCAGGCCTGCGCCGCCCAGCGTGATCGCGCCCGCGGCCGCGGCCAGCGACAGCGCGGCCACGATGTCCTGCGACAGCGCAACCTGGCCCTTCTCGCGCGCCTGGCTGCGCTTGAGCGCAGTCGGTTCCTCGGTCTTCTCCTGGTCGTTCGTCTCGCTCATCGTCAGCTCCGAAGGCTCGAGACGGCGTCCTGCATCCCGTCGAACAAGGCCTCGTAGAGGCCGTGCAGCGCCGGCGCCATCGTGGGCGCGAAGGCCAGCAGAGCGAGCAGGCCGACGGCCGTGCGCATCGTGAACCCGATCTCGTTCACGTTGAGCTGCGGCACCGCGCGGCCCAGCAGCGCGACGACCATCGAGGCCGTGAAGAGCAGCGCCAGCACGGGCGCGGCGAACGTGACGCCGGCCGCAAGCATCTGGCTCAGCAACACGAGCGACGATTCGGCGACGCCCGTGTCGAGCGCGAGCACGCCGACCGGAGCGCTGTGGAACGAGGCGTCCAGCGCGCGCAGCAGGATGTGGTGGCCGTCCGTCAGCAGGAGGCCCAGATAGAAGAAGATCTCGTAGAAGAGCGACACCGACGACATCGTCCCGCCGTTGGCCGGGTCGAGCAGGCCGGCGTAGCCCAGGCCGATCTCGTGGCTGACCATCTCGCCCGCCGTGCGCACCGCGAGCAGCGCAGCGTGGAGGCAGAAGGCCAGCGCGAGGCCCACCACGATCTCGCGCAGCACCATGAGCGCGTACTCGATCGGCGGCGGCGAGACCAGGAGCGGCGTGCCGCCGGCGGCGTACAGCGTCGCCGCCAGGATCACGACCATGGCCGCGCGCCAGGCCATGAAGCCGGTCGGCGCCCCGAAGAGCGGTGCGCCGACGATCAACGCGGCGCAGCGCGCCGCGTAGAGGCCCAGCGCCTCGATCGTCCCCGCGGGGATCTCGAGGCCGTTCACGACAGGCCGAACTCCACGAGCTGACTCAGGATGCGGTCGGTGTAGTCCTTGAGGATCGAGAGCGCCGGCGCCAGCAGCAGCAGCGCAACGAGCATCACCGCGATCATCTTGGGTACGAGGGCCATCGTCTGCTCCTGCACCGACGTCAACGCCTGGAAGAGGCTGACGAGCAGGCCGACGACGAGCGCCACGAGCAGCGCCGGCGCGGCCAGTATCACGACCGTGAGCATCAGGTCGCGGACGAGGTCGGTGATCGTGAGGTCGAGGTTCAAGGGCTGCGCCTCAGGTTGTCACGAAGCTCGTCACGAGCGACTCGCACACCAGACGCCAGCCGTCGACCAGCACGAAGAGCAGGATCTTCAGCGGCGTCGAGATCATCACGGGCGGGAGCATGAACATGCCCATCGAGAGCAAGATGCTCGACACGACGAGGTCGATGACCAGGAAGGGCAGGAACAGCAGGAAACCCATCTGGAATGCGGTCTTGAGCTCGCTCAACACGAAGGCCGGCACGACGACGCGCAGCGGCAGGTCGGCCACGGCACCACTGTCGGCCTCGGGCGGTGGCAGTTTCGCCAGGTCCGAGAACAGCTCGAGCTCCGACTGGCGCGTGTTCGCGACGAGGAAGCCGCGCAGCTCCGTCCACGCGGCCTGACCCGCGGCTTCCGTGCCCATTTCGCCGGCCCGGTACGGCACCCAGGCCTTCGCGTGCATGCGCTCGGCGACCGGCGCCATGACGAAGGCCGTGAGGAACAGCGAGAGCCCCAGGATGACCGGGTTCGGCGGCAGCTCGTTCACGCCGATCGCGCGGCGCACGAACGAGAGCACGATCACGATGCGCGTGAAGCTCGTGACCGTCACGAGCACGGCCGGCAGGAGCGACAGAACGGTGAGGAGGACCGCGATCTCGACCGCGGTCGACATGCGGCCTTCGGATGCGGCGCGCACGACGCCGTCGATGCCGGCCGCGATCCCGTCGGCGACCTGGGTCGGCTCGGTGGGCAGCAACGAGGTCGAGAGAGCAGAGAGCGCGCTCAAGGCTGCACCTCGGCGTGGGCGGCGGCACGCCCGCGCAGACGCGCGAAGACGTCCTGGAAGGCCGTTTTCGGCAGCGTTTCCGGCTTGGACATCGACACGGCCGAGTCGACCTCGGCGATCAGCCCGACCTCCTTGTCGCCGACGCCCAGCGCGAATGTGCGGTCGTAGCAGCGCACGACGCAGACGCGCTGCTTTCCGCCCAGCGGCAGGACGTCGATGATCTGCAGCGAGCGCTTGCCTGCGCGGGCCTTCACGGAGCCGGTGACGAGCGAGCGCATGCCCCACGCCAGGACTCCCAGGACTCCCAGGAGCAGCGCGCACATGAGCACGTAGCGCGTCAGGTCGGGCCCCTCGCGTCCGGGAGGCGCCGCGAGTTCGGAGATCAGCGCGAGTGTGAGGACCATCGGTCCCGCTCCAAGGCAAGCGCTGTGCCAGACCCGGATCCGCCGTCCCGACCCGCGCAGGCGGGTCGCAGCACAGACCACCTGTCGCGTTTCGCGACACCCGTCGTGGATCACGACGGTCTCGAATCGCGGTCGTCGGTCTCTTAGAGGCTGAGAAGAATTCGAAGCCTCTGCGCGCCGCGCGCGGTCCCGCGCGGCGCCAACAGGGTATGAGAGACCGTACGATCGATTTTTTCTCGGTCTCTCAGGCGCTCACGTCGAGCGCCGTAGACGCGTCGCTCGGACGCGTCAGACGGGAGAGGCGCGCGCGGGCACCTTGCGCGATCTGCAGCGCGTGCTCGAGATCGAGCCGGCGTCGGCGCGCCTTCTCGCGGATGCAGGCGTGCAGGCTGGCAACCCGTTCGAGCTCGGTGCGCGGCATCGCGCGCGTGAGGCCGGCCAGGCCAGCGCCCACCGCCGCGGAGGCGCGATCGACGCGGGCCGGATCGAGGTCGGCCGACTCGAGCGCGGCCAGCAGCTCGACGAGGTGTCGGTCGAGCGCGCTCACGCCTGGCCTTCGTCGATGCGTCGCCAGGCTTCGAGGATGGGACGCAGCACGCCCGCGGCTTCGGCGGCCGGTCCGGGGTCGCGGCGCGTGATCGCGACGCCGATGCGCGTCGCGGCGAAGTCGTAGACCGCCTCGGTGCGCGCGGCGGTCTCGGGCGCATGCGCATCGTCGATCGCCAGGCGCAGCTCGGTGACGATCTCCTCGGCGCGCTGCAAGTCAGCCACGAAGCCGGAGGCCGGGTCGCGCGCGTCCGCAGCGATGGCGCGGTCGATGCGGCGTAGCGCGCCTTCCAGGAGGAGGCGCAGGATGCGCACCGGGCTCGCGCCTTCGATCACACGCTCGCGGTAGAGGCGCGCGGCTTCCTTGGCGTCGACGTTGCTCATGATCCGGTCATCGCCGCCAGCGCGGCGGATTGCGAGTTCAGGCTGCCCATCAGGTTCTCGAGGTTCGCGAAGCGGATGCGCAGGTTCTCCTCGAACCTCTCCAGGCGGTATTCCTCGTCCGCGATGCGGTCGTCGAGCAGGCTGATCTGCGACTTGATCGACTCCTCCTTGGCCGCGAAGATGCTCTGCAGCGAGGACCCTCCCGGTCCGACGCCGCGGTCGATCAACGCGTCGATCGCACGCACGAGTGTCGCGGCCAGCCCGGAGTCGGGCGTCACGTCGACGCCGTAACCCGGGTCGCCCGGCAGCGTGTTGCCGTCGTCGAACCCGTCGTCGTCGGTGAAGAGGTCGGCCAGCAGGCCCAGATTGGCGGCGATCTTCTCGTCGAGCTTCGTCTCGTTGATCGTGATCGTGCCGTTCTTCTGCACGTCGAGGCCGACGAGGCCCAGCGTCGAGTAGCCCTCGGTGTCGGCCATCACGTCGGCAACGTCGACGTCGAACAGGGCCGAGCGGATCGAGGAGCGCACGATCGAGAGGGCGGAGTCGCCGAAGAGCTCCCCACCGGCGCCGTCTTCCTCCGTGTACGTGTTCTGCGTGTTCGCGAACGACACGAGCTTGTTGTAGGCCTCGACGAACGCCTTGAGCGACTCCTTGATCGCCTCGGTGTCGGGCTGCACCGACAGGATGACCGGCTCGCCCGGATCGGCCGACGTGGCCGTGAAGGACACGCCCTGGATGACGCCTTCGAACTCGTTCGAGTCGCGCGTCACGAGCAAGCCGTCGACGATGGCTCGCGCATCGAGGCCCACGACGATCTGGTTCGCGCTGACCGGCGTGCCGGAGCCGGGCGCGGCCTCGGTGCCGTCGATCGTGAGGCCGCCGACCGTGCTGGCGAGGCCGTGGATCCGGCCGCTCTCGCCGCTCGACTTCGAGGCGAGCACGAGCTTCCAGCTCGGCGCGGCCTCGGTGCCGACGTTGACGACGCTGGCCTCGACGTCCGCACCCGCTACTGTCGTGATCGCGGCGGCTATCTCGTTTAGGGTCGAGGTGGTCGGGTCGATGTCGACCGCGTAGCTGTTCGCGCCGACCTGGAACGTGACCTGCTGGCCGGCGCCCGTCGCCAGGTCGACGTCGGGATCCGCGACGGAGTCGAAGGCCCAGCGGTCGTTGGCCGCGAGCTGCAGGACTTCGATCGAATGGCTGCCCACGGTGGCGCTCGAGGAGACCGTGAACGTGAGCGCCCCCTCGCGGCTGGCCGATCCGGCGAGCTGCAGGAACCGGCCGGATTCGGACAACTCCTTGGCGGCCACCTTCAGGTCGTCCAGGTGCTCCTTCAGGTCGCCGAACGCCGTGAGCTTGTCCTGCGCGATCGTCTTCTTCGACTCGTACTGAGCCTTGCGCAGACTCTCGAGCTGCACGAGACGCTGGATCAGCGTGACGCTGTCGATGCCGCTGCCCAAGCCTGCGAACGAGATCCCGCTTCCAAATGCCATGCGATGCTCCTGCCTGGGTTATCGGCGCGATCGAGCACTTGGATGAGGAGCGCGCGCCATCTACCAACGCGAAGGAGCGGGACCCCATGATGGGACCCCGCTCCCGTGTCGATCGTCCGGACCTTGCGGCCCGGTCAGGATCAGCCGAGGAGGCGCAGCGCGAGCTGCGGCTGCACGTTCGCCTGCGAGAGGACCGACACGGCGGCCTGCTGCAGGATGCTGTTGCGGGTCAGGTCGGCCGTTTCCGAAGCCACGTCGACGTCGCGGATCCGGCTCTCGGCGGCCGAGAGGTTCTCGCGCTGCGTCTGCGTGTTCACGAACGCGCTCTGGAGGCGGTTCTGCGACGCGCCCAGCGCGCCACGGGCGGTGTTGACCGTGTCCGACGCCGTCTCGATCGCCGTGATGGCGGCCGAGGCGTTCGCGGCGCTGGTGACGTCCAGGGCCGTGATCGCCAGCGTGGCGGCCGTCGTGTCCTGCAGGTTGATCGTGACGGTGTCACCCGCGTCGATGCCGACCTGGATGTCGGTCGTGGCGACCGAGCCGTCGAGCAGCTGGAAGTCGTTGAACTCCGTCGTGGTGGCGACGCGGTCGATTTCGCTGATCAGCTCCTGGAACTCGTTGTCGAGCGTGGCGCGGTCCGTGGCGCTCAGGGTGCCGTTGGCCGACTGCGTGGCCAGCTCGCGCATGCGCGACAGCATGTTCGTGACTTCGTTCAGCGCGCCTTCCGCGGTCTGCGTCATGGAGACGCCGTCCTGCGTGTTGCGGCCGGCGACACCCCACGAGCGGACCTTCGAGCGCAGGCGCTCGCTCATCTCGAGACCGGCCGCGTCGTCGGCGGCCGACGTGATGCGCAGGCCGGACGAAAGGTGGGCGTAGTTGCCTTGCAGGCGATGCGTGACTGTCGCGAGATTCTTCTGCGCGACCATCGACGCCATGTTCGTGTTGACGATCAGAGACATGGTTCTCGATTCCTGGAGACCGGTTCTGGACCTCGACCTCTCCCTCGCGAGGGCGATGACGATCGAGGCTTCGAATGGGTTCTCGGAGGCGGCGGAGCGCGCTTGAGCGCGATCTGGCGTCCTCGGGCCGGGAAACCAGGCCGATCGCACCACTCCGGACTCCAGTCGAACGTCCCGCCGGCCGATCGGGAAAGGAGTTCCAGATGCCTGCGCTCTCCCCCGCCGACCCTTGCATTCCTTTCGCCGGCAGCTCTCCGGCCTGGGCGCGCGTCGTCGACTCGATCGCGAAGATCGCGCGCGCCCCGCGCACGACCGTCCTGATCAGCGGCGAGTCGGGCACCGGCAAGGAGCTCGTCGCGCGCGAGATCCACGCGCGCTCGAGCCGCGCGGCGGGGCCGTTCGTGGCCGTGAACTGCGCGTCCCTGTCGCCCGAGCTGCTCGCGGCCGAGCTGTTCGGCTACGAAGCCGGCGCGTTCACGGGCGCGTTGCCCAAGGGTCACGCCGGGATCTTCGCCGCGGCCGAGGGCGGCACGCTGCTCCTGGACGAGATCGGCGAGCTCGATCCGGCGGTGCAGGCGCAGCTCCTGCGCGTCCTGCAGGAGCGCACGTACCGGCGCGTCGGCGGCACCGCGGACGTCGCGTTCGACGTGCGCATCGTGGCCGCGACGCACCGCGACCTGCGCAAGCTCGTGAGCGAAGGTCGTTTCCGCGAGGACCTCTGGTACCGGCTCAACGTCGCCGCGATCCACCTGCCGGCCCTGCGCGAGCGGCGACAGGACGTGCCCGACCTGGCGCGCCACCTGCTCGAGCGGATCGCGCAGGACCACGGCGGCGGTTCCGTCGAGATCTCGGCCGCGGCACTCGAGCGACTGGCCGAGGGCGCCTGGCCCGGCAACGTGCGCGAGCTGGCGCACACGCTGGAGCGCGCGGCGATCGAAGCCAACGGCGCGCGCATCGAGCGCGAGCACGTCGACGCCCTGCGCACGGAGGGGTCGCCGTCCATGGGACGCATGGTCCTGGAGGTCGACGAGCTGACGATCGAGGCCGTCGAACGCGCGCTGATCGCACGCGTGCTGGACGAGGCCGGCGGGAACCGCAGCCGGGCGGCGCGGACGCTGGGCGTCCACCGCGCGACCCTCTACGGCAAGCTGCACGCGCACGGCTTCAAGGCCAAGGCGGGCTGAGAGGCCACCACGTCGCCGCGCCAAAGGCGCGGGCAGACGCCCGCGAGCGCGAAGCGGCATTTCTTTCCGGCAGCCAGCCGTCGCTGCACGCGGAGCGTCGGCCAGGAAGCCAGCGCAGGCCATCAAGCAATTCCTGCCTCCGCCCGAAAAGGCTTTCGTCTCCCGACGCCCCTCATGGAGCAACTCCTTCCCCTCGTCGTCAGCCGGCTGGTCCGGTCGTCGATCCCCGATGCCCGCACGAGCCGTGCGGCTGCCGCGCGCTGCGCTACGCGAGGTGGCGCGTGACGACGGCCAAGAAGGACACGGACGGGAAAACCAGCCTCGTCGACCTGTTCGATCTGCCGGCCGACGCACCCAACTCGGTCTGGAGCGAGCCGGAGGATGCGCCGCACGCGTCCGCGGACCGCGCGCCGTCGAGCTTGCACGCAGCGACCGTCGCCACGGCGACGGCCGACGAGGTCGTCGAGGAGGGCGCGACCGGCGCTGCACCCAGGATCCGCCTGCCGATCTGGTTGTGGATCTCGTCGGGCGTGCTCGGCGCGCTGATCGTCGTGGTCCTGACGATCTCCTTCTCGTTCCGCGACGCGCCGGCGACGACCGAGGAGGCCGCCGCGATCCCGGCGCAGCCGGCCGAAGCGACCCCGCTCGACGAGACGACCGTCACGCAAGCGGTCACGCCACGCGCGCCGGCGGTGCCCACGGACCACTCGGCGCTCGTCGCGGCCCGCGCCGCCTTGCGCGCCGCCGAAGCCGACCTGACGGCGGGCCGCCACGCTGGCGCGCGTGCGCGCCTGGGGCGCCTGTTGCTCGCGATCGACGCGGTCGAGCCGCGCGAGCGCGACCAGATCCACGCCGCCGCGGCGCTGCTCGTCGCGCGCAGCCTGCAAGCCGACGCCGACGCTGCGCGCAGCTCGAAAGCCAACGCCGAGCCGAATCGGAGGGCGTCCCGGTGATCGCCTCCATCTGCCTCGTGCCTTGCCTCCTGATCGCGCCCTTCTCCGTGCGCGGCGAGCTTCGCCTCGAGATCCGCAGCGCCGACGACGGTCCGGTCGTCGACGCGTCGGCATCGGACGTCGAGCCGCGCGCGATCCTGCGCGAGCTGGCTTTGAAGTGGGGTCGCTCGCTGCGCGGAGACGAGCTGCTCGCCGGCGCCGATCCCATCGACCTGCAGCTCGCGGCGCGCGACGTCGACGAGCTGCTGCGCGCGCTCTCGTTCGCGACAGGTACCCGGATCAGCGCCGACCGCGAGGCGATCTCGATCGCCCCCGACCACGACCGCACGCCGCTGGCCGAACTCGAGGTCGAGGCGGAGGGCGCCTGGCTCGAGTTCGCGCGCGCCTTCCCGCGCCACGAGGGGGCGCGGCTGGCGCGCGTCGAGCTGGGCCACGCGCAGGAGCGCCGCGGGCAGGACGACGCGGCTTTGGCGCACTACGACGTCGCGGCGCGCACGGACGAGGGTTCGCCGGCGGCCCTGCTGGCGCTGGAATCCGCCAGCGCACTCCTCGCTCGCCGCGGTCAGTGGGACGAGGCCCTGCCGCGTCTCTCGCAGCTCGCCCTGCGCTCCACGACGGCGCAGGCGCAGGCGTCGGCACGCGTCACGATGGCGCGCGCTCTGGCCGAGCAGGGTCGCGGGATCGACGCGCTGGCGTTGCTCGAAGCCGTCGAACTGTCCTATCCGCCCGCCGACGCGCGCGAGGCTCTCGAGCGGCGCCTCGTCCGCGCGCGTGCCCACCTGGCGTGTTCGAATCCGCTCCTGGCCTTGAACGAGCTCGACGCGCGCGCTGCGGCCGACGCGCAGCTCGGATCCGGGTGCGACGACCTCGAGCTGCGCGCGCGCGCGCTCGAAGCGATCGGCGCCTTCGTCGACGCGTCACGCGCGTGGCTGGCGTTCAGCTCGATCACCTCCCCCTCCGAGCGCGCGCGGGCGCTGGTCGCGGCCGCGCGCCTCGCTTCCGCCGGCGGCGACGACTTGGGCGTGCTGTTCGTCGAGCGCGCCGCGCGCGGCAGCGCCCGCGAAGCCGAGGTCACGCGCTGCGCGGATTCTGCGCGCGCGCGCTTGGGGCTCGTGAGAGTCGAGGAATCGAGCCTCGCCGCGCTCGAGCAGCGCTGGAGCGATCGCGCCCACCTCGGGCCGGCCGAACGCGCCGTGCTGGCATCGCGCCTCGTCGTCGCGACCGACCGTGGACGCGGCGTCGACCTCGCGGCGGACGTGGCACGCGCAGCGCTGGCGGAGCTCGACGGCGCCGACGGGCTCCCGATCCGCGCGGCGCTGGCCACGGCGTACGAGCGGCACGGCCGGTGGTCGGACGCGGCGCGCACTTGGGGAGGACTCGCACCTTGAAACCCCTGGACCAGTTCGTGCTCCTGGCCTGCGCGACCGGGACGATCTGCGCCGCGGTCGAGGCCGGCAACGCGCCGGTCGCCGACGTCAAGGCGACGTTGAGCGAGCTGTCGCGGCGCCTGCAGGCCGGCGACCGGACCGCGATCGACGACGTGCTCGCGCGCACGCAGCCGGCCTCGGCCGAGCTGGCCGACGCGAGCGCACGGGTGGACAAGCTGCGGGCCGAAGTCGAGCGCTTGCGCGGCGTGCAGGTCGTGCGCATCGTGCCGGCGCACCCCGTCGAGCCGGCCGCGGAAGCTGAGCCGGCGCACGCGAGCCTCGACCCGCTGCGCGAAGCGCGCGCCTGGCTCTACGCCAACGAACCGGCGCGCACCCTGAAGCTGCTGGCGGACGGCGACGGCGAGGCAGCGTACTGGCGTGGTCGCGCGCTCGAGAAGCTCGGCCGCGATCCGGAGGCCCTCGAGGCCTACCGCCGCGCCGCCGCCGCGCCCGAGCCCGCGCCGCCGATCGCCGCGTCCTGGAAGGCCTGGGCCGGGGCCGATGCCGCGCACCTCGAATGGAAGGCGCGCGTCGCGCCCGGGACGGTGAAGCCGTGAGCACCGCAGCCATGCCGCGCGCGAACGCCGACCTGGGCGAGCTGGGCGACGTCTCGGCGCAGCTCTCGTCGATCTCGGAGAACCTGCTCGCGAGCTACGCGCGTCTGGCGCAGCACGCCGAGCGCGTCGACCGCGAGCTCGTCGCCGCGAACGCCGAGCTGGCGCGTCGCGTGGCCGAGGTCGAGTCGCTGCGTGCGCACCTGGACGCCGTGCTGCGCGCGCTGCCGTGCGGCGTGGTCGTGCGCCGCAAGGACGGCGCGATCGTCTCGGCCAACCCCAGCGCCCGACTCCTGCTCGACGCCGCCGAGGCGGACCTCGTGCAGTTGAACGCACACCCTGTCCTCGACGCCGCCACGCCCGAAGGCAAGCTTCACGAGCAGCTCCACTGGGACGGCACGCTGCGCACGTTTGCGCTGCGCCGCTCCCCCCTGCCGGACGGCAAGGGCGACGGCTGTGTCGTGACGATCGACGACCGGACCGAGGAGCATCAGCTCGGACGCCGGCTCGCTGCGCGTTCCAAGATGGCTGCGCTCGGGACGATGGCCGGCGGCATCGCGCACGAGGTGCGCAATCCGCTCAACGCCGTGCGCGGCTTCTCGGCCCTCCTGCGCCGCGAGCTCGAGGGCACGGGGCGCGCGCACCACTTCGCGACGCGCATCTGCCAGGGCGTCGACGAGATCGACGTCATCGTCGAGAGCCTGCTGGGCTTCGCGTCGCCGCAGAAGAGCACGTGCGAGGAGATCGACGCCAAGGCGCTCGTGGCCGAGGCCGTCGAGGCCGCGCGCAGCGAACGTTGCATCGCCGACCGGCCCGAGCGCTGGACGATCGAATCGCGGGTCGAATGCCGCCGTTTCCGCGGCGACCGCATCAAGCTGCGCCAGGCGCTGCGCAACCTGATCGCGAACTCGCTCCAGGCCCAGACGCACGGCGGCAAGGTCGTCGTCCAGGTGCGCGAGGAGCGCGGCGACATCGAGCTGCGCGTCCACGACGCCGGCCCTGGCTTTCCCGAGTCGCTGCGCGGACGCGCGGGCGAGCCATTCCTGACCACGCGCGCGGAAGGGACGGGCCTCGGCCTGTCGCTCGTGCACGCGATCGCCGCCATCCACGGCGGCAGCTTCGAGATTCGCTCCGTTCCCGGACCCCTGGGTGGCGCCGATGTCCGCATCCGCATCCCCTGCCAACCGAGCTGACAGACAGATGATGTCCATTCAACGCATCCTGGTCGTCGACGACGACGCACTGAGCCGCGAGTTCCTGGTCGAGGCCGTCGCCGCGCTGGGTTACCAGGCCTTCGAAGCCAAGAGCGGCGAGGAGGCGATCGAGCGCGCCGCCGCGGCGAAGCCCGACCTGGTCCTGACCGACCTGCGCATGACGGGCATGGACGGCTTCGAGCTGATCAAGCGTCTGCAGGACTCCGTGCCCGGTCTGCCGACGGTGCTGATCACGGCGCAGGGCACGATCGAGTCGGCCGTTCGCGCGATCAAGGACGGCGCCTCGGACTTCCTCGTGAAGCCGTGCACGCCGGAGACGCTCGAGCTGGTCATCGACCG
>JANNQS010000076.1:0-44156 GCA_031400875.1 Planctomycetota bacterium | reverse complement strand
GCACGCCGGCAGACCGAGCGCGGGCGCGTGAAGCTCATCGTCGACACCCGCGAGCTCGAGGGCCGCGCGGACAACGTGTCCGGGACGGGCATCCTCTTCTTCAGCGAAGGGGACCTGCGCGTGACGATCGAGGTCGAAGAGGCCGGGACGACGACACGCAGGCCGGGACGCCTGGTGCGCGCGCAGCGCATGCGCGGTGATCGCTTTGGCTGGGCGGTCGAGTTCGATTCCTGAGCCGCCGAAGGCGCCTCAGGAATCGAACTCGACACGCGCCGCGTTTCGCGGCGCCACCAGTACCTCTCTCTGTCTGTTGTTTTCCGAACGCCGCCGGTTTACCGCACGTTCTCGAGGAACCACCCCGGCAGCACGCCGAGGACGAGCACCATCGCCGCGCACACGAGCGCCATCGCCGCCGGCAGCACGCGCGATTCGGAGGGGACCGGACGGCCCTCGACCTCGGGCTGCATGAACATCGCGACCACGACGCGCAGGTAGTACCCCAGCGCCACGACGGAAAGCAGGATGCCGATCACCGCGGCCGGGACCATCTCGGCGCGCACGGCGACGGAGAAGACCAGGTACTTCCCGAGGAAGCCGCCCGTGGCCGGGATGCCGCCCAGGGACAGCATGAAGAGCGCCAGAGCCGCCGCCACGCCCGGGCGGCGCCACTGCAGCCCGCGGATCGATTCGATCGTGACCGGCCGGCCCGTCTGCGCTTCGAGCATCGTGACGAGACCGAAGGCGCCGCCGGCGGTGAACGTGTACGCAGCCATGTAGAACAAGATCGCCTGGCTCGCGGCACCGGTCTGCGGATCGCCGTTCAGGTCGCCCGCGATCGCCAGCAGCATCGTGCCCGCGTGCGCGATGCCCGAGTAGGCCAGCAGCCGCTTCAGGTCGGTCTGCACCAGCGCCGCCAGGTTGCCCACCGCGATCGTCAGCAGGGCGATCGCCGCGATGAGGCCTGCGCTGCGCGTCGGCAGGAGCAGCGCCATCGGCAGCAGGAAGGCAAACGCGCCGGCCTTCGTGCCGATCGCCATGAACGTCGTCACCGGGCTGGGCGCGCCCTGGTAGACGTCGGGGACCCACAGGTGGAAGGGGAACACGCTGATCTTGAAGAACAGGCTGGCCAGCAGCAGCGCGGCGCCGGCCAGGGCCAGCGGTGATTCGAGCAGCTCGCCGCGCGCCTGCATCGTGGAGAGCGTGAGCGTCCCCGTGCCGGCGTACATCAGCGCCGCGCCCATCAGGAAGATCGCGGCCGCGAACGCGCCCAGCACGAAGTACTTCATGCCTGCCTCGACCGAATCGCGACGCGCGCGCCGGAAGGCGCACAGCGCGTAGAGCGGCACGGACAGCGTCTCGAGCCCGACGAAGAACACGAGCAGGTCGCGCGCCCCGGCCATCAGCACGAGACCCGAGGCCGCGGTGAGCAGCAGGATGTCGTGCTCGCCCTGGAAGCGCGCTTCCTCGCGGTAGTAGCGCTTCCCGAAGATCCAGGCGATCAGCGTGCTGGCGACGAAGAGCACCGACCACCAGGAGGTCGTGCTGTTGGCGACGTAGGTGTCCTCGAAGACCCACAGAGCCGGTCCCGTCATCGTGCGCGTCGCGGCCCAGGCCGCGGCGGCCAGCGAGGCCAGGAAGACCACGGGCCGCAGCCGGTCGAGGAACGGGATGGTCTCGACGAGCACGAGGAGCAGGACGCCCAGCGCGAGCGCCAGGAACGGCCCGGTCGCGAGCAGCGTCTGCGCGGAGAGGATGCGGTCGACGATCGCCTGGTTCATCGGGCTTCCGGCTCCAGTCGGTGGACCGGGATCTCGCCCAGGCTCGCGGTGCGCACGGCTCGCGCGCGGTCGATCCGCGACTGAACGTCGCGCAGCGAGCCGTCGGTGCGCGAGAGGAACGCGTTGGGCTGCACGCCGATCCACACGCACATCACGACGATCGGGACCATGAGCGCGATCTCGCGCGCGCCAAGGTCGGTCAAGGCGCGGTTCTCGGAGTGGACGAGCGGTCCGAAGAGCATCTTGCGCGTCGCCATGAGCAGGTAGACGGCCCCGAAGATCACGCCGGTCACGGCGATCGCCGCCAGCCACGGCGAGGCCTGGAACGTGCCCAGGAGGATCAAGTACTCGCCCACGAACCCGTTGAGGCCCGGCAGGCCGGCGCTCGAGAGCACGGCGAACACCAGGAACAGCGCGAACACCGGCATCACGGCCGCGATCCCGCCGAACTGGTCCAGCGCGCGCGTGTGGCGCCGCTCGTAGAGCATGCCCACGAGCAGAAAGAGCAGGCCGGTCGAGAGGCCGTGGTTGACCATCTGCAGCAGGCTGCCGCGCAAGCCCGCCTGGGTCAGCGCGAAAAGGCCGACGACGACGTACCCGAGGTGGCTCACGGAGGAGCAGGCGATGAGCCGCTTCACGTCCGTCTGCGCCATAGAGAGCAGCGCGCCGTAGACGATGCCGATCACGCCCAGCGCCATCATCCAGGGCGCGGCCTCGATCGCCGCGCCGGGGAACATCGAGAGGCCGAAGCGCAGCAGGCCGTACGTGCCCATCTTGAGCAGCACGCCAGCCAGGATCACCGAGCCCGACGTGGGCGCCTCCGTGTGCGCGTCCGGCAGCCACGTGTGGAACGGCATCACCGGCACCTTGATCGCGAACGAGAGCGCGAACGCGGCGAAGAGCCAGGTCTGTGTGTCGATCGGCAGCCGGCCGGCGACGTCCATCAGACGCATGACGTCGGTCGTGCCCGCCGTCCAGATCAGCCAGATGACGCCGATCAGCATCACGAAGCTGCCGGCCAGCGTGTACAGGAAGAACTTGATCGTGGCGTACAGCCGCCGCTCGCCGCCCCAGATCCCCAGGATGAAGTAGAGCGGGACGAGGCTGACTTCCCAGAAGAAGTAGAAGAGAACGAGGTCGAGCGACAGGAACGTGCCGAGCATGCCCGTCTGCATGACGAGCAGCCAGACCATGAACTCCTTCACGCGCTGGTGGATGTGGCCCCACGTCGACAGCACGACGATCGGCCCGAGCAGCGCGGTGAGCCCGACGAGCAGCACGGAGATCCCGTCCATGCCCAGGCGGTAGTGCACGTCGATCTGGCCGGGCAGCGTGAACCAGCGCGCGCTCTCGGCGAACTGGACCGCCGCGGTGCTGCCGTCGAAGTCGAGGCACAGGGCCAGGCCGATCCAGGCCGTGACCAGCGTGACGAGCAGCGTGAGGCCGCGCTGCAGCCCGACCGCCTTGGACGGCGTCGCCGCGACGAGCAGCGCGCCGACGAGCGGCAGGAAGACGAGGTTCGTGAGGTTCAACACGTGGGCGGGTTCCGGTTCAGGACTTCCAGAGGAAGAGGAAGGCCATCACCGCGGTGACGGCGCCCATCCACAGGCCGTAGGTGGCGATGCTGCCGTCGGCCATGCGCCGCACGCGCGAGCCGGTGCCGCGGGTCGCCGCGGCGACGCCGTTCACGAGCCCGTCGATCGCGAACGCGTCGACGACGACCGCGATCACGAACGCCAGGAGCTTGATCGGACCGACGATGAAGCTCGTGTACTTCGTGTCGACGGTCCAGGCGTCCATCAGGAAAGCCGTCGTGCGCGGACGCGTCTCGACCGCGCGAACGTCGGAGGCGATGCCGTCGCGGTAGCGGTGGAAGCCCCTGTGCGCGAAGACGAGCGCGATCAACGCGCCCAGCCCGAGCAGCAGCCACTCGGTCATGTGCGATATCTCGTGCGCGCCGTGCGCTGACTGCAGAATCGCCGTGCCGCTCGCGGTGACCGGCTCCAGCCATTCCCCCAGAAGGTGCGGCAGGGCGAACACGACGGGCAGACCCAGGACGCCACCGCCCACGGCCAGCACGGCCAGCACCATGAGCGGCACCGTCATGACCGGCGGCGATTCGTGCACGTGCACCTTGGCCGGGTCGAAGCGTTCCTTGCCGTAGAAGGTCAGCGCGACCATGCGCCACGTGTAGAACGCGGTCATGGCGGCGGTCAGGATCCCGACGCCCCACAGCGCGAAATACAGCGGGCTGCCGGCCTGTCCGTTGCCGAACGTGTGCGCCAGGATCTCGTCCTTCGAGAAGAAGCCCGACAGGAGCGGCAGGCCCGAGAGCGCGGCCGCGCCGGCCAGGAACGTGACGAACGTCACCGGCATGTGACGGCGCAGGCCGCCCATCTTGTGCATGTCCTGCTCGTCGCTCATGCCGTGGATCACGGAGCCGGCGCCGAGGAAGAGCAGAGCCTTGAAGAAGGCGTGCGTGACGAGGTGGAAGATCGCCGCCGCCCACGCGCCGCTGGCCAGGCCCAGGAACATGAATCCGAGCTGCGAGACGGTCGAGTAGGCCAGCACCTTCTTGATGTCGCGCTGCACGAGCGCGGTCGAGCCTGCGACGAACGCCGTCAGCGCCGCCACGATGCCGATGATCGCCAGGAGCATCGGGCTGGCCGCGAACAACGGATTGAGCCGCACGACCAGGTAGATGCCGGCCGTGACCATGGTCGCGGCGTGGATCAGCGCGGACACGGGCGTCGGGCCGGCCATCGCGTCCGGCAGCCACGTGAAGAGCGGAATCTGCGCCGACTTGCCGCACGCGCCGCCAAACAAGAGTAGACCCGCGACGAACAGCTCGGTCGCGTGGCTCGAGATCGAGCCCGGCACGCCGGCGTTGATCGCGGCCATGTCGAGCGATCCGTAGAGCTGCGCCAGCAGGAACGACCCGAGCAGGAAGCTCGCGTCGCCGATCCGGTTCATGACGAAGGCCTTCTGCCCCGCGTCGGCCGGCCAGCCCTTCTCGTACCAGAAGCCGATCAGGAGGTAGGAGCAGAGGCCCACGCCCTCCCAGCCGATGAAGAGCCCGATCAGGCTCGACGACAGCACGAGCATCAGCATCGCGAAGCCGAAGAGCGCCAGGTAGCTGAAGAACTTGGCGTAGCCCGGGTCGCCCTTCATGTAGCCCGCGGCGTACGTGAAGATCAGCGCGCCGATGCCGGTGACGACCAGCGTCATCACGCTCGACAGCGGGTCGAGGTGCATCGCGATGTCGATCGGGAACGTGCCCGTGTCGATCCACGCATACGTGCTCGAGCGCAGCACGCGACCCGCGGCCGGCAGGTCGCGCAAGATCAGGAAGGCCTTCACGGACAACGCGAAGGCCGCGTACATCGACAGCGCCGCGACCCACGCGCCCAGCGCGCCGATCCCGGCCGGGACCTTGGCGTGCCCGTGTCCGGCGTCGTGGTCGGCGACTCTCACGGCCCCGGGGAGCTGCTCGGATTCAGAGTACTGGTGGTCGGCGGCGTGACCGCCGCCTCCGTGCGCGTCGTGACCGTGCGCTCCCGGCTTGCGCTTCCACTCGCCGCGCGAGCGCAGCGTCAGGAAGTGGAGGATCCCCGCCACGAGGCTGGCCGCCAGCGGCAGCGCCGGGATGAGCCAGAGCCAGTCGTAGGCCGCGCCGCCGGCCGGGATCAGGGGGGCTTGCTGGAGCATGGCGCGCTAGTCCTTCAGGTCGGTCAACGCGTCGAGCGAGACCGTCTGGCGGTTGCGGTAGAGGGCGATCACGAGCGCCAGGCCGACGGCGGCCTCGATCGCGGCGACGACGATCACGAAAATCGCGAAGGTCGGACCCTCGAGGCTCGGTCCCGTCGCCCCGGCCTTGAGCGCATGCATGCGGCTCGCCGCCAGGAACGACAGGTTCGCGGCGTTGAGCATGATCTCGACGCACATCAGCACGACGATCACGTTGCGACGCAGAAAGAACCCCGCCGCGCCGATCGAGAACAGGATCGCGGCCAGGACCAGCAGGTGCTCGGAGGGGACGTTCACGGCCCGTCTCCCGGCAGCGGCGCGCTGTTGCCGGGCCGCCGGTCGCGCTTGGCCAGCACGAGCACCGCGACGGCCGTGGCCAGCAGCAGCACCGAAATGGCCTCGAACGGCAGCAGGTAGCGGCCGAACATCTCGCTCGCCAGGCCCGGGATCGGGTCGAGGCCCTCTTCCGGCATCTCGCGGCCGATCGGCAGGTGACCCGCGCGCCGCGCGGCCAGCGCGGTGACGAACAGGAGCGCCGCGGCGACGACGACCATGATCCCGGCGTTGGCGCGCGAGAACATGCGCACGTCCGTCGGATCCTCCGTCCCGGGGTTCCCCAGGTTGAGGAGCATGATCACGAACAGGAACAGCACCAGGATGGCGCCGGCGTAGACCAGGATCTGCGCCGCCGCCAGGAACTGGAAGCCGCACAGGAGGTAGATCGTCGCCAAAGCGAAGAAGCTGGCGAGCAGGCTCAGGACGCACTGCATCGGGTTCTTGGCCAGGACGACGCCGAGCGAGGCCAGGACGGCCCCGATCGCCATCACGTAGAAGAGGGCGTCTGCCATCGCGTATTGATCCGCTTGACGTAGTCGATCCGCTTCTGGAGGGCGGCCTTGGGGCGCTTGAGCTTGTCGATGTCGTAGATCAGGGCCTCGCGCGAGTAGTCGGCCAGCTCGAGCTCGTCCGACATGTAGATCGCTTCCTTGGGACAGGCTTCCTCGCAGAAGCCACACAGGATGCAGCGCAGCATGTCGATGTCGAAGCGCACCGGCTCGCGCTCGATCGCGCGGTCGGTCTCGCCGCCGTCGATCGTGATCGCGTAGGCCGGGCAGGCCGCTTCGCACAGGCCGCACGAGACGCAGGCGATCGTGTCGTCCTCGCGCACGACGAGGCGCGGCTGGCCGCGCGTGACCTCGGTCTTGGGCAGCGGCTCCTCGGGGTACTGCCGCGTGATCTTGGGCTCGAACATCTTCCGGAGGGTGATCGACAGGCCGCGCAGCACCTCCGGGATGTAGAGCTTCTCCGAGAGGGAGAGCTCCTTGCGCTTGACGATGACCATCAGTTCTTTGTTTCGGTCCGGTGTTTCAGCTCGGCGTTGTCAGCGGAGTGCGACGAACGCGCCGGTCACGAGAAGGTTCAAGAGCGCCAGCGGCAGGAACAGCTTCCAGCCCATGCGCATGAGCTGGTCGAACCGGAAGCGCGGCAGCGTCCAGCGCACCCACAGGAAGAGGAAGAGGAAGAAGCCGGTCTTCGCCAGGAACGAGCCCAGGCAGACCCACCAGGGCGCCTCGGGCCAGAACGGCACCGACCAGCCGCCCAGGAACAGCACGACGGTCAGCGAGGCCATGACCGTCATCGCCGAGTACTCGCCGATGTAGAACATGGCCCACTTCATCGCCGAGTACTCGGTGTGGAAGCCGCCTACGAGCTCGGGCTCGCACTCGTTGAAGTCGAACGGGTGCCGGTTCGTCTCGGCGAACGTCGCGACGACGAACATCAGGAAGGCCAGCGGCTGCGTCCAGATGTGCCAGCTGCCGATCGTGGGCTGCGCCTCGACGATCTCGCGCAGGTTCAGCGACCCGGACATCACCACGACGGCCAGGATCGTGAGGATCAGCGTCAGCTCGTAGCTGATCATCTGCGCCGACGCGCGCAGTCCGCCCATCAGCGAGTACTTCGAGTTGCTGGCCCAGCCGCCCAGGATCACGCCGTAGATGGCCAGGCCGCCCAGCGCCAGGATGTACAGCACGCCGATGTCGAGATCGGTGACCGACAGCGTCCCGAAGTTGCGGCCGCCGATCGTGACGTCGGGCGCAAATGGAATCACGGCGATCGTCATCATCGCCGGCAAGGCGGCGATGACCGGCGCGGCGCGGAAGAGCCACGGGTTCGCGCCGTCCGGCGTCAGCTCCTCCTTGAAGATGAACTTGACGCCGTCGGCCAGCGGCTGGAGCAGGCCGAACGGACCGACGCGGTTCGGGCCGATGCGGTACTGCATGAAGGCCGAGAACTTGCGCTCGGCCAGCGTCATCAGCGCGGCGACCTGAACGAGCGACCCGAAGATCACGATGGTCTTCACGAGCACGATCAGGAAACCTTCCCAGCTGCTCATCGCGTCGCAGCCTCCCGGCGCGGCGACAGGCGCTCGAGGTCTTCGAGCAGGCGCGTCAGCGCACGCACGCTGCGCGGCGCCGGCTTGGCGGCCGCCAGCGGACCGCGCACGCCTTCGACGTTGACGATCGTGCCGGTGCGCTCGACGTGGTTCGGGACGCCGATCAGCGCCACGAGCGAGCGCGCCTCGAACGGGTGGCACTCGAACGCGAACAAGCTGGCCGCCGGCGGGACGGCCTGCATCACTGTCATGCCGAGCAGCTCAGCCACGCGTTCGCCGGCCACGACGACGACTTTGGCCAGCACCAGCTTGGGCGCGAGCTCGGCCGCGGTCAGGCCCGCGATGCCGAGCTCCGTCAGGCCGCGCCGGTTGGGGCACGGATCGCCGGTGTGCAGCAGGTCGTCCTTCAAACCGTTCGGCGGCGGCGCGACGAACGCGATCTCGGCGTTGTGCCGGCGCGCGAGGGCCAGCATCGCGCGGCCTTCCTCGACGGTGCAGAACGGCGACAGCACGAACGCGGCGCTCTTGGCCGGCATCAATGCGTCGCGCAGAGCGCACAGCGCGTCCTCGACCGGCACCTGCAGCAGCTCGGTGCCCTCGCGCAGGCGCGCGCCCTCGAGGCGGTTCGCCGCGTTGGCATGGTCGAACGCGAAGCGCCCGACGTCGCACATCCACCAGCCGTTGACCTTGGGGTTCGTGCGCGGGCGGAAGCGCTTGACGTCGGATCCCCTCAGGACCTCGACCTGGATCGAGCAGCCGCGGCTGCACTCGACGCACGTCGAGGCCATCTTGATCAGGTTCCACACGCGCGCCTGGAAGCGGAACTTCTTCAGCGTCAGCGCACCGACGGGGCACAGGTCGGCGATGTTGCCCTGGTAGTTACCCGTCAGCGGCCGGTCGGCGAACGTCGAGATCACCGAGCGCCAGCCCAGGTCCGCGACGGTCAGCTGCGCCTTCTTGGGCACCTCCTCGAAGAAGCGCACGCAGCGGCTGCACAGGATGCAGCGTTCCTCGTCCAGCACGATGACCTCGCCCAGCGACTTGCGCTTCTCGAGGCTGCGCCGCGGCTCGTTCGAGCGGCCGGCCGACTGGCCCTCGTCGAACGTGAAGTCCTGCAGGTCGCACTCGCCGGCCTTGTCGCAGATCGGGCAGTCGAGCGGGTGGTCCTTGAGCAGGAACTCGAGGCACTCGCGCCGTGTCTCGTGCGCCTTGGGGCTCTCGGTGTCGACCACCATGCCCTCGACCGGGTTCGTGCGGCACGCGACGACGACGCGGCCAGGCGCTGTGCCCTGCTTGACCTCGACCTGGCAGATGCGGCAGCTGCCCACGGGCGTCAGGCCCGGGTGGTAGCAGTACATCGGCACGTCCGCGCCGTTGTCGTGGCAGGCGCGGATCAGGGGCTTCGTCGGGTCCGCGTCGATCACGCGGCCGTTCACGGTGATCTTCACCAACTCAGTGGGCTCCCACGCTCGCGTACTTCGGCGCCGGCGAGGCCAGCGGGTCGCGCTGCTGGCGGATGCAGTCGATCAGCTCGTCCTTGAAGAGCTTCACCGCGCTGAGCGTCGGGATCGCCGCGGCGTCGGACAGTGCGCAGATCGTCTTGCCCGGGGCCATGCCCAGCGCGAGCGACTCGAGCGTGGCGACATCGTCCGGCTGGCCGCGTCCGTGCGCGATGCGGCGGAAGATCTGCGAAAGCCACTGCGTGCCTTCGCGGCACTGGCTGCACTGGCCGCAGCTCTCGTGCTCGTAGAAGCGCGCGATGACCTCCATCACGCGCGCGATCGACGTGTGGTCGTCCATCATGACCATCGCGGCGGTGCCCAGCGAGCTGCCGCGCGCCTTGAGCGAGTCGTGGTCGAGCACGACGTCGACGTCCTTGCCCTCGAGCAGCGCGCACGAGCTGCCGCCCGGGAACCAGGCCTTCAGCTTGCGGCCCTGCCACATGCCGCCGGCCTTCTCCTCGAGGATCTCCTTCGCCGTCACGCCGAAGGGCAGCTCGTAGACGCCGGGCTTGTTCACGTGGCCCGAGATGCCGACCAGGAAGTTGCCCTTGCTGTTCGGCGTGCCGATGCCGGCGAACCAGGCCGCGCCGCGCTCCATGATGAACGGCGCGTTGAACACGGTCTCGACGTTGTTGACCGTCGTGGGCGAGTTCCAGAGGCCCGATTGCGCGGGAAAAGGCGGCTTTTGCCGCGGGTGGCCGCGCTTGCCCTCCAGGCTCTCCATGAGCCCGGTCTCCTCGCCGCAGATGTACGCGCCGGCGCCCTTGTGCATGTGGATCTCGCACGAAAAGTCGCTGCCGGCGATGTTCTTCCCGACGAGCCCCGCCGCGCGCGCTTCGCGCACCGCGGCGGCGACGCGGTCGTACGAGAGGCGGTACTCGCCGCGCACGTAGATGTAGACGGCCTTCGCGCGGATCGCGTAGGCCGACAGCAGCGACCCCTCGACCAGCCCGTGCGGGTCCTTCTCCATCAGCACGCGGTCCTTGCACGTGCCGGGCTCGGACTCGTCGGCGTTGATCGCCAGGTAGCGCGGCCTCGGGTCCTTGGCGACGTCGGGCATGAAGCTCCACTTCATGCCGGTCGAGAAGCCCGCGCCGCCGCGGCCGCGCAGGCCCGACTTCTTCGTCTCGTCGATGACCTGCGCCGGCGTGATGCCCGTCTTGAGCACCTTCTCCAGCGACTTGTAGCCGCCCGATTTCTTGTACGTCGCGAGCTGGTGGTTGCCCTCGACCTTCGCCCGGTCCAACAAGTACGTCTCGAAGGCCTTCATCGCACGGCCCCCAGGATGCGCGCGACCTTGTCGGCGGTCAGATCCTCGTGGTAGACGCCGTCGAGGTCGAACATGGGCGCGTTGGCGCAGGCGCCCTGGCATTCCACGCCGCGCACGCTCCACTTGCCGTCCTTGGATGTGCCACCAAACGGCGCACCGGTCAGCTCGCACACCCGCGCAATCACGTCCTGCGCGCCGCGCAGGTCGCACGAGATGTTGTGGCACACCGCCACGACGTGCTGGCCCGTCGGCCGCAGGTTGAACATCGGGTAGAAGCTGGCGACGCCGAACACCTCGACCGGCTCGAGGCCGAAGTAGGTGCCCAGGTCCTCCATCGTCTGCGGCGAGATCCAGCCGCCCAGCGTCTCCTGGCAGCGGTGCAGCGCCATGATCAGCGCCGCGCGGCGCTCGGGGTAGTTCTTGACGAGCGCGTCGAACTCGTCGACCAGCGTCTGCGGGAGAGCCATCAGCGATCCACCTCGCCCATGACGAAATCGAGCGAGCCGATGATCGAGACCATGTCGGAGAAGAGGCGCCCTTCGGCCAGCACGGGGATCGCCTGCACGTTGACGAGTCCCGGCGCGCGGATGTGGCAGCGCACGGGGTGGCTCGTGCCGTCCGAGACGACGAAGAAGCCCAGCTCGCCCTTGCTCGATTCGACCGCGTGGTAGGCCTCGCCCTGCGGCAGCGCCATGTCCGTCACGATCTTGAACTGGTGGATCAGCTCTTCCATCGACGTGTTGACGAGGTCCTTGGGCGGCAGCACGTAGCGCCGGTCGTCGGCCAGGAACTCGCCGCCGCGCGTGCGCGCCATCCGGTCGAGCGCCTGCAGGCCGATCCGCACCGACTGGCGCATCTCCTCGATGCGCACCGCGTAGCGGTCGTAGCAGTCGCCGATCGTGCCGATCGGAACCTCGAAGTCGTAGTGCTCGTAGCCCGAGTACGGCTGCTTCTTGCGCAGGTCCCAGTCGACGCCCGAAGCGCGCAGGTTCGGGCCCGTGAGGCACCAGGCCTTGCACTGCTCGGCGGTCAGCGTCCCGATGTTGCGGTTGCGGTCGAACCAGATGCGGTTCCCGGTCAGCATCGCCTCGAACTCGTCGATCTTCTTCGGGAACTGCTCCAGCCAGGCGCGGATGTCGCGCTCCACGTCCGGCTCGACGTCGGCGTACACGCCGCCGATCCGGACGTACGTGTTGTTCATCCGGTGGCCGGTGTAGGCGTCGAGCAGCGTGTAGATCCGCTCGCGCTCGCTGAACGTGAAGAAGAACATCGTGACCGCGCCCAGGTCGATCGACGTCGTCCCCAGGTAGATCAGGTGCGCCATGATCCGCGAAAGCTCCATCAGGAGCACGCGGATCGTCTGGCCGCGCTCGGGGATCTGCATGCCGGCCAGCTTCTCCAGCGCCAGCGCGTAGGCGATGTTGTTCATCAGCGGCTGGACGTAGTCCAGCCTGTCCGTGTGCACGAAGAACTTGCGCCAGCCCAGCGACTCGCAGGTCTTCTCCTTGCCGCGGTGCAGGTAGCCGACGACGGGCTCGACCTTGACCATGGTCTCGCCGTCGAGCAGGACCTTGATGCGCAGCACGCCGTGCGTCGCCGGGTGCTGCGGCCCCATGTTGAGCTCCATGAGCTCGCCGTGCAGCGGATCGTCGCGGTCGACGGCACCCGGCTCGAATTCGAACGTCCTCTCTTCGAACGTCGCGGACAGCGACGGCGTTCCGGATCGTGCCGCGCTCATCACTTCGACTCCGTCCGCAGGGGCGAGCGCTCGCGCCGGCGGTTGTCCCACTCGCGGTAGAGCCGGTCGGGCTCGATGCCCTGGTGGGGGAAGTCCTTGCGCAGCGGGTGGTGCTCGTAGCCGTCGGGCATGAGCAGCCGCTTCAGGCCGGCGTGCCCGTCGAAGACGATGCCGAACATGTCGTAGCACTCGCGCTCGAAGTAGGCCGTGCCGACCCACAGGTGCGTGATCGTCGGGACGTGCGGCGCCTCGCCCGGCACGCGCGTCTGCACGCGCACGCGGTCGTTGTGCGTGGTCGAGAGGAACTGCCACAGCACGACGAAGCGCGGCTCCTCCGGAAATCGGTCGACCGCGGTCACGAACGTGTTCGAGTCGAAGCCGGCGCGGTCGCGCAGCCGGCTCATGACCTCGTTCACCGCCGCCGCGTCGATCTCGAGCGAGACCATGCCGTCGGCAGGATGTACGACCGTGTGCGGGATTCCCAGCAGCGCGGCGCTCACGCGCTCAGCAGTGCGATTGCGCTCCGCGCTGGCGCGCTCCGCGGTGGTCATGCCCTGCTCCGCGGCTCGCCCTCGGGCGGCAGGACCTCGTGGCTGCGCGTCGTGGGCACGGCGTGGTTCGGCGAGCGCAGGAAGCGCTTCGTGCCCTGGTCGTACTCGCCGACGACGTCGCCCGCGAGCAGCAGCTGGAACGGGCGCTCGCGCTCGATCTTCTTCTGCAGCTTCATCAGCGCGTCGATCACCGCGTCCGGACGCGGCGGACAGCCGGGCACGTACACGTCGACCGGCAGGATCATGTCGATGCCCTGCACCACCGAGTAGCTGTCGTACATGCCGCCCGAGCTCGAGCAGACGCCCATCGCCACGACCCACTTGGGGTCCGGCATCTGGTCGTAGATGAGCCGCGCGGCCTCGGCCATCTTCCAGGTCAGCGTGCCGGCGACGATCATCACGTCGCACTGGCGCGGGCTGAAGCGCGCGGCCTCGGCCCCGAAGCGCGCGATGTCGAATTTCGGCCCGATCATGGCCATCAGCTCGATGCCGCAGCACGACAAGCCCAGAGGCATGGGCCACATGCTGTTCTTGCGGCCCCAGTTCACGAGCCAGTCGAGCTGGGTGACGAAGAAGCCCTCGTCGGTGGCGTGTGAGTCGGCGGGTTTCAGCGATCCCATTCAAGGCCTCCCTTGCGCCAGACGTAGGCCAGCGCGAGCCCGAGGATCAGGACGAAGGCGGCGATCTCCGCCAAGACGAACATGGCCAGGCCCTGCGCTTTCAGGCCCTCGGACGCGACCGCCCACAGGATCAGGAAGACGGACTCGACGTCGAACAGGATGAAGAGGACCGCCAGCAGGTAGAAGTGGATCGAGAGGCGGATGCGCGCCCCGCCCTGCGGCTCCATGCCGCACTCGTAGGCGTCGCCCTTCCCGACGTTCTTCCGGCGGCGTCCGGCGATCTCGCTCAGGGCGATCTGGGACACGGAGAACCCCAGCGCGAGCGCCAGCAGGACCAGGAGCGGGGCGTACTTCTCGAGCATCGGGGACCGGGCACGGCGCGGGGGCGCGCGGGGTCTCGCGGATCGTGGCGGCGGTGGAGGGGCGGTGGCCAGCGGTGTGCGCACCCGCTCAGCGGCCGGAAAAATGTCGCGCGAGTGTAGCGGCGCCGCAGGGCGCGGGCGAGTGTTCCGGCGGCCGCAGGCCGCCGGGCAGCCGCCCCAACCAGAAGCCGATCTTGGTCGGTGCAATCGCGGGCGATCGCGGGCTGGAAATTCGACTGGAAGAACGCCGGAAGGGGGCGAGCGACTGGCCGCGGCCACAGGCCTTCTGGATGCCATAACTCTAGTTATGGCAGTTGATTACGACTGCGGGTGGCCCTCAGCCGGGGATGTGCACGAACTCGCCGCCGCTGCCCCGCGCCAGGGCCTCGAGCGTCCCGTCGCCCGTGCCCCCGATCTGCACCGCGTAGAAGACCACCCGCGCCGTGGAGTTCACCTCCTTGAGGAAGCGCTCGACCCACCCTGCACCCTCGTTCGTATCCCCGTCGCACAGGACGATGACCGTGTCGGCCTCCAGCTTCTGGAGCTGCAGCCCGCGCTGCGGGTCGACCTGGAGCGCCGATTCGACCCCCAGGCGCAGGCCGGTTCCGCCGTTCGGGACTTGGACCTCCAGCCATTCGCGGGCCTTCTTGCGGTTCTGGGCGTCGGCCGGCACGAGCACGCCGCTCTTCCAGGACTCGGCGTAGTCGTGGAACAGGACCAGATCGAAGCGGCTCTCGGGCCCGATCGTCGCCAGGAACTCGTCGAGTTGCTTGACCGCCCCGTCCCAACGCCGCTGCCGGGCACCCTGGCTCCCGTTGGCCGACTCGAATCCGAGCTCCATGCTCTTGGACCGGTCGAGCACGAACACGATGCGGTCGCTGGCCGGCTTCAAGCCGAAGAAGCCGGCCTTCGTGGTCTCGATCGGCACGACGCCGTGGTCGGTCTTCGGGATATCTCCCCGGCGCATCGCGCCCCACCACTTGCGCCACAGGTCGGGGTCGAGCCCGAAGGCGCGCCCCGAGCGGGTGCGCAGCTCGCGCTCGATGTCCATCTGGAGGCGCAGGGCGTGGCCGAAACGCGGCCCGCGCGCCTTCCACAGGCTCATCGCCTCGATCAGGTGCGGCAGGATCGCCTCGTTGGCGAACGGGCGGGACAGGCGCACCGCCCGCACGGCCGTCCGCCAGTCGTTGGCGATCAGGCCGCCTTTCACGATCGGCTCGAGCTGCGGCAGGAAACGCTTCTCGGGGTCGGAAGAGACCTGCGCGAAGTGCACTTCGGCCAGGGCGCCTTCCGCGCCCGGCTCGCCGGCGATCTCGCGCTGCAGCTCGCGCAGGAAGACCGCGTGCACGGCCGGGTCGTACCAACCGGCCAGATTGGACAGGACCTCGTGCCGGATGCGCGGCTCGCGCTCCTGGGTGCAGGAGAGCAGCGCCAGCTTCACGGCCGGCCGCGTCTGGTCCTTGAGGAGCCGCACGGCCGCGAGCCGTCGATCCAGGGGCTGCGAAGCCGCCGGGATGATCTCGCGCGCGAGCCACGTCGCGAACTCGCTGTCGATGTGCGCCCGCAGAGCGTCCATCGCCGCGTCGCGCACGGCCTCGGCGCCCGAGGGGCCGGGGCCCTGCGTCGCGTCGGCGTCGGCGAACGCGCCCGCGACGTCGAGCAGAACGCGCGCGATCTCGGCCTCGCGCTCGGGCTCGACCGCCCAGATCAGGCGCACGTCGGCCACCAGCGCGCGCAGGTCCTCGGCCACCTTGGCGTCGAAGCGCAGATCCCCGTTGCGCACGCGGCTCAGCCGCTGGTTCAGCTTCTGGATCGGGCTGACCTCGGAACGCGCGCTGGGCGCGAGCGCCACGAGGACGGCGACCAGCAGGAGGATCCAACGCGCACGCATGAGGCGCGAGAGAGTATCCGGGTTCACGGCCCCTGTTTCACCGCGTCGCCGGTCACTCGCGGTTTGACTCGCGCAGGACGCGATCCAAGCGCTCGGAGATGCCGAGATGTGCGGACCACTTGCGGAGGTAAGCGAGGTCGAGCGCTCCGCAGACCAAGAGGAGGTCCTCGATGTCGGCCCGGTCCTTCGTCCGATCCGCCAGGAGCTTGAAGAGCAGGAGGTCCTCCACGGAGACGGCGGACAGCCTGCGCCCCTCCACTTCCGTGGGCACGCGGCGATCGAACGCGGACCGGACCAAGGGCGTCGTCGCCAGGAAGATGTCCACGTCCCACACGCTGCCGGAGTCGAAGCAGGCGACGGCCACCTTGCGCAGGCCGGCCAGGGTGTCCGCGAAGCCCGTCAGGAAAGGCCTCGCGACGCTGAACCCGGCCTCGTCGAAGGCACGGAGCAGGCGCAGCAGCTCTTCGTCGTGCACGGCGACGGCGAAATCCACGTCGTAGGTCGGGCGTGGCAGCGCCCAGTGGCGGACGGCGAAGCCAATCATGACTGCGCACTCGACGCCCGCGCGCTCGAAAACGTCGAGCGTCCGGTGCAGAACGCGGAAGATCGGAGAGTCCGTCAGTTCAGACCGGCGGCGATCGCCTCGTTCGAGAGGCGGTGATGTCTGCGCGCCAGATCGAGACGCCGTTCGCGCTCGGCCGGGTCGAGGGCGAGGAGCGACCTCCACGCGACCTCCATGCGTTGTGCTGTGATCCTCCAGCGCTCCTCCGGCGTCATGCGCCGGAAGGCTTCGATCTGCTCGGGCGACTGCACGCCGTCCAGTCTGCGCTTCGAGCGATCTGGCTGAGAATCCGCGGCAGTCGTGGGCGCCGCGGAGCACGTCAGCCGTCCCACATCCTCGAGGGATTCGTCCCGCAAGATCGCGAGCCCTGATCCGATGGTTGGACTACACACCTGCCCACTCCCGGAATCGTGTTTCGATATCCTGGGTCGCGTGTCACGCCCGGATCCTCTCGCCGCCTCGTGGGTGGAAGCCACACTCGAGCTCCTGGCGTGATCCCCCGAGCCATGAACGTGATCGTCGACGACGCCATGTTGGTGGTCGATCTGGTCGACGGACGGCGCCTGTCCGTTCCCCTCGTCTGGTTCCCCAGTCTTCTGCACGCGCGGCCAGCCCAGCGGTCCAGCTGGCGCCTCATCGCGGATGGCCAGGGCATTCATTGGGCGGATCTCGACGAGGACGTGAACGTCGAAAGGCTGCTGCGCGGTCGAGATTGAGGCGTGTGAGCTGACATCGTCGGTGAGGAACGGGGTGGGGGGGGCGAGCGAGCTCCCCCGCTCCGTTTTCGTGGTTCTCTGCCGAATCAAGTTTGTGCAGAGGGCTCGCGATCTACTCCCCGCTGACGTGCACGACGATCTCTCGCGCGTGACCGGCGAGGCGATGCTCGACGAGGAAGATCCCTTGCCACCGACCGAGCGCGAGCTCGCCGTCGCTGATCGGGATCGTCTCGCTCGTGCGCGTGATCGCGCTGCGCTGGTGCGCGGGGCTGTCGTCCGGACCCTCGGCGTCGTGCGCGTTGCGCGGATCGCAGTCCGGTGCGAGGCGCGCGAGCCAGCTCATCACGTCGCGACGCGCACTCGGATCGGCGTTCTCCGTGATCAGCAGGCTGGCCGACGTGTGTCGGCAGAACACGACGCACGCTCCCGTCGTGATACCCGAGGCGCGGACGATCGCTGCCACCTTCGCGGTCAGGTCGACGAGCCCGCGGCCCGGCGTGCGCACCTCGATCACGCGCTGGTGGACGGCCATCGTGAGCGCGAGCCTAGCCGCCGACCGCCCGCTTCGTGGCTTGCAGCAGGCTCTCGATCTCCGCGGTCCATTCGCGCATGCGAGGCTCGTCCGCGCTCACGGCGCCGGCGTCCCAGACCACTTGGCACGCGTTCGACCCGCCCATCCTGGCCAGGCCGAAGACGATTCCGGGCTCGAGCAGTCTCGGCCCTTCGCGCGAAAGCTCCCAACGGTCGTTCCAGGCGCGCGGCTGGACCGCGAGCACCTCGATGTCGTTCCGCGTGCCCAACACGAGCACCACCTCGTAGCCGCGCTCCTCGCACGTCTTCTGCAGCCCGGCGCGCAGCACACGCGGCTGGATGATCATCGAGGTCGTGCCCTTCAGCTCGGCCAGCGTGCTCCGCAGCGGATCCCCGCCGTCGAAGCGCCAGCGTGCGTAGCCCAGCGTCAGGAGCGCGAGCGCCGGCGCCGCCATCAGGAGTGCGAAGCTCGTCTGTCCCGCGCGCCGCGCGAGGAACAGGGCCGCGAGCGGCAGGAGCACGAGGCTCGCGGCGATCGTCGCGCGGCCGTCGACGCCGTGCGCCCGCAGGAAGGGATCGAACGGCGGATTCAGCCCGGCCGCATCCGCGAAGGCGCTCGCCGCCTCGGGCTCGAGCTCGAAGAGTGCGCGGAGCGCGACCGGATTCGACACGTAGGCCGCGAGCTGCTGCGGGACCGTGCTCGGCTGGAAGAGATCCGTGCCTTCCTCCCACAACGCGATCACGCCGTACTGCAGGCCGGCGATCGCGATCGACGCGACGGTCGCGCAACCCAGGCAGCGCAGGAGGAACTCGCGTTTCTTCCGGGCGTCGAGCGCGAAGCGCGCATCGTGGCGGCCGGACGCGACCAGCGCGAGGGAGGACAGCGCGAGCGTCAGCAGGATCCCGAGGACGATCGAGCTCCACGCCAGCCCGCCGGGCCAGCCGAGCAGGTTGCGCGCGACCGAGGGGATCGCGAGCAGCGACAGGACGTGGATGAACGCGAGCATCCCGACGTCGAGCTTCTTCTGCGGCTCGACCGGCGGCCGCGCCTCCGGAGGTCGCGCTTGCGGCACCGCCGTGGCGCGGTTGCCGAGCCCTTGCACGTCGGTCTTGACCTCGACCGCCTGCTGGTAGCGGCTCTCCGGCGCGCGCGCCAGCGTGCGCAACACGATGTCGTCGAGCCCCGCGTCGCACGGCGCGCGGTGGCTGGGCGGCTCGAAGCGTCCCAGCGGCAGCTCGCCCGTCAGCATCTCGTAGAAGACGACGCCCAGCGAGTAGATGTCGGCGCGGTGGTCGACCTCGCGCGCTCCGACGAGCTGCTCGGGCGCCATGTAGTGCAGCGTGCCCACGGCCGCGTCGCTGCCCGTCAGCGCCATGTCGGCGCCGCCCGGACCGCTCAGCTTCGCGAGGCCGAAGTCGGCCACCTTGACGACGCCCTCGGCCGCGAGCAGCACGTTCTCGGGCTTGATGTCGCGGTGCACGACGCCCTGCGCGTGCGCGGCCGCGAGCGCGTCGCACAGCTGCGGCACGATCGCAAGCGCCTGCGCCGGTGCGAGGCGCCCGCTGGCGAGCGCCTGGCGCAGGTTCACGCCCTCGACGTGCTCCATCAGGATCCAGCACAGCCCGTCGGTCTCGCCGAAGTCGTGGACGGCGACGATGTTCTTGTGCTCGAGACGCGCCATCGCGCGCGCTTCGCGCAGGAAGCGCTCGGCGAAGGCCGGATCGCCCGAGAGCTCGGGCGCCAGGATCTTCAGCGCGACGGTGCGGTCGAGCTTCTTCTGGCGCGCGCGGTAGACGACACCCATCCCGCCCTGGCCGATCACGGCTTCGAGCTGCAGCCCGGGGAAGTGCGGCGCGATCTCCTCCGGCGTCGGCGGCGCGGGCCGGGGCTTGCGCGTGCCGGGCGCGAGGCTCTGCGCCAGCCCGAGCTGCAGGAGGCAGTGGGGGCAGGGTTCGCCGGTCTGCTTCGCGCCGCCGCAGCGGCTGCATGTGGTGCTCGAAATCGGGGTGCTCATCGGTGCCTCGCCCTCGGGATACGGGCGGGCGCCGCGAGGTTACACGCGCTCTTCAACCGGCCAGCTCAACTTGCCAGGGCCGCCAGCAAAGCGCGGATCTCGTCGTCGACCTCGGCCGGATCCGTCAGGGTGCCGGCGACCTCGTCCCGCAGGAGCTCGCCGAATCGCCGCCTGAGCCGGTGCACGGCGACCTTGAGGGCGCCCTCGCTCGTGCCCAGCGCGCGCGCGAGCTCGGCGTAGGGCGCGGCGGAGTCGTCTCCGGTGAGGTGCGGCTCGAGCAGGCACAAACGCTCGGCCTGGCCGGCCTCGGTCTGCTCGGAGCGCAGAGCCAGCATCGCGCGCTCGAGCACGCGCCGCGCGTAGCGCTGCGCGAAGACGCGCTCGGGATCGCCCGCGGCGGTCAGCGTGTTCACTTCGCTCGCCAACTCCTCGAGCGAGAGCGTCTGCGCGCCGCCGCCACGCTTCGCAGCCGTCGCGCGCGCGTGCTCGTTGGCCATGTAGTGCTCGAAGGCCGCGAGGAGGAAGCTGCGGAAGCGCGCGCGGCGCTCGCGCGGCACGAGCCCGCCCTTTTCCGCTGCGCGCGCGAAGAAACCCTGCACGAGGTCGGCCGCGGCGTCCGCCGCGTGCCCGCGCGCGCGCGCGAACGCGAAGAGCGGCGGCCAGTAGGCGCGCACGAGCTCGTCCAGCGCTGCGCGCGCCGGCGAGTCGCCCGGCCCCGCCGCGAACTCGCCCGCGCGCGCGACGAGCGACCAGCGCGTGGTGTGGAACGGGGCGCGCATCGCCGGTCAGACTACTGCGTGGGAGTCCGGCGCGGAGCACGTTGCCCGCGCGACGATGAACCCTCTAGACTCGCTGAGTGCTCACGCTGCGCATCGTCATCGTCGATCCTCCCTCCGGCGTCGCATGGGCCGTGCAGGGCAAACCGGGCGAGCTGCTCCAGCGCGCACGTTCGACCGGCGACGACCTGACGTTCGAGACGGAGGTTCGCATCGCTGGTCCAGGACCGCGCATCCTCGGCCGCGCCGTTCAAGGACCGCCGACGGCGCGGTTCGTCTACCTGTGCTCGGGGACGCTTGCCGGCGATGTCACGTCGTGCTGGACGCGGCGCGCCAAGGTGCCGCTCCAGGGGATCACCGAAGCGCTGATTGCAAAGGGCCGGCCACTCGAGGCTCGCTTCGAGGGCACGGCGGGCGACGGCGGCCCGGCATGTGGGAGCGTGCCTCTGCTCGGGCGCGGCTGGAAAGCCACCTAGCACGCGAGGCTGTCGATACGGTGCCAGGGACGACTCCGACACCCTGGGCCCCGGTTGCGGCGGATCGCATTCGCGCGCAGAGTTCTCGTCGATGCGCCTGGAGCCTTACTGGATGCCACCGATTTCCGGATCGATCCCGGAAGCGCGCTTCGACGCCATCGGCGGCTGCAGCTGGTTCCGGTTCGAGATGAGCGCAGACGAGGCTTGGGCCGGCGTCTTCGGCAACGGCGAGGTGTTCGGAGGGACGCGCGGCCTCGTCTATGCGGACGATCGCACAGCCCTCGTGCTCGCGCGCGGCAAGGCCTACGTCGTGGACGCGGTGCGTCGCGAGCTGCTGTACAAGGCGGGCGATCTGTGGTGGCGAGCGCTGTCCGTGCCGGGCCGTGACTTCGTCGTCGTGGCCGACTCATCGGGGCTGGCCGTGCTCGGACGACAGCAGCAGTTGTGGGAGCGTGCCGACGTCGCGCTCGACGGGATCCTGCTCGATTCTGCGACTGCGAGCGAGCTCCACGGCAAGGTCTGGGATCACGACGGATGGTGGAGCTTCTCGCTCGCGTTCGACGGCTGGAAGTACGAACGAGTCGCTCTCCTCAGCGAGAAGTGGGACGCCTTCGAATCGCCCTTCGCGTGAGACGTTCGGGGAGAGCGCCCCCGCATCCAGCGTCCGCTGCTACCTTGGGAGTGTCCGACGCGGGGCAGCGTGGTTCGGACCTCGCAGGCAAGATCTGGGGCAGGGGACACGCCATGTTCGCAACACATCGTCAGCCGCTCGGATTCGCCTTCCTGATCCTGTGCTCTGCGGCGGGCGCGCAGACGACCCAGGTCGTGAGCGTCAGCTCGTCCGGCGTCGCGGGCAACGGCCACAGCGAATGGCCTGTGATCTCCGCCGACGGCCGTTTCATCCTGTGGCAGAGCCAGGCTTCGAACCTCGCTCCGGGCGATCCGGACGCGACGCACGACGCGTACTTGCGCGACGTGCAGAGCGGCACGACCGAGATGATCAGCGTCAACTCGAGCGGCGCACACGCCGCCGGGTTCAGCCTGGCGACGTCGATGTCGGCCGACGGCAACCTGGCGATCTTCTTCAGCAACGCCACGAACCTGGCGCCCGGCGACACGGTCTCCGACTTCGACGTGTTCGTGCGCGACCGCGCGAACGGCACGACGGCGATCGTCAGCGTGGATTCATCGGGCGTGCACGGCAACGGCGCCAGCGAGCAGGCCGTGATCTCGCCCGACGGCCGCTACGTCGCGTTCCGCAGCAGCGCGTCCAACCTCGTCCCGAACGACACGAACGCGGAGTGGGACGTCTTCGTGCACGATCGCCAGACGGGCGTGACCGAGCGCGTCACCCTCGGCCCCGGCGGAGCGGAGGCGCACGGGAACAGCTATCCGACGTCGATGTCGTTCGACGGCCGGTACGTGCTGTTCAGCAGCCTCGCCGCCGACCTCGTGACCGGCGACACGAACAACGAGCGCGACATCTTCGTGCACGACCGCCAGCTCGGCCTGACTCGGCGTATCAGCGTCAGCACGGGCGGCGTGCAGACGAACGGCGACAGCCACGCCGGGTTCATGTCCGCCGACGGGCGGTTCGCGACGTACGTCTGCGTCGGCAACAACCTCGTGCCCGGCGACACGAACGGCGCGCAGGACGTCTTCGTCCACGAGCTGGCGACGAGCGCGACGACGCGCGTCAGCGTCGCTTCGGGTGGGGGACAGTCGAACGGGTTCGCCACCGGCAACGGGATCACCGCCGACGGCCGCTACGTGTCGATGGCCAGCACCGCCACGAACCTTGTGCTCGGCGATCTCGGTTTCTCCGACGTGTTCGTCCACGACCGCTGGAGCGGGCTGACGACGCGCGTGGGCCTCGCGTCGGACGGATCGGCGCCGAACGCGGCCAGCCAGGGCGGCGCGATCTCGTCCGATGGCCGCTACGTCACATTCTTCACGGCTGCCGGCAACGTCGTGCCGGGCATCGGCGGTGGCACGCAGCAGGTGTACCGCCGCGACCGGGGGCCCGCGTCGCCGCACACGGCGCTGTGCTCGGGCTACCCCGGCACCGGCTGCCCGTGCGGCAACCACAGCACGAACGGTGCGGACGAAGGCTGCCTGAACTCGTTGGGCCTCGGCGGCAAGCTCGTCGGCAGCGGAACGTCGAGCCTCGCGTCCGACACGCTTGTGCTGACGGGCACGCGGATGCCCAACGCGTCGTGTCTCTACTTCCAGGGCACCACGGCGCAGAACGGCGGCCTCGGCGTGCCGTTCGGAGATGGGCTGCGCTGCGCCGGTGGCGCGACCACGCGCCTGGGCACCAAGACGAACGCGAGCGGGGCGTCGCAGTACCCGGCGGCCGGCGATCCGCCGGTGTCCGTGCGTGGTGCCGTGACGTCGCCGGGCGTGCGGACGTACCAGGTCTGGTACCGCAACGCGGCGAGCTTCTGTACGGCGAGCACGTTCAACCTGACGAACGGGCTGTGGGTGCTCTGGACAATGTAGTCAGTCAGCGTCGGCGGAATCGCTGCACAGGAAGGGTGGCCCACGGTGATCAGGAAGCTCAAGTCCGGCGAGTACCGGCTCTACTCGCTCAAGCTCAACCCGAAGACCGGGAAGCGCCGGAACCTGGGCACGTTCAAGACGCGCGCGGCGGCAGAGAAGCACGAGCGGGCCGTGCAGTTCTTCAAGCGGCAGGGTTGACCGGCGCGCGTCGTGGTCGGTACGACGGTCCGCCCTCACGATGTCCCTCGCAAACGTCCTGCGCTTCGACACGCCGCCGGCGCGCCTGCGCGCCATGACCTTTCTCGAAGGGTGCTCGTTCCTCCTTCTGCTGGGCGTAGCCATGCCGTTGAAGTACATGGCCGACATGCCACTCGCCGTCCGGCTCGTCGGAGCGGTGCACGGCGTGCTGTTCCTTGCGTTCGTCGTGCTCACGCTGCGCGCGATGCGCGAGCGTGGGAAGCCATTCGGCTGGGGCGCGCGGTTCGCTGTCGCATCGCTGATCCCGTTCGGAACGTTCGCGCTCGATCGGGGACTGCGCGACGACGATGAAGCGTGGCGCCGGCAGCGCGCCTGAGCCTCGAACCTGTGCTCGCTCGCCGACGCGGCTGGCGCAGGCTCCCGGCCGTGCTTGGGTGGTGAGCGTCGCAGGAGACGACGCTGTACCCTCGCCGCGTTCGACGAGCCCTGGAGCGGGAGTCCGTGGATGGTCACGAGCGAGCCGACGATCGAGCCTCGACTGAGCCCTCACCTGCGGGGACATCTGCTCCAGTTCGATCGCCCGTCGCTCGTGCAGCTCGCGGCTTCGATCGGAACTCGTCTGTTGCTGACGGCCATTCTGCTCGAGGTGATGCGACTCCTGGCCGTGAAGTGGCTCGGGGCGCACGTGCCGCTGTGGATCCTCCTGCCGCTCATGCTCCTCGTCGCGCTGCTGGCCGTGCCGGTGGTGACCGGGTTGAAGCCGTCGGACATCGGGTTGCGTCCGTTGCGGCATTGGACGACGACGGAGAAGTCCTACTTCCTGCAGGTCCTCGTGCTGGCGAACGTCGTGTTCCCGCTCGTGCTCGGCGCGCGACTGCGCGAGAGGCTTGCGGAATCCGGAGCGGTTGCGACGCTCTTGGGAGTATTCCTGCCGTACCTGTGCTTCGGCTTCTACCAGGAGATCGTCTACCGCGGCCTGTTGCAGACGGCGATCGTCCGTCGGTGGGGCGCGTTCGCCGGCATCCTCGTCGCGAACGTGCTCTACACGTTCGGACCGCTGCACTCGCAGTACTTCGCCTATCCGCTGTCGAAGTCGGCGCCCATGTTCGGGGCCATCTTCGCGATCGGTCTGTTCTTCGGCCTCGTCTACCACCGTTCCGGCAACCTGTGGATGGTGGCCGTCTTCCACGCGATCGGGAACGCGTACATCGTCACGAGCCTCGCCCCGATGCGTCCGGCCGCGGGCTGACGGCAACTGGCGCTTCCATCCAATGAGCTATTTCGTCTGGTTGCTCTGGATGGCCGTGGACACCTACCTGTCCTTCGGTTGGTTCACGCTGACGATGGCCATGCTGTTCCTGATCGCTTTCGTGCCGTGGATCGTGAAGCGACCGCGTCCACGTGTCGTCCCGTCGCGTCTCATCATCCCCATCGGCTTCCCGATCGTGATCCTGCTGTACGGCACGCTGCACGCCGCTGGTCCTGAAGGGCGGCAGCAGCCCGGCGCGTGGATCGCTACGTACATCGTGTTCGGGCTCCTGCTCGTGCAGGCCCTGACCAGCCTTCACTTCTTGGTGCGTACCGAGCGGGGTGCGCGTTTCCTCGTTGGTGTCGTGCTGATCTACGAACTCCTGTTCGCGCTGTGCGCCGCTGCAATGGCGCTCATGTCCGTCGCCGGGGATTGGCTCTGAATCCGGTCCGATCGGGGGGAGCCTGGCACGCGTTGGTGAAGGTCGCTGCTAGCGCTGTGCCGTAATTGATTCGGCACAGTAGATTCTCGCACGCGGCCTGCAGCGGTCTCGATCGCTGCGATCTCGCGCCGAGCGCACATTCCCCGGCGAATCCTGCGCGCACGCCGTCGTCCTGTCCGAACCACCTCCGACATACCGGCCGAGGGCCTCAGCGCACAGGGATCTCGACGTCGAGGAACGGCACCGCCTCGTCGAGCGACGGCGATTCGTGCACGCCGGTCACGCGCACCTTCGCGCCGTCGCCCGCGAGCTCGATCTCGAGCGTGCCGTCGGCCGGCAGCGAGCGCTTGTTCTCGATCGTGTGCTTGCCCGTCGCGACCGGCTTGCCGTCGGCGCCAAGCAGCTCGGCCGTCAGCGCGAGCGTGCGGCCGATCCGCCCCGGCACGCGGTGGCCGCAGGCGTTCGTGACGATGAGCACGACGTTCGCGCCGCGTCGCTCGGCGCGCAGCTCGAACGCGCGCGCCTGGAACGCTGGATCGCGCGGCGTCTGCAGCGCGTGGCTGCGGCCGGCGCGCGACGGCAGGGGGGTCTTGCCCTCCTCGCGCGCGGCGGAGCGATCGATCGGCGCCATGTGACAGCCCACGCAACTCGCGCCGCTCGCGGCCTGCGTCTCGGCGAAATCCTTGGCGATGCCGATCACGGGGCCGACCGTCGTCGCGTGGCAGGCGATGCACAGCGCGCTGTTCGATTCCGGCAGGAACGACGCGTGCTTGCGCGACTCGTGCGCGTCCGTCTTCGCGCCCCAGGGGCCCAGGATAGTTCCATCGGGACCGCGGTGACATGACTCGCACGAGATGCCGAAGTGCGCGTCGACGTCGGGCAGAGGCGCGTCGCGCAGCGTGGCGTCGCGCGCCTTGGGCTTCTGAGGCAGCGCGCCGTCCGCAGTGAGTTGCAGGTGCAGCGGCTCGGGGATGTGGCAGTTGTGGCAGCTCTCCTGCCGCCGCACTTCCTCCAACTCGGCGCGGTAGGCCGTGTCGACCCAGGCGCGGCCGTGCAGCGTGGTCGACCACTCGCGCGCGATGTCCTCGTGGCAGCGGGCGCAGGTGATGCCGTCGCGCCAACCCTCGAGCTCCGCGCCGCGCTCGTCGACGGGAGCCGGCGGACGCAGATCGGTCGGCGGTGGCAGCGGCACCGGCGATTGCAGAAGGAAGCCGAAGCTGGCCAGGCCCGTGAGGCAGGCCGAGACGAGAGTTGCGCGAGGCTTCACGCGTGCATGGCACACGGCGCAACGCCGCGCGTCAATGACCCGGAGTCGGCGCCGGCCCGCTCTCGACGCGTGGCGGCCAGATGAACTCGGTCGGATGCCGCACGAGCCGGCGCAGGACGGCCTGCAGGATCACGCGGCCTCCGGCGAAGCCCACGCCGCGCGCGCGGCTCGCGACCCACAGCGCCAACGCGAACGAGACGCCCAGGTTCAGGAAGAACATCAGTGCGACACCGCCCAGCGGCCAGACGATGCGGTTCTCCGCCCAACCGCCCAGCGACGCTGCGGCCAGCACGACCTGCCCCGTCGAGAGCGTCACGTGGCGCACGTCGATCGGCAGCCCCGTGAATACCCCGATTGCGGGCACGAGCCCGAGCAGCATGCCTAGCACGATGCTGCCCGCGTAGGCCGACACGTCGCGCGCGAACCAGCGCGACACGAGGCGCATGCGGTCGCGACCGATGCGTTCGCCCAGAGGGTGCTCGGCGATCGCGCGCGGGATGCGCCGGTACGCGGTCCAGTTCTCGATCGAGCCGGCGACGAGGCTCGAGAACCACAGGATCACGCCGGTCAGCGCCGCGTACCACCACGTAGCGCTGTTCGTCATGTGCATGGAAGCCAGCACCTGCTCGGCCTTCTCGGGCGTGACGAACGAGTGGCCGTGGAGCGCGCGCCAGATCTGGTCGAGCGCCACGCACCCGATCCCGACGAAGAGGACGTTGCCGAATGCAGCGGCGAGCTGGGAGCGCAGGATGCGCGCGACGAGCGTCGCCATCTCCTCGGCGCGCTGAGCACCCGACCGTTCCTCCAGGATCCCGGCCAGCGTCGCGGCCGTCATCGACGGCTGCTTCGTGGCCAGAGTGCCGTGCGTGGCCTGCATCAGCACGAAGCTGCCGGCGTAGTTGAACCCGTTGAGCAGTCCCTCGAGTCCCGGCGCCAGCTTCGCCGAGCTGATGGTCAGCTTCATCGCCGCCGTGCCGGTCGTGAGCAGCCCGCCCCAGGCGGCGCGCAGCCACATGCGCGCGTACTCGCCCGGCGTCGCCGCGATGTAGTGCTCGCCGCTCGCGCCGGCGCGCTCGACGACGCGGCGCGCGAGCTGCCGCGAGCTGTCGCTGGCCAGCTGCCGCATCGAATCGGCATCGGCGCGCTCGTGCGCCAGCAGCGCGAGCGCGCGTACGGCGCCCAGCGTGCGCGCGTCGCCGGCCTGCAGCAGCCGCATCCCGGCCAGCAACGCCATGCGGTCGAGCATGCGCGAGCACGTCTCCAGCGCGAAGACGAGGTCGACGCTGATGCCGGCCTGCTCGAGGTGCGCGATCACCTCGGTCTTGCGCTCGCGCACGGCGGCCAGCGTGCCTTGCCATTCGTCGATGGCCTGGCCCGCGATCGCGCCGCGGTCGAGGGCCTCGATCAGCTTCTCCGTGCGGCGCGGCAGCCGGTACCAGGCGCTGTCCTGCACGCGCACCGGCTCCTGGCGGTCGCGCATCGAACGCGCGAGACCGACCGCCTCGATCCGCGCGGCCAGCAGGCGCAGCGCGTCGTCCATCGCGGCGCGCACGGGATCGAACGCGTCGGGTGCGATCCGCAGTGCTGCCACCAGCCGCAGGACCAGGGCCGGCGGTACGCCCTCCAGCCAGCGGGCCGCGTGCGCGTCGGGCACCACGCGCGCGACGAGCCGGCCGAGGTCGTGCTCGTCGCGCGGCGCGGGCAGCAGCAGACGTTGCACGCGCTCGAGCGCCTCCTGCACGATGCCCCGGTGCTCGGGGATGCCCGCTTCCGCGAACAGCGCCAGCGCGTCGCCGTTGCGCAGCGCGTCCTCGAGCGCCGTGCGGACCGCGTCGTGCGCCTGCTCGGTGCGCTCCACGACCATGATCAGCACGCCCAGGCGCCGATAGCGCGCGTCGCCGCCGGCCGGATCGGCTTCGCCCGCCGGCCAGGGCATCGCTCCGTCGTGCTGGCGCACCCACGTCGCCAGCCGCTCGAGCGCCTCGACGCGTGCGGCGAGGTGGGGCGCCGACGCGAGCGCCTCGACGGCCTCGCCCAGCTCGCGCACGCCGCCCAGCTCGCGATCGCTGGAGGAGAAAAGGTCGAGCACTGCGCGCTCGGCAGCAGCTCCTCGGTCCTTCCCGGCTTCGGCGGTCGCGTTCACGTCCCGCGCAGGATCCAGGGATTTCCACGCGACGCAAGGCCGAGGTCGCCGCGATTCGAGCCTGGGCGTAGACTTCCGCCCCCATGTCCTTCACCGACCAGGAGATCCTCGAAACGGTGCGCATGGTCGAGCTCGAGACGCTCGACATCCGCACGATCACGCTCGGGATCAACCTGATGGACTGCGCGGACCCCGACATCGAGAGCGCGTGCGAGAAGATCTACGCCAAGATCGTGCACCACGCACGCGACCTGGTGGAGGTCGGCAACGGCATCGCCTCCGACTTCGGCGTGCCGATCGTCAACAAGCGCATCGCCACGAGCCCGATCTCGCTGGTCGCGGCGGCGAGCTGCTCCAAGGACCTGGTGCCCTTCGCGCGCGCGATGGACGCCGCGGCCAAGGCCTGCGGGGTCGATTTCATCGGCGGTTTCACGGCCTACGTGCACAAGGGCTTCACGAACTCCGACCGTGCGCTGTTCGACTCGATCCCGCAGGCCCTGGCCGAGACGGACCACGTGTGCTCGTCGGTCTCGCTGGCCAGCACGCGCGCCGGAATCCACATGGACGCGGTCAACCGCTTCGCGGGCATCGTGCTGCAGACGGCAGCGCTCACGGCCGACCGCGGCGGGCTGGGCTGCGCGAAGCTCGTCTGTTTCTGCAACGCGGTCGAGGACAACCCCTTCGTCGCCGGAGCGCACATCGGGATCGGCGAGGCCGAGACCGTCGTCAACGTGGGCGTGTCGGGACCCGGCGTCGTGCGCTCGGCGCTGGCGCGTCTGGGGCCGCAGGCGGATCTGCTGGCCGTCGCCGAGACGATCAAGCGCACGGCGTTCAAGATCACGCGCATGGGCGAGCTCGTCGGCCGCGAGGCCGCGCGGCGCCTGGGCACGCAGTTCGGCATCGTCGACGTGTCGCTCGCGCCGACGCCGGCGGTGGGGGACTCGGTAGCGGACATCCTCGAGCTGATCGGTGTCGAGCGCACCGGCGCGCCCGGCACGACAGCCGCGCTGGCCATGTTGACCGACGCGGTCAAGAAGGGCGGCGCGATGGCGTCGAGCTCGGTGGGCGGCCTGTCGGGCGCGTTCATCCCGGTCAGCGAGGACTCGGGGATGATCCGCGCCGTGCGCGAAGGCGCGCTGAGCCTGGCGAAGCTCGAGGCGATGACGAGCGTGTGCTCCGTCGGCCTCGACATGGTCGCGGTGCCGGGCGACACGCCGGTCGACGTGATCGCGGGCATCATCGCCGACGTGATGGCGATCGGCATGGTCAATTCGAAGACGACTGCGGTGCGCATCATCCCCGTGCCGGGCAAGGGGCCGGGCGAGACGGTCGAGTGGGGCGGGCTCCTGGGCACGGCGATCGTGCAGGATCCGGGGCGCTTCGGCGCGCGCGTGCTGTTCGACCGGGGTGGGCGAGTGCCGGCTCCACTGCAGTCGTACAAGAACTAGTGTTCCGGCGGCTGCAGGTCGCCGGGCAGCCGCCCCAACCAGAAGCCGACCTTGTGCGTGCCGGCGGGGGAAGGACTACGTCGACCGGTGTGTAGACGCAGCCCAAGATCGCTGGCGGCCTGCCAACGCCGAAACACGGCCTCTGCTCAAGAAAGTCCTTCCGCCTGTTCGATCGAGGACACACCCCTGTCGTTTCTCCCGCGGCGACTCCCCGCGCCGTCCTCGTCTCGCGTCCGCGATGCCCCATTGAACGAGAAGATCCTGTTCGTCGAGGATTCCGACGAGGTGCGCGCCGGAGTCACGCGCATGCTCGCCCGACGGTTCGACGTGCGCGCCGCGCGTTCGGCCGAGGAAGCCGTCGTGGCCTTCGACCGCGAGGGCCCGTTCCCCGTCGTGCTGTCCGACTACGGCCTGCCCGGCATGGACGGCATCCAATTCTTGCGCGAAGTCCACCGCCACGCCCCGGACACCGTCGGCGTGCTGTTCACCGGCGTGGCCGACGTCGACCTGGCCGTCAGCGCCGTCCACGAAGCCGGCGTCTTCCGCTTCCTGACGAAGCCCTGCGGCTACGAGAGCCTCGTCCAGGCGCTCGACGAAGCCCTGCGCCATCACCGCGCGTTGGTGGAAGCGGGCGACGAGGTCGAGGAGATCTCGTTCGCGCGCGATTCGCTGGCCAACTTCCATGCGCTGCTCCAGGAGCGCGTCCAGCAGCAGACGGGCGCGGTCCAGCGCCTGCAGACGTTCGCGGTCGAGCTGTGCTCGGCCTCCTCGTTGCAGGCGGTCGTCGACCTGGCCGCGAGGGCGGCCCACGCCGCTCTGTCGCGCGCCGTGCACGTGCAGGTGTGGGACGACAGCGTCGAAGGCGTCACGATCGAAGCGTCGGCCGGCAGCGAGATGAGCTCGGCGTTGCACGTCGAGCCGCTCTCCACGCGCGAGGGCCAGATCGGCGAGATCGTCCTGGACGTGGGCGGGCCGCGCGCTCGCCTCTCGGAGGTCGACCGCGCGGTGCTCTCGTCGATCGCGTCGTCTACGGCGGTCGCGGCGCACCACGAGTTCCGCCGCCGCGAGCGCGACTGCGCGCAGCACGCCACGATCCTGGCTCTGGCCCGGCTGGCCGAGCAGCGCGACAACGAGACCGGTCGCCACCTGCTGCGCCTGGCGCAGTACTGCTGTCTGACGGCGCAGGGCCTGCGTGAGGACGGCCATCACTCCGCCACGCTGACGGACGACTGGATCCGCGACCTGGAGCTCTCCAGCGCGCTGCACGACATCGGCAAGGTCGGGATCCCCGACTCGATCCTGCTGAAACCGGCCAAGCTCTCGGCGTCCGAGTGGGAGATCATGAAGTCGCACGCCGCGATCGGCGCGCGGACGATCGAGAGCGTGATCGCCGACTTCGGACCCACGCGCTTCTTGACGATGGGCCGCGACATCGCCGGCTCCCACCACGAGAAGTGGGACGGCAGCGGCTACCCCGAGGGCTTGCGCGGCGAGCGCATCCCGCTCGCGGCGCGGATCCTGGCCCTGGCCGACGTGTACGACGCGCTCACCAGCGAGCGCCCCTACAAGAAGGCCTGGCCACACGCCGACGCGATCGCCTGGATCCGCGAGCACTCCGGCTCGCACTTCGACCCGCAGATCGCGCCTTCGTTCCTGAAGCGCGCCGAGCAGTTGGACGCCGTGCGCGCGCGGCTTTCGGACGATGCCTGCCAGTGCGGCCCGCACCGCGGCGAGGCCGAGAAGAAGCCGTTCCTGCGGCCTCTCTGATCCTGTTGGCGCCGCGCTGAATCGCGCGCGGTGAGCCCATGCAGAACCGATCGTACGGGCTCTCTGATCCCGTTGGCGCCGCGCGGAAGCGCGCGCGGCGAGCCCGTGCAGAATCGATCGTACGGGCTCTCTGATCCCGTTGGCGCCGCGCGGAACCGCGCGCGGCGCGGTCGCTGGAATCCTGCGCGCGGATCGCGGACAGTGCCGCGTTCGCGATGGACGGCTGGCGGCGCACGTGGTGGTCGGTGTGGACGGCGAACTTCGTCGCCGCGATCGGCATCCAGAGCTTCCTGCCGTTCTTCCCGAGTCACCTCGAGCACCTGGGGCTCGTCGACCGCGGCGAGATCGCGCTCTGGGCCGGCGTCCTGTACGGAGCGGCGCCGCTCTCGGCCGCTCTGACGGGGCCGCTGTGGGGTGCGCTCGGCGATCGCTATGGGCGCAAGCTCATGGTCCTGCGCTCGCTGGCCGCGATCGCGATCTTCGTCGGTCTCATGTCGTTCGCGACGAGCCCGCTGCAGCTCCTCGTCCTGCGGCTCCTGCAGGGCACGTTCTCGGGCTTCGTCGCGCCCAGCGCGACGCTCGTCAGCGTGGGCGCGCCGCCCGGGCGGCAAGGGCGCGTGGCCGGATCGCTGCAGACCGCGCTGGCGGCTGGATCCGTCATCGGCCCGCTCCTCGGCGGCCTCGCGGCCGGCAGCGTCGGCGTCGACACCGTGTTCCTGGTCGTGTCGGGCCTGGCGGTGCTCGCGTTCGCGCTCGTGTTCGTCTGGGCGCGCGAGGATCCGTCGCAGCGCCGTCAGGCGGTCGGCGAAGCGACGGTCGCGATCGTCCTGCGCGGCGCGGCGCGCGATCTGGGAGAATTGCGCGGCAACCCGCGGCTGCGCGCCGGCCTGGCGATCGTGTTCTGGTCGGCGTTCGCGCTGGGCGCGACGAGCCCTATCCTCGAGCTGCACGTGCGCGACCTCGTGCCCGGCGACCTGGACGACGCGCGGCTGTGGACCAGCGTGCTTTTCAGCGCCAGCGCGCTGGTCAACCTGCTGGCGATGACACCCTGGGGCCGCTACGGCGATCACATCGGACACGGGCGCGCGCTGGTGTTGAGCGCCGTCGTGGCGGCGGCGTCGCTGGCCTTGCAGGCGATCCCGGTCTACGCCCTGTTGCTGCCGGCGCGCATCGTGTTCGGCGCAGCGCTGGCCGGCAGCGCGGCGTGCTCGTTCGGACTGGCCGCGTCGGAGACGCCCGTCGATCGGCGCGGCGGCGCGTTTGGCGTCGTGTTCTCGGCGCGCACGCTGGCGGCGGCGATCGCGGCGCCGCTGGGCGGATGGCTCGCAGCGTGGGTCGGGTTCGCGGGCCTCTGTCTGGGCTGCGCGGTGCTGCTCGCGTTCTCTTCGCGCAGCTTGTTCTCGTTGCGTCGCAAGCGCGTGCCGGCACCCTGAGCGTGGTGGACAACGGTGTCAGACACCTTGCACCGCGTCCGGCGGCGCGCAAGGTGGTGCAAGGTGTCTGACACCGTTGTCCACTCAGCGTCGGCCCAGCGCGCGCAGCGCCGCGGGCGGATAGAGCGCAGCCAGGTGCATCGCCCCGGGTCGCGGATCGCCCACGAGGTGCGCGGCCGAGCCCTTCTTCATCTGGACGATCGCGACCGACGGATCCTCCTCGTACACGCGCCAGCCGAAGACCAGCCAGCTGAGCGTCTGCGACAACCACGGCTCGTGGCCGACGAGGGCGACGCACGAACCCTGGATGTCGGCGAAGAGCTGCTCGTCGGGCGCGCGCGCCAAAGCGGAGGTCACGGCCGTCTCGCCCGTGCACACCGGCTGGAGCAGGTCGGCCGTTTCTTGCGCGCGCAGCATCGGGCTGTGCAGCACGAGGTCGAAGCGCGCGCCGATCCGCGTCAGGCCGCGTACGCCGCGCGCGAAGCGCTCCCGTCCTTCGGGCGTCAGCGCGCGCCGCGCGTCGTCGCCCGCGGGGGACTGGACCTGCGCGATCGCATGGCGGATCAACCAGAGGTCCAAGGCGATTACATCTCCCCGATCCGCGGGCGGATCGCTTTCCAGGCCTCGAGCGCCCTCGACCGCCGCTCGTCGATCTCGCGCAGCACCGCGTGGCGCCGGCTCTCCAGCGCCGGATCGCTCGCGCGCGCTTCCAGGCGCGCGAGCTCCACCGCCAGGTCGTTCAACCCGCCCAGGTGCTCCTGCAACGTGCGCAGGTCGGTCGAATCCGACCCGAGCCAGTCGAGCGCGTAGCGCAGGCGACGCACGCGCCGGCGCAAGCGGTGCAGCGCGCGGTCCTTCTCCTCGGGATCGTCGAGCCGGTCGCCGGCGCGCTGCACGCGACGCTTCATGTTCTGGATCGCCGAGCGCACGTTCACCGCATCGGGCTCGGGCACCACGACGAGGCCTTCGAGCAGGGCCTCCACGCGCGGCGACAGCAGCGCGGCACGCAGACACGCGGCCTCGATCGCGCGCTCCTGTCGCAAGGTCTCGGTCCACGCTCCCTCGAGGTCGTGCGTGGCCAGCACGTCGAGATCGCGCACGGCGGCGGCGGAGCGGCGCAGGCGCCACAGGTCGGGCCGCAAGCTGCGGCGCGCGCCCAGCTCGAGCCACACCGACAGACGGCCGGCGGCGACGCGCAAACGGTGCACCGCGTCGGGCTCGATCGACGCGCGCAGCCGCTCGACCTGGCGAGCGAATTCGTCCAGCCACGTGTCGACGGGGAGTAGAGGCGAGGTCTTCACGGGCTGCAACATCGTATGTCGGTCGCGCGCGTTGCGCCCCCGGAGCCGCTCACGCCACAACGCACCGATGGCCGAAAGATCAAGTCTCGATCAAGAAGATGGCAGGAGCGCTGCGAGCGTGCGAGCATTCTCCCGCGCGCCCAACGGAATCGGGCGCGCGCTTCAAGCGCGCGCCCGCTCCCACGACGATCCGATGATCCACAAAAGGCCCGACGGTGCGCACGAGGCCGACCCTGCGCCGCAGCCCGCGGCGGCGGGGCCGGAGTCGGCCGCGCGTGCGTCGCTGCCCGCATCCGAGCCGGATCTGAACGATCCGGCGCTGTACGTGAACCGCGAGCTGGCGCTGCTCGAGTTCAACCGGCGCGTGCTCGAGCAAGCGAAAGACCCCGGCACGCCGCTGCTGGAACGGCTGCGTTTCCTGACGATCTGCAGCACGAACCTGGACGAGTTCTTCGAGATCCGCGTCTCGGGCTTCAAGCAGCAGGTCGCCTTCGGCATGACGCAGACGGGCCCCGACGGATCGACGCCCGAGGAGACGCTGCGCCGCATCAGCGCCGAGGCGCATGGCCTCGTCGACGAGCAGTACCGCGTGCTGAACGACGTGCTGCTGCCGGCGCTGGAGCTGCACCAGATCCGGCTCTTGAAGCGCGGCGTCTGGACGGCGCGCCAGCAGCGCTGGATCCGGCGCTACTTCAAGCAGGAAGTGCTGCCGGTGCTCACGCCAATGGGCCTGGACCCGGCGCACCCGTTCCCGCGCATCCTGAACAAGTCGCTCAACTTCGTGGTGCAGGTCGAGGGCGCGGACGCGTTCGGACGCGACTCCGGCGTGGCGGTCGTGCAGGTCCCGCGCGCGCTGCCGCGCCTGATCGCGCTGCCGGAGTCAGTCGCCGACGGGCCGAACGAGTTCGTGCTGCTCTCGTCGATCGTCCACGCGCAGATGGACGAGCTGTTCCCGGGCATGAGCGTGCTGTCGTGCCACCAGTTCCGCGTGACGCGCAACAGCGACCTGTGGGTGGAGGAGGAGGAGGCCGAGGACCTGCTTCACGCGATCAAGGGCGAGCTGTCGGCGCGCAACTTCGGCGACGCCGTGCGGCTCGAGGTCGCCAGCGACATCAGCGACGAGGTGGCGCGCTTCCTGCTGGAGAAGTTCGAGCTCGGGCCGGCCGACCTGTACCGCGTGAACGGGCCGGTCAACATGCACCGGCTGGTCGCGATCTGGGAGCTGGCCGCGCGCCCCGACCTGAAGTACCCGCCCTTCGTCCCGGCCGCGCCCAAGCGCCTGGGTGCCGCGCAGGACCTGTTCGAGGCGATGCGACGCGGCGACATGGTGCTGCACCATCCGTTCGAATCGTTCGCGCCCGTGCTCGACCTGGCGCGGTCGGCGGCGACCGACCCGAACGTCGTCGCGATCAAGCAGACGCTCTACCGCACGGGCAGCGACTCGCCCATGGCCGACGCGCTGCTGCAGGCGGCCAAGAACGGCAAGGAGGTCACGGCCGTCATCGAGTTGCGCGCGCGCTTCGACGAGGCCGCGAACATCGACCTGGCCATGAAGCTGCAGGAGGCCGGCGCCAAGGTCGTGTACGGCATCGTGGGCCACAAGATCCACGCCAAGATGATGCTCGTCGTGCGCCGCGAGGGACGTCGCCTGCGGCGCTACGCGCACCTGGGCACCGGGAACTACCACGTCAAGACGGCGCGTGCGTACACCGACATCTCGCTGTTCACGTGCGACCGCGACCTGTGCGAGGACGTGCACGACCTGTTCATGCAGATGACCGGCCTGGGCCGCGTCACGCGCCTGCGCAAGCTCAAGCAGGCGCCGTTCCACATGCAGGACGATCTGGTGGAGATGATCGCGTTCGAGGCCAGCGAGGCCCGCCGCGGCCGACCGGCCTACATCGCCGCCAAGATGAACGCGCTGGTCGATCCGCGCGTCATCCAGGCGCTCTACTCGGCCTCGCGCGCGGGCGTTCCGATCGACCTGATCGTGCGCGGCATCTGCGCGCTGCGCCCGGGCGTCCCGAACATCTCCGAGACGATTCGCGTGCGCTCGATCGTGGGGCGGTTCCTGGAGCACTCGCGCGTCTTCCACTTCCACCACGCCGGCCAGGACCTGACGTGGGCGTCCTCGGCCGACTGGATGCAGCGCAACTTCTACTCGCGCGTCGAGACGTGCTTCCCGATCCAGGACGAGCGGCTCGCGGCGCGCGTGCGCGACGAGTGCCTGGACACGTACCTCGAGGACGACTCGCAGGCCTGGGTGATGGACGCGTCGGGCAAGTACGAGCGCGCACGGTCGCGCGGCGGCGTGCCGCGGTCGGCTCAGCAGGATCTGCTGGCGCGGCACGCGAACTAGCAGGTGGATGCGCTCGCGCATCCGCCCACCAGTACCTCTGGGTTCTGGTGTCTATCTCGGTTCTGGTGTGCCGATCGCCTCCACGAGCGCCTGCGCCAGGATCTTGTGGCCCAGCGCCGACGGATGGAAGTCGTCCGCCATCATCTCGCGCGTCGTTGGACCCGATCGCAGCGCCTTCCCCAGTGCGGCGCGGCCGTCGACGAGCTCGAACTCGCCGCGACTCGCCATCGCCTGCATCAGGCGCGTGTACTCCATGACGACGGGCCGGTCCTTCTCCACGCGCGGACGGCGCGGCATCGACAGAACGATCAGGCGCGCACCCGACTCCCGTACCTCGTCGCGCAGTTCGATCAGGAACCGCTCGAACTCCAGCAGGGACACGCGCCGGGTCCCGAGCCAGTCCACCAGGCCGATGTTGTGGATCTCCTTGTCCGCCAGCAGCTCGCGTCGTCGTTCCTCGCCCCGCAGCGTGTCGCGTCCGCCCCGCAGACCCTCTGCGATCCAGGCCGTCAGGTGGGCCAGGCGCAGATCCCGACGCAGACGGTTCAACGTCTGCTTCCAGCGGCTCGAGGCCAGCACCTGCTCGCGAATCAGCCGGTCGTCCGGCAGGCCCATGGCGGGCCCGTGGTCGATCACGGCTCCGAAGGCCGCGACGACGATGTCGGGTCGATGCCGACGCACGAGCTGGCGCCAGCGCTCGAGCCCCTGCCGCAAGCTGTATCCGATCACGCCGGCGTCGATCACCTCGGCCGGATGCCCCGACTCCGTCAACATCCGCGCGGTGCGTGCCGAGTAGCACTCGTCGAACGCCACGCTGTGTCCGAACGTCGACGAGTCACCCAGCGTCGCGATCCGAAGCCGGCCGGGTGTGCGTTCGAGCGGCAGCGCGGGACCGCGGTAGCCCTGCGCGTTGACGCGCTCGTCGTTGCCCCACGGCAGGCGTGCGCCGGGCGACGGCCGCCAGAGAGTGGCCACGTCCCTCTCGTGGAGCGCGCGACCGTCGACCCAACCGTCGGGCAGCTCGACCACGATCGGCGCATCCAGCGGCGGGTGGCGGAAATCGAGCAGGACGAGTCCCAGCTCGAGGCTCCCGAGCAGCGCGACGGCGATCACCGCGCCCAGCAGGAGGCGCGCGAGCGATCGACGGGTCGGGTGGCGGGGGACCACGGCCCTTCCTAATCGCTCCGCGCGGCCGGTGACAGGTTCTCAGCCGAAATCGATCGTCCACCCGGCCGGCGCGAGCCGCTGGCGCTCCTGCGCCAAGTCGGCCAGGACCAGCGGCCGCTCGGCTAGCCACGCGTCGGGGAACCGCAGCGCGTAGCCGTCCTTGTGTGGCTCGATCGCGACGCGCGGCAGCGACGCTTCCGCGCGACCGCGCGCCAAGAGCACGGCCAGCCGCAGCAGCAGGCACAGGCGCAACACGGTGCGCTGGCTGGCCGGCGCGATGTCGGCCGCGCGCTGCGGCGGGAACCGACGCCGCTGGCCGTCGATCAGGGCCGAGAGCGCGAGCTGGTCCTCGCGCGAGAAGCCCGGCATGTCGGCGTTGCCGACGATGTACGCGCCGTGGTGGTGGTAGCCGTTGTGCGAGATCGACAAGCCGATCTCGTGCAGCTTCGCGGCCCACGAGAGGAACCGCTCGCCGAACCCGCGGTCGATCTCGAACCCTTCGCGCGCCTGCTCGAAGAGCTGGAGTGCGGTGCGCCGCACGCGGCCGGCTTGCTCCAGGTCCACGGCGTAGCGCTCCATGAAACGGCGGATCGTGCCGTCGCGCACGTCCTCGTGACGGATGCGGCCCAGGAGGTCGTACAGCGCGCCTTCGCGCAGCGCGCCCTGCGACGTGCCCATGCGCTCGATCTCGAGCCCGTCGAACAGCGCGGTCAGGATGGCGACGCCGCCGGCGATCACGTGCGCGCGCTCCGGTTGCAGCGCGATGATCTCGCCCAGCTTCTCGGCGTGCCCCAGCTCGACGAGCTGCTTGCGCAGCTTGCGCAGGCCCTTCGCGGTGATCCCGCCTTCGCTCCAGCCGTTGGCGCGCAGGATCTCGTCGATGGCCAGGATCGTGCCCGACGCGCCCACGCACTCGTCCCAACCCAGCCGCCGGTAGGCGCGCTCGAGCGACTGCACCTCGAGCCGCGCTGCGATCCGCGCCTCGCGCATCGCATCGCGCTGGATCGAGCCGTCCTTGAAGTAGCGCTGCGTCCAATTGACGGAGCCCATGTGCAGGCTGTCCGTGCGCAGCGGCTCGAAACGCTCGCCCAGGATGCACTCGGTGCTGCCGCCGCCGATGTCGACCACCAGGCGCCGTCCGACGTCGTCGGACAGGTCGTGCGCGACGCCCAGATAGATGAGCCGCGCCTCCTCGAGGCCGGACACGATCTCGATCCGGTGGCCGAGGGCTTCCTCGGCGCGCTCGAGGAACTCGCGCGAGTTGCGCGCCACGCGCAGCGTGCTCGTGCCGACCGCGCGCACCTGCGTCGCGCTCATGCCGCGCAAGCGCTCGCCGAAGCGTCGCACGCAGGCCAGCGCGCGTTCCTGCACGTCCTCCGCCAGGTGTTTCTGCGCGTCGAGGCCGGCGGCCAGGGCCACGCGCTCGCGCAGGCGGTCGACGATCGTCAGCTCGTCCTGCACGAGCCGCGCGACGACCATGTGGAAGCTGCTCGAACCCAGGTCGACGGCGGCCGCGATCTCAGGCTTCGGTTCACGGCGCACGGAGACCGTGATACGAGCGCCGCGCGCGCGCCGCAAGCGCACGCGCCGCGCGGTTCCGCGCGGCGCCACCAGGGTATGAGAGAGCGTAGGATCGATTTCTTCTCGCTCTCTCAGCCATCGTCCGGGAACGTCCAAGCCGCGCGCAATGCGTCGAACAACGCCGTCTTCACGATCTTGGGCGCGAGACGGCTGGGCACGAGCCAGGTCGCGTGCTCGGCGAACATCGCGGCGTCGGCCCGGCCGTGCCACAGCTCGGGCGAGGGCGAAGCCGACGGTTGTGCGCGCCACGCGACGGCGCTGGCGGGATCGGCGCCCTCGAGCTCGTTCAAGCGCGCGGCCAGCGCCTCGAGGTCGGGCCGCGGCAGGCGCGGGCCGCTGGCCAGGTCGAACCACGAGGTCGTGTTGATCAAGAACCGGTAAATGGCGCCGCCGCCGTGAGGGCCCACGACCAGGACGCGATCGGCCGCGGTCGTGCCGAAGAGCGCATGGCGGCCAGGGCCGCGCCCCGAACCGTCGGGCGCCGTGAACACCGCGACGTCGAGGTGCACGAGCTCGTCGCGCTGGGCGCGCGCCAGCTCGACCCGGTCGGCGCGCAGGCTCTCGAGCGCGGGCCGCCACAGGTCCGCGTACTCGGTCAGATCGCCGTCGAGCATCGCGGCGAAGCGCTCGACGATCTCGACCGTGACGAGCTCGCGCCGTTCGCAGCCGGTCAGGCTCCCGAAGCGCTCGCGCCAGGGCGAGCGCTCCTCGTCGTAGAGCCCGCTCACGACCGCGTCGACCTGGAAGGCGCGCTCGCTCGGCACACGGAAGAAATCGCCGGCCCAGGCCGCTTCGAGCAGCCGGTCCTCGCGCGCCAGCGCCAGCGCGGCATGCTTCACCGCGAAGAGGGCGCAGACGCCGTCCGTGTCGACGTGGTTGTTCGCGATCGCGACGCAACCGGCGGCCAGCTCGCGCCGCCGCGCGTCCGGCAAGCGCGCGAAGTTCAGGGCCACGCCGGTCGACAGGTCGTGGCGCAGCTCGCGCGGCGACGCGTTCCCGGGCCAGTGGGAAAGGTTGAGTCCCGGCTGTCCCCAGGCCCCGTCGACCGAGATCAGCCGCTCGGGCTGCAGCGCGTCGACGATGCGGATCGGCAGGTTCAAGGAGTCATCCCACGGCGGTGTCAGACACCCGAGCCCTTCTTCTCCTTCTCCTGCTTGCGCCTCTCGAGCAGCCGGTCGAGCTTGGCCAGGTTGTCCTTGGAGTCGCGCAACGCCAGCTCGCGCAAGGCACGCAGATCGGACGACATGTCCTTGCGCTCCAGCTCGGCCTGGGCCCGTTCCGCCGACTTCACGTACCACGCGCGTGCCTGGTCCAGGTCGCGATCGAGGTGGTAGTGCAGCATCAGCGCGGTGTCGTTCAGGTAGTTCGGATCGTCCGGAGAAAGCTCGAGCGACTTCAGGTAGGCGATGTAGGCGCGCTCGTAGAGGTCCATGACCTGCTTGCGCTCCTCGGGCGACATGTCGCGCTGCCGCTGCTCGCGCGCCTCGGCCTCGTCGCGCAGGAACAGACCCAGGTTGTTCCAGTAGCGGTGGCCGTCCGGCACGATCCCGACCTGCAGCTCGGACAGGAAGCCGGCGTCCAGGTTGGCGGCCCGCGCGGCCTTCAGGCCGATCAGGTAGTCGAGCGTGCGCAGGTTCTCCTCCGGGTTCGAGCGCAGCGAGGCCACCGCGTCGTCGGCCGACAGCCCGTAGTGCGTGCGCAGCGCCGCGATCGTGCCGTCGTAGTCCTGGCGGAAGTAGCGCGAGAGCGCGATGTAGTACCACGAGTTCATGAACGCCGGCGCCTCGGTGACGGCGCGCGTGAACGCTGCTTCGGCCTCCTCGTAGCGCTTGATCCCGTAGCGACCGTAGCCCAGCCACCACTGGAGCGAGGCGTCCCCGGCCTTGTCCGCCGCGTTCACGCGTTCGTGGGTCTTCAGCGCCTCCTCGAGCGCGGCCACGAACTGCTCGCCGGTCAGGCTCTCGCGCAGCTGCGCGAAATCGACCGACGCCGGATCGAGCCCGGCCGCGGGACCGAAGGACTTCGCGGCTTCGTCGCCCTGGCCCTTCCACACGTGCAGCCAGCCGATCTGCATCGATGCGCCCGCGCCCTTGGCGCGCGCGGCCGCGTCGGGCGCGGCGGCGTAGAGCTCGGCCGCCTTCGTGAACGCGTCGCGCGCCGCGATCCAGGTCGCCTCGGCCGCCTGCTTCTGCATCGTCTCGTCGCGCAGGCTCGTGTACTGCGAGAACGCGATCCGTCCGAGCACCATGGCCGCGTCGCCGTCCTGCGGGCGCGCCGCCAGCGCCTTCTCGGCGGCCGCGCGCGCCGTCTCCAGGTCCCCGCCGTACCAGGCCGACTCGGCCAGGGGCAGGAACGCGTCGCGGTACAGGTCGGGCTCGGCCTTCGTCGCGCCCTTCAGGAAATCGACGGCGTCGGTGAACGCCATCGCGACGATGCCGCCGCTGACGCCCTCGCCGATGTAGCCCTTGGCCTTCTGCGCGAAGGCCATGCCGTACAGGTAGTCCATCGCCGGCCCCTTGGCTCCGCCCTTGGCCAGCGCGTCGATCTGGTTCAGCGCGTCGTTCACGCGGCCCTGCGCGATCCACGCGCGCAGCACCCACTGGCGTGTCTTGATCGTCGGGTCCTGCTTCTCGGCCGATTCGAACAGCGCCAGGGCCTCGGTGAGCTGGCCCTCCTCGAGCCGCGCGCGCCCGTCCGCCAGCTGCTGATCGACGCTCTGGGCTCCGTGCAGACCGTTCACGGGATCAGCGACAGGCACAGCGGCACGGACGGGCGCGGCGCAGCCCACGACCACCGGAAGGAGCAGCAACAGCAGGAAGTTCTTCATGGTTTCTCGTTCCTCGGACCGCGCCCGGCGCGATCCGTTGTTCTCTAGGGCAGCGCACCCCAGCGCTTCTCGGGGGTCAGCTTGGGATCCGTGCCGTCGGCGATCGCCGCCTCGCAGCGCGCCAGCCAGCCGCCCGGAGCGCGCACGTCCTCGCGCGGGTCGGGACCGGTCGCGAGCGCCTTCTCGAACCAGGCCTTGGCGCCGTGCGCGTCGCCCTTCAGGTCGAGGTCGAGCACACCCAGGTCCTGGTACACGTCGCCCAGCCGTGATTCGGCCTCTTCCAGGCGTCGCGCGCGTTCCTCCTGATCCGGCGCGGTGGCCTGCGGAACCGCCTGCGCCGCGCGCGCGCGCTCGACCTCCGCTTCCCAGAGCTGCGCGCTCTTGCTCAAGAAGCCTTCGGCCTGCGTCACCTCGCGCTGCAGGAAGTGCACGAGCAGCCGGCCGGGCAGGCGCACGGCCGCCGCGTCGTCCGGTCGCTGGCCCGCGGCGTCCTTCGCGGCGACGTAGGCCTTCTCCATGAGGTCGCGGGCGCGTTGCATGTCGGCCCGCGCCGCATCGAGGCGGCCCTTGTCGGCCGCGACGCGCGCCCGCGCCGCGTACGACAACGCCGCGTCGCGCGCGTCGGTCGCGGCCCGCGCGGCTTCTTGGATCGCGTCGGGCGCGATGCGCCGCAAATCGGCGTAGCACTCGGTCGCCTCGGCCAGGCAATCCGTCGCGTCGGCGCGCGCAGGGTCTTGGCCGCGCTCGCTCCACGTGACCATGATCGAGCGCAGCGCGTCGACGCCGCTCGGCAGCTCGCCCGACAGCGGCGCGCGCAGGGCCAAAGGATCGAGCTCCTCGGCGTCGAGCAGTGCGCGCCGCGCGCCGGTCAGGTCGCCGGCCGCGAGACGCGCCAGGGCGACGCCGGTGATGCTGCGCGCCGCGGCCGCGGCGGCCTCCTGGCGCCGCTCGGGCGCGATCGTCGCCGTGCGCAGGAACCCGCGCTGCGCTTCGCGCAGGTTCGCTTCGGCGTCGCTCGAGCGGCTGCTCAACTCCGTTTCGTTGCGGCGAGCCGAGTCGCTGCGCAGGATCGCTTCGCCGTTCAGGGCCTCGAGCCCGCGCTCGTAGCGCTCCTGCGCCGGACGCCACACGGCGTTCGCGTCCTTGGGATCGCGGGCCTCGATCGCCTCGAACGTGGCGACGACGGCCTCGCGACCGCCCAGCGCACGCGCCGAGCGCGCCAGCGCGTCGCTCAGCCCGGGGTCGCGCGGGAAGATCTGCAGCCCGGCGCGCGCCGCGAAGCCGGCGCGGCGCGGCGCGTTCTGCGCCTGCAGCAGCTCGGCCAGCCGGGCCCAGGCCCACGGGTCGGCGGGCGCGCGGCCGACGAGCGCCTCGAGCGCGGCGCGCGCCGCGGCGCCGGCGGGCAAGCGCGCCGATCCGCCGGCCGCGAGACGCGCCAGGGCGACGCCGGTGATGCTGCGCGCCGCGGCCGCGGCGGCCTCCTGGCGCCGCTCGGGCGCGATCGTCGCCGTGCGCAGGAACCCGCGCTGCGCTTCGCGCAGG
>JANNQS010000075.1:0-38699 GCA_031400875.1 Planctomycetota bacterium | reverse complement strand
ACGCAGGCGCTGCGCGCGTTCGGCCAGGAGCTGGGCATTCCGTGCGTCGCCACCAACGACGTTCACTACCTGAAGGCCGACGACTGGTTGGCCCAGGACATCATGCTCTGCATCCGCAGCGGCAAGACGGTGGCCGATCCGCAGCGGTTCCGGATGGGCAGCAAGGAGCTGTTCCTGAAGTCGCGGGCGCAAATGGCGGCAGCGTTCGCCGACTGGCCCGAGGCGCTGGCCGAAACCGTCGCCATCGCCGAGCGCTGCAATGTCGGCATCGAGTTCGGCGTGTATCACCTGCCGGTGTTCCAACCCGAGGACGGCAGCCCCCCGGAAGTCTGGTTCCAACGCATCTGCCACGAAGGTGCGATCCGCCGCTACGGCCGCATCGACGAGCCGATCCAGCAGCGGCTCGACTACGAGATCGGCGTCATCAAGAAGCTGGGCTTCGTCAGCTACTTCCTTATCTTTATGGACTTCTTCCAGATGGCGTGGTCGATGGGCATCCCGGTCGGGCCCGGCCGCGGCTCGGCCGCCGGCTCGATCGTCGCCTACGTGCTCGGCATCACCGACGTGTGCCCGCTGCGCTACGCGCTGTTGTTCGAGCGTTTCCTGAACCCCGGCCGCGTGTCGATGCCGGATATCGACATCGACTTCTGCGGCAACCGCCGCGACGAAGTCATCCAGTACGTGCGGCAGAAGTACGGCAACGACTGCGTCTGCCAGATCATCACGTTCGGGACCATGGCCAGCCGTGGCGTGCTGCGCGACGTCGGACGCGTGCTCGACTTCCCGATCGCCGACATCGACAAGCTGTGCAAGAAGGTGCCGCAGGGACCGGGTGCGTCGCTGCAAGCGGCGCTGGCGTCCGATGCCGAACTGAAGGCGATCCGCGACAGCAGCCCGCAGCACCAGCGCCTGTTCGATCTGTCGCTGAAGCTCGAGGGGCTGGCGCGGCACAGCTCGATCCACGCCGCCGGCGTCGTGATCGCCGACCGGCCGATCGTCGAGTACGTGCCGCTGGCGAAGAACGGCGACGACGTCTGCACGCAGTGGTCGGCGCCGCAGCTCGAGGACCTCGGGCTGCTGAAGATGGACTACCTGGGTCTACGGACCCTGACAATCCTCGAAAAGGCGCTGGAAAACGTGCGCAAGCAGGGTGGCACGCCGCCCGACCTCGACGTTTTGCCGCCGCAGGACGCGGCGACGTACAAGCTGCTCGTCGCGGGCGACACGCTGGGCGTGTTCCAGCTGGAGTCCGAGGGCATGAAGAAGCTGCTCGGGCGCATCAAGCCCGACTGCTTCGAGGACCTGATCGCGATCCTGGCGCTGTACCGGCCCGGCCCGCTCGAGTCGGGCATGGTCGAGATGTTCACGCGCCGCAAGCACGGCGAGGAGGAGATCGCGTACCCGCACACCTCGCTCGAAGCGATCCTGCGCGATACGTACGGCTGCATCGTCTACCAGGAGCAGGTGATGCTCATCTCGAGCGCGCTGTCGGGCTTCTCGCTCAATGAAGCCGACAACCTGCGCAAGGCGATGGGCAAGAAGAAGCCGGAGATCATGCAGAAGTTCTCCGAGCAGTTCGTCTCGGGCGCCAAGGCCAACGGCTGCCAGCCGACGCTGGCGCGCGAGATCTGGGAGAACATCCTCAAATTCGGCGGCTACGGTTTCAACAAGTCGCACTCGACCGCCTACGCGGTCCTCACGTATCAGACCGCGTACTTGAAGGCGAACCACCGCGGCGCGTTCCTGGCTGCGAACCTGTCGTGCGAGATGTCGACCTCGAAGAAGGTCAAGGAGTTCGTCGACGACGCGCGCAAGAGCGGCGTCGAGATGCGCCCGCCCTCGATCGAGCGCTCGGTGTGGGAGTTCGAGCCCGAAGGCGACGCGCTGCGCTACGGCTTTGGCGCGATCAAGGGCACCGGCCACAAGGCGATCGAGTCGCTGATCGAGGCGCGCAGCGCGCTGCGCACGCGGCGCCTGTCGCCGTCGCTGCGCACGCTGTGCACCGAGCTCGATCCGCAGACGATGGGCAAGGTCTGCTGGGAGGCACTGGTCAAGGCCGGCAGCTTCGACCTGCTCGACCGCGACCGCGGCGCGCTGCTCTTCGCGCTCGAATCGGCCATGGCCGAGGGCGCTTGCGCGGCCGCCGACCGCAAGGCGGGCCAGGGCAGCCTGTTCGGCGAGGCGCCGGCGGCGGAGTCACCGGCCGCTCTCGCGTCGAGCGGCACGAAGAACGGCGCGAGGAACGCCAACGCCGCGCAGGGCGGCGCATCGGACGGCGGCGTCGCGCGCCCCGGCACGCTGACCAAGGCGGAGATCCTGCGCGCCGAGTACGAGGTCCTGGGCTTCTACCTCTCGGGCCACCCGCTCGAGGAACGCGCCGGCCTGCTCGCGCTGCTCTCGTCGGTCGGCATCGACGGCCTCTCGGGCATCCCGGGCGGCACGGAGATCACGATCGCCGGGATGATCGTGGCCAAGTCCGAGGTGGTCGTGAAGTCGGGCACGATGGCGGGCCGCAAGATGTGCCGCTTCCGCCTGGAGGATCTCTCCGGCAGCGTGGCCGTCGTCTGCTTCCCGCGCACCTACGAGGAACAGCGCCAGAAGCTCGAGGACGGCGCGGTGGTCCTGCTGCGCGCGCGCCTCGAGGAAGGCGCCGAAGAGCCGGGTCTGCTGCTCGAGGAGATCTGGACGATCGAGGAGGCGCTGGCACGCTTCCAGGGCGGCGTCGTGGTCAACGTCGCGCCCGAGGACGACCACCTGCTCGCCGACCTGCGCCATGTCATCGAGCAGCACAAGGGTCGCGCCCCGCTCTACCTGCAGGTGCAGGGCCTCGACGGCCGCACGCGCCGCGTGCGCGCCGGCGGCGACTGCCGCGTCGCGATCAGCGAGCGCTTCGCGCGTGACGTCGACACGCTACTCGGCGAGGGCCGCGTCCGGCTGGCGCGCATCTGACGTCCTGGTTGCACCGCTGCGCGACGTCCACGGGACTGTCGCGGTGCTCGCAGGTTGCCGTATCGAGCGTTCGCCGGTCCAGCGGATCGGCACCGACCGATTCGAGCTCGAGAGACGGACTCGCCGGCTCCCTACGCCGGACTTGCGACCGCACTACTGCCTAGTGCGCATGCCTGGCTCGAGGCCCCCCGAAGACAATGACCGGTGCCGGTCCATGCGCGGATGTCGCGGACTCCCATGCACACGATCATCGAGCCCTTTCGCATCAAGAGCGTCGAGCCGATCCGCCGCACCACGCGCATCGAGCGCGAGAGGGCCCTCGAGCTCGCGCACCTGAACCTCTTCGCGCTGCACACCGACGACGTGCTGATCGATCTCCTGACCGACAGCGGCACTGGCGCCATGTCGAGCGAGCAGTGGGCCGGGATCATGCGCGGCGACGAGACCTACGCCGGCGCGAAGAGCTTCGACCGCTTCCAGGCCTCGGTGCGCGACGTGACGGGCTTCGAGCACGTGATCCCGACGCACCAGGGCCGCGCGGCCGAGCACCTGCTCTTCGGTCTGGTGGGAGCGAACGGACGCACGATCCCGAGCAACACGCACTTCGACACCACGCGCGCCAACATCGAGCTCAGCGGGGCTCGCGCGCTGGACCTGTCCTGCCCCGAAGCGTCCGACCTGGGCTCGGACGCGCCCTTCAAGGGCGACATCGACCTCGGCGCCCTCGAGCGCCTGCTCGCGACCGAGAGCGGGCGCGTGCCGCTGGTCATGGTCACGATCACGAACAACGCGGGTGGCGGCCAGCCGGTGAGCTACGCCAACCTGCTCGCCGCGCGCGACCTGTGCCGGCGCTTCCGCGTGCCGCTCTTCCTCGACGCGTGCCGCTTCGCCGAGAACGCCTGGCTCGTGCGCCAGCGCGAGCCGGGGATGGGGCAGCGCTCGCCGCGCGAGATCGCGCGCATGTTCTTCGACCTCGCCGACGGCTGCACGATGAGCGCCAAGAAGGACGGCCTGGCCAACATCGGCGGCTTCCTCGCGTTGCGCGACGCGAGCATGGCCGAGGAGCTGCGCGCGCGGCTCGTCGTCACGGAGGGCTTCCCGACCTACGGCGGTCTCGCCGGACGCGACCTCGAGGCGATCGCCATCGGCCTGCAGGAGGTGCTCGACCCCGACTACCTCGAGTACCGCCACGCCAGTATCTGCTATGTCGTCGAGAAGCTGAGCGCGCACGGAGTGCCCGTCGTCCGGCCCGCGGGCGGGCACGCGATCTTCCTCGACGCCCGGGCCTGCCTGCCCCATCTCGAGCCGCACGAGTATCCCGGCCAGGCGCTGGCGATCGAGCTCTACCTCGAGGGCGGCATCCGCAGCTGCGAGATCGGCAGCGTGATGCTCGGTCGCGTCGACCCCGGGTCGGGCGCGCTGGTTCCGGCGCGGCACGAGCTCGTGCGCCTGGCGATCCCGCGCCGCACGTACACGCAGAGCCACATGGACTACCTGATCGAGATCGTCGATGCCGTGTGGCAGCGCCGCGACGGCATCGCCGGCGTGCGCATCTCGAAGAACGCGGCCGTTCTGCGCCACTTCCGGGCGGAGTTCGAGCGGCTGGCGGTCGGGGAAGAGGCCGCGCGATGAGGACCAGCCTCGCCGAGTACGGCCCGGTCGGCATCGATGAGCGCGAGACGCAGCGGCGCTTCGCCGAGCAGCACGGCATGGTCGGCAACACGCCGCTGATCGGCCTGGACATCGGCGTCGGCGGACGCGAGCTCCGCGTCTGGGCCAAGGACGAGAGCCGGAACCTCACCGGCAGCATCAAGGACCGCATGGCGCTCTTCATCCTCGAAGAGGCTTGGCGCCAGGGCACGTGGCGTCCCGGCGACGAGATCGTCGAGGCGACCAGCGGCAACACCGGCATCGCCTTCGCGGCGATGGGGCGGCGGTTCGACTCGCCCGTGCGCATCTTCATGCCCGACTGGATGAGCCCCGAGCGCGCGCTCCTCCTGGCCAGCCTGGGCGCGACCCTGGTGCCGATCTCGCGCGCGGAGGGCGGCTTCCTGGGCTCGATCGCGCGCGCCGACGAATGGGCGCGCTCGCACCCGCGCGCCTTCCGTCCGAAGCAGTTCTCCAACCACGCCAACGTCGAGGCGCACCGGCGGACCACGGGGCCGGAGATCGCGAACCAGCTCGCGAGCCGCGGCCTCGCCCCCACGGCGTTCGTCGCCGGAGTCGGCACCGGAGGGACGGTGATGGGTGTCGGACAGGCCTTGCGCGAGCGCTTCGGTCGCGTCGCCGTGCATCCGCTCGAGCCGGCCAACTCCCCCACGCTGCGCACCGGCCACCGCGAGGGCGTGCACCGCATCCAGGGCATCAGCGACGAGTTCATCCCGGCGATCCTCGACCTCTCCGCGATCGACCGCGTGGTCGACGTGTGGGACGGCGACGCGATCCTGATGGCGCAGCGGCTCTCGCACGAGCTCGGGCTGGCCTTCGGCATCAGCTCCGGAGCGAACCTGCTCGGGGCGATCGAGATCGCGCTGGAGCAGGGCCGCGACGCGGTCGTGGCGACGGTCTTCCCCGACTGCAACCGCAAGTACCTGAGCGGCGCGCTGGGCGGGATCGAGCCGCTCCGGCCGGAGTATGTGACGCCGGGCGTGGAGCTCCGGGGCTTCGAGCGCATTCAAGCCTGAGAAGGTGCGCACGCTCCACGACGCCGATCGCGTGGAGCGCCGCTCTCCCACGGCTTCTGCGCACGAATCGGTTCAGGGGCAGTGCGTGCCGTACCTCTGCATGTAGAGGGCCCAGTCCTCGGGTCCGACGTGGTGATCGCCATCGAGGTCCGCGGCCGGAACGAACGCCGGTTGGCTCCAATCCGTGCCCAAGGCGGCGATGAGGATCCACCCGTCGGAACGCCCCACCACGCAGTCGCCGTCGACGTCTCCGAAGAGGAACCGCTGCAGGGCATCCGTCGCGCGCGCCATCACGATCGGCTCGCCCTTCCCCGTGCGCTCCCACAGGTCGAACAGCCTGCGGCCTCGATCATCCGTCACGTTGCCGTCGCGCAGGTGCTCGATGTACTCCCGCGGCAGGCATTGGTAGGAAAGCTCGACCTCGACGCGGGTCGCGCCGTGCGGAACGGCGAACCACGCATCGTCCCAGTGTTGCCCGTCCACGTACGGGGCACCCACGACCGGCGCGCCTCCCTCCGCGAACGCCGCCACGTCATAGCCGCGCGGCGGGATCCGCGTGTCCTTGACGACCGTGTCCGCCAAGGACATGTGACCGGTGGGCCCCGGCGGCAGGCCCGTCATCGACGCGGCGGCGTCGCTGAGGCCCACGGTCATCTCGTACACGCGTGTGGTGTCCGCATCCAGGTCGGCGTGCGCCGCGTCGTAGTGACCGTACTCGCGGAGGAGTTGCCCCGCTGCGTGGAAGAAACGCACGGTGAGGAACACGCGCCGGCCTTCGATGTGTCCGGTCGGCAGCTTGTGTCCGCTCTCGTTGACCACGCGTACCCGCAGGTTGCCGTGAGTCTGGCTCAACTGCAGCGTCGCGGCGCGCTCCAGCATCGACGTGGCCTTGGCGATGCCCCGTCTCAGCGCCGCCTGATCGACTTCCGGATTCCCGCGTTCCGCCTCGGCGATCAGGCGCAGGACCGGCGCCGTCGCCCCGGCGAAATCGTGCTTGCGCAGGTCCGTCCTCTCCGGCCCCATCGAGGCGGCGCGGCCGGTCGCGAGCGGCATGTGGCAGTCCTGACAGCTCGAGACGACCGTGGCGCCTTCGCCACCGAAGCGCCCGCCCATGTCGACGCCGCCGCTGGCGAACGCCGAGAGCTTCCACTCCGTGAAGGTGCGCTCGAGCGGGAACTGCGCATGCGGATCCGCAGTGCGCGGAGCCTGCCCGAGCGTGTTGTAGCGATAGGTCCCGTCGGGCTGCCGGTTCGTCGCCACGTTGCCGACGTCGTGACAGGTCCCGCACATCTCGCTTCGGCGATGGAAGGGCGACTGGATCAGCTCGTGCAGGGGCGCCGCATCGGCGCGCGGGCCGCGGCGCGAGCCGCTGGGATCGAGCACGAACATCGCGTTGCCGTACTGACGGGGCACGTCGGCCAGGGATCGCAGGATGTCCACGTCTTCCACGGGGCTGACGCCGGGCGTGTAGACCGGATCGACGACCGAGTGGCAGAAGTGGCAACCCACTCCGTCCTTGTCCTGGGCATCCAGCGTGCTGCCGTCGCTCTGGTAGGCGTGCCCCGTGGCGAAGGACATCGGCACGTGGCAGCGCAGGCAGAAGTAGCCGACGTCCGCGACGTCCTGGTTCGCGTTCGTCATCTGCGCCAGGAACAGCGGGTCGCGTCCAGCCTGGGCCATGAGGCTGCCCGACCACGTCGACCACGGATCCGACGCGGGCTCGAAGTCGCCGTGGCAAGACCGGCAGTCGTCCGAAAGGTGATACGTGCCGGGTTGCACGTCTCCGATCTGCGTGCCCGGCAGGTGGAAGTCGGCCAGCGTGGTCGGGATCTGGATGGCCCAGGCCATCGTGAGCCCCGTGAGTCCGGCCAGCGCAACCACCAACACCCTCGCGCGATTGGCGACACGGCCTCTGCGTCGATCCGCTTCCATGACCGTCCTCTCGCCCGGCGGCGCCCGGTCTCCCGCCTCGCGGCATGCGGAACGGGGACGGCCGTCACCCGGCGAATTACTTCAGTTACTTAACTATATCGGCCGGGGCGGATCCGACAAGGGTTCCTTCGGGGTACCTCGCTGCGGGCGGTCCGTGGGGCAGCGCAGCCCATGGTGTCTGAGCTCGCAATGAGGGGCGGAGAGGGCCGTGCAGTGCAGGCACAGGTCGATCTGGGTCGGATCCGCGCGCAACAGGAGTTCGATCGCCTCCTCCAGGCCCTGTGCGAGGGCCCTCCGCCGCGGTTCCGGGGTGAGGGCCAGGAAGCGCTCCATCCGGCTGGCCTCCAGCTCCATCTCGCTGCGCACCAGGGTGGCCCCTCGGGCTGTCAGCGTCAGGAGCTCCGCCCGACCGTCCTCGGGATCGGGCTGAGCTCGGATCAGCCCGCGTCGCTTCAGGCGCCCCACCATCTGCGTGGCGGCCGAGGGCGTCACCGAAAGGAACCGAGCAACGTCCTGCGGTCGCCGCCGGCCCCCCATCTCCAGCCAGCGCAGCAGGACCCGGGTCGAGTAGGGCAGCGGTCCGCCGGGGCCCGGCGAGCCTTCCTCCAGGGTGCGGCGAACGAGCGCGGCGACCATGTGCAGACGACTGAGGATCCGGATCGGATCAGGCTTGGTCATGGGTAGGCCTCAGGTTACTGGACGATCGGGGCGAGCACCCGAGTCGTGGAGGGAGGTCTCTGGCACTCGCGGGCCAAGGGTCCCCATCCCCGGCTCGCGCCCGGGCCTGGCGCGCCGTAAACGAGCGCGCCGCGGCGGGCTCGTGAGCCGGCCGCGGCGCGCTGAGAGAGAGAGCTGGTGGCTCCGCGCCTTACGGCGCTTCGCTGGCCTTCTTCTCTTTCGGCGTGCGCTCCACGAACTCCAGGATCGAGCGCTGGCCGTTGTCGCCCAGCCGCGGCTTGGCGAGGTGCAGCACGCGGCAGTAGCCGCCGGGCCGCGTCTTGAAGCGCGGACCGATCGTGCTGAACAGCTTGTCCACCGTGACCTTGTCGCGCAGCGCCGCGAAGGCCATGCGCCGGTGGTGGAGCGTGTCCTCCTTGGCCAGCGTGACGAGCTTCTCGACGAACGGCTTGATCGCCTTCGCCTTGGGCGTCGTCGTGATGATGCGCTCGTGCAGGATGAGCGAGTTGGCCATGTTCTTCGTCATGGCAATGCGGTGTTCCGTGGTCCGGCCGAGCCGGTTCCCTGCGCAACGGTGTCTCATGGGTTCATCCTCGGTCGGCCTGCGGGCACCATCTCGTCCTACACGTTCATCCCGAGCGAGAGCCCGCGCTCGGCCAGCTTGTTCTTGATCTCGGTCAGGCTCGTCTTGCCGAGATTCTTCAGGTTCATGACCTCGTTCTCGCTCATGCGCACGAGGTCGGCCAAGGTCTGGATGTTGGCGCCATCCAGGCAGTTGCGCGCCCGCACCGACAGCTCGAGGTCGACGATCGGCTCCGAGAGGATGACGTGGAGTTCCGTCGTCTCGCGGTTGCGCTGGTTGTACTCCGACGAATCCGGGCTGTCGGGGACCAGATCGCGGTCCTTGCTCGTGCCGTAGAGCACGAACGGGTTGAGGTGCTTGCGGTAGATCTTGGCCGACTCGACCAGCGCCAGCTCGGGCGTGATCGTGCCGTCGGTCCAGATCTCCAGGATCAGGCGGTCGTAGTTCGTCAGCTTGCCGACGCGCGTCGCCTCGATCGAGTAGCGCACGCGGTGGACCGGCGAGAAGATCGCGTCGACCGGGATCGTGCCCAGCTGCTGCAGCTCGGTCGAGCTTTCCTCGGCCGCGACGTAGCCGCGACCGCGCTTGACGCGCAGGTCGACGCGGAACGGACGGTCCTTGGTCATCGTCGCGAGGTGCAGCTCGGGATTCGCCACGCGCGCGTCGCCCGGGCAGATCACGTCCGCGCCGGTCACCACGCCCTTGCCGGTCTTTTCGATGCGGCAGTTCACCTCGTCGCCGCCGTCGAAGGCGATGCGCAGGCGCTTCACGTTCAGGATGACGTCGGTGACGTCCTCCATGATCCCCTCGAGGGAGTCGAACTCGTGCTGCGCGCCCTCGATGCGGACGGACACGACGGCCGTGCCCTCGATCGACGAGAGCAGGACGCGGCGCAGGCCGTTCCCGATCGTGTGGCCGAAGCCGCGCTCGAACGGCTCGATCGCGAAGCGGCCGAACGTCTTGCTGAGTGTCTCGGAATCGGGCTGCACCTTGCTGGGCAGCTCGAAGTTACGCCAACGGATACGCATGACTGGGATTCTCCGGTGAGGCCTGATGCCGGGTGGGTTCCCGGCGCGCTCGTCCCCGCCCCTTTCGAGTCCCTCCCGTCCGCCTCGGCCTCGCGGGCGACTTGGAGAGCTCCTCTGGATGGCGGGCACGTCGGGGCGCTGAGCCCCGCCGCGCGCCGGCGTTCGGTTACTTCGAGCAGAGCTCGATGATGAGCTGCTCCTGGATCGGGTGCGGCACGTCCTCGCGGCGCGGGATGCCGACGACCTTGGCGGTCAGCGCGTCACCCTGCACCTCGAGCCAGGCCGGGATCGTCTGCGACTTGTTCACCTCGATCGCCTCGCCGACCATCTTGCGCGTGTTCTCGCGCGTGCCCGGCTGGACGGAGTCGCCCGGCCGCACCTGGAACGAGCAGATGTCGACCTTGCGGCCATTGACGCGGAAGTGGCCGTGGTTGATCAGCTGGCGCGCGTGGTTGCGCGACAGCGCGAAGCCGCTGGCCAGGACCACGTTGTCGAGACGGCGCTCGAGCAGCACCATCAGGTTCTCGCCGGTGTTCCCGCGCAGGCGCTCGGCCTCGTGGAAGTACAGCTTGAACTGGCGCTCGCCGACGCCGTAGATGCGCTTCAGCTTCTGCTTCTCGCGCAGACGGACGCCGTACTCGGTGACCTTGGCGCGCTTCTGCGCGTGGACGCCCGGCGGGTAGTCCCGGCGGGACACGGCGCACTTCTCCGTGAAGCAGCGCTGGCCCTTCAGAAAGAGCTTCATGCCCTCTCGGCGGCAGAGTCTGCACTTGGGATCGATGATGCGGGACATGCTCTTCTCTCGAGTCGACTTGGTCGTGTGGTTGCAGAGCCCGCTGGTCCGGGCCCCGCGGCTGGATTAGACGCGGCGCTTCTTGCGCGCGCGGCAGCCGTTGTGCGGCAGCGGGGTGATGTCCTCGATCGTCATGACCTTCAGGCCCGTGTTCGACAGCGCGCGGATGGCCGACTCGCGGCCCGACCCGGCGCCCCGGACGCGCACCTCGACCTCCTTGACGCCCAGGCGCATCGCGCCCGCGGCGGCCCGCTCTCCGGCGCGCTGCGCGGCGAAGGGCGTGCTCTTGCGAGTCCCCTTGAAGCCGACGCAGCCGGCGGAGCCCGTGGAGACCACCTCGCCGTTCGGCGTGGTGATCGTCACGTGCGTGTTGTTGAACGTCGCCTTGACGTGCGCGACGCCGCGCGACGTGATCCGACGGACCTTCTTCTTGGCGGCCTTGGCCATGGATTACTTCATCCCCTTCACGGACTTCTTGCCGGCCACCGTCTTGCGCGGCCCCTTGCGGGTGCGCGCGTTCGTACGCGTGCGCTGGCCGCGCACCGGCAGCCCGCGGCGGTGCCGCAGGCCACGGTAGCAGCCGATGTCACGCAGGCGCGTGATCGCGGAAGCCACCTGCCGGCGGAGCGTGCCCTCGACGGGGTACTCCTTCTGCAGGTAGTTCGCGAGCATCGCGATCTGCTCCTCGGTCAGGTCGCGAGCCCGGAGGCCGCGATCGAGCTTGAGGTGGTCGCAGACCTTGTGCGCCGTCGTCTGACCGACGCCGTACAGGTACTGAAGCGCGATTTCGAGGCGCTTGTTCGGGGGAATGTCGACACCGATGACACGCGGCATCTTGTGGTTGGCTCCGTCTGTTCCGTTTCGTGGTGTGCTGAGGCGCGAAAACGCGCTACTTGCCCTGGCGCTGTTTGTGGCGCGGGTCCGTGCAGATTACACGGACGACGCCGCGGCGCCGGACGATCTTGCAGTTGACGCACATGCGTCGGACGCTGCTCCTGACCTTCATCGGTTCTCCTTCTTCCTGCGCTCGCCGCGGCAGATGATGCGGCCCTTGGTCAAGTCGTAGGGCGACATCTCTACGGTGATCTTGTCGCCGGGCAGGATGCGGATGTAGTGCATGCGCATCTTCCCGCTGACGTGGGCCAGGATCTCGTGGCCCGAATCGAGGCGCGCCCGGAAGCGCGCGTTGGGGAGTGACTCCGTCACGATGGCCTCGACCGTGATCGGTTCTTCCTTGGCCATCACGCGGCCTCCATCCCGGCCGCAGCCTGGCGCAGGGAACGGAAGACCTCGTCCGGCGAACGCTCGCCGTCGGTCTCTTGTAGGAGACCGCGCTTCGAGTAGAAGCCCTGCAGGGGCTGCGTCTGCTCGCGGTATACGGCCAGGCGCTTCTCGACGGTCGCGGGCTGGTCGTCCGTGCGCACGTAGAGCTCGCCCGCGCATTTGTCGCAGCGGCCGGCGGCCTTGGGCGCCGAGGTCTTCTCGTGGTGGACGTGGCCGCAGCCCTTGCACGTGCGGCGGCCGGTCAGGCGCTCGACCAGCACCTTGTCGCCGACGCGCAGGTCGAGCACGCGCACCTGCGCCCCGGTGCCGAGCCGCTTCTCGAGCGCCTCGGCCTGGGGCAGGGTGCGCGGGAAGCCGTCGAGCAGGAAGCCGCGCGCCGCGTCGGGCTGGGCGACGCGCTCGAAGAGCATGTCGAGCACGAGGTCGTCGGGCACGAGGCGCCCGCTGTCCATGTACTCCTGTGCGCGCTTCCCGAGATCCGTGCCCTTGGCGCGGTGCTCGCGGAAGAGGTCGCCGGTCGACACGTGCGGCAGCCCCAGCTCGGCGCTGAGCCGGCTGGCCTGGGTGCCCTTCCCCGCACCCGGGGGGCCGAGCAGGATGAGGATCCTGCGGCTCACTTCTTGTCCTTGCCGCGATCGCCGCCGCGGGTCCAGCCCGGGCCGGAGCCCTTCATGAAGCCCTCGTAGTTGCGCATGACGAGGGCCGCGTTGAGCCGGTCGACGAGATCGAGCGCCACGCCCACCGTGATCAGCACGGAGGTGCCGCCCAGGAAGTAGCGCATGTCCATCGGGATGCTGCTGCCGCTCGTCACGAACGCCGGCAGGATCGCGATGATCGCCAGGAACGCCGCGCCGGCCAGCGTGATGCGGGTCAGCACGTTGTCGAGGTACTCGGCCGTCTTCGCGCCCGGACGGATGCCGGGGATGAACGAGCCGTGCTCGCGCAGGTTGTCGGCGATCTCGGTCGGCTGGAACATCAGCCGGTTCCAGAAGAAGCAGAAGAAGAACACGAGCGCGACATAGCTCGACACGTGGATGAACCCGGTCGGCGAGCTGAAGACGTCCTTCAGCTTCGACAGCCCGATCCAGTCGAAGATCAGGGCCGGGATGATGAACACGACCGAGGCGAACACGATCGGCATGACGCCGGCCATGTTGACCTTGAGAGGCAGGTAGTGGCGCTGGCCGCCGTAGGCCACGTTCCCGCGCGACAGGCGCGCGTACTGGATCGGCACGCGCCGCGCGCCCTTGTGGATGAACACCACGACCACCACGGTGACGGCCCAGATCAGCCCCAGCGTCAGGAGCGTCTGCCAGAACTCGGTCTCGTCGACCGTCTTGAGCTGGTAGAGCGCGATCGGCACCTGGGCCACGATGCCCGCCATGATGATCAGCGAGGCGCCGTTCCCGACGCCGAACTCGGTGATCAGCTCGCCGATCCACATGACCAGCAACGCACCCGCCATGAGCGAGAGGATCACCACGAGGCCCAGCACGAAGTGGTTGCCGCGCATGTTGTCGGCCAGCAGCTCGGGCTTCTGCAGGAACACGCCGGTGTAGATGAACAGGGCCTGGATCAGCGCGATCGGCACGACCGCGAGGCGCGTCCACTGGTTGATCTTTTTCTGGCCCGCCGCGCCCTCCTTCTGGATCGCCTCGATCGCCGGCGACACCTTCCCGAGCATGGAGAAGATGATCGACGCCGAGATGTACGGCATGATCCCGAGCGCGAAGAGGTTCGTGTTCCCGATGTCGCCGCCCGAGAAGGCGCTCATCAGCCCGAACAGGGAGCCTTGATCCTGGTGCTGCTTCAGGAACGCCGGGTTCATCCCCGGGATGGGGATGTGGAACCCGACCCGGTACGCGAGCAGCAAGAGCAGGGTGACCCAGATCTTGTTGCGCGTCTCGGGGATCTTGAAGAGCTGGAAGAAGGAGTTCTGCACGGGCGGTTCCGGATCAGGCCTTCGCCGGGGGGGCGTCGCCGCCGTCAGTCGGCGGGGTCTTCGTGCCCCTGGCCCTGGCCCTGGGAGCCTTGCGACCCTGGGCCAACGGGTTCTTCGCGCCGTCTGCCAGCGCGGCGTCGCCGCCCTCAGCCGGAGCCTCGCGGCCCTGTGCGTCGAGCACGACCGCCGTCCCGCCGGCGGCGTGGATCTTCTCGATGGCCGACGCCGTGAACTTCTGCGCGCGGACGGTGAGCTTGCGCTCGAGCTTGCCGTTGCCCAGCACCTTGAAGAAGCCGCTCACGCGGCTGGTCAGGCCCGCGGTCAGGACCGCCTCGAGGTCCACGGTCGTGCCGTCCGCGAACGAGCTCAGGTCGTCCACGTTGATCACGGTGTAGGCCGTGTGGAAGCGCGCGTTCGTGAAGCCGCGCTTGGGCACGCGGCGGTAGATGGGCATCTGACCGCCTTCGTAACCCGGACGGCGGCTCGCGCCCGAGCGCTGGCCCCAGCCCTTGTGTCCGCGGCCGGAGGTCTTGCCCAGGCCGCTGCCGGGCCCGCGACCGACGCGTCGGCGGTCCGCGTAGCGGACGCCCTTGGCTGTGACGGAGTGGAGATCCATGTGTCCTTCTGCCCTGGAAACTCTGTGCCCTAGGACTCTGTGCCCTACTGGATGAACTGGATGCCGCGCAGGGCCGCGACCTGCTCGGAAGTGCGCAGTTGCGACAGCGCGTGGAGGGTCGCCTTGACCAGGTTGACCGGGTTCGTCGACCCATACGACTTGGTCAGGATGTCCTTGATGCCGGCCATCTCGCAGACAGCGCGGACGGACGGACAGGCGATGATGCCCGTGCCGGGCGAGGCCGGCAGGATGCGCACCATCGCGCTGCAGAAGAAGCCCTCGACCTCGTGCGGGATCGTGCCGGTCTTCGAGAGCGGCACGCGCATGAGGTGCTTGCGGCCGTCGCGCGCCGATTTTTCGATCGCGCCGGGGACCTGGCGGGCCTTGCCGAAGCCGTAGCCCACGATCCCCCCCTTGTTGCCGATCACTTGGAGCGCGGAGAAGGAGAAGCGGCGGCCGCCCTTCACCACGCAGGCAGAGCGGTTCACCTTCACGAGGGATTCGGAGAGGCCTTGGACCTCTTGCGTTTCCATCCCGTCGAGATATCGGATCTTGGGCTTCATCGTGTCGCTGTGTCTCGGTTCCTCAGAGGCTGTGGAACAGCCTCTCGCGCCGCGGAGCGGCGTCAGTGTGATGGAGAGCCTGTAGGATCGATTGCTTCACAGGCTCTCAGAACTTCAGGCCGCCTTCGCGCGCGGCTTCGGCCAGGGCCTTCACGCGCCCGTGGAAGCGCGCGAACCCACGGTCGAACACGACGGCCTCGACGCCGGCCTCGCGCGCCTTGCGCGCGAGTTCGACGCCGACGGCCTTGGCGCGTTCGGTCTTGGTCTTGCCCTTCAGGGCGTCGATCATGGATTTCGACGTGGTGGTGGCGTGCGCGAGCGTGCGGCCGCTCGCGTCGTCGATCACCTGCGCCGAGATGTGCTTGAGCGAGCGGCTGACGGTCAGCCGCGGCAGGGTCGTGGTCCGCTTGATCCGGTTGCGCACGTGGTTCACACGGCGCGCGCGGCGGTTCTTCTTGAGTGAGATCGCGTCCATGCAGGTCAGCTCCCGAAGCTCTTGCCGGCCTTGCGGCGGACGACCTCGTCCTTGTAGCGCACGCCCTTGCCCTTGTAGGGCTCGGGCGGCCGGCGCTGGCGGATCGAGGCGGCGAGGTGGCCGACGGCCTGCTTGTCCGCGCCGGTGATGATGATGTTCACGGGGTCGGGCGTCTGGACCGTGATGCCCTTGGGCACCGCGATCGTCACCGGCTTGTTGAAGCCGATGTTCAGCACGATCTTGTTGCCCTGGGCCGCGGCGTTCCAGCCGACGCCCTGGATCTCGAGGCGCTTCTCGAAGCCCTTGGTCACGCCCAGGACCATGTTGTTGAGGATGGCACGCGTCATGCCGTGGTAGGCGCGCGTCGTGCGCTCGACCTCGATCGCTGCCTTGACGGCCACCGACACCGTCCCCTTGTCGACGGTGACGTCGACTTCGGGGCGCAGGTCGATCGAGAGCTCGCCCTTGGGACCCTTGACCGAGACCTTGCGGTCGGCCCGGGTGACCGTGACGCCGGCGGGCACGGTGATGGTCTGTCTGCCGATGCGCGACATGGGATCAGTACACCTTGCAGAGCACTTCGCCGCCGACGCGCTCGCGGCGCGCCACGCGGTCGGAGACGATGCCCATGGGCGTGGAGAGGATCTGGATGCCCTGGCCGCGGATGATCGGGCGCAGATCCGCGAACGGGGAGTAGACGCGGCACCCCGGCTTGCTCACCCGCTCGATCGTGCGGATGACGAACTCGCCCGTCTCGCCATACTTCAGCGTGAGGGAGAGCTGCGGCGTGGGCTTGCTGGGCTCGACGGAGAAGTCGGCGATGAAGCCCTCCTCCTTGAGGACCGCGGCGATGCCCTGCTTCATCTTCGAAGCGGGCATGACGACGGTCTTCTTGTGGACCCGCGTTGCGTTGCGGATCCGCGTGAGCATGTCGGCGATCGGGTCTGTCATGGCCATGGGCTGTACTCCGTCCTCACCACGAGGCCTTGCGCATGCCGGGGATCTCGCCCTTGTGGGCCAGATCGCGCAGGCAAATGCGGCAGATGCCGAACTTCTGATAAACGGCGCGACGGCGCCCGCACATCGTGCAGCGCGTGTAGGCCCGCACCTTGAACTTGGGCTTGCGGGCGCACTTGACGATCCAACTGGTCTTGGCCATGCGCTATTCCTTCTTCTTGCCCTTCGTTTCGCGGACCTGGAAGGGCATCCCGAGCTCCTTGAGCAGCGCGTACCCGTGCTCGTCCGTGCCGGCGGAGGTCACGAACGTGATGTGCATCCCCTGCTGGAATTCGACCTTGTCGAAATCGATCTCGGGGAACACGGTCTGCTCCGAGAGACCCAGGCTGAAGTTGCCGCGCCCGTCCAGCTTGTCCTTCACGCCGCGGAAGTCGCGGATACGCGGCAGGACGACGTTGATGAGGCGGTCGGCGAACTCCCACATGCGCTGGCGGCGCAGCGTGACCATGCAGGCGATCGGCATATTCTCGCGCAGCTTGAAGGCCGAGATGGCCTTCTTGGACTTCTTGATGACCGCCTTCTGGCCGCTGATCGTGGCCAGGTCGCGCGCGGCCTGGTCGACGCGCGACTTGTTCTCGACGGCGCCCTTGACGCCCATGTCGATCACGATCTTCTCGAGCCGCGGGACGGCGTTCGGGTTGTCGATCTGGAAGCGCTCCTTGAGCCGCGGCTTGATCTCGGCGTCGTACCGGACCTTGAGGCGCGGCACGATGCGCTCGAGCGGGGGAGCCTTCTCGCCCTTCTCCGCTTTCTCGCCCTTCGGGGCCTTTTCGCCCTTGGCGCCCTTCTCGCCCTTGACGACCTTCTCGGGCTTGGCGGCCTTGTCGCCCTTCTCGTGCTTGTGGGCCTTGTCGCCGCCCTGGTCCTTGTCCTGTTTGGCCATGGCTACTTGCGCCCCTTGCCCTTCGACTTCGTCTTGGCCTTCTGCTGATTCTTCTCGTCCCGGTCGGGCGCCTTCCGCGTGCCCTTGCCGCTCTGCGCGTCGAGGTGCATCACGTTGCTGGCGTGGATCGCGATCTCGATCTGCACACGCTCGCCCTTGGGGTTCTTCTGGCTGGGCTTCTTGTGCTTCCAGCGCAGGTTGATGCCTTCCACGACCACGCGGCCGGCCTCACGGTTGACCTGCTTGACGGTCCCGGTGCGGCCCTTGTCGTTGCCCGCGATCACGATCACGGAGTCGCCGGTGCGCAGGCCCATCACACCACCTCCTGGGCCAGCGAGATGATCTTCATGAAGTCGCGGTCGCGCAGCTCGCGCGCGACGGCGCCGAAGATGCGCGTGCCCTTGGGGTTGTTGTCGGCGTCGACGAAGACCAGCGCGTTCTGGTCGAAGCGCACGTACGAGCCATCGGCGCGGCGCGTGTTCTTGCGGCAACGGACGACAACGCCCTTGGCGACCGATCCCGGCTTCAGCTCCGAGCCGGGCAGCGCCTTCTTCACGCTGACGACGATGATGTCGCCCAGGCCGGCGTAGCGGCGGTGCGTGCCGCCCAACACCTTGATGCACTGGACCAGCTTCGCGCCGGTGTTGTCGGCGACGTCCAGGTAGGTCTGCATCTGGATCATGCGACACCCCCGTCGACCGCGAACTCGATCTGGCCGGCGGCCTTGGCCTTCTCGACCACGCGCACGAGGCGCCAGCGCTTGAGGCGGCTGGTCGGACGGCACTCCACGATCTCGACGCGGTCGCCCATCTGGGCCAGCCCGTCCTCGTCATGGGCGTGGTACTTGACCTGCTTGCGCAGGAACTTGCCGTACTTGGCGTGTCGGTAGGTGCGGCCGACGAGGACCGTGATGGTCTTGGCCATCTTGGTGCTCGTGACCTCGCCTTCGACGGTCCGGCGGCGGTTGCGGGGAGTGTCCATGGGTTCGTGGGCGTTCAACGCGACTTCTGGCCGCGCAGGCCGGCCTTGCGTTCGTTCGAGATGGTGAGGATGCGCGCGATGTCGCGCTTCAGGCCGCGCATGCGCGCGGGGCTCTGGATGGCCTGCGTGGCGGACTTGAAGCGCAGGTCGAACAGCTCCTTGCGCATGTTGGCGACCTCGAACTCGAGCTCACCGTCCGTCTTGCCGCGAATCTCGTCGATCTTCATGGTCGTGGGCTTCGGTCTGGACGACTCAGGTGGTCGGGAGGCGGCGGATCATCTTGACCTTGACCGGCATCTTGTGCGCCACGCGCTTGAAGACCAGGCGGGCCTTGTCCTCGGTCACGCCGCCGATCTCGTAGATGACGGTGCCGGGCTTCAGCTCGGCGGCCCAGAACTCGACTTCGCCCTTGCCGGAGCCCATGCGGACCTCGGCCGGCTTCGACGTGACGGGCTTGTGCGGGAACACCCGGATCCAGACGCGCGCGGCGCCGCCGGATGCACGGCTCGCGGCAACGCGGCCGGCTTCCAGCGTCTTGGCCGGCAGCCAGGCGTAGTCCATCGACTGCAGGCCGAAGTCGCCGAACGCAACGCGGTGACCGCGCGTCGCCTCGCCCTTCATCTTGCCGCGGTGGACTTTGCGGAACTTCGTCCGCTTAGGCATCAGAGACATTGCGGCCCTCCTTGTTCTGTTGCGGCGGGCGTGCGGACGCACGCTTCGCGCGCTCGGCGCGCGACGACGAGCCCGTGGTCGAGCGGAAATCGATCATCTTCCCGCGCTCGATCTCGCCCTTGTAGATCCAGACCTTGACGCCGATGACGCCGTACGTGGTCATCGCCAGCGCGGTGCCGTAGTCGAGGTGCGCCTGCAGCGTCGAGAGCGGCACGCGGCCTTCACGCTCCTTGGACTGGCGCGACATCTCGCCCCCGCCCAGTCGGCCGTTGAGCTCGATCTTCATGCCGCGCGCGCCGGCTTGCATCGTGGTCTGCATCGCGCGCTTCGTGGCGCGGCGGAAGGCCATGCGCTTCTCGAGCGCTTCGGCCACGCCCTCGGCGACCAGCTTGGCCTCGAGCTCGGGGCGCTTGACCTCGTGCAGCGTCAGGTGGACGGTCGTGTTCGTGATCTTCTGGAGCTCCTTCTTGAGCTCCTCGACGCGCACGCCCTTGCGTCCGACCAGGACACCCGGACGGGCCGTGTAGATGATCACGTGCACCGCCTCCGAAGTGCGCTCGATCTCGATGCGGGGGATGCCCGACGAGCCGAACTCCTTGGAGACGTGGTCACGGACCTTGCGGTCCTCCAGCAGGAGGCGGCCGAAGTCCTTCTTCTTGGCGTACCAGCGGGAACGCCAGGGCTCGACGGTGCCGAGCCGGAAGCCGAGCGGGTGGATCTTTTGTCCCATGTCTTGCCAGCCTCGCGGCTCAGGCCTTCTTGCCCTTGGCGGGTTTTTCGGACTTGGCGGCGCTGCCCTTCGCGGCCGACTTGGTTGACTTCGCGCGCGACTTGCCGGCGCCGGCCTTCTTCGCGGAGGTCTTCTTAGCAGTGGCCTTCTTCTTCGTGCCGGTCGCGGCGGAAGTCTCGGTCTCCGATTCCGTCGCGACGCCGACTTCGTCGTCGTCGTGTACCTCGCGCACCTTGATCGTCAGGTGGCTCAGGCGCTTGCTGAACGGCATCGCGCGACCCTGCGGGCCGGGTCGGAAGCGCATGCGGTCGTTGAGCAGCGGGCCGACGTCGGCGCGTGCGTCGGAGATGTAGAGACGGTTGACGTTGACGTCCTCGTCCTGGCTGGCGTTCGCGACGGCCGACTTGACGATCTTCAGGTAGAAGGACGCGCCGCGGTTGGGCGTGAACTGCAGCGTCTCGATCGCATCGTTGACGCTGCGGCCCCGGATCAGGTTCGCGATCAGGCCGGCCTTGCGCGACGTGATGCGCGCGAAGCGGTGCTTGGCGGTGAATTCGCGGGTCGTGCTCATGCCGGCATGACCCCCGACTTGGTCTCTTCCTTCTTGTTCGTGTGGCCGCGGAACACGCGCGTGGGCGAGAACTCGCCCAGCTTGTGCCCGACCATGTCCTCGGTCACCTGCACGCGCAGGTGATTGCGACCGTTGTGCACGAGGAAGATGTGCCCGATGAAATCGGGCGGGATCGTGCTGCGACGCGACCACGTCGTGATCGGATCGCGCTTGCCGCTCTTCTTCTGCGCTTCCACCTTCTTGGCGAGGTGGTCGTCGATGAAGGGGCCCTTCTTGAGGCTGCGTCCCATGGTTCTGTGTGGTCGTGGTGGGTCTGGTCTAGGCGCGGATTGGATCAAGCCCGGATTGGATCAAGCGTGGTGCGGACCCGGCTTGCGGCGTCGCAGGATGAACTTGTCCGTCGGGTGGCTCGGACGGCGCGTTTTGCCGCCCTTGGCCAGCACGCCCGAGGGCGAGCAGGGGTGACGACCGCCGGCCGTGCGACCTTCGCCGCCGCCCATGGGGTGGTCGACCGGGTTCATGGCCGTGCCGCGCACGACCGGGCGGTGGCCCATGTGGCGCTTGCGGCCGGCCTTGCCGAGCTTGACGTTCTGGTGGTCCGTGTTGCCGATGCGACCGATCGTCGCGCGGCACTCGACGTGCACCTTGCGCAGCTCGCCCGAGCTGAGCGTGATGATCGCGTACGTGCCCTCTCGCGCCGTCAGCTGCGCGACCGAGCCGGCCGAGCGGCACATCTGCGCGCCCTTGCCCTGGTGCAGCTCGATGTTGTGGATCTCCATCCCGACGGGAACCTCGGAGAGCTTCATCGAGTTGCCCGGCGTGGGATCCGAGCCCGGGCCCGAGCGCAGCACGGCTCCGACCTGCAGGCCCAGCGGCGCGATGATGTAGCGCTTCTCGCCGTCGGCGTAGTGCAGCAGCGCCAGGTTGGCCGTGCGGTTCGGGTCGTACTCGATCGAGAAGACCTTGGCGGGCACGCCGTCCTTGTCGCGACGGAAGTCGACGACACGGTACATGCGCTTGTTGCCGCCGCCGCGGTGCCGGCGCGTCTGGTGACCGTGGTTGTTGCGGCCACCGGTCTTGCGCAGCGGGCGAAGGAGGCTCTCCTCCGGACCCACGCGCGTGATCTCGGCGTAGTCCAGGACGGAGCCGTGGCGGCGTCCTGCGGATGTCGGTCGGTAGATCTTGATGCCCATGGTTACCTCAGAGGATCTCGATCGTGTCGCCCTCGTGGAGCGTCACCATGGCCTTCTTCCAATCCGGCGTCTGGCCCGCGACCCAGCCGCGGCGGCGCATCTTGGGCGTCACGCGCAGCGTGTTGACGGCCGAGACCTTGACCTTGAACAGCTTCTGCACGGCCTCGCGGATCTCGACCTTGTTGGCCGAGACGGGCACGCGGAACGTGTAGGAGTTGCGCTTCAGCTGGTCGTCCGTGGCCTTCTCGGTCACGACCGGCGCCTTGATCATCTGGTAGAAGAGGTTGACGTTCGTCATTCGGCACCAGCCTTCGTCTTCTTGCCGACGCGTGCGACGAGCGCCTCGAGCGCCGAAGCCTCGGCGATCACCTTGCCGCCGTTGACGACGTCGCGTGCGTTCAGGTCGGCCGCGACGCACACCTTCACGCCCGGGAAGTTGCGGAACGACTTCCACACGTTCGTGTTGGCCTCGCCCAGGATCAGGAGCGCGCGCGTCGGCGCGCCCAGGTCGGCCAGCATCTTGCGCGCGGTCTTCGACGACGGGGCGTCGAGGCTCGGCAGCGTGGCCAGCACGACCTCGCCGTCACGCAGCTTGCCCAGGATCGCCGTGCGCAGCGCCACGCGCTTGGCGGTGCGCGGCATGTGGTACGAGAAATCGCGCGGGTGCGGCCCGAAGACCACGCCGCCCTTGCGCCACAGCGGCGACTTCTTGTCGCCGGCGCGCGCGCGGCCCGTGTGCTTCTGCTTCCAGGGCTTCGCGCCCGAGCCGTGGACCTCGTGGCGGTCCTTGGTCTTGGCCGTCCCCTGCCGCAAGTTCGCGTGGTACATGACCACGGCGTCCTTCAGCGTCCGGTAGAGGACCTTGTCGCCGAACGGGCTCTCGTCGAACTCGGAGTTGCCCAGCTTGCCGGCCTTGTAGCTCTGCACCTTCATGATCAGGCCTGCTTCTTCTGGCGGTAGCCGCTGCGGGCCGTCTGGACCTCGACGAAGGCGTTGGCCGGACCAGCCACCGAGCCGCGCAGGTAGAGCAGGTTGCGCGCAGCGTCGACCTTCTCGACGATCAGGTTCTTCGAGGTGTGGCGCTCGTCGCCCATGTGGCCGCCGAGGCGCTTGCCCTTGATGACCTTGCCGATGCGCTTGCTGGCCAGCGAGCCCGGCTGACGCACGTTCATGCAGCCGTGCGTCTCGGGGCCGCGCGAGAAGCCGTGGCGCTTGATCGTGCCGGCGAAACCGCGGCCCTTCGTGGTGCCGACCACGTCGACGATGTCGCCGACCTGGAACGTCGTGCACAGGAGGGTGTCACCGACCTTCTTCTCGGCCGGGGCCATCAGGCGGTCCTCGCGCAGGAAGCGCTTGGTCGCGACGCCGGCCTTCTTGAAGTGGCCGACCTGAGGCTTGCGGACGCGCTTGTCGGACACGTCCTCCCATCCGATCTGGATGGCGTCGTAGCCTTCGCGTTCGACCGTCTTGACCTGGGTGATCACGCACGGACCGACTTCGACCACGGTCACACCCGTGACCGTGCCGTCCTCAGCGAACAGCTGAGTCATTCCGCGCTTGCGTCCTAGGATCAGCGTCATGAGCCCTTGAACTCCCTGTTTTGTGCAGGGGATCCGTGCATCCCGGTTCGACCAGGGGCCGTCCACGCGGACGACCTTGACGCCTGGCCACTCGGGGCGCGGAACCGATCGACGCACGACGGAGTTCGTCGCGCAGGGTCGGATCCACGCCGGGAGAGCAGCGCGCGGGTGAACCCCGCGCCGTCGCGCTCCCGCACTGAAGAGATGGAAAAGAGGTAACTCGCGATCGTGGCCGAGCCGCTCGCGCGACCCGGATCCCACACGGTGCGGCCCCCGAGAGGGACGCACCGCGCTCGAGGCCGTCAGGCCTTGATGCGGATGTCCACGCCCGCGGGCATGTTCAGGCTGCTCAGAGCGTCCACCGTCTGGCTGGTCGGCTCCGAGATGTAGATGAGTCGCTTGTGCGTCCGGATCTCGAACTGCTCGCGCGACTTCTTGTCGATGAAAGGCGAGCGCAGGACCGTGTAGCGCTCGATCCGGGTCGGAAGCGGGATCGGACCCGCGACGCGGGCGCCGGTCCGCTTGGCGGTCTCGACGATCTCGAGCCCCGACTGGTCGAGGGCTTCGTGATCGTAGGCCTCCATCCGGATTTGGATCTTGTCCTTCATGGTCGTGCGAACCGCAGCCGGCCCGTGGGGGCGGCGCAGGGGAACTCCGTCGAAAACGTCGCGCCGGACCACGGGGGACCGTGACCGTGGCGCAAAGGGCCGAGGATGCTAACCGTCGCCCTACCCCCCGTCAACGATCGGCACGGGGATCGCAGACACGCTGATCCGACTGAGGTCGTCGATACGGTGCCAGGGACAACTCCGACACCCTCGACCGTCCGCCCTCAGGTCCAGACGAGGCCGCGGGAGGCCAGCTCGTCCTCGGGCACGTGCCGCAGCCCGGCCGGGGTCATCGAGAAGCTGGCCCGCCCCTGGGACAGGGACCGCACGGCGGTCGAGTAGCCGAACATGCGCGAGAGCGGCACGGTCCCCCGGATCGTGCGGAAGGGCCCGTCCGAGCGCACCTCCCCCACCTCGGCCTTGCGACCGTTCAGGTCGGCGATGATCCCGCTCGAGAACTCCATCGGGGACTGGATCTCGAAGGCCATCAGCGGCTCGAACAGGCCGATCCGGGCCGCCGCCAGCGCCTCGCGCAGGGCCACGGAAGCGGCCTGCACGAAGCCGATCTCGGCGTCGCGCCGCGGGTCGGTCGCCCCGCCGTCGACGCGGATCCGCAGGTGGACGAGCGGGTAGCCGAAGCGCGGCCCGGCCTGGGCCTCGAGCGTCAGGGATTCGGACACCGCGCGCCGGAACGTTTCGGGGATCGGGCAGGCCGGATCCCACTCGATCCGCGTCTTCTCGAGCCCTTCCTCGACCTCGATCACGAGGTCGACCGCGCCGAACACGTCCTTGCCGCCGATCTGGCGCTCGATGCGCGCCGAGCCGCGCGCGCCCTCGAGCAGCGCCTCGCGGTAGGCCACGCGCGGCGCGCCCGTGCGGGTGGCGACCTTGAACTCGCTCGCCAGCCGGTGGCCCGCAACCTCCAGGTGCAGCTCGCCCATGCCGGACACGAGCCACTGCCCCGTCTCGGCGTCCTCGCGCAGGTGGAACGTCGGGTCCTCGTGCTCGAGCCGCTGCAGGGCGGCGCGCAGCTTGTCGCGGTCGCCCGACGAGGCCGGCTCGATCACGAGCGAGAGCACGGGCTCGGGCAGCTCGAGCCGCTCGAGCACGATCGCCGCATCCTTGGTGCACAGCGTGTCGCCGGTCGCGGTCGCCTTCAGACCGGTCAGGGCCACGATGTCCCCGGCCTCGGCGCGCGCCACGGCCTCGCCGTGCTGGGCGTGCATGCGCAGGATGCGCGCGACGCGCTCGAATCGGCGCGTGCGCGGGTTCCACAAGCTCGCACCGGGCTCGATCGTCCCTGAGTACACGCGCACGAACGTCAGGTCGCCGTGGGGCAGCGCCTGCAGCTTGAAGGCCAGCGCCGCCAGCGGCGCGTCGTTCGTCGGCGCGCGCTCGATCTCGTCGCCGATCTCGGGATCCCGCCCGCGGACCGGCGGCAGATCGAGCGGCGAGGGCAACAGCGCGACGACCGCGTCGAGAAGCGGATGGATGCCGAAATTGCGCTGCGCCGCGCCGCACAGGACCGGCACGAGGGTGCCGGCGATCGTGCGCCGCCGCAGGGCCGCGCGCGCCATCTCGACCGGCGGATCGCGCCCTTCCGCGACGAAACCCAGGATCTCCTCGTCGTCCTCGGCCAGCTTCTCGAGCAGCTCCGCGCGCAGGACGAGCACCTCGTCGCGCCCGTCCTCGGGCAGCTCGAGGCGCTGTGGGACGGCGTCGCGCTTGTCGGCGTCGAAGCTCCACGTCTCGAGCGTCAGCAAGTCGACCAGCCCCTTCAACGCGCGCCCGCCACCCGAATCCGCCGGCTGATAGAGCGGGTATTGGACGGGAATCGCCGGCGCTCCGAGCCGCTTCTTGAGATCCCCCACGACCTTCAGGTAGTCCGCGCCGATCTTGTCGAGCTTGTTCACGAACGCGATGTAGGGCACGTGGTGCCGCTTCATCTGGCGCCACACGGTCTCCGACTGCGCCTGCACGCCCATCAGCGCGTCGAGCACGAGGATGGCCCCGTCCAGCACGCGCATCGAGCGCTCGACCTCGACCGTGAAATCGACGTGCCCAGGCGTGTCGATCAGGTGGATCCGATGTTCCTTCCACGGCACCGTCGTGGCCGCCGAAGTGATCGTGATCCCGCGCTCACGCTCCTCCTGCATCCAATCGAGGACCGTGGTCCCCTCGTCCACGTTCCCGAACCGGTGCTCGACGCCCGTGTCGAACAGGATGCGCTCAGACACGGTCGTCTTGCCCGCGTCGATGTGCGCCGCGATGCCGATGTTGCGGATGCGTGCGGGGTCCACGGGCGCAGGATAGCCCGCGCCCCGGCCGTGATCCCTCAGGCCCGCGACGCGAGGCTTGGATTGAGCTCCAGGAACTGCTCCCGCCAACGATAGCCCGCGAGGAGTTCCTCGACCGGCTGCCCCAGGAGAATCAACGCCGCATAGAGCGCCTCGATGGACGCCAACCCGCGCTCCGGATCCACGAACGTGTGGCTCTTGCGCGGATACGCCGTGACCAGCGGCGGCAGACGTCGAGGCGTCAGCTCGCCGTCACAGCTCGCCAGCAGGGACGGAACCCGTCTCCAGGCGCAATCGATCAGCAGCAAGGGCCGCCCCGCGTCCGCGGCCGTGATCTCCTCCCCATCCGGATGCAGGAGCACACGCTGTCCGACCTCGAAGCGCCGCTCCGGCTTCCAGGTGAAGAACCTGACGCCCGCTCTGCCCCGCAATGGAGTCAACGAGCACTTCGCCGTGGACTCGCGAGGGTCGCGCAGGATGAGGACGTCCAAGTCGGTCGTAACCGGGTTCTGGCCGTCGTCCATGCACACGGATCGTACTGGGTCGCCTCCTCTTCAGCGTGATCCGACATGCGGACGGCCTCGTTGAAGCCTGAACCGACTTCGCGATACTGCTGTGCGTGCTGCCCATGCCAGCAAGCTCTGCACCCGCGCGCGCGAAGAGGGCCGACGTGAGGCGGTGTGAACGCCGACAAGACGACGTCAGCTCCGGGCGAGCCGACTGGAGAATCGGCGCCCTCCTCGTCGGTTGCGCAGCGCTCGTTGGCGCGATTCTCTGGCCACAATCGGAGCCATCGCGCGCCGGCGAGTTCGTGGTCTCGGTAGCTGTTCCTGAAATCCGAGCCTCCCAGGTTGAGCTGGAGCCCGTGGTGACACCCGAGAGAGCGCCGCTGCCAACGGAAGTGTCAGAAGCCGAAGTCGGAGTTGAGGCCGCGGAGCCTCTCCCGGCGGCCTTCCCTGAACCGCGGATGCCTGGCTTCCTTCCCTATCCGAACGAGGGCAGAGCCGCGTTCGAAGCGCGCTACCGCGACTGGTCGCCAGACGAGCTTCGGTCGATCCTGGAGTCCTTTCGGGCGAAGATCGACGAGGAGGCGCGTGAACTGCTGAAGGAGCGGATCGCTTCGGGAGACGTCGCGGAACGCGCGGACGCTCAGCAAGCGGGCATGAACGAGGCGCCGAACGCCGGAAGCCCACCGATCGGTCAGGGTCGAGTCTGGGCGTGCACGCAGGCGGAGCCGATTGGAGGAGGTGTCAGGGTCAAGACGGCCTACCTCACCGAGACGCGCGATCCTCAGCTCTTCGCGCACATGGACGAGCTTGTCTGGATCATCCACAAGACGAAGGCCCTCGAAGAAGGCTCGAAGAAGTAGGGCGACGGCTACGCACGTCGCGGCGTTCCTCGATCCATCGCACTCGAGCGAAGCACCACCGAGCTTCGAGCTCGGGAGGATCAGGGCTTGGACGGATTGGTCGTTCCTTCGTTCAACAGCTCGAGATAGCGGCCGTATCCGAAGACTCGTCCACGCAGCTTGCCTGTGAGTTCCCGCACGATGCCTGCAGCTTCCAGGCTCTTCAGCACCGCGGTCACGGTCGGCACAGTCAGGCCGCTGCGCTCCTTCATCGTGGTGATGCTCTGGATCGGATGCTGCTGGAGCGCGTAGTGCACGCGCAGCGCGGAGCCTGAGACGCGGCCCATCGACCGGATGCGCTCGCGGTCCTCCTTGAAGATCTGGGCGAGCTGCTGCGCGGTGGCGACGGCCCCTTCGGCGGTTTCCCTGACACCGCGCATGAAGAACAAGATCCACGCTTCCCAGTCGCCCTCGGTGCGGACGCGCTGGAGCATTTCGTAGTAGGTCTCGCGGTTCGTCTTGAAATAGAGGCTCAGGTAGAGGAGCGGCTCTTTGAGGACGCCCTCGGAGACGAGAAGCAGGGTGATGAGGAGACGGCCGAGACGACCGTTGCCATCCAGGAACGGATGGATCGTCTCGAATTGAACGTGTGCCAGCGCTGCCTTGAGGAGCGTCGGTGTCCGCTCGGGCTGGTCGTGCAGGAACTTCTCCAGCTCGGCCAGGCAGTCCTGCACTCTGTCCGGCGGCGGAGGAACGAACGTCGCCACGCCTGGACGGGCACCACCGATCCAGTTCTGTGAAGTGCGGAACTCGCCGGGCCTCTTCTCGCTGCCGCGTCCCTGCGACAGCAGTTCGCCATGCACCTCGCGAAACAACCGATTGGAGATCGGGAAGCCGTCGCGCACGCGCTTCACGCCGTATTCCAGCGCACGGACGTAGTTCGAGACCTCGCGGACGTCGTCGAATGGAACGCCCGGTGCTTCCTCGATCTCGAAGCGCAGCAGGTCGGAAAGCGACGACTGTGTGCCCTCGATCTGGGAGGACAGGACCGCCTCCTTACGGACGAACGTGTAGAGGAACAGCGCCGTGTCCGGCAGCAGGCTGGACACGCTGTCGAGGCGTCCGAGCGCCAGAAGCGCTCGGTCGATCTCCTCGCGCAGGACGCCGTCGATGACGAGGCTCGGCGTCGGAGGCAGTGGCTTGGGAACGAAGGCCCGTACCGTCTCGCCGCCCACGGGCGGGCTCGATAGGACCGTGCCGCTGGGACCCCGCTTCATGGGCACGGATCCTCGCTCAAAGTTCCTTCGTTGAGCTGAACGGTATTCAAGGTTGAGGCCTGAACCTTTACTACCGGCCCATCTCCCCCGTGTCCAGCCTCAAACCCGGCCGGCCGGCGGGGCTCACCTGGCCAGACAACAACGCGGGCCCCCTACACGGCGGTTGGCGTCGTTCTGCACGCCGCGCCTCGCGGCGCCGACGTGACTACCCGAATCGCAGACCTTCGCGCTGGGTGCGATCCGTGATTCGCCGCCGGCGCGGAGCGCCGGCTCGCGCCGCATCCGCGGCGCCGATGGAATGACTACGCCAATCCCTGCTTCGCGCGCTCCGCGCGCGAATCAGTGATTCGCGTAGTGCGCGTAGGCCTTGTTCGCGTCGGCCATCTTGTGGACTTGTTCCTTCCACTGCACCGACGCACCCGTGCCGTTGTAGGCGTCGACGAGCTCTTCCGAGAGCTTCTTCGCCATCGCCTTGCCCTTCTTCTTGCGCGAGTTGTCGACCAGCCAGCGGATCGCGAGCGACTGCTGGCGCGCGCGCTTGACCTCGCGCGGGACCTGGTAGTTCGCGCCGCCGACGCGCTTGCTGCGCACCTCGACCATCGGGCGGACGTTGTCGATCGCCTTGTTGAAGATGTCGGCCGGCTCCTGGACGTCGGGCAGCTTCTTCCGCGCGAGCTCGATCGCGTCGTAGAAGATCGCCTGCGCGGTGCTGCGCTTCCCGCTCCACATGAGCTTGTTGATGATCTTCGTGGCCAGCATCGACCCGAACTTGGGGTCGGGGCGCAGCAGGCCGGCGGTCGATTTGTAGTTGCGGGGCATCGGGCTACTTACCCTTGGGGCGCTTGGCGCCGTACTTGGAACGGCCCTGCTGGCGTCCGTCGACGCCCGAGGCGTCGAGGGTCCCGCGCAGGATGTGGTAGCGCACGCCGGGCAGGTCGCGGACGCGGCCGCCGCGCACGAGCACGACCGAGTGCTCCTGCAGGTTGTGGCCCTCGCCCGGGATGTAGGCGGTGATCTCCTTGCCGTTCGAGAGGCGCACGCGCGCGACCTTCCGCAGGGCCGAGTTGGGCTTCTTGGGCGTCTGCGTCTTGACGATCAGGCACACCCCGCGCCGCTGGGGGCACTTGTCGAGCACGGGGGACTTCGAGCGGTTCTGGACCGGCTTGCGGCCCTTGCGCACGAGTTGGTTGACGGTCGGCATGCAGATCTCGGTCGGGCGCCGCGGCTGGCACGGCACGGGTCGGGCGTGGACCGGGGTTCCGGTCCGCGCGGAGGGGCAAGGAGTCTAGCGGGGATCCGAGAACGGTCAAGGACCCCACGGAAGCCGGTGGCCTCCGTGGGGTCCCGTGGACCGAATCACTCGTCCGGTCCGAGGTCGGCCAGCGCGTTGCCGGCCGTGGCCTTGTCGGTCGCACCGCGCGCCGAACTGCCCGATCCGGCGCTGGCCGGTTGGGCGCTCTCGGAGCCCGTCGCGGCCAGGACCATCCCGCCCGCGGCGCGCTCGGCGTCGAGCGAGTTCGCGAGCAGCGCGTCCAAGTCGTCGAGACCGGAACGCGTGCCGCCCATCCCCGTGCCGAGGCCCGCACCCATCTCGCCGAAGTCGATGTTCTTCTTCACGCGGGTGCGGTAGTGGTCGCGGAAGCCCGTGCCCGTCGGGACCATGTGCCCGAGGATCACGTTCTCCTTGAGGCCGACCAGGTAGTCGCGGCGGCCCGCGATCGCGGCCTCCGTCAGGACCTTGGTCGTCTCCTGGAAGCTGGCCGCGGAGATGAACGACTCCGAGGACAGCGAGGCCTTCGTGACACCCAGCAGCAGGGTCTCGCCGGCCGCCGGCTTCTTGCGGTCCTTCTTCAACCGGTCGTTCTCGCGGCGGAAGCGGAACTTGTCGACGATCGCGCCCGGCAGGAAGTCCGAGTTGCCCGGGTCGCGCACTTGGATCTTGCGCGTCATCTGCGCCAGGATGATCTCGATGTGCTTGTCGTCGATCGTCACCGACTGGCTGCGGTAGACGTTCTGGATCTCCTTGAGGAGGTAGTCGAGCACCGGGTCCTCGCCGCGGATGCGCAGCTGGTCGTGCGGGTCGAGCGGGCCGTCGACGAGCGCCTCGCCGGCGCGCACCTCGTCACCCTTGTGCACGCGCAGGTGCTTGCCCTGCGGCACGGAGTGCTCGTGCTCCTGGAGCACCTCGCCCTTCGTGCCCAGCGCGCGCACGATGATCGTGCGCTTGCCGCGCTTCTTCTCGCCCAGCTCGATCACGCCTTCGATCTCGGCCGTGACCGCCGGTTCCTTCGGGCGGCGGGCCTCGAAGAGCTCGGTGACACGCGGCAGACCGCCGGTGATGTCCTGCGTTCCGGACGCTTCGCGCGCCGTCTTGGCGACCAGGTCGCCGGCCAGGATCTTCTGGCCGTCGTCGACCTCGATGTAGGCGCGCTCGGGGATCGGGTAGATCGCCAGCGGCGTGCCGTTCTTGTCCTCGAGGACGAGCTGCGGGTGCAGGTCGCCCTTGTGCTCGATGACCTGCTTCCGGACGGTGCCGCGGCGGGCGTCCTTCTCGGTCTTGAGGGTCTTGCTCTCCTTCAGGTCCTCGTAGCGGATCGTGCCGCCGAACTCCGCGAGGATGGGGACGTTGTGCGGGTCCCAGCGGCACAGGACCTCGCCCGGCTTCACGTTCTGCCCGTCATCGACGAGCATCTCGGCGCCGGTCGGGATCACGTAGCGGTCGATCTCTCGATCGCGCGGGTCGAGCAGCGCGATCTCGCCGTTCCTGTTCAGCACGACCGACTTGCCGGCCGCGTTGCGGACGACCTTCAGGTTCGTGAAGACGACGCGGCCTTCGCGCTTGACCTTCCGTTCCGACTCTTCGACGGAGCGGCTGGCCGTGCCGCCGATGTGGAACGTGCGCATCGTCAGCTGCGTGCCCGGCTCGCCGATCGACTGCGCGGCGATGATGCCGACCGCCAGACCGCGTTCGGCCAGCGTGCCGCGCGCCAGGTCCATGCCGTAGCAGCGCGCGCACGTGCCCAGCGACGCCTCGCAGGTGAGCGCGCTGCGCACCCGGATCTTGTCGTAGCCGTGCTTCTCGATGCGCTCGGCGATGTCCTCGGTGATGAGCTCGTTCTCGCGCACGATCACCTCGTCGTTGACGAAGTCCATGATCGTGTCGCGCGCGACGCGGCCGCGGATGCCCTTCGACAGCGGGACCGCCACCTTCTCGCCCTTGTACACGACCGACTTGTGGACGCCGTTCAGCGTGCCGCAGTCCTCGACCGTGATGACGACGTTCTGCGCGACGTCCGTCAGCTTGCGCGTCAGGTAGCCGGCGTCGGCCGTCTTCAGCGCCGTGTCGGCCAGACCCTTGCGGGCGCCGTGCGTCGAGCTGAAGTACTCGAGGACCTTCAAGCCCTCGCGGAAGTTGGCCTTGATCGGCGTCTCGATGATCTTGCCCGACGGCTTGGCCATGAGGCCGCGCATTCCGCCCAGCTGGCGCACCTGGTCGATCGAGCCGCGCGCGCCCGACGTGACCATGCAGTAGATCGGGTTGACGTAGCCGGACTTCTCGTCGAAGTCCTCGCGCAGGACCTGCATCAGGTCCTCGCCGACCTTCTCGCGCGCGTGGGTCCAGTGGTCGACGATCTTCAGGTAGCGCTCGCCACCGGTGATCACGCCCTTCTGGAAGGCCTTCTCGACCTTGTCGATCTCCTTCTGGGTCTCGATCAGGATCTTGCCCTTGCTGGGCGGGATCCGGATGTCGTCCTTGCCGAAGGACAGGCCGGCGCGCGTGGCCGCCTTGAAGCCCAGGTCCTTGAGGTCGTCGAGGAGCTTGAGCGTGGCGTCGCGACCGAGCAGACGGTGGCAGTCCGAGATCAGCTCCTGGACGCCCTTCTTCGTCAGCTCGTAGTTGTAGTAGTACATCCCGGCCGGCAGGACGTCGTTGAACAGCGCGCGGCCGACCGTCGTGGTCGTCGCGACGCGCTTGTCCGCGTCCTGGATCTTGCCGTCCTCACCGACCGGCACCGGAGGCTGGTTGGGATGCTGCTTCACGAGCCGGCCGGGCTCCATGCGCACCTGCACGGCGCGGTGCGTGCGCGTGTCGCCGTGGCCGTAGGCCAGGAAGAGCTCCTGGAGCGCGCCGTAGCGCTTGGGCTTCTCGAGCGTCGCCGTGGGCGACTTCGTCAGGTAGTAGAGCCCGAGGACCATGTCCTGCGACGGCGAGATGATCGGCGCACCGTTCGCGGGCGAGAACACGTTGTTCGTCGACAGCATCAGCGTCGACGCCTCGATCTGCGCCTCGTAGCTGAGCGGCAGGTGGACGGCCATCTGGTCGCCGTCGAAGTCGGCGTTGAAACCGCCGCACACGAGCGGGTGGAGACGGATCGCGTTGCCCTCGATGAGCACCGGCTCGAAGGCCTGGATGCCCATGCGGTGCAGCGTCGGCGCGCGGTTGAGGAGCACGGGGTGGTCGCGGATGACCTCCACGAGGATGTCCCAGACCTCCTCGTCGCGGCGCTCGAGCATGCGCTTGGCCGACTTGATCGTGTCGGCCAGCGAGAGCTCCTTGAGGCGCCGGATGATGAACGGCTGGAACAGCTCCAGCGCAACCTTCTTGGGCAGGCCGCACTGGTGCAGGCGCAGCTCGGGGCCGACGACGATCACGGAACGCGCCGAGTAGTCGACGCGCTTGCCGAGCAGGTTCTCGCGGAACCGGCCCTGCTTGCCCTTGATCATGTCCGTCAGCGACTTGAGCGGACGGTTGCTGCTGCCCAGCACCGGACGGCGGCAGCGGCCGTTGTCGAACAGCGCGTCGACCGACTGCTGCAGCATCCGCTTCTCGTTGCGGATGATGACCTCGGGCGCGTTGAGGTCGAGCAGCTTCTTGAGCCGGTTATTGCGGTTGATCAGGCGCCGGTAGAGGTCGTTCAGGTCGCTCGTGGCAAAGTTGCCCGAGTCCAGCAGGACCAGCGGGCGCAGGTCCGGCGGGATGACCGGGATGACGTCGAGCACCATGTACTCGGCGTTCTGGCTCGAGTCGCGCAGCATCTCGACCGTGCGCAGGCGCTTGATGATGTCCTTGATCTTCTGCTTCGACTTGGTCGAGAGCAGCTCCTCGCGCAGCTCCTCCGAGAGCTTCTGGAGGTCGAGCTTGCGCAGCATCTTCTTGACGGCTTCGGCGCCCATGTCGGCGTCGAACTCGCTGCCGTACATGGCGCGCGCCTGGCGGAATTCGTCCTCCGTCAGGAGCTGCATCGGCTCGAGCTTCGTCTCGCCCGCGTCGACGACGACGTAGTCCTGGAAGTAGATGACGCGCTCGAGGTTGCTGACCTTGATCCCGAGCAGGTTGCCCAGGCGCGACGGCATCGCCTTGAAGAACCAGATGTGCGCGACCGGCGCGGCCAGGTTGATGTGGCCCATCCGCTTCCGGCGCACGCGACTGTGCGTGATCATCACGCCGCACTTGTCGCAGACGATGCCCTTGTGCTTGATGCCCTTGTACTTGCCGCAGAAGCACTCCCAGTCCTTCTCGGGACCGAAGATGCGCTCGCAGAAGAGGCCGTCGCGCTCGGGGCGGTAGGTGCGGTAGTTGATCGTCTCCGGCTTCTTGACCTCCCCGTAGGACCAGGACCGGATGTCCTCCGGGCTGGCCAGCGAGATGGTCACGCTGCCGTAGTCGTTCACACGGTTGTACATCAGGTCGGCCATGGCGTGTTCTCCTAGAGGGTCGTCGACGCCTTCTTGTGGAGCTGCATGTTCAGCCCCAGGCCCTTGATCTCGTTGGTGAGCACCTCGAACGACACCGGCGTGCCCGGCTCGAGGATATTGAGACCCTTGACCATCGACTCGTAGATTTTTGTGCGTCCGTCGACGTCGTCGGACTTGACGGTGAGCTGCTCCTGCAGGATCGCCGCGGCGCCGTAGGCCTCGAGGGCCCACACTTCCATCTCGCCGAAGCGCTGCCCGCCGAAGCGCGCCTTGCCACCCAGCGGCTGCTGCGTGATGAGGCTGTAGGGACCGGTCGCGCGAGCGTGCACCTTCTCGTCGACGAGGTGGTGCAGCTTGAGCATGTACATGACGCCGACGGTCACCTTCTGTTCGAAGGCCGCGCCGGTGCGGCCGTCGAACAGCGTGAACTTGCCGCCCGAGGGCAGGCCGGCCTCGATCAGCGTCTTCTCGATCTCCTCTTCCTTGGCACCGTCGAAAGCCGGCGAATGCGCGCGGATTCCGAGCGTGCGGCAGGCGAGACCCAGGTGGGTCTCCAGGATCTGGCCGACGTTCATGCGGCTCGGCACGCCGAGGGGATTGAGCACGATGTCGACCGGCGTCCCGTCCTCGAGGTACGGCATGTCCTCGACCGGGCAGATCTTCGAGATGACGCCCTTGTTGCCGTGACGGCCGGCCATCTTGTCGCCCACGGACAGGTTCCGCTTCGTGGCGACGTAGACCATGACCTTCTCGAGCACGCCGGTCGGCAGCTCGTCGCCGCGCGAGAGGCGGTTGACGACCTTGTTCTTCTCGGCCTCGCGGGCCTCGATCTTGGCGGTGTACTCGTTGATCGCGGCCAGCGCCTTCTCGCGACGCTCCTTCTGCGGATGGTCCTCCGACGCGCGCTGGCACAGGAGCTTGACCCGGCGCAGCTCGTCGTAGGTGGCCGTGTCGTCGATCGTCGCCGGCTTGTTGGTCAGCTCGTCGACGATGTCGGCGCCCAGGGCGGATTTCACTTCGCGCAGCATCGACACCGTGTTGTCGCGCAGGGCCTTCAGGAAGTCGCGTTCCGCGTCGCGGATGACCGCCAGGGCCTTGGTGCGCTCGGCGTCGGTCAGGTTGACGCGCCGGCTGTACTTCTGCGCGTCGATCACCACGCCGCGCGTGCCCGGGGGCATCGTGAGGCTGGCGTTCTTCACGTCGACGCCGGCCTTGCCGAAGATCGCGTGGAGCAGCTTCTCCTCGGGCGTCAGCTCGCTCTTCGACTTGGGCGCGACCTTGCCGACCAGGATGTCACCGGCCTCGACGAACGTGCCGATGCGCACGATGCCGGCGTCGTCCAGGTTCGAGAGGGCCTTCTCGCCGACATTGGGGATGTCGCGCGTGAACTCCTCCTTGCCCAGCTTCGTCTCGCGGATCTCGACTTCGTACTCCTCGATGTGGATCGAGGTGAACGTGTCGTCCTGCACCAGGCGCTCCGAGACGAGGATCGCGTCCTCGTAGTTGAAGCCGTCCCAGGGCATGAAGGCCACGAGCAGGTTCTTGCCCAGCGCGAGCTCGCCCAGCTGCGTGGACGCGCCGTCGGCGAGCAGTTGCCCCTTCTTTACGACCTGGCCCTCGGCCACGACCGCGCGGTGGTTCTGCGTCGTCCGCTCGTTCATGCCGCGGAACTTGGTCAGCTCGTACTCCTCGTCGTCGACGGAGATCCGGCGGCTGTCCACGTACTTCACGGTGCCGGGCTTCTTGGCGTAGACCGGCAAGCTCGAGTTGCGCGCGACGGCCAGCTCCATGCCCGTCCCCACGACCGGGACCTCCGGGCGCAGGAGCGGCACCGCCTGGCGCTGCATGTTCGAGCCCATCAACGCGCGGTTGGCGTCGTCGTGCTCGAGGAACGGGATCAGCGCGGCGGAGACGCCGATGATCTGGTTCGGCGCGACGTCGACGTAGTCGACTTCGTTGGGCGGGACCTCGATGTTGTCGCCGTTGCGGCGCGCCAGCACACGATCGCCCGCCAGCGAGTTGTCCGGACCCAGCTCGACGTCGGCCGGGGCCATGACGAGCCCGGTCTCCTCGTCGGCGCGCAGGTACGCGACCTCGTCGGTCAGCTTGCCGGCGCGGATGCGCCGGTAGGGCGTCGTCAGGAACCCGTACGCGTCGAGACGCGCGTAGATCGCCAACGAACTGATCAGGCCGATGTTCGAGCCTTCCGGCGTCTCGATCGGGCACAGACGACCGTAGTGCGACAGGTGCACGTCGCGCACGTCGAAGCCGGCGCGCTTGCGGTTCAAGCCGCCCGGTCCGAGGGCCGACAGGCGCCGCTCGTGCGTGAGCTGCGACAGCGGGTTGGCCTGGTCGACGACCTGCGACAGCTCGCTGCGGCCGAAGAAGTACTCGACGGCGCTCGAGAAGGTCTTCGAGTTGATCAGGGTGCGCGGGCTGACGGACTCCGCCCCGCTGTCCATGTTCATGCGCTCCTGGGCGGTGCGACGCAGCTTGAGCAGGCCCTTGCGGAATTCGTCCGCCGCCAGCTCCGCGATCGTGCGCACGCGGCGGTTGCCCAGGTTGTCGATGTCGTCGATCTCGCCCTTGCCTTCGCGCAAGTCGACGATGTAGGCGATGCAGTGGATGAAGTCGTCGGCCTGGAGGACCTGGATGTCCTCCTCGGTCTTCAGGCCGAACTTGCGGTTCAGGCGGAAGCGGCCGACACGACCCAGGCGGTAGCGCTGGGGATCGAAGAACTTCTCGTGGAAGAGCTCGCGCGCCTTCTCCAGCTGGACCGGGTTGCCCGGGCGAAGGCGGCTGTAGATCTTGAGCAGCGCTTCCTCGTGGCTCTTCGTCGGGTCCTCGTGCAGCGAGTTGACGATGAGCATGTCGATCGAGCGCGGGTCGGCGTCGATCACCTCGACCTCGGCCAGGTCGCTGCCGGCGATCTCGAGAGCCGAACTCTCCGGGATCGGCATGCCCGACCGCACCAGGACTTCGCCCGTCTTGAGGACCACGATGTCCCCCACCGCGATCTTGTCGGTGACGCTCTTGGCGAACGCGCTCTGCGTCTGCGACTTCGACTTCTTGACCACCTCGGTCTTGTAGAAGCGGCGCAGGATGTCGCGGTCGGTCGAGAGCGACTCGGACAGCGCGCGCAAGAGCGTCACGGCCGAGAACTTGCCCGACTGGTCGATGCGGACCGACAGCGTGTCCTTCTTCGTGACGTTGATCTCGACCCACGAGCCGCGCTCGGGGATGATCCAGCACGAGTGCAGCTTGCGGTTGTCGCCCGCGCTGGACTGGTCGTAGCTGAAGTCGACGCCCGGCGAGCGGTGGAGCTGGCTGACGATCACGCGCTCCGAGCCGTTGATGATGAACTCGCCGCCCCCGACCATGACCGGGATCTCGCCCAGGTACACCTCTTCCTCGATGGGCTCGGGCTTGATCAGCCGCAGCCGCACCTTGAAGGGGTAGCCGAACGACAGCCGCAGCTTGCGGCATTCGTCGATCGTGTAGCGCGGCCGTCCCAGCTCGTAGCCGACGTACTCGAGGCACATCGTCTTGTCGTACGAGTAGATGGGAAAGACCTCGCGCAGCAGAGCCTCGAGCCCCTCGATCTGGCGCTGCGACTGAGGCAGCTCGGCAGCCAGGAATTCGTGGTACGCGCGGGTCTGGATCTCGACGAGGTCAGGGAGCTCGACGATGGCGGGATAGCGGCCAAAACGTCGAACAGGGGCGTTGGTCTGGGTCATGGGCGCTTTGGACGAGAGTCTCCGGAACGTCGGGCTGGGCTCCCGGACGACGGCTCTCGGACTCGACCTGGGTGGAACGCGGACCGGACTCGGGGACCGACCGCGGGAAGCGATCGGGGGGATGGATCACAACGCCGGACGCGGTGCGTGGCGCTGCGGAGGCGGAAGGTGGACGTCGTGGTGTGCGGAAGACGTCGTGGGCGGACAGAGCACGTCGGGGCAAACAGAGGGCGCCGGGGCGGAACGGGCGGTCGCAAACGCGACCGTCCGGAAAGCTGGGGACGCGGAACCCTGGCTGGCCGGAGCGGGTCGACCCGGCGCGGACGGGGACTCGCAAGTCCCCACCTTGGCCGATGGGAACGAAGATTGCAAGCCCCCGCCGCGCGGTGCCTTTCGGCCCGGCGGCGAAGTCAGGACGCGCGACCCCGATCAGACCAGCTTGACCTTGGCGCCCGCGTCTTCGAGCTGCTTCTTGATCGCTTCGGCCTCGTCCTTGGTCAGGCCGGCCTTGACCTGCTTGGGCGCGCCGTCGACGAGGTCCTTGGCTTCCTTGAGGCCCAGGCCCGTGAGGGCGCGGACCA
>JANNQS010000074.1:0-12913 GCA_031400875.1 Planctomycetota bacterium | reverse complement strand
AAAGCGCGCCGAGGTTCGCGAGGACCTCGGCGCGCTGAGGGAAGGAAACTGGGCGCCTAGGCCGCTCGCGGAAGGAGGAGTTGCTGGAAGCAACACATCGGCACGTGTGTGCGCGGATGCGGGAACTTCGCGAGCGGGCGCTGATGGTTCATTGGGTGACGAGCCGATGCTCGCGCGGATCGCTCCAGCTGTCAAGGGGGCCGGCCTGCCGACGATCGGCTCCTTACACGGGTGGAGCGGCGGAAGGCGGGCCGCGGCCGCGACTCAGGGGGTCAGCCGCGCGTTCAGCTCGTCCGCGTAACGGCCGAGTTCGCGTGCGTCGTCCGGACGCGCGAGACCTTTCGTCCGCTCGACGCTCGCGCTCGCAATGCGACGTCGCAATTCCGCCTGACGCGGCGTGAGCGTGCCGGCGCGCACGTCGCCGTCCGCGGTAAGTTCCGCGTTCGCGCGCAAGGCCTGCAGGCGCGTGAGCGGGAGCAAGTCGAGATCGCGCACGCGCCGCAGCGCTCGCAAGTCGTCGCTGGCGCCGGCTGCCCGCACTTCGCCGGACAGCACGCGCGCGCGATCGCGCAACGCGCTGGGCAGGGCGGTGATGTCGTCGGGGCGTGTGACGAAGATGTCGCGCGCGCAATCGAGTTCGGCCGCGCGGCGCGCAAGCTCGGAGAGCTTCACGCGCTGGCCGTCGAATCGCACGTCGACGACCTCGCGGCCGTCCACGAACCCCGGCCGCGCATCGATGACGCCGTCGATCGCGCCGAGGCGCGACTGACCTTCCCAGAAGCAGTGCATCGCGAACGCGACGCGCTGAGCGCTGCTCGCGTTCGTTTCGAGACGCGCCAGGTCGAGCCAGCGCGGCACGTCTTCGCGTGCGGCCTCGAGCGCCGCGACCATGCGCTCGGCGATCTCTCCCGTGCTCCACGCGCCGTCGCGGCGCGGGATCAGGTCGCGACCGTCGCCGTTCACGAAGCGCACGACCGGATTGTTCCAGGCCGGCTCACCGAAGCGCTTCAACGCAGCCGCGTCCGCACCGTCGGCGTTGTTGTGGATCACGATCGGCACGAAGCAGGTCTCGATCGCCTCGACGAGCAAGGGATGCGAGAGTGGCCCGCCGCCGAAATCGCGGCAGGTCTGGCAGCCCGGGATCTCCTGGAACTGGAGGAACACGGGCTTCTGGTCGTGCTTCGCCGCCGCGAGACCCGCGTCGAGGTCGCGCCCGAATTGCACGCGACCCAGCTCGACCGGCTGCTTCGAGCCGTCGGCGGATGCGAGAGCGAGGAGAAGTGCGGCGGCGGGGATCTGCATGGTGCGGACTACGAGCGGGTCCATCCGGTGGGACCGGTGTCTTCGTGGATCACTTCCAGGTCCCGTCGAACGTGACGTCGCGAGTCTCGCCCACCGCGAGCGTCAGTGGGAGGTCGAAATCCTTCTGTTCGACGTAGCTCCGCAGGCGCACCACGACAGAGCCCGCTGGCGACAACAGGGTCTGTTCCGTGCCCTTGACGATGCTGTCGGTCGTCGTGAGCGCGTCGCCGAGCAGCACGGACACACCGCAGTGCGGCCAAGGACCCTCGAAGTGCACGCGCACGCGGGCTCCCGGCTCGAGCTCGAGACGCACGGTCCGCTTCGCGCCGACCGCGACCTCGACATCGCGCGCGACGCCGACCAGGCCGCCCGTCGTGCTGGCCCCGAGGTCGTAGACGCCCGGCGCGAGCCCGTTGAGACGGAGTGCGCCGTTCGCCTCGGTGTACGACACCGAGACCACGCGCTCTGCCGGTGCGCGCGTCGCGACGACAAGGCGTGCGGCTGCAGGCCCGCCCGTCGGTTTCTCGACGACGAGCCCGTCGATCGTGCCGCCGGGGCGCAGACGCAGCGCGACGTCCGTATCGCCGGCGCGTGCGGCCAAGGGCTCCGACGTGACGAACCCGACCGCGCTCGCGCGCAATTCGTACTCACCGCTCTCGACGGGTCCGAGCACGAATCGGCCGTCCCCGTAGTTGTTGGTCAATCCGTGACCGCGCAATTCCTCGGTTGTGCGCGTGAACTCGATCGTCGCGAACATCACCGGCGAGCCGGCCGGGTCGAGGACACGTCCGGAGATTACGAGCCCGCGCTGCACCCGGATTTCGACGTCGACGTTCCGGGCTTCGCGAGGCACGCTGACGACGCGCGCGTACGGCGCGGCGTCGCGCGGCCCGACGCCGCGATCCGGGTCCTCGGACGCCGGTCCGATCCACCAGTCACCCGGGTCGACGTCGCCGAACGCGAAGCGGCCGTCGCGGTCGGTCAGCGCGTGACGTCTCTCGCGGCTGAGGCCCGAATCGAAGTACCTGGGTTTCGCGGACCACGACGACTCGAGCGCGATGGCGAGACCGGCCGCTGGCTTACCATTTGCCTCGAACGCCACGCCGCGGAGCACGCAGCCTCCGCCAACACGCCACGTGACCTCGCGCGCTTCGCCGGGCGCGAGCATCAGCTCCGGTGCGCGGAACATCTCGTGACGCCCGCGTTCGAGCCAACCCGTCAGCGGCATGCGCGGCGGGAGGTCGGCGAAGACGGCGACGCCGCGCTCGTCCGTGCGAACGCGGTACGTGGCATTGCCGATTCCTCCGGCGTCGAGCAGCGCGTGGGCATCGGGGCGGCCGAAACGGAATAGGGCCGTCTCGAGGCTCGCGTCCAGGCCGGGGATCGGGGTGCCGTTGGAGTCGACGACTGTCACGCGCGCGGACGAGGCGCGAGACAACGCGATCTCCAGCGCGCGCTCGGGTGTCGCGTGGCCAGTGACGGGAGCGACGCACGCCGGCTCGTAGCCCGAGGCGATCAGGCGGAAGATCTGGCGCTGCGACGCGGACTCAATGACGAAGCGCCCGTCGTCATCCGTGCGTCGCTCGTCGTCGAGCGCGCTGGTGGTCCAGCCCACGCTGCGTCCGACGCGCGCGCCGCGGATCGGTGCCCCGGTCTCGCGGTCGACGACGCGCGCGTGGACGCGCACGTCGGGTTTCGCCGGGGAATCACGCTGCCGCTGCCGCTCAGTGTCCGCCGGCAACGCGATCGACACCGTGCGTACCTCGTCTCCGGCGAGCGGCGGCTCGAGGGCGACGAACTGCCGTTGGAGGTCCGGCCGGTCGTCGAGTCCAGCGAAGATCAGGTAGTCGATGCCCGGATCGAGGGCGAGCTCAGCAATGCCGTCCCGACCCGTGTGCTGGGCTCGACCGCGGCTGTCCCGCGTGAGCGGTGCGAGTTGCGCGATCGTCGGCTTGCCTTGCACGTGCGCCTGCACGCGAGCGCCCGCCAGCGGTTGGCCGTCCACCTCCGTCGTGACATGGACGCGCAGCACGGCGGAACTGGCCTCAAGGAACGGCGCCGGCACGTTCGCAAGAACGTCAGCGCGCGGCGACTCTCGAGCAGGCGCGTCTGCGACGTTGTTCGGCTGTCGATCGCGCGTGCCCAGAAGCACGACGAGGCCGACGAGAGCGCCCGCGAGCACGACGACCGCTGCGAGGATCCATCGTTGCATTGAGGGGCTGCGCGCCGCCGGGGAACAGGCTGCGAGTCCTCGTAGTCTCGCCGCGGCGGCGGGTCACTTCCAGCTGCCGTCGAAGACGACGTCGCGCGTCTCGCCGACCTTGAGCGTCAGCGGCAGGTCGAAATCCAGCTGTTCCGCGTGGTTTCGCAGCCGCAAGACGACAGAGCCCGCAGGGGAGACCAGGACGCTCTCGGTGCCCTTTCCGATCCCGTTGGCGTAGGCGGGCGCATCGCCGAGGAGCAACGAAACACCCACGAAGGGCCAGGGACCCTCGTAGCGGAGTCGCACGCGCGAGCCGGGCTCGACCTCGACCCGCACATCGCGCGTCGCGCCGGCCGCGACCTCAACGGCGCGGACCACGCCGATGAGCCCGCTCGACGTGCTCGCCGCGACGTCGTAGAGACCGGCGGAGAGACCGTCGAGCTGGAAGATGCCCTTGTCGTTCGCGATCGGCAGGCTGACGGCCCAATCGACCGGCGTGTGAGCTCGAATCACCAGGCTCGCGGCGGTCGGAGTCCCCGAGGCCTTGTCGACGACGAGCCCTTGGAGCTTGCCGCCCGCGCGCAAGCGCAGCACGACGTCGGTGTCGCCGGCGCGTGCGATCACGGGCTCGGAGCTCACGAAGCTCGCGTGCGAACCCGCCGTCAATTCGTACTCGCCGGCTTCGAGCGGGCCAAGGATGAACCGACCCTCGGCGTCGTTCATGTTCTCGGCACCCCAGAGCTTCTCTGCGGAGCGCGTGAAGGTGATGTGCGAGTAGCGCGGCGGCTTGCCCGTGGGATCCAGCACGCGGCCTTCGATCGTCAACCCGCGGTGCACGCGGAGCTCGACGTCGACGCGCCTCATGTCTCCGGCGACCTGGACCAACTGCGCGCGGGGAGCCACCTCGTCCTTCTGCACCGACTTCGTCCGCTCGATCTTCTTGGGCGCCGGTCCGACCCACCAGTCGCCCGGTCCCACGTCGGCGAACTCGAAGCGCCCCGCTTCGTCCGTCGTCGCGAGCCGGCGCGGCTCCGAGCTCACGGGCTCGAAGTAGATCGACTGCGGCATGCGCGCTGATTCAAGGCAGATCGGAAGTCCTGCGACCGGCTGCCCGTCGATCTCGAGCGCGATGCCGTGGATCGAGCATCCGCTGCCGAGTCGCCACACGATCGCGCGCGATTCGCCCGGCGACAGCGTGATCGGCTCGGAAACACGCAGGAGCTCCTCTCGTCCGCGGTACAGCACGCCCTCGAGCGGCATGCGCGGCGGCAGGTCCATGAGTACGGCCCCGCCCCTCGCGTCGGTCTTCGCGGCGAACTCCGCATCGTCGGTCCAGCCCGCGTCGACTAGCGCCATCCCGTCAGGTCGACCGAATCGGTACTGCGCGGTCACTAGGGTCGCGCGCAGTCCGCCCAGCGGCGCGCCCGCAGCGTCGAACACGGTGAGCCGCACGGACGCAGCGCGAGACAGCGTGATCTCGAGCGCGGTCTCCGCGGTGGTGTGGCCTTGGACCAGGCGCACGCACGCGATCTCGTACCCGCTCGCGAGCACGTTCACGACGGCGCGCCGCCACGAGTTGCCGACGACCTGGAAGCGCCCATCATTGTCGGTGCGCTGATTGTCTTCGGGAACGATCTTGTTCCAGCTCGCGCTGCGCCCGACGCGCGCGTCCGGGATCGGCGCATTCGTCTCGCGGTCGATCACGCGGCCGTGGAGCACGAGGTCGGGCCGCGTCGGCAGCGCGATCGCGAGCACGCGCACCTCGTGCTCGGCAAGCGGCGGATCGACGGCGATCGAGCCGGGCCCCATGGAGTCATTCTCGGGCTGCGCGCTGATCGTGTACTTCGAGCCCGGAGCGAGCTCGAGCTCGACCACGCCGTCGGCGCCCGTCAGCGGGTTCTCATTCAGGGCTCCGTGCGATCCGTCGACGTCCTCCGTCGAGTAGCGCGTGCCCGGAACGCCCGCGCGAACGCGCACACCGGCGATCGGCGTGCCATCTTCCTTGGCAGTGACCTGCACGCGGACTCCGGTCCACGCCATGCCTGTCGCGCTCTCGACGTCCGCTGGCGGAGCGGTCGCGACCTCGACCCGATTGCCGCTTGACGAAGGTGTCGCAGGCGCATCGAGCGGCGGCGCGTCGGCCGCGACCGACTCCTGCGCGGATCGCACGGGGCCCCCAGCGGGATCCGAGGTCGCAGGCCGTCGCAGCCAGAGCACCGCAGCGAGCGCGGCGACGATCACGACGGCCGCGATCAGGAGCGGGCGTTGCATGAGCAGTGCTTTCGTGCGGTCGGAGCAGCCAGAACTGGAAGATGCGAGCGAGAGACTACACGCAACGCGCCTGCTCGCGGGTCACTTCCATGTCCCGTCGAAGACCAAGTCGCGAGTCTCGCCCACGGCGAGCGTCAGCGGGAGGTCGAACCCCTTGTCCTCCGCGTGGTTGAACATGCGCACGACGACTGCGCCGGCGGGGGCGTCGAACAACCTCTCCGTGCCTTTCTCGATGCCGTCGGCCGACACGATCACTTCACCGACGAGGACGGTCAGGTTGCACGAAGGCCACGGCCCCTCGTAGCGCACTCGCACGCGCGCGCCGGGCTCGACCTCGATGCGCACATCCCGCGTCTCTCCCGCCGCGACCTCGACGTCGCGGACGATGCCTGCTTGACCGTTCGATGTGCTGGCCGCGATGTCGTAGAGGCCGGGCGCGAGACCCGGCAGCTCGAATACGCCTTTCTCGTTCGCGCTCGGATGGCTGAAGGCCCAATCGTCGGGCGTGTGGGGGCGGACGACTACGCTGGCCGGGCCGGCCTTGCCCGTCGCCTTGTCGACGACCGTTCCGCGCAGGACGCCACCTGCTCGCATGCGCAGGACGACATCCCTGTCGCCGGCGCGAGCGGTCACGGGCTCCGAAGAGACGAACTCGCCGTGCGACTGCGCGCGCAGCTCGTACTCGCCGGGTTCCAGCGGGCCGAGTACGAAACGACCCTCGTCCACGTGCTCGTACGCGAAGAGCTTGTCGGTCGGACGCGTGAGCATGATCATCGCGCCGGACGTCGGTGTGCCCGCCGGATCGACCGCCAGGCCCTCGATCGTCAGCCCGCGGTGCACGCGGATCTCGACGTCGAGGCGCGCCAAGCCTGGGGCGACGGTGACGACATGCGAGGTCGGGGCTGCGGCGTCGGCCTCCACGATCTTGGGCACCGTGCGCTTGGCCGGGGCTGGACCGATCCACCAATTGCCGGGTCCGACATCGGCGAACGCAAAGTGCCCTTCAGCGTCCGTCTTCGTCGCGCGGCGCGGCCTCGAGCTGAACGGCTCGAATTGGATCGGCCGGGGCGCCCAGGCGGTTTCGAGGAGGATCTCGAGATCGGCCGCTGGCCTGTCGTCGACCTCGCGCGCGATCCCGTGGATCGTGCATCCGCTCCCCAGTCGCCATTCGATCGCGCGCGATTCACCGGGCGTGAGAGTGAGCACCTCGGGCGCACGCAGGAGCTGCTCTCGTCCGCGGAGGAGCGCGCCTTCCAGCGGCATGCGCGGAGGCAAGTCCGCGAGAAACGCCACGCCGCCCGCGTCGGTCGTCGCCGCGAACGTCGCGTTCCCGCTCCGGCCTGCGCGCAGCAGCGACATCCCGTCCGGACGTCCGAAGCGGTACATCGCAGTCTCGAACGTCACACGCAAGCCCGGCATCGGCGTGCCGCCGGAATCACGGACGGTCACGCGCACCGTCGCGACGGGCGAGAGCGCGATCTCGAGCGCGGTCTCCGGTGTCTCGTGTCCGTTCATCGGCGGCACGAGGGCGGGCTCGTAGCCTGCCGCTCGCACGCCGAAGATCGCATTGCGCTCGGATCTGGCGGCGAGCACGAACCGTCCGTCGCGGTCCGTGCGCTGTTCCTCTCCGGCTATGAGTCGTTTCCAGTCCCTGCTCAGACCGACGCGCGCGTCTGCGATCGGCGCGTTCGTCTCGCGGTCGATCACGCGTCCGTGCATCACGACGTCGGGCTGAAGCCGCAGCGAGATCGAAATCTCGCGCACTTCGCCCGCAGCGAGCGCCGGATCGACCGTCCTCTTCGCTACTACGGTGTGCTCGCCGTCGTAGCGCACGTGGATCTCGTACGGCGTGCCGGAAGGGAGCTCCAGCTCGGCGACGCCGTCCGCGCCGGTGATGGGCTCCTCGTTCACGACGCCGTGGGAGCGTTTCACTTCCTTCCACGACTGTTTCTCGTCGTCGTTGCGAGCGCGAACGCGCACGTTGGCGACCGGCTTGCCGTCTTCCTCGGCGACGACGCGGATGCGCACGCCGGTCCAGGTCGACGGGCTGGCAGCTGCGGCCGGCGCGGGCGGCGCGGCGGGTTCGACGACGCCACGATCCACGCGCGGCTCGTCCTGGGCCGGTTGCACGAGCTGCGGCGCGATGTCGGGCACCGTCGACTCTGCGGATCGCGATGCCGGCTCGGGAACCGCTGCGCCGGGGGACGCGCGCATCCAGAGAACGACCGCGAGCGCGAGCAATGCGCCAAGCGCGACGAGCAGGAAACGGCTGCGCATACGCAGAGAGTACCGATCCGTGCCACGCCTCGGCCGGCCGTGCTCCTTCCACGTGTGGTAGGATCCGAAGCGTCCTCCCTCCCGCTCGCCAGGGCCCTCCGCCACCACGCCGAACCCGCCGGATCTCATCCCTTGGCACGCGTCGCGTTCATCGTCACGACCTGTCACGAGTTCGAGGGCATCAAGGTGCTCTCGGCGACGCTGAAGAAGCACGGCCACCAGGCCGATTGCTTCCTGCACAGCGAGGAGAAGGACTTCTACCGCGCCGTGCGCGACTGGCAGCCCGACGTCGTCGGCATCTACGCCACGACCGGACAGGAAGCTTGGGCGTACGAGTACATCCGTGGCTGGAAGAAGGCGCTGCCGCACCTGAAGGTCGTGATGGGCGGGCCGCACCCGAGCCACGATCTCGAGCCGCTGCAGCATCCGGACGTCGTCGATGCGACGACGAAGGGCGAGGCGGAGTACGCCGTGCTCGACCTCGTCAACGCGTGGGAAGCAAACCGCTCGATCGAGGACATCCCGAACGTCGGCTGGCTCGGGCCGGACGGCGTCGGCGTACAGAACCACATCCGGCCGGTCGTGCAGGACCTCGACACGCTGCCGTTCCCCGACGTCGACGTGTTCTACAAGTACCCGTTCCTGCGCCAGAAGCGCGTGATGCAGGTGCACGTCAGCCGCGGCTGCCAGAACTCGTGCACGTACTGCTCGGTCGGGCTGATGAAGAAGGACTGGGTGTCCGGACGGCGCGGCGAGAAGTTCAATCGCCAGAAGTCGGTCGACTACGTGTGCGAGGAGATGAACGACATCCTCGCGCGCTACCCCGGGTTCCGGATGGTGAACTTCGGCGACGCGGCGCTGAACATGACGCGCGGGTGGGTCGAGGAGTTCGCCGAGAAGTGGCCCAAGCGCGTCGGGCTGCCCTTCGCCTGCAACATCAACATCAACTACCTGAAGGAGAGCGACATCATCGCGCTCAAGCGGGCCGGTTGCATCAGCGTGCAGTTCGGCCTCGAGTCGGGCTCCGAGCGCGTGCGCCTCGAGGTCTACAAGAAGGGCTACACGGACGAGATCGTCTACTCGATCCCGAAGCTCCTGCGGAAGCACAAGATCACGTACCGCACGAACAACATCATGGGTTCTCCGGCCGAGACGCTGGAAGACATGTTCGAGACGGCGCGGGTGAACAAGAAGATCAAGCCCAACGGCTGCACCGTGCTGATCTACCGCCCGTTCAAGTCGACCGTGCTGGGACGCGAGGACTTCGCGCTCGGGCGCGTCGACCTGGAGCGCGACATCGGTCCGTCGATCCAGAACGACTCGATGATGAAGCGCGACGACCTGCGCGAGGTCGTCAACCTGCAGAAGCTGTTCAACGTCGTCGTGTACGTGCCGGGCGGCGAGGCGCTCGTGCGCCAGCTGATCCGCATGCCGCGCAACCCGGCGTTCGACTTCACGCTGCTCGGGTTCCTGTGGTACCAGCACGCGGTCGTGTCGGGCTACGGCATGCTCGACGACGTCAAGCTCGGCTTGAAGAACGTCGGCCAGATCTTCGGCAAGTCGGGCACGCAGACGAAGCGCAGCTTCCTCGACACGCTCGACACGGGTGCGGACGCGGCCGTGCACTGAGACCGCTGTCTGCGCAAGCCAGGGCGCGGTAGACAGCGGTGTCAGACACCTTGCACCACCCTGCGCGCTCGACGGTGGTGCAAGGTGTCTGACACCCTTGTCTACTGCTTCTGGCCGTCGACGTACGTGCCCGATTGGGCTTCGTCGGGCTCGCCCGTCTCGAGCCATGCTTGCCAGACACCCTGGCGCTTGCCGCCGGTCACCGAGCCGGCTTCCTTCAGCGTGCCGTTCGGCCACCAGGCGCGCTGCGGTCCGGTTGGCTCGTCGTCGGCGAGCGTCATCTCGCGCTGGAGCTGGCCGTTCGTGTACCAGGCCATCCCGGTGCCGTTGCGCTTGCCGTTGCGATAGAGCGACATCGAGAGCAGCTTCCCGTCGCGGTTCCACTCGCGCCATTCGCTCTCGCGCTGGCCGTTCTCGTACGAGCCCTCGGTTGCGCGCTGGCCGTTGTCGTGGAACGTGGTGGAGAGGCCTTCGATCCGGCCGCGCTTCCAGGTCGCGCGCGATTGCACGGCGCCGTTCGCGTACCACTCGGTCCACTCGCCGTCGCGCTCGTCGTCCACGAACGCGCCCTCTGCGGCAGCGTGGTGGTTCTCGTGCCACTGCCGCCAACGGCCGTGGCGCAAGCCGCCGCGGTACGACGATTCGCTGCGCTGCGTGCCGTCGGCGTAGGTCTCGCCCCAGGCACCCTCGGCCAGGCCCGCGCGCGTCGAGCCGTGACGGGTCAGGCGGCCTTCCGCGTCGTACTCCATGTACGAGCCGTCGGGCACGCCGCCGTCCATGTCGACGATGAGCTTCAGCGCGCCGGACGGATGACGCGCGGTCCAGCGTCCGACCCGCTGCCCGTTCTCGTACGCGCCCTCGACGAGCGGCGTCGTGCCGTCAGGCGACCATTCGATCCAGGGGCCGTGCTCGCGGCCCGTGTGCCAGGTCGTCGTCGTGAGCAGCCGGCCGTTCGGGCCAAGCGACTCCCACGTGCCTTCGCGCTCGCCGGCCGCGAACGGTCCGCGCATCGACACGGAACCGTCGGCGCGCCGCAGGGTCCACGGTCCGTCGCGCAGCCCGGCGACGAGCTGGCCTTCGCCAGCCGGAGCACGGTCACCGCAGGCGGACGACGTCGCCAGGAGGGACGCCGCCAGGAAGAGCGCCGTGATCGCCGATCGTCGCGGGGAAACGTGCACGCTCTTCCCAAGCTAGGCCGCCGTAGCGAACCTGTGCAAGCTCACCGTTGCGTCCCGCCCATCAGAAGGTCCTGCTCGCGCTGTCGAGCACGCTCGTCGCGCTCGGTGCGGCGTGGCTCGTCCTGCGGTCGCGCGCGGCCGGCAGCATCGACATCGTCGACCAGAGCGCGCAGGTCGAGCTCGTGCTGCTCGAGCGCCAGGTCGCGCCGCGCGGTCTCGGTCCGTTCACGCTGCGCCCCGGGCTCGCCAGCTTGCCGCGCGAGACAATCGACGAAGCGACGGTGTTCCGCATCTTCCCGCTCGGCCCGTACATGCAGTGGGATCCGGTGCAGTACTTCCGCTACAAGCCGCACCTCGAGGAGCGCATCCCGTTCCCGCAGCACGACGGTGGTGCGTACGTGCGCCGCACGAACGACGACGGCTACCGCGAGGATCACGACACACCTCGCACGCGGCCGGACGTGTTCGTGCTGGCGACGGGCGACTCGCACACGGACGGCATCGGTGAGAACTCCGAGTCGTGGCCGAACCAGCTCGAGGCGTTGCTCGCGGCCTCGCGGCCGGGCAAGAGCGTCGAAGTGCTCAACGCCGGCGTACAGAACTACTCCTTCTACCACTACCTGGCGTCGATCGAGCGCGCACTGCTGCTCGGCCCCGACGTCGTCGTGACGCTGTGCTACGGCGGCAACGACTTCGTCGAGGTGCTGCTGGTGCACCACATGTTCCAGCACACGGTGCAGCCGCGGCGCACGCGCGAGTACTGGGACGGGTTGCGCAAGCTGGATGGCGTGCACGCGCCCGAGCTGACGCAGGTCCTGTACGAAGCGCTCTACTTCCAGCGCTTTCCGGACGAGGTCGAGCGCTCGCTCTCCGCCGCTGCGGCGACGTGCTCCGAGATCCAGGAACTCTGTGCGCAGCGCAACGTCGACTGGATCTTCGCGTACTTGCCGACGGCGTACTGCCTGCCCTGGACGGACCTGGAGCCGGCGCGCGCGGCGGACTTGGCCGCCCTGGGGCTGAGCGAGAACGATCTGGCCATCGTTGACCGGCTGGCTGACCACCTGCTGGCGACCCTGCGCGAGCGCGGAGTCGCGGTCGTCGACCTGCGCGAGCCACTGCGCGAGATGGCGCGCGCTGGCGAAAAGCGGCCGTATTGGGACGAATTCCACATCGACGTTCGCGGGCAGGCGCTCGTCGCCGGATGGCTGCGGCCGGCGGTCGAAGCGGCGCTGGCCGCACCGCGCTGATCCGACGACTCGCGGGAAACCAGCTTCCGCCAACACCGCGGGCGATCGCGCCGTTGGATCAAGACCGCGGCAGGTGCCAGGATGCACCGAGTCCCGTTGCTGGAGATCCACATGTCGTTCGCCCTGCTGCTCGCGGCGCTGGCCGCCGATCCGATCCCGCTCGAGACCCGCATCGAGGACGTCACCGTCTACGCGCACACAGCGCTCGTGCACCGCGCCGGGCCGGTGAGCGGCTCGGGCAGCTACGTGCTGCGCGGATTGCCGTTCACGCTCGATCCGGCCACGATCCGCGTGCGCAGCGACAAGGGCGCGATCGTGTCCGTCGAAGTGCGGCCGCGCACGCAGGAAGCGGCGCCCAGCGAGCGCGTCGAAGCGTTGCGCCAGCGCCTGGAGGCCGCGCGCGCCGACCTGCGCGTCGCCAACGACGCGGCCGTTGTCGCGGACGGGCTCGCGAAGCACCTCGGCGGGTTGATGGAGGTGCAGCAGAGCGCGCAGCGCGACGACGTGCGCAACGGGCGTCCGTCGATCGAGGCCTGGGAAGCCAGCTGGACGTTCGCCGCGAAGAAGCTGGCCGACGTGCGCGCCGCCGTGCGCGATGCCCAGGTGCAGGTCGCGGCCAAGGAGCGCGTCGTGCAGGAGCTCGAGCGCGAGCTCGGGCGGCTGCAGGCCGGTGGATCCGTGCCCGTGCAGGACGTGCTCGTCAGCCTGGAAGGCGACGGCGCGTCGCGTCTCGACGTCGAGTACCTCGTCACCGGCGCCGGCTGGCGTCCGCTCTACGAGCTGCGCTGCGCGAGCAACCTGGCGCA
>JANNQS010000073.1:0-2967 GCA_031400875.1 Planctomycetota bacterium | reverse complement strand
CACCCCCCCCCCCCCCCCCCCCCCCCCCCCCGCCCCCCGCCCGGCCCCCCGCTCGAGGGTGCCCCGGGGGCCCCGGCCACCCAACCCCCACCTTCGCTCGGCGCCGAGGTCTCAGTTCGAAGGTGTCGGAGTCGTCCCTGGCACCGTATCGACACCCTGGCGCTGGATCCCGGGCCCAGGCTGAGCTGCGCTGCGCGTCGAGCGGTCGCGCTCTAGCCCTCGAGCCCGGCGCGGACGCGTCGGAACCAGCGCAGCGATTCGCCGAGACCGCCGGGGCGGTCGCGCACGAGCCACAGGCGTGCGTGCTCGTCCTCGAGCAGACGGAAACGTTCGGCCAGCTCCGCGCGGGCGCGCGCCGGCAAGCCCGCGAGCGGCACGCCGGCGCCGGCTTCGAGGCGCGCGAGGCCGAGGTCGGCGGCCAGCGTCTGCGCGCTCGCGACCCAGCGCAGCTCGCCCACGACCTGCGCCGCATCGAGGCGGCGGCTGCGCGCGCGCTCGAGTCGTGACGCAGCCTGCTCCACGACGTGCCGCGCGCTCTCGAGGCCGGCGCGCGTCAGGTCCGGCGTGCGTGCGTGGGGGAACGCGTCGGGGGCGAACGCGACCAGGAAAAACAGCGCCGAGCCGTTCGTCGCCGGCGATCCGGTCGCGCGGTAGGCGTTCGCCAGCTCGAGCGCGGCGCTCCCGAGCTCGCCGGCGTCGTCCGCGTAGACGTGCGCGTCGAGCAGCGGCGCGAGGCGCGCCTCGTCGAGCGTCGCGTCCGGGTTCCAGGCCAACCCCGCGGCCGCGAACAGGCCCCAGTCGCGCACGCAGTGCGGCTGGTGGTGGCCGCGGTCGCCCCAGTCCGTCGCCAGGTATCCGCTCGCGCCGGCGCGCGCGCCGTGCAGCGCGGCTTCTCGCAGGTTCGCCAGCGCGTTGTGCGCGCGCCCCGCGAAGCTCTGCCAGCTCGAAGTGCCCGGGCACACCCAGAACTCCAGGCCGCTCGTCTGGAAGTGACCGACGTGCTCGCCGAACGGGTGCCCCGCGTCGTAGCCCCACTCCAAGGCGACGAGGTCGCGCGGCAGCTCGGGCACGAGCTCGGGCCGCTGCAGCACGACGTCGCCCCAGAACTGCATCTGGTGCCCGCGCGCCGTGACGAGCGCGTGCACGCGGCGCAGGTGCTCCAGGTAGACGCGCTCGACGCCGCGCTCGGCGCACGCGGCTCCTGAGCGGCCACGTCCCAGGTCGAACGTCTCGTCCAGCCCGACGTTGAAGCGCCGCGAGCGGAAGCAGGGCAGGAGCTGGTCGTAGAGGTCCTCGAGCAACGCGATCGCGCGCGGGTTCGAGAGGTCGAGCGAGTAGGGCTCGCGGTCGAGGCTGAAGGCGTGGTCGACACCCTCGGGGACCTCGGCCAGGTCGCGGTAGCGCGCGTGCTTCAGCCAACGGTGGAAGTGCCCGAAGCTCTGCTGGTTCGGCGCCAGCTCGATGCCGAGTCGCGCACAGCGATCGTCGAACGCGCGCACTTCGGCCGGCGTCAACGGGCTGGCGTTGCGCCAGACCTCGTCGTGCCCGGCGTACGCAAACGCGTGCTCGACGTAGAGCTGCAGGTGATCGACCTTCCAGGCCGCGAGGCGACCGGCCAGCGCATCGAGCTCGGCCGTGCGCGGGATGCGCGAGCGCGACACGTCCAGCAGCACGCCACGCGTCGCGAACCCGGGCCGGTCGTCGATCGCCAGCGCGGGGATCGCGATCGAGCCCGTGCCCGTCCGCGTCTCCGCGTGCAGCTCGGCGAGCTGGGCGAACGTCGCCAGCGCGTGGCGCGCCCCGGCGTCGTCCGCCGCGGCGACGCGCGCTGCGGACGGATCCACGACCAGTCGGTACGCCCCGGCGCCAAGCGACGCGTCGCGCGCACAGCGCACGGTCGCGTCCGCCGTGGCGCGCTGGGCACGCGTGATCGCCGGATCGAACGGCCCCGCATCGACGCTCCACGGCAGCGCGCCCCGGAAGATCCCGGAGCGCCGCTCGAGCGCGCGCGGCTCGGGCCACAGGAGGTGGACGCGGTCGATCACCCGCGCGTCAGATCACGCCCCGCGCCAGACGACCGGCGCGTTCCGTGACGTACACGACGGCCGCACAACCGGCCGGGAACAGGAACTCGGGGATCGTCTTGCCCGTCAGATCCAGCGCGCCCAGGTTCGGCTGCGCGCGCTTCAACAGCACCATGACGAGGATGCCGAAGACGACGCCGATCGCGAAGCCGGCCAGGATGTGGTTGCGCAGCGAGATCACGGGCCGGGTCGAGAGCCGCGCCACGATCAGGCCGAAGATGCCGTACTCGACCGCCTTGATGCCCGCCAGGAGGAACGGCGAGAGCGCTTCGGCCGCGCCCGGCGCGACCTGCAGCGCCGAGCCGACGCTCTTGTGCACGGAGCGCGCAACCGCGAACCCGGCCGGCGCGGTGAGCAGCCCCAGCAGCGCCATCGCCTGGGGCCGCGCGCGACCGGCCGCCAGCCCGCACGAGATCCCGAGGCACACGCAGAAGGACCACGTCACCTTGCCGCAGGTGTCGGCCACGACGCGCGCACCAGCCGGCATCTTGTCCTGCAGGAGGAGCAGCACGAGCTGCGCGGCCTCGAGGCCAATGCCGAGCGCCACGGACCAGGCCGTGACCTGGAGCGTCCTCGACCAGAAGCGATCCGCGGCAGGGCCGGGCAGCGTGGCTGCGACGGGAGTCTGGGAAGCCATGCGCTGAAGGATCCGCGTCCGGGCCTCCAGGTCAAGCTCGGGGACCGGGGCGCGAGCTTCGGGGTCCTGGCCGGGGCGCAGCGACCGTGAAAGGCAACCGAGCCGGAAGCTGACCCTCTTCGCTGCGCCTTTTTTCGGTTTCACCTGCAACCGTTCGGACCCCAGCGCGGTCGTGCGGATGCGGGGGCATTCTCCCCGCACGGAGAAAACGCCATGGACCTGCCTGGTTTCCAGATCCCTCGACCC